>NZ_BJUK01000005.1 GCF_007989625.1 Bisbaumannia pacifica
GTTGCCGCCATCCTTGTTGCCGCCCTAGTCTCACTCTTTGAGGGCCCGGGCACACTCCCCCACCAGCTCGGGGCCTCGATAGATAAAGCCCGAATAGAGCTGCACCAGGTCCGCCCCCGCCTCGCGCTTGGCCAGCGCCGCCTCGCCGCTGTCGATGCCGCCAACGCCGATGATCGGCATCTCCGGCAGGCGACGACGCAGTTCGCGAATCACCGTGTTCGAGGCCTCGAAGACCGGTCGCCCGGAGAGCCCACCCTGCTCGTCGCCGTGCGCCAGCCCCGCCACCGCCTCCCGGGCGATGGTGGTATTGGTGGCGATCACCGCATCGATGGCGTTGTCGGCCAGGGCCTTGGCCACCAGCCCCACCTCGTCGACGCTCATGTCCGGAGCGATCTTCACCGCCAGCGGCACCCGACGGCCACTCGCCTCGTCCAGGCGCCGCCCCTCCTCACGCAGGGCGCCCAGCAGGGCATCCAACTGTTCGCCGAACTGCAGGTTGCGCAGCCCCGGCGTATTGGGCGAGGAGATATTGACGGTGATGTAGTGGGCATGGGCATGCACCTTGCCCAGGCAGGTCAGGTAGTCGTCCACCGCCTTCTCCACCGGGGTGGTGAGGTTCTTGCCGATATTGATGCCGATCACCCCGTCATAGCGGCTCGCCTTGACTCGCGCCACCAGGTGATCGACGCCGGCGTTATTGAACCCCATGCGATTGATGATGGCGCCGGCCTCGGGCAGGCGGAAAAGCCGCGGCCGGGGATTACCGTCCTGGGGCCTGGGGGTCACGGTGCCCACCTCGACGAAGCCGAAGCCCAAGGCTCCCAGGGCATCCAGGTGATCGGCATTCTTGTCGAGGCCCGCGGCCAGGCCCACCCGATTGGGAAAACGCAGCCCCATCAGCTCCACCGGGTCATCCACCCGTGTCCCGGCGAGGCGCCGGGCCAGCCCCAGGCCATTGGCCAGATCGAGCCCCTTGAGGGCCAGGCCATGGGCGGTTTCCGGATCGAGACGAAAGAGCAGCGAGCGGGCCAGGGCGTACATGGGAATCCTCGGGTGGATGAGCGGCGCCGCATTATAGCCCAAGGGACCCGAAAACGACGAACCCCGCCAGGGGGCGGGGTTCGTCGGGGTGGTGAACGATGACCGTCAGTCGTGACGACTCTCGGCCAGGTCGACCAGCTCACGGATGGCCACGGCGAACAGCGGGAAGCTAACCTGGCTGCCGGAGCGCACCTCACCGAGCAGGCCACACCAGCGACGATAGAGGCTATCGTGGCGCTGTACCCACTGCTCGACCCGGGCCTCCATCTCCCGCGGCGCATCCTCCAGTTGCAGCACCGCCACGGTGAGGGCCAGCTGCTGACGATCCAGGTCGTCGCGGAAGGTCTCGCGGGCCTGGGCCTGCCAGCCATCGCGGACCTCCAGGGCATTGATCTGCTCGATCATCCACGGCAGCTCGAGGCGGTGACCCACCTCGTAGTAGGCCTCGGCAACCCGCTGGATCTTCTCACCGGAGAGCTTGGCCGCCTCGATGATGCCGAGGCCGGCATAGAGGCTGTTGGCCGCCGCCACGGCACTGGCCAGGGCCTCGGGCACGCCGGCCGCCACCAGCTCGTCGCGGCGCGCCTGCCAGGCGGCCAGTTCATCGCCGCGCAGCCGCTTGCCGAGGCTCTCCTGGAGCTGGGCCAGGCGCGGTGCGAAGTGGGCGATGCTGTCCTTGGTGGTCATGCCGCTGCGCTGACGCAGGAACCAGCGGGTGGCGCGACGCAGCAGACGCATCAGGTCGATCATCATGGCGTACTGGACGCGGCTCGGCACCTGGTTGTCCAGGGCCTCCACCTGCTCCCAGAGGCCGCTCAGATTGAAGCTGTCCCGGGCGATGATATAGGCGCGGGCGATATCGGCGCGCTTGGCCCCGGTGGTATCCATCAACCGGCGTACGAAGACGATGCCCATATGATCCACCAGATCATTGGCGATCTGGGTGGCGACGATCTCGCGCTTCAGCTTGTGCTCGTACATGCTCTCCTTGAAGCGCTCCACCAGAACCGTCGGGAAGATCCGCTCCAGGTGCTGCTGGATATAGGGATCATCCGGCACCTCGGAATCGATCAGGTCCCCCTTGAGAACCATCTTGGAATAGGAGATCAGCACCGACAGCTCCGGCAGGGTCAGCCCCTCGTCGGCATTGGAGCGCTCCAGCAGGGTCTCGTCATCGGGCAGGAACTCCAGTTCCCGATCCAGTTGGCCGTTCGCTTCCAGCTCGGAGATAAAGCGCCGGTAGGGCCCCATGCCCTCCTTGGAGAGGATCTCGGCCAGGGAGAGCGCCTGGGTCTGCTGGTAGTTGTCGCGCAACACCAGACGCGAGACGTCCTCGGTCATCTCCGCCAACAGCTGATTGCGCTGCTTGTCGGTCATGTCGCCGCTCTTGACGATATCGTCGAGCAGGATCTTGATATTGACCTCGTGGTCGGAGCAGTTGACCCCGCCGGCGTTGTCGATGAAGTCGGTATTGACGCGTACCCCGGCCTTGGCGGCCTCCATGCGACCACGCTGGGTCAGGCCCAGGTTGCCGCCTTCGCCCACCACCCGGCAGCGCAGCTCGCCGCCATTGATGCGCAGGGCGTCGTTGGCCTTGTCGCCCACCTCGGCATCGCTCTCGCTGGCAGCCTTCACATAAGTACCGATGCCGCCGTTCCAGATCAGGTCCACTGGCGACTTGAGCATGGCGCGGATCAGGTCATTGGGTGCCAGCTTGTCTTCCGCGATGCCGAAGACCGCCTTCATTTCCGGGGTGATGGCGATGGACTTGGCGCTGCGCTTGAAGATGCCGCCGCCCTTGGAGATCAGGCTGGCGTCGTAATCTTCCCAGCTCGAGCGGGGCAGCGCGAAGAGGCGCTGACGCTCGGCGAAGGAGCTGGCCGCATCCGGGCTCGGGTCGACGAAGATATGCAGGTGGTTGAAGGCGCCCACCAGGCGAATCTTGTCGGAGAGCAGCATGCCGTTGCCGAAGACGTCGCCGCCCATGTCGCCGATGCCCACCACGCTGAACTCGTCGGCCTGGGTATTGACGCCCAGTTCGCGGAAGTGGCGCTTCACCGACTCCCAGGCGCCCTTGGCGGTGATGCCCATCTTCTTGTGGTCATAGCCATTGGCCCCGCCGGAGGCGAAGGCATCGCCCAGCCAGTGGCCATACTCGGCGGAGATCTCGTTGGCGATGTCCGAGAAGGTCGCGGTGCCCTTGTCGGCGGCCACCACCAGGTAGGGGTCGTCGTCATCGTGACGCACCACGTCCACGGGGGGCACGATCTCGGCGCCATCCAGGTTGTCGGTGACATCCAGCAGGGCGCGGATAAAGGTCTTGTAACAGGCGATGCCCTCGGCCTGGATGGCATCCCGGTCGCCCTCGGGCAGGCGCTTGCAGACGAAGCCGCCCTTGGCCCCCACCGGCACGATCACCGAGTTCTTGACCTGCTGGGCCTTGACCAGGCCGAGCACCTCGGTGCGGAAGTCCTCGCGGCGATCCGACCAGCGCAGCCCGCCCCGGGCGACCTTGCCACCGCGCAGGTGAACGCCCTCGACCCGCGGCGAGTAGACGAAGATCTCGAAGGCCGGACGCGGCTTGGGCATGTCCGGCACCTGGCTGGGATCCAGCTTGTAGGCGATGTACTCCTTGTAGTCGCCGTCGGCGCCGCGCTGATAATAGTTGGTGCGCAGGGTGGCCTGTATCAGGGCGATATAGCGACGCAGCAGCAGGTCGTCATTGAGGCTGGCCACGTCGTCCAGCAGTGCCTGGAGACGTGCCACGCAGGCCTCGCTCTCGCGCTCCCGCACTGCTTCCTGCTGCTCCGGGTCGAAGCGCAGTTCGAACAGGCTCACCAGCTCACGGGTGATCTCCGGGTAGCTGGCCAGGGTATTGGCGATATAGAACTGCGACAGGCCGAAGCGAATCTGTTTCAGGTAGCGGGCATAGGCGCGCAGCATGGCCACCTCGCGCCAGCTCAGGTTGGCGCCGATCACCAGGCGGTTGAAGGCGTCATTGTCGGCCTGCCCGTCCCAGATGCGCTTGAAGGCCTCGACGAAGGGCTCACGCATCTCCTGGAGATTGACCACTTCGCTGCCGTGATGCTCCAGGTTGAAGTCATGGATCCAGTAGTCGCCCTTGGGCGAGGCGATCTCGTAGGGGCGCTCGCCGATCACCCGCAGTCCCAGATTTTCCATCACCGGCAGCACGTCGGAAAGCGGGATCGGCTGGTCCTTGTGGAACAGCTTGAGGTTGACCCCGTCGACGTCCTCCTCCACCAGGCGATAGAGGGAAAGGGAGAGCGGTGCACCGCCCTCCACCTCACCGAGGTGATGGATATCGTAGACGGCGGTACGCGCGGAAAAATCCTCCCGATAGCTGGCCGGGAAAGCATCACGGTAGTCGTCCATCAGGCGGTTGGCCTGCTCCTCACCGAAGCCCTCCACCATGGCGGCCTGGAGGTCATCGTTCCAGCTGCGCGCCAGTTGGGTCACCTTCTGCTCCAGGCGCTCCAGATCATAGCCGACCGGCTCATCGCCATTGAAGCGCAGGATCAGCTGGATACGCGCCAGCACCGACTCGGAGAGGTGAGTATTGAAGTCGCCGAAGGTGGCGTCCAGCTCCTCGCAGAGCATGGTCTGGATGCGCACCCGCAGGTCGGTGGAGAAGACATCCCGCGGCACGAAGACCAGGCAGGAGTAGAACTTACCGAAGCGGTCCTCGCGGACGAAGAGGCGCACCCGGCGCCGCTCGCGGATATTGAGGATGCCCAGGGTGGTCCGGGTCAGCTCCTCGATACTGATCTGGAAGAGGTCGTCGCGGGGATAGACGTTGAGAATCTGGCGCAGCTGATGGCCATCGTGCGCCTTGGGATTGACCCCGGCGGCCTTCATCACCGCCCCGATCTTGCGTCGCAGCACCGGAATATGCCGCGGCGAGTCGTTGTAGACGGTGGCAGTAAACAGGCCCAGGAAACGGCGCTCACCGATCACCTTGCCCTGATCGTCGTAGCGATCGATGGAAATGTAATCCGGATAGGAGGGACGGTGCACCCGGGCATGGTAGGCACTCTTGGCGAAGGAGAGCAGCTCCGGGATCAGCACATAGTGATCGTCCTCGACGCCCTGATCGTTATGGATACGCTCCTGATAGCGAGGCGCATCGAGCCTGAAGACCCCCAGCTCGCTGCCCTTGCGCTTGGTCAGTTGCTCCTGCCCCTTCTTGCTGACCACCTCGTACTCGTCGCAGCCGAGGAAGGTGAAGTTGTCGTCCAGCAGCCACTCCAGGAAGGCGATGGCCTCCTGGTGATCGGCGGGATCGACCTGCTCGGGACGCGTCGCCTTGAGCTCCTCGAGGGCCGCACGCACCTGGTCGCGCATCGGCTCGAAGTCACCGACCGCGGTGCGCACGTCACGCAGCACCTCTTGCAGACCGGCCTCGATATCGGCCAGCAGCTCGGGATCGGAGTGGCGATCGATCTCGATGACGATCAGCGATTCGCGCCCTTCGGGGGCCTTGGCATCCTGAGGGTGCGCCAATCGCTTGACCTGATGCTTGGCGTCCCGTTCCACCGCCAGCACCAGGTTATGGATGGCATGCAGGGTAATGCCGCGGCGATTGAGCTCGATACGCACCGAGTCCACCAGGAAGGGCATGTCCTGGTGCAACACCCCGACCACGGTATGCAGGGACTGCCAGCCATGCTCCTGATAGTCGGGGTTGAAGACCCGCACCTTGGGAGCCTTGACGTCGTGCTCCTGGACGAAGTGCCAGGTCGACAGGGTCGCGCCGTAAAGGTCGTCGAGGCGCCGCTCGGCCAGGTCGGCGAAGGGCACATTGGCATAGAAGAGTTCGGCGAAATCGGCGATCACCGCCACCTTGTCTTCGGGGAGACGCTTGGTGAGCTGCTCCTTCAACTGAGCGAGAAATTCCTGTTTGCCATCGATCACGACGTGTTGCATCCATCACCTCGGCTGCTGTCGGCCTGGGGCCGTCGAATTAGGGTGAAACGCGGCATGCACCGCGTTTACCGAAGGGTACTGTAGCACCCGCCCCGCCCCTATCGAGTTGCACGTTTTCTCATGGAGCATGTCAGTTGCGCATCATGGCGACGGGCCTCTGCCCTTGACTTTAGTCGTCGATGCGCTCGAGCAGCACGCCACACTCACAATGGTGGGTCCACGGAAACTGATCGAAGAGCGCCATGCGGCGGATGCGGTGGGTTCGGCAGAGCCGCTCCAGATTCTGCTCCAGGGTGTCCGGGTTACAGGAAATATAGACGATGCGTTCATAGCCGCTGAGCTGGTCGCAACTGGCCTCGTCGAGGCCGGCCCGGGGCGGGTCCACCAGCACGGTGGAGAAGTCGTAATCGGCCAGGCCCATCTCGGTGACCCGGCGCCCGCCCTTGTCGCCCTTGAGGGCGGCGCTGAACTCCTCCGCCGACATGCGCCCCACGCTGGCGTTGGCGATGCCGTTGGCTTCCAGGTTGATGCGGGCCGAGGCCACCGAGGTACGCGAGATCTCGGTGGCCAGCACCCGCCGGAAATTCTCGGCCAGGGCGATGGTGAAATTGCCGTTACCACAGTAGAGCTCCACCAGGTCGCGGGCCTGGCTGCCACGGGTCACGTCCCGGGCCCAGCCGAGCATGGCGCGGCAGATCTCGGCATTGGGCTGGGTAAAGCTGTTCTCCACCTGCTGGTAGACGAAGTCGCGCCCCTCCACCGTGAGCCGCTCCCAGACATGGTCGCGCTCGAGCACCAGGCGCTGCTTGCGGGAGCGGCCGATGATCATCACGCCCAGGGTCTCCTGAAGGCGCCGCGCCTCGGCCTCCCAGGCCTCGTCCAGGGGGCGGTGATAGATCAGGGTCAGCAGCGCCTCGCCGCTGAGGGTGGTGAGAAATTCCACCTGGAACAGCTTGCGACGCAGCAGCGGCTCATCGCGAATGGCATCCAGCAGCGCCGGCATCAAGGCATTGATGCGCCGGCTGGCCACGGGGAAGTCGTCCAGGCGAACCACCGTTTTCTTCTTGGGGTCCTCGGGATCCACCTCGAACATGGCATAGAAGAGGTCATCGCCCTCATGCCAGAGGCGGAACTCGCAGCGCATGCGGTAGTGGCTGGACGGCGAGGCATGGACCTCCAGCTCGGGAGGCGCGAAACGCGCGAACTGCGCGGTGATGCGTTGACGCTTGGCCTCGAGCTGGTCGGCATAGCGCTCGGGGTCGACGACGGGTACGGCCACGGGGCCTCCTTTAACGGTGAAATCAAGATGGCGAGACGCTTAGCGTGCAGCGGCTTCGCTCGGATCGAGGCATTGCGGCGCGGCGAAGCCGACACCGGCCAGGGCGGCGGCGAGCCCCGGTGCCTCGGCGGTGACCCAGGCCGGCCCTGGCCCCTCGATGATCTGGGGCGCGGGCACCACCTGGGCGACCCGGCGGGCGATGGCCTCGCCAGAGTCGACCCAGGTCACCGGCCGCGGCGCCGCCCGGTTCAGGGCGTCCCGCAACAGCGGAAAGTGGGTGCAACCCAGCACCAGGGTGTCGAGTTCGGGATCCTCCCAGAGCGGGGCCAGGCAGGCGGCGATGACCTCCCGGTCCAGGGGCGCCCCGGCCAGATGGCGCTCGGCCTGCACCACCAGGGCATCGGCGGCCAGGCGGTGTACCCGACAGCCGGCGGCAAAATCGCGAATCAGGCCCAGAGTATAGGGGCGATCGATGGTGGCGGAGGTCGCCAGCAGGGCGATATGACCGCTATGGCTCAGGGCAGCGGCCGGCTTGATGGCCGGCACCGTGCCCACCACCGGGACCGATAGCGCTTCGCGCAACGCCGCCAGGGCCAGGGTACTGGCGGTGTTACAGGCCACCACCAGGGCGCTGGGTCGGGCGGCAGCCACGGCCGCCCGGCAGACCGCGACGATGCGCGCCACCAGCCAGGCGTCGGGCTTGGTGCCGTAGGGCAGCATGGCATTGTCACAGACATAGGCCAGGGCCGCCGTGGGCAGGCGGCGGCGAATCGCCGCCGCCACCGAGAGGCCACCGACCCCGGAGTCGAAGATCAGGATGGGACCGCTCACCCTCGCCCTCCCGCCGCTGATGCCTCGAAATAGGCCAGCAAGGCATCCACCAGGACCCGCAGGCGCGCCGGCATCAGCCGCCGCTCGGCATAGATCAGATGCACCTGCATGGGGGGCGGCGAATAGGCCTCCAGCAAGCGCACCAGACGCCCGCGACGCACCTCCGGCTCGCCGAGGAAAGTTGGCTTGAGCACCAGCCCCATACCGCGGGCCGCGGCCTCGATCAGCGCCCGCCCGTTATTGCAGGTCAGTACCGGCCGGAAGCGGACCCGTTCCAGGCGCCCCTCCACCAGGAAATGCCAGCCGGCGCCGCCCCGCTGCAGGCTGTAGTGCAGGCAGCGGTGACGGCTCAGATCGCGGGGGTGCTCGGGCATACCATGGCGCTCCAGGTAGCCGGGGGCGCCATAGAGATGAATCGGCATCGACATTAGCGGCCGGGCGATCAGGCTGGAGTCCTCCAGCTCGCCGATACGCACCACCAGATCGAAGTCTTCCGCCAGGGGATCGACGCGACGGTCTTCCAGCACCACCTCGAGCTCGACCGCCGGATGCGCCTCCTCGAAGGCCTGGAGAGCCGGCATCAGCTCGCGCACCCCGAAATCCAGGGGCGCCGAGAGGCGCAGGCGGCCGCGAATCTCGCCGCGCTGTTCGCCGAGGCTCGCCTCCAGTTCCTGGAGCTCGTCCAGCAGCCGACCGGCACCCTGCAGGTAGCGTTCGCCCTCGGCGGTCAGTTGCAGGCGACGCGTGGTGCGGGTCAGCAGTCGCACGCCGAGCTCGCCCTCCAGGCGTGCCACCTGCTTGCTGACCATGGCATTGGAGAGGTCCAGCTTGCGGGCGCCCCCGGCGAAGCTGCCCGCTTCCACCACGGCGCGAAAGATTTGCATGGCCTGGAGTCGATCCATCGGCGAGTTTCCCCTCCCCCCGGTTGGCATAGGGTTGGCATAGGGGAGGCATTCTACCCCAGCCGAGGCCGGGACTTAACGGCGTATTGCTCGGCCACGACAAACGCCCAGGCCAAGGCCTGGGCGTTTCGGCAACGAATCGTGGTATCAGCCCACCGGCTCGGGCGCACCGCGACATTCGGCATCATAAAGAGGCTCGGGATAAGCCCACCGGCTCGGGCGCGCCGCGACATTCGGCACCATAAAGAGGCTCGGGATCAGACCACCGGCTCGGGTGCGCCGCGAAATTCGGCATAGAGCTCTGGATAGGCCTCGTGGAGCTGTTCCAGACGGGCGGCCGCACCCTCCGGCAGGAGTTCGTCGAGTTGTGCCAGCTCCGTGTCGCTCAGGTGCTCGGCGATCAGCGGGAAGAGCTCCTCGCGCTCGTCACGCAGGTAGGCTCGATGCGCCTCCAGGTAGGCCTTGAGGTCGTCGGCGAAGCGGTCCATGGGCACCACGGCATCCATCAGGATCATGTCGATGTCCTGGGAGAGACGCATCAGGCGCTCGCGCAGCTGGCGATAGTCGTCGGCCAGACGACGGGTCAACCGCTCGGCCTGTGGCAGACTGGCCAGTAACTTCTCGCTGCACAGCCGCTCGAGAGGCTGGGTATACCCTTCCATATACTCGAGAATATAGTCGACGACCTCGCGTACCAGATTGAAATCGGGACGCTCGCCGTCGGCCAGGGTCTTGTGCTTGAGCTGCAGCACGTGCAACAGCCGCGCCATATTGGCATGATCCTGGCGCAGTTGAGTCAGCATGGGCATGGTCGGGCCTCCTCTGCTGTCCTGGCGTACCATTAACATTGGAGTCGCCAGCAAGACAGGGGTTCACCAACAGGATGCGCCTGGCGGGGCTACCGCAGGCATGGATGTTTAACCCTAGTGCCTGCGGGGCGATCCTGCCTATCGCCTAAAGTCGTAGTCGCATGGAGACAGCATGGATCTCTTCAGCCAGTCACACGCCGATGAGGCGGCCCCCCTCGCCTTCCGCATGCGCCCACGGCGCCTGGACGAATACCTCGGCCAGACCGCCCTGGTAGGCCCCGGCAAGCCACTGCGACGCATGGCCGAGACCGCCACCGTACGTTCGATGATCTTGTGGGGGCCGCCGGGAACCGGCAAGACGACCCTGGCGGAGATCCTGGCCCGGGAGTCCGGCGCCGAGCTGGAACATCTCTCGGCGGTGATGGCCGGCGTCAAGGAGATTCGCGCCACCGTGGAGCGGGCCCGGCTGAGTCAGGCCCAGGGGCGCCGCACCCTGCTCTTCCTGGACGAGATTCATCGCCTCAACAAGAGCCAGCAGGATGCCCTGCTGCCCCATGTGGAATCGGGGCTGCTGACGCTGATCGGCGCCACCACCGAGAACCCCTCCTTCGAGGTCAACTCGGCGCTGCTCTCCCGGGCCCGGGTCTATGTGCTCAAGCCACTGGACGAGGCGGCGCTGCTGAGGGTGCTGCGCCAGGCCCTGGAAGACTCGCATCGGGGGCTGGGCGAGCGCCACATCCAGGCCGACGATGAGGTGCTGCGGCTGCTGGCCCGGGCCGCCGGAGGCGATGCGCGTCGCGCCCTGGGGCTGCTGGAGACCGCCTGCGACTTCACCACCGCCGAGGCCGATGGCGAGCGCCTCGACGCCGAGGGGCTCGGCGAGGTACTGGGCCATCAGGCCAGTGCCTTCGACAAGCAGGGCGATCACTACTACGACCTGCTGTCGGCAATTCACAAGTCGGTACGCTCCTCCCGAGTCGATGCGGCCCTGCTCTATATGGCGCAATTTATCCAGGGAGGCGGCGACCCGCTGGACGTGATCCGACGCCTGGCGGCCATCGCCTCCGAGGACGTGGGCAATGCCGACCCCCGCGCCCTGCCCCTGGTGATGGCGGCCTGGGACGCCTACCTGCGCCTCGGCGACTACGAGGGGCAACGCGCCATCGCCCAGGCCCTGATTCACCTGGCGGTGGCCCCCAAGAGCAACGCCATCGACCAGGCCTGGAAACAGGCCAAGGCCCAGGCGGCGGCCCATCCGACCCTGGCGGTGCCCACCTACCTGCGCAACGCCCCAACCAAGCTGATGGAATCCCTGGGCCACGGCCAGGGCTACCGTTACGCCCACCACGAGCCCCATGGCTACCCCGCCGGCAGCCGCCACGACTGCTGGCCCGAAGGGTTGGCGCCCACCCGCCTCTACCAACCCAGCGACTACGGCCAGGAGGCGCGTTTCAAGCAACTGATGGAGTGGCGCGCCCAGCTCGACGCCGAGGCGGATGGCGGCGCCTAACGCCGAGCTGGAAGCCTATGATCCAATAGCCGTAGAGACAACACACCCCGCAGCCATGGTTGCGGGGTGTTGTTCTTCCAGCTTCGAGCTTCCTGGCGCGAAGCGCCGCTCTTCCGGCCTAGTGCGAATCGCGAATCACATCGGCTCCCTCGGGAATCACGAAGGTAAAGCGCTCGTCCGGGAGGCTCGGGTTAACCGCGACATCGCTGAAATAGATGGCGGTGCGCTGGCCGGTGCTGTCGGCCATCTGCAGCACTCCTAGTTGCTCGCCGTAGAAGGTCAGGGCCAGCTCCTCGAAGAGGGTATCGGCGGAGCGCGGCGTCAGGGTAAAGGTCTCGGCGGCGCCCTGTTGACGACGGCTAACCGCATAAGCCTCGGTCAGGTCGGCGACGCGACCGGAGAGCAGCAGGGCCGGGGTATGGGTTACCCGGGTATCCAGGGCCTGAACGGTCACCTGTTCCAGGTCGGGATCATGGAGGTAGACCTCCTCGCCATCGGAGACCACCACCTGGGCATAGGGTGCGTCCACCTCCCAGCGGAACTTGCCGGGCCGCGACAGCCACATGCGCCCCTCGGCCTGCTGGAGGCGCTGGCCACTGCCATCGAGGATCTGCTGCTCGAAGTCGGCACGATAGGTGTGCACCGGCTCCAGCAACTGGTTGAGGCGCTCGGCGGCCTCATCGGCCAGGGCGGCGGCCGGCAGGGCCAGGATCGCCCCCAGGGCCAGGGTCGTCAGGGTCTTGAACAGTCGCATCTTTCACTCCCGAAAGGATGGCAAGGCATGGCGATAGATGGACCCGGCCCCGGCGCGTAAGTGCCGGGACCGGGCGGGCTTTCATGGTTGCTGCAAGATTGTCGAACGCGACACCGCTTAGTCGCTCGCCGGCGGCGGGGCCAGGACCTCGCGGCCGCCATTGGTGCCCATGGTCGAGACCACGCCGGCCAGCTCCATGGCCTCGACCAGGCGCGCGGCCCGGTTATAGCCGATCTTGAAGCGGCGCTGTACCGCGGAGATGGAGGCACGGCGCGACTCGGTGACGAAGGCTACCGCCTCGTCGTAGAGGGCGTCCTGCTCGGCGTCGTCACCCTCGCCGCCGCCTTCGGCCTCGAGGCCGGCCAGGGCATCGGCGGAGACGCCACCGGAGAGGATCTCGTCGATATACTCCGGCTCGCCGCGACGCTTCCAGTCCTCCACTACCCGGTGCACCTCGTCATCATCGACGAAGGCGCCATGCACACGCATCGGCAGGCCCGCCCCGGGGGGCAGGTAGAGCATGTCGCCGTGGCCCAGCAGGTTCTCGGCGCCGCCCTGGTCGAGGATGGTCCGGGAGTCCACCTTGGAGGAGACCTGGAAGGCGATGCGGGTGGGAATATTGGCCTTGATCAGGCCGGTGACCACGTCCACCGAGGGGCGCTGGGTGGCGAGGATCAGGTGGATGCCGGCGGCCCGGGCCTTCTGGGCCAGGCGCGCGATCAGCTCCTCCACCTTCTTGCCGACGATCATAAACATGTCGGCGAATTCGTCGATCACCACCACGATATAGGGCAGCTTCTCCAGCACCGGCGGGTGCTCATGCATCTGCCAGGGCTGTGGCTCCCAGAGCGGATCCGCCACCTGGGCACCGGCACGGGCGGCCTCATCGAGCTTGGCATTGAAGCCGGCGATATTGCGTACCCCCATGGCGGCCATCAGCTTGTAGCGACGCTCCATCTCCGCCACGCACCAGCGCAGGCCGTTGGCGGCCTCCTTCATGTCGGTGACCACCGGCGCCAGCAGATGCGGGATGCCGTCGTAGACGGAGAGCTCGAGCATCTTGGGATCGACCATGATCAGGCGCAGTTCCTCCGGCGTGGCCTTGAGCAGCATGGAGATCAGCATGGCGTTGACCCCCACCGACTTGCCCGAGCCGGTGGTCCCCGCCACCAGCAGGTGGGGCATCTTGCCCAGGTTGGCCACCACCGGTGCCCCGCCGATATCCTGGCCCAGGGCCAGGGCCAGGGGCGAGGCCTCGTGAAGGTAACGGTCGGAGTCGAGCACCTCGCGCAGGCGAATCATGGCTCGCTTGGGATTGGGAATCTCGATACCCACCGTGGGGCGGCCGGGGATGATCTCCACCACCCGCACACTCTTGACCATCAGCGAGCGCGCCAGGTCCTTGGCCAGGTTGCTGATCTTGGAGACCTTGACCCCGGCCGCCGGCTTGATCTCGAAGCGGGTGATCACCGGGCCCGGCCAGGTCTCGACCACCTCGGCCTTGACGCCATATTCGCGCAGCCGCACCTCCAGCAGCTCGGCCATGCTGGCCAGCTGCTCCGGGGTGTAGTTGGGCTCATGGGCCTCGGGGGGCGTCAGCAGTCGCACCGAGGGCAGCTCCCCCTCCGGGTCGCCCAGGTCCTCGAAAAGCGGGCGCTGATTCTGCAGATGCTCCACGGTCCACAGGGCCGGTCCCTCGGCGGCGGCGGCGCGCCCCTGCTCGGCACTGGCCAGGCGCGGTGCCTCCTCCTCCAGCCCGGCCGGGGCGACGGGCAGATCCAGAGGCTCGGCCTCTTGGCCTGATGGCGCGTCGCCAATGGCCCGCGCTCCGGTGTCGACCTCCTCGTGGGCCCCTGTCCTCGCCTCGTCTTCGTCCCGCTGAGATGGCCCGGCCTGGCGGGACGACTCGGCCTCTTGGGACGGCTCGGTCTCCGTGGATGGCTCGGCGGCCCGCGGCTCGGTCACCTCGGAGCAGGCGATCGTCAGGGAGGGGGCGCTCGGCTCATCGTCCTCCCAGCCCGCCTCGCTCCAACTCACCAGGCTCGGTTCGCGCCGCGCCGGCGTCGCCTCCCGGGCGTCGCTCGCCGGGGTCGACGTTGCCGAGGGTGTCGGCGTGACATGGGGTGTTTTAGCGACGGGCGCCTCGGCCGACGGCCTGGGGTCCGCCGCGGGCTCATCCGCGCTCCGCGCCTCGGCGGGCGTCTCGGACGATGGCGCGGATTCCGCCGTGGGCTCGTCCAGGCTCCGCGTCTCGGCGGGCGCCTCGGGCGATGGCGCGGATTCCGCCGCGGGCTCGTCCGCGCTCAGCGCTTCGCCGGGCGCCTCGGACGATGGCGCCGCGGATCTGGTCGGCTCCTGCTCCTGGGGAGCCTCAGGCTCGGCCTGCAGGCGAATATCCGCCGCTAGCGGCGCCTCGGGCTCGTCGCGCCGGGCACTCAGCCTCGGCTCGGAAAGCGTCGCGACCGGCTCGGCGGACTCCTCAAGGCGGCGCGCATAGGCCGCCTCGGGGTCCTTGGCGGAAGGGGTGCGGGCGGGCACGTCCCAGGGGATCTCGGTGTCGCCCTCGAGGCTCGGCTCGGCGCGACGGGAGGCCGCCACACCAGAAGCCATGGCCAATTGGGGCGCCCCACGGCGGGGCAGCCAGCGTCGCCACCAGGGGCGCCCGGGGTCCTGGGGCGGTTCGTCTTCGGTGTCGGCCGGCTCCTTCGCCATGGGCGCCTCCGCCTCGGCCTCTTGCCCGCCGCCGATCCAGCGCCAGAGCCGCTTGCCCAGGCGCAGGGCTCGCAGCCCCAGCTCATCCATCAGCGCCAGCCAGGAGAGCCCACTGAACAGCGGCAGGCCGCAGAGCAGGGCCACCAGGGCCACCAGGGTGGTGCCGTGGCTCCCCACCAGCGGGGCCAGGCCCATCATCAGCCCCTCGCCGAGGATGCCCCCCACCGCATAAGGCAGGGTGCTGTCGGGGCTGAAGAAGTGCAAGGCGCCCAGGGTGGTGGTGCCCAGCAGCAGCAGCACCAGGCCGCCCAGGCGCACCGCCAGGGCCGTCGCGTCCCACTCCAGCTCCAGGCGCCGGGTGCGCAGTAAGCGCCAGGCGGCGAAACCCAGCATGCCGGGCCACCACAGGGCGCTGGCCCCGAACAATGAATAGAGCACATCGGCGAGCCAGGCGCCGATGGGCCCCATCCAGTTGGCGACCCCACGCTCCGGCCCGCTATGCGACCAGCCGGGGTCGCCCTGCTGATAGCTGAACAGCGCCAGCAGCAGGAATACGCAGCCGGCCAGCAGCAGAATCACCGCCCCCTCTCGGGAGGCCCCCTGCAGGCGCACGCCGAAACGCCGCGCCTGCTCCCTGGCCTGTTGTGTAGAGACACGACGACCCGTGGTCTTCTTGTCGACGCTCAAGTGGTCATCCCCCTTGTGTCTTGCCTCGCCCGGCGTGCCGCTCCGGGCATCTCATCAGCACTTTCGTGGCGCCATCATACCGAGCCTAGCGTGCCCCGACGAGGCTGCCTTGTCGAGGCCGGGAAAGCCGGTCACACTAGACGCCAGGGGCGGCCGTGCCGCCTGACTTCTTCCGCGATGATACGACCGCCCATGCTGCCTTGGCTCGCCCCCTTTCCGGTGCAGTTCCCCCCCCTGGATCAGGCCCTGCGCGATCCCGACGGCCTGCTGGCCGCCGGCGGCGCCCTGACCCCGGCCTGGCTGCTGGCCGCTTATCGGCGCGGCATCTTCCCCTGGTACAGCGACGATCAGCCGATCCTGTGGTGGAGTCCCGACCCGCGCATGGTGCTCTTTCCCGCGGAGCTCCGGGTGCGCCGCAGCCTGGCCAAGCGGCTGCGCAATGGCGGCTTTCGGGTCACCCGAGACCAGGCCTTCGACGCCGTGATCGAGCAGTGCGCGGCCAGCCGGGCGGCCCATGAGGGGACCTGGATCACCGCCGAGATGCGCGACGCCTACTGCCGCATGCATGCCCAGGGCCATGCCCATTCGCTAGAGGTCTGGCGAGATGACGACCTGGTGGGGGGGCTCTACGGCATGGCCCTGGGCCGGGTCTTCTTCGGCGAATCGATGTTCTCCCGGGTGTCGGATGCCTCCAAGGTGGCCCTGGTGCATCTCTGCCGCCACCTCGAGGCCCATGGCGGCGGCCTGATCGACTGCCAGATGCACACCGGCCACCTGGCCAGCCTGGGGGCCCGGGACATCGCCCGGGAGGCGTTCATCGGCTATCTTGAGCAGTATGTCGACCAGCCCAGTGGGGCCTGGGTGACCGGCGGCCGGACGCATCCGGAGCCTCCCGCTGCGCCCACCCTACCCTGACACCCGCGAGCCCGGAGGAGACGGCGACCGTGAGCAGTAATGCGCCGCAGCGACCGGTACGAGACCTGCGTTTCTTTCTGACCATCCCGCACCCCTGCAGCTACCTCAAGGAGCGGGAGGCCACTACCCTGTTCCTGGACCCCCAGGAGTCCCCGGGCCAGGGGGTCTATGACGCCCTCTCCCTGCTGGGCTTCCGGCGCAGCGGGCGCCACCTTTACCGGCCCCACTGCGAAGGCTGCCACGCCTGCATCTCGGTGCGCATCCCGGTGGCGGAGTTTCGCCCCAGCCGCACCCAGCGCAAGCTGCTGCACCGCAACACCGACCTGGTGATGTTCGAGCGCCCGGCGCGCTTCCACGAGGAGCACTATCGGCTCTACGACCGCTATATCCGCACCCGCCATGCCGATGGCGACATGTACCCGCCCAGCCACGAGCAGTACCGCACCTTCCTGACCCTCGATCATCCCTATGCGCGGCTGCTGGAGTTTCGCCTCGACGGTCGCCTGCTGGCGGTCTCCGCCATCGATCTGCTGAGTCACGGCATCTCGGCCATCTATACTTTCTTCGATCCGGACCCCGCCTTCGACCGCCGCTCCCTGGGCACCTATGCGGTGCTGCGTACCCTGCGCCTCGCCGAGGAACGGGAATTGCCCCATGTCTACCTGGGCTACTGGATCCGCGAGTGCCGCAAGATGAACTACAAGCAGGCCTTCCAGCCCCTGGAGTACCTGGATGGACGCACCTGGCGTCGACTGATCGCGCTGTGATTTTTGCCTTGACGCACGGCATGCGGCACAATATCGCGCTATCTTGATCAGCGACGGCCCGTTGGCCGTCAGTGTCGCGTCGCGACAGCCGAGTGACCATCAACGAGGAAGCGCCTATATGGCACGTGAAGACCATATCGAAATGGAAGGGGTCGTCGTCGACACCCTCCCCAACACCATGTTCCGCGTGGAGCTGGAGAACGGCCACGTCGTGACCGCCCACATCTCCGGCAAGATGCGCAAGAACTACATCCGCATCCTGACCGGCGACAAGGTCAAGGTCGAACTGACCCCCTACGACCTCTCCAAGGGACGCATCGTCTACCGCTCCCGCTGAGTCGAGCCTGACGGGCTCGCCCCTCCGCGCCACGCCGGCGCCACCCGAACCACCGGCCCGAACAGAACGACGCCCCGTCGAGAGACAGGGCGCCGGTCGGTGGTGGCCAGCCCGAAGGCCGGCCCGTGGGACATGACTCAGGCCACCTCGGCCTCGGTGGCCAGATGCAGTTCGTCGCTGCCCTCCTCCACGGTGACGTGGACCACGCCACCGTGTTCGGCCAGCTCGCCGAACAGGATCAGCTCCGCCAGCGGCTTCTTGAGCTTCTCCTGGATCAGCCGCGCCATGGGCCGCGCCCCCATCTCCGGGTCGTAGCCACGCTCGGCCAACCAGGCGCGGGCCGCCTCGTCCACGTCCAGCTGCACCCGTTTCTCGTCGAGCTGCGCCTGCAGCTCCACCAAGAACTTGTCCACCACGTTGCGCACCACCTTGGGATCCAGGCCATGGAACTGGATGATGCCGTCCAGGCGGTTGCGGAACTCCGGCGAGAAGGTCTTGCGGATCACCTCCATGCCATCGGTGGAGTGGTCCTGAGTCTGGAAGCCGATGGAACGGCGCGAGATCTGCTCGGCCCCGGCATTCGAGGTCATGATCAGGATCACATGGCGGAAGTCCGCCTCGCGGCCGTTATTATCGGTCAGGCGACCGTGATCCATCACCTGCAGCAGCAGGTTGAAGACCTCGGGATGCGCCTTCTCGATCTCGTCGAGCAGCAGCACGCAGTGGGGCTGCTTGGTGATCGCCTCGGTGAGCAACCCGCCCTGATCATAGCCCACATAACCCGGGGGCGCCCCGATCAGCCGCGACACCGTGTGGCGCTCCATGTACTCGGACATGTCGAAGCGCACCAGCTCGATGCCCATGATCTTGGAAAGCTGGCGCGCCACCTCGGTCTTGCCGACCCCGGTGGGACCGGAGAACAGGAAGCTGCCCACCGGCTTGTCCGGCGACTTGAGGCCGGCCCGAGAGAGCTTGATGGCGGCGGAGAGGCTCTGGATCGCCTCGTCCTGGCCGAACACCAGCATCTTCAGGTCGCGCTCCAGGTTGGAGAGCAGCTTGCGGTCGGAGCTGGAGACGCTCTTCGGCGGAATCCGCGCGATGGAGGCCACCACCGCCTCGACCTGATCCACGTCGATGGTATCGACCCGCACCTCCGGCGGCAGCAGCCGCTGGTGGGCACCGGCCTCGTCGATCACGTCGATGGCCTTGTCGGGCAGGTGGCGATCATTGATGTAACGATCCGCCAGGCGCACCGCGCTTTCCAGGGCCGCATCGGTGTACTTCAGCTTGTGGTGCTCCTCGAAGCGGCCGCGCAGCCCCCTGAGGATGCGGATGGTGTCGTCCACCGAGGGCGCCATCACATCGACCTTCTGGAAACGCCGCGCCAGGGCGCGATCCTTCTCGAAGATGCCGCGATACTCCTGGAAGGTGGTCGAGCCGATGCAGCGCAGCTCGCCGGAGGAGAGCAGCGGCTTGAGCAGGTTGGAGGCATCCATCACTCCGCCGGAGGCGGCCCCGGCACCGATCACGGTGTGGATCTCGTCGATAAAGAGGACCGCATTGGGCTGCTTGCGCAGCTCGGCGAGCAGCGCCTTGAGGCGCTTCTCGAAGTCGCCGCGGTACTTGGTGCCGGCCAGCAGGGCCCCCATGTCCAGGGAGTAGACCACGGCATCCTGGATGACGTCGGGCACGTCCTCCTCGACGATACGCTTGGCCAGCCCCTCGGCGATGGCGGTCTTGCCAACGCCGGCCTCGCCCACCAGCAGGGGGTTGTTCTTGCGCCGCCGGGCGAGGATCTGCACCACCCGCTCCAGTTCGTGATCGCGGCCGATCAGCGGATCGATCTTGCCGAGTCGCGCCTGCTCGTTGAGGTTGGTGGCATAGCTGGTCAGCGGATGGTTGCCGCCCTCGGCCACGCCCTCCTCGGACTCCTCGGCTTCCGGCGACTGGGGCGCCGCACTCTGGCCGTGACCGGCGACCTTGGAGATGCCGTGGGCGATGTAGTTGACCGCATCGACCCGCGCCACGTTCTGCTGCTTGAGGAAGTAGACCGCCTGACTCTCCTGCTCGGAGAAGATCGCCACCAGCACATTGGCGCCGGTCACCTCGCTCTTGCCGGAGGACTGCACGTGGAAGACGGCACGCTGCAGCACCCGCTGGAACCCCAGGGTCGGTTGGGTCTCGCGATCACTCTGATCCTCGGGGATCAGCGGCGTGGTGGAGTTGATGAAATCCTGCAGGTCGGACCGCAGCTTGTCGAGATTGGCCCCACAGGCCCTGAGCACATCCGCCGCGGAGGCGTTGTCCAGCAGGGCCAGCAGCAGATGCTCCACGGTCATGAACTCATGACGCTTGGAGCGCGCCACGGTAAAGGCCGTGTTCAGGGTCAGTTCAAGTTCTTTGCTCAGCATGGCAGTCCCCTTCTTGCCGCCTCGGGCTTCGACCGGTGGGCACCGGCAATTTCACCATCGGGCACTTTCACGACGTTGGCAACCCCCTGGGGCGTTGCCCGCGAGTGCGGTGGCCGCTCAATCGGCCTGGTCGATATCACACAGCAACGGGTGCTGGCACTCTCTGGCATATTGATTGACCTGGTGGCTTTTGGTTTCCGCGATATCACGCGTAAAGATGCCGCAGGTCGCCTTGCCCTGGGTATGCACCGCCAACATCACCTGCACCGCCTTCTCCTGATCCATATGAAAGAAGGTCTGCAGTACCTCCACCACGAACTCCATGGGGGTGAAGTCGTCGTTATGCAAGATCACCTTGTACATGGGGGGGCGGGCCAGCTCCGGGTCGGCGCTCTGCACCGCCAGGTCGCCATCGCCCTCCTCCTCGGGTCGGGTCATGCCGGCGATGGCACCCCGCCAGGGTTCTTCTGTCTTGAACATATGAAGCACTATCCATTTCTACAAGCCGACCGGCGCTGGGCGTCTCAACCCTGCTTGGACGCCCGCCCCGGTGGCGGGTTCATTTATCAAGATGCGGCCTGACGGACACGCATGCAAGCGCCGGACGCAAAAGGCCCCCGCCCGTCAGTCGGGCGGGGGCCACAGCGCTCGCGTGCCGAGAGCGAGCGAAGCCGCTTAGCCCTTGGCCACCAGGGCCAGGGCGGCGTTGAGGGTCTCGCTCGGGCGCATGACCCGCTCGGTCAGCTCGCCGTTGGGGTGGTAGTAGCCCTGGATATCCACGGCCTGCCCCTGTACCGCGTTGAGCTCCTCGACGATCACCGCCTCCTTGGCGTGGAACTCCTCGGCCAGCTTGCCGAACAGCGCCTTGAGCTCGGCGTCCTCGTCCTGGGCGGCCAGGGCCTCGGCCCAGTACATGGCCAGGTAGAAGTGGCTGCCGCGGTTGTCCAGCTCGCCGACCTTGCGCGACGGCGACTTGTTGCTGTCGAGGAACTTGCCATTGGCCTCGTCCAGCGCCTTGGCCAGCACCCGTGCTCGGGCATTGTCGAAGGTCTTGCCCAGGTGCTCGAGGGAAGCGGCCAGGGCCAGGAACTCGCCCAGGGAGTCCCAGCGCAGGTGATTCTCCTCGAGGAGCTGCTGGACGTGCTTGGGCGCGGAGCCGCCGGCACCGGTCTCGAACAGGCCACCACCGTTCATCAGCGGCACGATGGAGAGCATCTTGGCGCTGGTGCCCAGCTCCATGATCGGGAAGAGGTCGGTGAGGTAGTCGCGCAGCACGTTGCCGGTGACGGAGATGGTGTCCTCGCCGCGGCGGATGCGCTCCAGGGAGAGCTTCATGGCGTCCACCGGCGCCAGGATACGGATATCCAGGCCACTGGTGTCATGCTCGGCGAGGTAGGCCTCGACCTTGTTGATCAACTGGGCATCGTGGGCACGATTGGCGTCGAGCCAGAACACCGCCGGGGTCTCGCTGTCGCGAGCGCGAGTCACGGCGAGCTTGACCCAGTCCTTGATCGGTGCGTCCTTGGTCTGGCACATGCGCCAGATATCGCCCTTCTCCACGGCGTGCTCGAAGATCACCTCGCCGGCGTCGTTGGTGACGCGCACGGTGCCATCGGCGGGAATCTGGAAGGTCTTGTCGTGGGAGCCGTACTCCTCGGCCTTCTGAGCCATCAGGCCGACGTTGGGCACGCTGCCCATGGTGGTCGGATCGAAGGCGCCATTGGCCTTACAGTCGTCGATGGTGGCCTGATAGATGGTCGCGTAGCAGCGATCCGGGATCACCGCCTTGGCGTCGTGCAGCGCATCATCGGCGCCCCACATCTTGCCGGAGTCGCGGATCATCGCCGGCATGGAGGCGTCGATGATCACGTCGCTGGGCACGTGCAGGTTGGTGATGCCCTTGTGGGAGTTGACCATGGCCAGGCGCGGACGCTCGGCATAGAGGGCCTCGATATCGGCCTTGATCTCGTCCTGCTTGTCGGTGGGCAACTTGGCGATGGTGGCATAGAGGTCGCCGATGCCGTTGTTGGCATCGAAACCGACCTCGGACAGGGCCTCGGCGTGCTTCTCCAGCACCTCGCCGTAGAAGGCCTCGACCACGATGCCGAACATGATCGGGTCGGAGACCTTCATCATGGTGGCCTTGAGGTGCAGGGAGAAGAGCACGTCACGGGCCTTGGCGTCGGCCACCTGCTCCTTGATAAAGGCCGTGAGCGCCTGGTGGCTCATTACCGCGGCGTCGATCACCTCGCCGGCCAGGACCGGAGTCTTCTCCTTGAGCACGGTGGTGCTGCCGTCCTTGCCGATCAGCTCGATCTTCACCGCGCCCTCGGCGCTCATGGTGGCGGACCGCTCGCTGCCGTAGAAGTCGCCCTCGCTCATGCAAGCCACGTGGGACTGGGAGTCGGCGCTCCACTCGCCCATGCGGTGCGGGTACTTGCGGGCGTAGTTCTTCACCGACTTGGGGGCACGACGGTCGCTGTTGCCCTCACGCAGTACCGGGTTGACGGCGCTGCCCTTGACCCGGTCGTAGCGCGCCTTGATGTCGCGCTCCACGTCGCTGGTGGGCTCGTCCGGGTAGTCGGGCAGCTTGTAGCCCTGGCCCTGCAGCTCGCGAATGGCCGCCTTGAGCTGCGGCACCGAGGCGCTGATATTGGGCAGCTTGATGATATTGGCTTCGGGGGTCTTGGCCAGCTCGCCGAGCTCGGCCAGGTGATCGCCGAGCTGCTGCTCGTCGCTCAGGTATTCGGGGAACAGGCAGATGATGCGGCCAGCCAGGGAGATATCCCGGGTCTCAACGCTGATCCCGGCGGAGTCGGTGTAGGCATCGATGATCGGCAGCAGGGAATAGGTGGCCAGGGCCGGTGCTTCGTCGGTAAGCGTATAGATAATCTTCGGCGTTTTTGACATGTTGGCGTTGATCTCTCTGGTCACTGCGGTGGCATGAAACTGGATCGGTAGCGCGCGCTGACGATGTCCGCCTCGGGGGCTCTATGCGGCCCGCCCGGCAAGGCGATGAGACCGGGTCTTGCGAGGAACATCGGCGCCCGGCAGGTTGCTTGTAGCAGGCCCCGACGTATCGAGGGCGCTCCCGGCGAGCGGCGGCATTATACCAGCGCGCCCGGTTCGACGCATAAGCAATAAGGGTAAGGGCCTCTCCTCTCCCCCTGCCATCCCGCCCCGCTTGCCGGTAAGCTTGCCCTTATGAGCACCCTCTACCTACTCCACAAGCCCTATCGCATGCTTTCCCAGTTCACCGACCGCGCGGCCGGTGCGGAGCGCCGCGCCACCCTGGCCGATATCATCCGGGTGCCAGGCATCTATCCGGCGGGGCGCCTCGACCACGACTCCGAAGGCTTGCTGCTGCTCTCCGATGACGGCGAGCTGATCCATCGCATCAGCCACCCCCGCCACAAGCAGCCCAAGACCTATCGGGTCCAGGTCGAGGGCGTGCCCGATGACGCCGCCCTGGAGGCGCTGCGTCGCGGCGTCACCCTGGGCGACGGCCCCACCCGCCCCGCCAAGGTGCGTCGCCTGGACGCCTCTGGCCTGGCGGAGCGCGACCCGCCCCTGGACCCCAGGCGCCATCCGGTGACCACCTGGCTGGAGCTGACCATCAGCGAGGGGCGCAATCGCCAGGTGCGGCGCATGACCGCCCATGTGGGGCACCCCACCCTGCGCCTGGTGCGCATCGCCATCGGCCCCTGGCGCCTGGATGGCCTGGCTCCGGGGGAGTGGCGCCGCGAGACCCTGCATGCCTCGGTCAAGCCCCAGGGACGCCCCGCCAAGGGCGCTGGACGCGGCGGCAAGCCGGCGAGCCGGGGCCACGCCAAGCCGAGACGCGGCCGATGAGTCGCTGGAGCCCCCGGGTCACCGTGGCCTGTGTGGTGGAGCATGACGGCCGCTACCTGATGGTGGAAGAGGAGCGCGGCGGCCCCGCCACCCTCTTCAATCAGCCCGCCGGTCACCTGGAGCCGGACGAGCGCCTGGTCGAGGCGGTGTGTCGCGAGGCGCTCGAGGAGACCGCCTGGCGGGTCACTCCCCGGGCCTACCTGGGACTCTACTGCTTTCGCACCGATTCGGGGCTGACCTTCCACAGTCATGGCTTTGTCGCCCGGGCCGAGGTCCGCCTCGAACGCGCCCTCGATAGCGACATCCTCGCCTGCCACTGGCTGACCCTCGACGAACTGGAGGCCCTGGACCGGGACGGCCGCCTGCGTAGCCCCCTGGTGTTACGGCGCATCCATGACGCCGCGGCGGGGCGTCACTACCCGCTGGGCGTGATCCACGACCTCTAGGTCGCGCGCCCGGGGGTTCCGGCCACCCTTACCGCCGATCGGCTCCGTCGGGTATAATCCCCGCCTATTTGCCAGCCACGCCAATCCGAGAGCGTCTATGTCATCTTCGGGGTCATCTTCGGGCAAGGTCATCGTCGGCATGTCCGGCGGTGTCGATTCATCCGTGTCCGCCCTGCGGCTCCTCGAGCAGGGTTATCAGGTCGAAGGCCTGTTCATGAAGAACTGGGACGAGGACGACGGCACCGAGTACTGCACCGCCAAGGAGGACCTGGCGGATGCCCAGGCCGTGTGTGAGAAGCTGGGTATCAAGCTGCATACCGCCAACTTCGCTGCCGAGTACTGGGACAACGTCTTCGAGCACTTCCTGGCCGAGTACCGGGCCGGGCGCACGCCGAACCCGGACATCCTGTGTAACCGCGAAATCAAGTTCAAGGTGTTCCTAGACTACGCCGAGATGCTCGGCGCCGAGAAGATCGCCACCGGCCACTATGTGCGCCAGGGCGAAGTGCTCGGCCGCCTCGACGGCGAGACGCGGCCGCGGCTGCTCAAGGGGCTGGACCCCAACAAGGACCAGAGCTACTTCCTGCACGCCGTGCCGGAGGCCGCCATCGCTCGTACCCTCTTCCCGGTGGGCGAGCTGGAGAAGCCCGAGGTGCGCGCCATCGCCGAGCGTCACGACCTGGTGACCGCGCGCAAGAAGGACTCCACCGGCATCTGTTTCATCGGCGAGCGGCGCTTCCGCGACTTCCTGCAACAGTACCTGCCGGCCCAGCCGGGACGCATCGAGACCCCAGGAGGCGAGGTCATCGGCGAGCATCTGGGGCTGATGTACTACACCCTGGGCCAGCGTCAGGGGCTCGGCATCGGCGGCCTGCCCAACCACTCCGAGGCGCCCTGGTACGTGGCCGCCAAGGACCTGGAGCGCAACGTCCTGGTCGCCGTCCAGGGCAAGCACCACCCGCTGCTCTACAGCGACAGCCTGGCCACCGAGGCCATGGACTGGGTGGCCGGCAAGCCCCCCGCGGCCGAGGCGCGGCTCACCGCCAAGACCCGCTACCGCCAGTCCGATGTGCCCTGCGTGATGCACGCTCGCGACGACGGCGGCGTCGAGGTGCACTTCGATGAGCCGCAGCGGGCGGTGACCCCGGGCCAGTCCCTGGTGCTCTATGATGGCGAGATCTGCCTCGGCGGCGGGGTGATCCGTGCGACCTGGAATCGGGCGGAGGCCGCCTCATGACCCCGACGCCCATCCATCGCTCCGCCGATGACCCCACCACCCGCCAGGCCCTGGCCCTGGCGGGGGTCTTCCAGGCCGCCCGGGTGGTGGACGAGCTGGCCCGCACCGGCCAGGCCGACGAACGCGCCTGGAACCCCCTGCTCCACGCCACCCTGGACACCGACCCGGAGAGCTTCGAGGCGATCTATGGCGGTCACCCCAACCACCTGCGCCAGGGCCTCGAGGTGCTGGAGGCAGTGCTCGGTCGCCGCCAGCAGAACCCGGTGGTGCTGCGCTACGGCTTCTCGCTGCTGCTGCTGATGAACAAGCTGCGCAAGAACGACCGGATGATGGCCACCCTGGGCCAGGAACTGCCGCGCATCCAGGGCCAGGCCGAGCACTTCGGCGAACACCACGAGAACGTGGTGGCCAGCCTCGGTGAGCTCTACCAGCAGACCCTGTCGAACTTCAAGTACCGCATCGTGGTACAGGGCGACCCGGGGCTGCTGCAGAGCCGCGGCATGCCGGAGCGGGTGCGCGCCGCCCTGCTCACCGGCATTCGCTTCGCCCTGCTCTGGCACCAGCAGGGCGGGCGGCGCTGGAAGCTGATCTTCCAGCGCAAGGCCATGCAACGCGCCCTCGACGCCCTGAATTGACCCTTCACCCAGTACGGATCGAACCCATGCAACTCTCTGCCCTTACCGCCCTCTCCCCCGTCGATGGCCGCTATGCCGACAAGGCCACGGCCCTTCGTGAACACTTCAGCGAGTTCGGCCTGATCCGGGCCCGGGTCACCGTCGAGATCCGCTGGCTGCAGGCCCTGGCCGGTCACTCCCAGATCACCGAGGTACCGCCGCTCTCCGCCGAGGCGGTGGCCTTCCTGGAGGCCCTGGTGCGCGACTTCTCGGTACAGGACGCCGAGCGCATCAAGGAGATCGAGCGCACCACCAACCACGACGTCAAGGCGGTGGAGTACTTTATCAAGGAGAAGATCGAGGGCCAGCCGGAGCTGCACGCCATCACCGAGTTCGTGCACTTCGCCTGCACCAGCGAGGACATCAACAACCTCTCCCACGCGCTGATGCTCAAGGGCGGCCTCGACGAGCTGCTGCCGGTGATGCGCCGGGTCACCGGCGAGGTGGCGCGCCTGGCCGAGGCCCACGCCGACCAGCCGATGCTGTCGCGCACCCACGGCCAGACCGCCAGCCCCACCACCCTGGGCAAGGAGATGGCCAACGTCGCCTACCGCCTGCGTCGCCAGCTCGCGCAGGTCGAAAGCGTCGAACTGCTGGGCAAGATCAACGGTGCCGTGGGCAACTACAACGCCCACCTGGCCACCTACCCGGAGATCGACTGGGAGGCCCACGCCAAGGCCTTCGTGGAAGGGCTGGAGCTGACCTTCAACCCCTACACCACCCAGATCGAGCCCCACGATTATATCGCCGAGCTGTTCGACGCCGTGTGCCGCTTCAACACCATCCTGATCGACTTCGACCGGGACGTCTGGGGCTATATCTCCCTGGGCTACTTCAAGCAGCGCACCGTGGCCGGCGAGATCGGCTCCTCGACCATGCCCCACAAGGTCAACCCCATCGACTTCGAGAACTCCGAAGGCAACCTGGGGCTGGCTAATGCGGTGCTCGGCCACTTGGCCCAGAAGCTGCCCATCTCCCGCTGGCAGCGTGACCTCACCGACTCCACGGTGCTGCGCAACCTGGGCATGGGCCTGGCCTATGGCCTGATCGCCTACCAGGCGACCCTCAAGGGCATCGGCAAGCTGGAAGCCAACCCGGCGCGCCTGGCGGAAGACCTGGATGCCAGCTGGGAGGTGCTCGCCGAGCCGATCCAGACGGTGATGCGCCGCTACGGCATCGAGAAGCCCTACGAGAAGCTCAAGGAGCTGACCCGCGGCAAGCGCATCGATCAGGCCGGCTTCGCCGCCTTTATCGATACCCTGGCGCTGCCCGACGCGGTCAAGGCCGAGCTCAAGGCCCTGACCCCGGCCGGCTATATCGGCAACGCCGTCGAGCAGGCGCGTAAGCTCTAAGCTGAAAGCCAGCTGCCGCCTCCGGTCATAGGCGCCAGGGGCGGCTCCCGGCTTCACGCTATGGCCCGGTTGCTCCTCCATCCCATTCGAGTCCCAGGATCCCTATGTCGACCGATACGCCACTGCCCATGCTCGGCGGCCTCAGCGCCGCCGACTTCCTGCGCGACTACTGGCAGCGGAAGCCGCTGCTGATTCGCGGCGCCTTCCCCGATTTCCCGTGCCCCCTGGAGCCGGACGAGCTGGCCGGCCTGGCCTGCGAGGCCGGGGTGGAGGCACGCCTGGTGGAAGAACGCGGCCCCCAGGGCCCCTGGCAGGTCAGCCACGGCCCCTTCGATGAAACCGCCTTCGCCAGGCTTCCCGAGCGCGACTGGACCCTGCTGGTCCAGGCGGTGGATCACTATGTCCCCCAGGTGGCCGAGCTCCTCGAGGCCTTCGCCTTCCTGCCACGCTGGCGCCTGGATGACATCATGATCAGCTACGCCCCCCCGGGCGGCAGCGTCGGCCCCCATGTGGACCAGTACGATGTCTTCCTGCTCCAGGGCAGCGGCCAGCGCCGCTGGCAACTGGGTGGGCGCGTCCCCGACGACGCCCCCATCCTCGACGGCATCGACCTGCGTATCCTCGAGCGCTTCGAGGTGACGCCGGGAGAGGACTGGGTCCTGGAGCCGGGCGATATGCTCTATGTGCCGCCGGGTTGGGCCCACCACGGGGTCAGCCAGTCCGCGGACTGCATGACCCTCTCGGTGGGCTTCCGAGCGCCCTCCGCCGACGAGGCGGTGACCTCCTACGCCGACTACCTGGGCGAACAGCTACCCGCCTCGCTGCGCTACGCCGACACCGGCATGGCCCCGCCCGCCGACCCGGACGAGCTCGACGACGCGGCACTCGAGCGCATGCGCCGGCTGATCCTCGAGACCCTCGACGATCCCCAGCAGCTCGCCCAGTGGTTCGGCCGGGTGATGACCCAACCCAAGTACGTGGACCAACTGGTGCCCCAGGAGACGCCGCTGGCCGCCGACGAGCTTGTCGCCGAGCTACAGGACGGCGCCTGGCTGGAGCGCAGCCTGGGCTCGCGCTTCGCCTGGCGTCGGGAAGCCGACGGCCGCACCACCCTCTTCGTGGATGGCGACGGCCTGGCCTGCGACGCCGAGCTGGCCCGAACCCTGGCCTCGCGAGCCCCCCTGGATGCCCGCATCCTGACCTACCCCGGCGCCGCCGCCCTGCTGGTCGAGCTGCTCAATCGTGGCAGCCTCGCCTGGCCCCTGGACGAGGCGGCGCTCGATGACGAGGAGACTGACCATGAGTGATGCCATCACCATTCACCAGGGCGACTGGGAGGAGCTCGGTGAGACCGCCGGGCCCATCCGCCACCGGGTCTTCGTGGTGGAGCAGAAGGTGCCCGAGGAGGAGGAGTGGGACGGCCGCGACGCCATCAGCCTGCACTTCGTGGCCTATCGGGATGAGGTGGCGGTGGGCGCCGCCCGCCTGCTGCCGGACGCCCATATCGGCCGGGTGGCGGTGCTCGCCGAGGCCCGCGGCCAGGGCGTCGGCCAGCGCCTGGTGGCGGCGGCGGTGGAGGCCGCCCGCACCCAGGGCCACCCCAGCGTGGAGCTCTCCGCCCAGCTGCATGCCCTGCCCTTCTACGAGCAACTCGGCTTCGAAGCCTACGGCGACGACTTCCTCGACGCCGGAATCCCGCACCGCAACATGCGCCTATCCCTGGTGGATTGAGGGCGGATCGAGTCTCCACCCTCGCCATGTCCAAACGAAAAGTCACTACACAATGAGGGCCGCCCTAGGCCCTCTTGTAGTCATGCTACAACGCCTTCTTCCCCTAAGTGTCGATTGTTGAGCCCAGCAGCCATGGGCCATAGTGGTTAGCAAGCCCGGCAGAAAACATTCGTTTGATGACGACCTTGTAGTCAGAGATTAAACATTCGTTTTAAACCGGCGCCGCCTTCGACCAAGGCAGCAGAGACAAACCACCGACGCTGGTCGACCCTGAAAGTACTTCGCAGGTGCAGCATCGATCGATACCTGTGGGTCACCGGCAAGGCTCGATACCACTGAGGAAGGAAGGCCCCATGTCATACCAAGACGATATCAAGGCATTGACCCAACTGCGCGAGGCCATGGGCAGCAACTGGGCGAGCATCCGCCCCGAGAACGCCGCGCGCCTGCGTGCCCAGAACCGTTTCAAGACCGGCCTGGACATCGCCAAGTACACCGCCAAGATCATGCGCGAGGACATGGCCGCCTATGACGCCGACACCGCCCAGTACACTCAGTCGCTGGGCTGCTGGCACGGCTTCATCGGTCAGCAGAAGCTGATCTCCATCAAGAAGCACTTCGGGACCACCAAGCGCCGCTACCTCTACCTCTCCGGCTGGATGGTCGCCGCCCTGCGCTCCGAGTTCGGCCCTCTGCCCGACCAGTCCATGCACGAGAAGACCAGCGTGGCCGGGCTGATCGAGGAACTCTACACCTTCCTGCGCCAGGCCGATGCCTGGGAGCTCAACCACCTGTTCCGCGCCCTGGAAGAGGCCAAGGCCGCCGGCGACGCCGCCAAGGTGGCCGAGCTCGAGGCCCAGATCGACAACCACGAGACCCATGTGGTGCCGATCATCGCCGATATCGACGCCGGTTTCGGCAACGCCGAGGCCACCTACCTGCTGGCCAAGAAGATGATCGAGGCAGGCGCCTGCTGCATCCAGATCGAAAACCAGGTCTCCGACGAGAAGCAGTGCGGCCATCAGGACGGCAAGGTCACCGTGCCCCACGAGGACTTCCTGGCCAAGATCAATGCCGTGCGCTACGCCTTCCTGGAACTGGGCGTGGACGATGGCGTTATCGTCGCCCGCACCGACTCCCTGGGCGCCGGCCTGACCCAGAAGATCGCCGTGACCAAGGAGCCCGGCGACCTGGGCGACCAGTACAACGCCTTCCTGGACGGCGACGAGATCACCTCGGCCTCCGACATCGACAACGGCGACGTGGTCATCAAGCAGAACGGCAAGCTGGTCAAGGTCAAGCGCCTGGCCTCCGGCCTCTACCAGTTCAAGCCGGGCACCGGCGAGGATCGGGTGGTGCTGGACTGCATCACCAGCCTGCAGAACGGCGCCGACCTGCTGTGGATCGAGACCGAGAAGCCCCACGTCGGCCAGATCGCCGGCATGGTCAACCGCATCCGCCAGGTGGTGCCGGACGCCAAGCTGGTCTACAACAACTCGCCCTCCTTCAACTGGACCCTCAACTTCCGTCAGCAGGTGTTCGATGCCTGGGAGGCCGAAGGCAAGGACGTCGGCGCCTACGATCGCGCCAACCTGATGAGCGCCGAGTACGACGCCACCGAACTGGGCCGCCTCGCCGACGAGTGGACCCAGAACTTCCAGCGTGATGCGGCGCGGGAGGCGGGGATCTTCCACCACCTGATCACCCTGCCCACCTACCACACCGCGGCCCTGTCCACCGACAACCTGGCCAAGGGCTACTTCGGCGACGAAGGCATGCTGGCCTATGTGGCCGGGGTTCAGCGCCGCGAGATTCGCGAGGGCATCGCCACGGTCAAGCACCAGGACATGGCCGGCTCCAATATCGGCGATGATCACAAGGAGTTCTTCCACGGCGATGCGGCCCTCAAGGCCGGTGGCAAGGACAACACCATGAATCAGTTCTGATCATGGCGCCAAGGTGAAACTGGAATTGGGGGAGGCGAAAGCCTCCCCTTTTTTGGTCTGTGCGGCTCGCTATACGGCCACGACCGTGCGCGACCTGATGCGTAAGCACTGAGATACGCAAGAGAGAAAGGCGGTAGGGGCTATCGCATCTTGGCGCGAATAGCAGCGGAGAACTCGGCGATCCGGCGTCTGAGATTCCTACGCGACGGGGGCTCTTCGCTAGGGAGGGATGGGCCTCCAGGCATACAGGTATCGCAAGGCAATGATCCAGCATGGTAAGCCGAGACTCCGTTGGGTTTCCGTCGCCGATAGAAAGCAACATGCTCTCCCTGTGGCGTCTACTCTCCACACATAGCGGCAACGAACAGGAGCGAGGAACGAGAGGGAACAAGAAGTAAGCGGCAGGGAGAGACAGACGCCAAGGGATGAGTAGCCCACAAAAAAAAGGTTCTTCGCAGATCAGCGGGAAGGCCTGGTTGGCCACTGGTGTTGTGGGAGTCCGGCTGTGCCGGACGATTGGGCGACGCAGTCGCCCTTGATGCCGGCTAGGGTCGCCCTTCGGGCGATATCGCGCGGAATCCGCGCTCCCACAAAAACCGCGGCAGCGGCTTGAAGGGCGACATAGAATCTCCCACGGAAACCATGGTGGCGGCACTGAAAAGGAGCATGGAATCTCCCGCGACAGGATTCACGCCAAGGTGTGATGAACTAAAAAAACGCCCCCCTTGCCGATGGCAAGGGGGGCGAAGTTGATGGCCAGGCTAGGAGACTTACTCCTCGTCAACGGCGGCCATGCGGGTCTCCCCGGCATGCACCTCTTCCCAGGCCTCGTCGAGGGTGTAGCCCAGGCGAGTATCGATGGTGTCGATCACCTCGAGAGCATCTTGCAGGGACTCGCCCTTGCCCTTCAGGGCGACCACTAGCCGGGCCAGGTCCTTCTTGCTGAAGCTGCTGGCAATAAGGTCGGCTTGTTGGCTCAGTTCGGTGCAGTTCATGGTGTCGTTCCTCTTGTAAGGTCATCACTGCCCTGGACGCTTTTCTCGGGCAGCCATCTGCGATGGTGATTGGTGCCTTAGCTACGCTTTCCGGGCCGGGTAAGCGCCCGGTACTGCAACTGCGATGGGTCACAAGCTTGGAAAGACCTTCGCCACTGGCGCCCGGATCAAGGGAAAATGGCGCCTGGGTCGTAGCCGAGTCCAGGTCGGTGAATCGGGGGTAACGATCCCCTGCCCTGAACCATGACTTCACTATGGTGCAGTGCAAGAAACCTCACAATGCACCATTGGGCGCAGCGCGGGTTGTAGCCGGACTACATCGGTGTCGACGGGAAGCACTGCCGGTAATTGACTTACCGGAAGGGGAGAGAAGACCAACCAGCCCGCAGCGGTAGGCGTCGCCGAGTGGCCGACGGTATTGAACCCCTAGCGTCCCGGCGGCACCATCCTTCTTTCGCCTACCCCCGGGGCCGGCATACGCTCCGGGACATTTCCGTCTAGACTGGACGGCACACGGCCGGCCAAGACTGGTCAAAGCTTCCAAGCAAGGATAGAATCCAGTTAACAAACAGTGTTCAATAACCTGTTCACCCGCATTCGACAGGATGTCCCGGGCCTCGCCCCGACCGACTGCCTCAGGAGGTTCACCATGAAACGTCTGCTTCCCATCCTCGCCATCGGCGCCCTGACCCTGGCCGGCTGCGCCAATACGGCTCCCTATGGCGGCAACGTCTATCGGGGCAACCAGGCCCAGACCGCCCAGAGCGTTACCTTCGGCACCATCACCGCCCTGCGTCAGGTGCAGATCCAGGCCGACAGCCCCTCCGGCAATGCCCTGGGCACGGTGGGTGGCGCCGTGATCGGTGGCCTGCTGGGCAACCAGGTGGGCGGCGGCTCCGGCCGTCAACTGGCCACCGCCGCCGGGGCCATCGGCGGGGCCATGGCCGGCTCGCGTGTCGAGGACTCGGTCAACCGCACCGCCGCCTGGGAGATCGAGGTACGCAAGGACAACGGCCAGAGCGTGGTGGTCGTGCAGAAGGCCGACCAACCCTTCCAGGTCGGCCAACGGGTACGCCTGATCGGCAGCGGCGCCAATCTCAGCGTCGCCCCCTACTAAATCTCAGCGTCGCCTTCCTTCTAATAACCACCACGCAAAAGCCCGCGGCCAAGGCCGCGGGCTTTTGCTATTGGTCTATCGGGCCCGGAAACCGGGCGCCTCGACTCAGTGCAGCTTGGCCTTGCTCATGGCCCAGCACACCAGCTTGCCGCCGATGGTGACCACCAGGGTGATCACGATCAGGGTCAGCAGCACGTCCACGGGCCGCACGACAAAGGTGGCCCCTAGCACCGCCAGGGCCGGGCACCAGACCCAACGTTCGTCGGTGCCGGTGCGTAGCACCTCGGGCAGCTTCTTCTCGAAGACGCCACCGAGGCCATGCTCCCAGCGCTTGAGGCTCAAAAACAGGATAATCGCAAAGCTGATCAGCCAGATCAGGGTCAGGGTCATGGTCGCTCTCCGCCAGCATTCGGTCACGGGTCAGGATGAAGAAAGGGTGAAGCTAGGGTAGCCCTGGCATTCGGGCCGCGCAACCGCCACGCAGCGGCTTGAATCAACGTCATACGCGGAGCCCGAAAGCTGAAAAAAATCCCTATCCCCCTGACAGCCCCCGACCCGCCACGTTACCATTGTCAGGACATGCACTCATCGAAAGGTTCCTCAATGCAAATTGCACAAAATGCCGTGGTCGCGTTCCACTACACCCTGACCAACGATGCGGGTGAAGTGCTGGACAGCTCCGAAGGCCGCGACCCGCTCACCTATCTCCACGGCGCCGGGAACATCATCCCCGGGCTGGAGAAGGAGCTGGAGGGACGCGAAGCCGGCGAGAAGCTGCAGGTCACCGTGGCCCCCGCCGAAGGTTATGGCGAGCTCCAGCCGGCACTGGTGCAGGAAGTCCCCCGCGATGCCTTCCAGGGCGTCGAGGAAGTGCAGCCGGGCATGCAGTTCCAGGCCCAGACCCAGGGTGGTCCGCTGATGGTCACCGTGACCAAGGTGGAAGGCGATACCGTGACCGTGGATGGCAACCATCCGCTGGCCGGCCAGACCCTGAACTTCGACGTCGAGATCGCTTCCGTGCGTGAAGCCAGCGACGAAGAAGCCGAGCACGGCCATGTGCATGGCGAGGGCGGCGTCGAGCACTAAGCTCTCGACATACGCCGACCGCATCGAAAGGGGGCAGCCACTGGCTGCCCCCTTTTGCGTCTATCGACGGCTCACCCCGCGGGAGGCCCCTGGCGAAGAGGCCACGCCCTCTCCGCGGCCACGCCGCCGCCAGGCGAAGTAGCGCCGCAACCCGGCCAGCAGGCGCTCGGGCTTGTGGGCATTCTTCCAGGCCCCGGCACTGGCCTTGGCCGCCTCGGAGAAGGTCGGGTAGGGATGGATGGTCCCCAGTAGCTTGTTGAGGCCGATACCCTGGGTCATGGCCAGGGTGAACTCGCCGAGCAGCTCCCCCGCCCCGTGGCCGACGATGCTGGCGCCGAGGATGCGATCCCGGCCCGGCACCGTCAGCACCTTGATAAAGCCCCGGGTCTGGCCATCGGCGATGGCGCGATCCAGCTCGCTGAAGTCATAGCGGGTCACCTCATAAGCGATCCCCTCGTGTCGCGCCTGACGCTCGTTGAGGCCCACCCGGGCCACCTCGGGGTCGCAGAAGGTCACCGCCGGCAGGTTGCGATACTTGACCCGAAAGCGCTTCACCTCGCCGAACAGGGCATTCACCGTGGCATGCCAGGCCTGATGGGCGCTGGCATGGGTCAGTTGGTAGGGCCCCGCCACATCGCCGCAGGCCCATACATTGGGCAACAGGCTGCGCAGGGTCTCGTCCACCGCCAGGGTGCCATCGGCGCGGGTCTCGATGCCCAGCGCCTCCAGCCCCAGGCCCTCGACCCGCGCCTCGCGCCCCGTCGCCACCAGCAGGCGATCGAAGACCAGTCGCTGCCGCTCGGGGCCCTGGTCGCCGTCGCGCTCGATGACCAGCACCTTGCCCGCATCGCCGTGGCTGGGGCCGGCCTCGATGGCCACCGCCCGCCAGCCCAGGTGGAGCGATACCCCCTCCTCGCGGAGCTGCCCGGCCAGCACCTCGGTCACATCCTCATCTTCCCGGGGCAGCAGTTGGGGCCGGCGCTGCACCAGGCTGACGCGACTGCCCAGGCGCGCGAAGCTCTGGCCCAGTTCACAGCCGATGGGGCCGCCACCCAACACCACCAGGCGCTCGGGGAGCGACTCGAGTTGCCAGAGGTTATCGGAGGTCAGCGGTTCGATGGTCTCCAGGCCCGGCAGCATCGGCAGCCGCGGCCGGGCCCCACTGGCGATGATCACATGCCGCGTGGTCAGGGTGCGCGGGCCGACGCTGACCTCCCAGGGCGTCGTCAACCGCGCCTCCCCCTGGATCACCTCGACGCCCAGCCCCCGGTAGCGCTCGGGGCTGTCGTGGGGCTCGACCCGACGAATGGCGTCATGCACATGCGCCATCACCGCCGTGAAATCGACCCGCGGCTCGCCGGCCTCGATACCGAAACGCGGCGCCTGGCGTACCTCCTGGGCCAGGCGAGCCGCACGGATCAGCGCCTTGGAGGGCACGCAGCCGGTGTTGAGGCAGTCGCCGCCCATCTTGTCGCGTTCCACCAGGGCCACCCGGGCCTTGACCGCCGCGGCGATATAGCTGGCCACCAGGCCCGCCGAGCCGGCGCCGATCACCACGATGTCGTAATCGAAGCCCCGCGGCCTGGCGTAGCGAGCCGCCAGGCGACGCCGTTTGAGCAGGGCCACCAGGCCCCGGGCCAGCCAGGGGAAGAGGCCGATCAACACGAAGGAGGCGATCAGGCTCGGCGAGAGGATGCCGGACAGCGACTCCAGTTGCCCCAGCTCGCGGCCGGCATTCACATAGACCAGGGTGCCCGGCAGCATGCCCAGTTGGCTGACCCAGTAGAAGGTACGCACCGGCAGGCGGGTCAGCCCCATCACCAGGTTGATGACGAAGAAGGGAAAGAGGGGAATCAGGCGCAGGGTAAAGAGATAGAAGGCCCCTTCGCGGCGAATGCCGGCATTGATGCGCTCCAGCTGCCCGGCGAAGCGCCGCTCCAGGGGGGCCTGGGCCAGGGTCCGGGCGATCAGGAAGGCCAGGGTCGCGCCCAGGCTGCTGGCGAAGGAGACGATCATCAGCCCCCAGCCGAGCCCGAACAGCGCCCCGCTCAATAGCGTCATCAGCGCCGCACCGGGCAGCGAGAATGCCGCCATCAGCACATAGAGAACGAAGAAGCCGCCGCCCACCCGCCAGGGCTGTTCGGCGAACCAGGCCTGGAAGTCGGCCTGCTCGGCCTGGAGGTTCGCCAGGGTCAGGAACTCATGGGCTCCACTGAGGAAGAAGGTCGCCACGGCGATGGCTACCAAGGCAAGCAGGAAAAGACGGCGCCGCTGCATCACGAGAGTCTCCAAGACGAGAAAAGGGGCCAGGCAAGCTTGCCTGCACTTGTGCCTTGAGTCACCCGGCGGCGGCCTTTCCTTACACCCCCTGGCGGGGAACCCTGGGCGGCACGACGGGTCTCCTAGACACCCCCCAGCGACAAGGATTCCCCATGCGCCCCCTTTCTCTGCTCCTGTCGACTCCCCTGCTGCTGCTCGGCGCCATTGCCCAGGCCCAGGAACCGGCCCGCGCGGTCTTCGCCGGGGGCTGCTTCTGGTGCGTCGAGGAGGCCTATGACAAGGTCGACGGCGTGCTCGCGACGACGTCCGGCTTCAGCGGCGGCCAGGTGGAGGCCCCCAGCTACCAGCGGGTGGTGGCCGGCGGTACCGGCCATGCCGAAGTGGTGGAGGTAACCTACGACCCCGACCTGGTCGACTACCAGGACCTGTTGCATGTGTTCTGGCGCAATATCGACCCCTTCGCGGTGGATCGCCAGTTCTGCGATGCCGGCGACTCCTACCGCAGCGCCCTCTTCCCGATGAATGCCGAGCAGCGCGAGCTGGCCGAAGCCAGCCTGGCCGCCGTGGAGGAGCGTTTCGGTCGCGAAGTAGCCACCGAGATCAGCGACTTCGAGGCCTTCTATCCCGCCGAGGCCTATCACCAGGATTACTACCAGAAGAATCCGCTACGCTACCGCTTCTACAAGTCCGCCTGTGGTCGCGATGATCGCCTGGCGGAGGTCTGGGGCAACGAGGCCGGCGGCCTGCCGCTGCCCTGACGCGGCCGGTCGCTGTCTCGGCGCCCCAGGGCGAGGGCGATGCCCAGGGGCACCAGCAGCAGGGCCAGCGAGGCCGCCACCACCCCGGGCCACTGCCAGAGCCGCCAGAAGGGTTCCAGATACAGGGTGCCGAGGCTGGCCCCCAGGTAGTAGCAGACCAGGTAGAGCGCCGAGGCGCTGCCCCGCGCGCCACGGGCGTGCAGCCCCACCCAGGCCGAGGCGGTGGCATGGGCCAGGAAGAAGCCGAAGGCATTGAGGGTCAGGGCGGCGAGAATCCCCGTCAGGGAGCCACCCAGGGTCCCCAGGCTGCCCAGCATCAGCAGGCCAATACCCGTTGCCATCACCCGGGGCTGGGCGAAGCGCCGCGTGATCCGCCCCGATAGCGCGGCCCCCAGGGTCCCGCCCAGATAGGTCAGGAACAACATCCCCAGCCAGCGCGACGAGAGGCCGTGGGGCGCCTCGCTCAGGCGAAACGTCAGGTAGCTGTACTGGTTGATAAAGACCAGGAAGCTGAGCCCGCCGATCAGATAGGCCCCCACCAGCGGCGGGTGGCGTAGCTGGGCGGCCAGCCCGGCGGCGATGGTCCGCGGCGACAGGGGGGCGGGCCGGAAGTGCCGCGCCCGGGGCAGCAGCCACCAGAACAGCGCCACCGCGACCAGGCTGAGCCCGCCGATCAGCAGGAAGGCGGCCTCCAGGCCCCACCACTCCCCCGCGGCGCCGCCCAGCAGGCGCCCGCCGATGCCACCCAGGGTATTGGCCCCGATATAGAGCCCCACCGCCGCACTCAGCGCCCGGGGCTCGAACTCGTCACCCATCCAGGCAATGGCCACCGCCGGTAGCCCTCCCAACATCAAGCCCTGGAGCACCCGCAGCAGCAACAGCCCCTCGAAGCCGGGCACCAGGGCGAGGCCCAGGCTGGCCAGGGCACTGAACAGCAGGGTCAGGCGCATGATGGCTCCGCGTCCCAGGGCGTCGGAGAGGGGCCCGAAGAGCAGCAGGGCCAGGGCCACCGCCAGGGTCGCCGCGGACATCACCAGGCCCGCGGCCAGGGTCGAGACGCCATGCCACTCACGCAACGCCGGCAGCAGCGGCTGGGGCGCATAGAGGTTGACGAAGACGATGATGGATCCCAGGCAGAGGGCCAGGGTGGCGCGCCACCAGGCGCGGCTGTGCAATGCAATCATGATGGGCTCCGACTTGGCAGCCTAGGATCGCCGCCCCACAATGATAAGTGAAACCGTTTATCTAGATCGCATCCATCGGAATAGCTTATGACCCTACCCTTCGACCTGCGCGGCCTGGAGGTCTTCCTGGCGGTCGCCGAGTCGGGTGGCTTCAGTGCCGCCGGGCGCCGCCTGCATATGGCCCAGTCGGCGGTCAGCCAGCGCATCGCCACCCTGGAGCGGCGCCTGGGCCTGACGCTCCTGCACCGCCACGAGCGGCGCGTCAGCCTGACTCCCGAGGGCGAGGTGCTGTGCCGCCAGGCCCGGGAGCTGCTGGCCCAGGCTCAGGGAACCGCGCTGGCCATGCGCGAGCTGCACGACCTGGTCAGGGGCGAGCTGCGCCTGGGGCTGCCTTCCATGCTCGGCTCCTACTACCTGCCACCGCTGCTGATGGGTTTCAAGGCGCGCTACCCCGGCATTCGCATGACGGTGGTGGAGGGCGGCACCCGCAGCCTGCAGCGGCGTATCCAGGAGGGCGAGCTGGACCTGGGGGTGGTAATGGACGACGCGCGTGGCGATACCGCCCTGACGCGCCGGTCCCTGCTGCGGGAGGAGATGGTGGTCTGCGTGGCGCGCGATCACCCCTTCGCCCACTGCGAGGCCATCGCCCCGGCGGCCTTCTTCGGCGAGCCCCTGGTGCTCTTCCAGGCCGGCTACTTTCATCGCGAGTTCGTGGAAGGACTGGCTCGACGGCACCGCTGCGAGCCGAAGGTCGATTTCGAATCGAACCTGATCCCGCTGACCAAGGCGATCGTCCGTCAGGGCTTCGGCATCACCACCTTCCTGCGTCGGGTGGTGGACGACCCGGCCCTGGTGGCGGTGCCCTTCTCGCCACCGGCCTGGCTCGACCTGGCCCTGGCCTGGAAGGCCGGCACCCGCCTCTCACGCGCCGAGCAGGCCTTCGTCGACTATGCCCTGGCCCATCGACAGCAGTTATAGCGATCTAGGCGCCGAGCAGGCCTTCGTCGACTACACCCTGGCCCATCGGCAGCAGTTATAGCGGGAAGCCATGCAGGCTTAGGAATCGAACCAGGTGGTGCGCTGGGCCAGCTGGGTAGGCTCCATGGGGCGCCGGGCCTGCCAGTAATGGCGTCGCCAGTAGACATTGTCCAGTTCGGAGAGGATCACCCCCTGGGAGGTGGAGGCGTGGAGGAAGAAGCCTTCCCCCACGTAGATGCCGACGTGGTGGTAGGCGCCGGGGGGACGGAAGAAGACCAGGTCGCCCACCAGCAGCTCGTCCCGGGCCACCGGGGTACCCTCCTGGACCTGCGCCCGGGTGGTGCGCGGCAGCTCGATGCGGAAGTTCTCCGCGAAGACCCGCTGGACCAGCGCCGAGCAGTCGATGCCCCGGAAGGACTCCCCGCCCAGACGGTAGGGGGTGCCCACCCAACGCTCGTGGGCATCCAGCAGCGCCTGACGCACCCGGGCCAGGGCCGGGTTGGAGAAGTCCAGGGAGGCGCCATCCTCGCGGGGCGACATCAAGGCGCCCTCGGCTAGGGAGGGCAGAGGGCGCTCGAAGTAGGCGACATCGTCGGGGGGGATGGCCTCCCGGGGGGCCGAGGCACAGCCGGCGAGTGTCACCAGCAGCAGGCCCACCCCGGCGATACGCCGGGCATCCCGGCGTATCGCGCCCCTTTCGTTCCTTGAAATCACGCCTCGAACTCCCTTCTTGCGGCTCTTGCCCTGTCAAAAATCCTTCACGACTATAGTCGATTCTTCGAATGCCTGGGAAGCCTCGGCTCAATGCAGGGTACGCGCATCCCCGGGCAGGGTATCGATATGCATGGGCGCCCAGTGGCGGGGCCGTCCCCCGGGAAAGTCGAGGCTCGCCCAGCTACCGGCCAACGGCGGGGCCCCGCTGAGCCAGGCCACCAGGGCCTCGCGGAAGCTGGTCAGGTACTGCTCCCGTTCCTCGGTCTCGCCCATGAAGAAGGCGAAACCGGCATAGAGGCCACGCGCATAGCTCTCCCAGCCCGAGTAGTGGGCCTGGGCCAGGGTCAGGGCGCGGTCGAGCACCGCGGCGAAGGCCTCGGCCTCCAGCCATCCCAGCTGACGCCCGGCGATGGCCAGGTCCACCGCCTGGGCGACATCCCAGGCGGTCATGTCCACCTCGTTGCAGCCGGCGTCGTTGTCGCGCACCCGTTGCAGGCGCAGTAGGTGGTTGCGCTCCTCCTCGCCGCAATCCCCGGACTCGAGGATGGCGATTTCCGCCTCCAGGCGCTGGGGATTCAGGGTGTAGGGCGCATAGTTGATCTGGTACTCCTGGCGATCTCCGGAGGCGAGCAGGAAGTCGAGGAAGTCGCGCAGCCCCTCGGCCCCCTGCAGGCCGTAGTGACCATCGATCCACTCGCGGATCGCCGCCACCTCCCGGGGGCTCTCCGGCAAGGGATCGCTCCAGGCCCCGGCATTCAAGGGCCCCACCAGTCCCAGGGCGGTAAAGCGGGTCAGGTCGGGGCGCGGTCCCGGCTCCTGCCAGGCCGACGCCTGCCAGTCCAGGTAGTGGAAGGGACTGCCGGGATCCTCCAGGTGCCAACGGATCTCGTGGCGCATGGGCGGCTGTCCCTCCTCCGGCAGCGCCTGCTCCCATTGGGCCCAGGCCTCCAACAGGCGCCGCGGCGTGGGATAGAAGCGACACAGCACGCTGCGCAGCGCCTCCGCCAACTCGGCCAGCCCCGCGGCCGCGAAGTCGCCGCTGTCCATGGCCATCTGCAGATAGAAGGCGTACTTCTCGGCCATATGGATAGTCGCGGCGTGGCGACTGCAGCCCTTGAGGCGCTCGCGCAGCGTCACCGCCTCCGCCGCCGGGCGGCCGAAGGGCGTCTCCAGGGCCGGCAGCGCCCGGTGCTGGGCGTCCGCCGCCAACTGGTTGAGGTGGTGCGCCTGGGCGGGCAGCCAGTAGCGGGCCAGGCCCGCCACGCCATCTTCCGGGTAGAGCCCCAGGCTCTCGCGCAGGTAGTGGCGGGCATCCTCCCGGCGACTCTCGTCCAGGGCGAGATCGAGCCCCTGACGGAACATCAGGTCGGGCTCGCGCACCGCCGCCAGGCTCAGCACCCAGTGGCGCGGGTCGCGGCGCCAGGCGCGCAGCGCCGCCGCGGCGGCCCGCTGCTGGTCGTCGCTGACCAGCTGGTGCATATCGAAGCGCCAGGGACTGCCCGGCGAATGCAACAGTAGGCCCCAGTCCCGCTCCAGTTCGTCCATGCCGTCGCGCCCCTCGTAGAGGCTGCGCCCGCGCTGGTAGGCGCTGACCAGGGCCAGCCAGTCGCTGTAGCGATGGTGGAGGAGATCGGCGGCATGCACGGCGAAGCCCTCGGCCTCCTCGGCGCTGAGCCACTCCAGGCTCCAGCCCACATAGGCCAGGTCGATCAAGCGCATCCAGTCCCAGGCCGCCCACTCCAGGGGTTCGCCGCGGGTCAGGAAGCCCAGCAACACCTGGCCATAGGGGCGCCCCTCGCCGAGGCCATCGAGCCACTGGCGACGCGCCTCGGGGGCCTGGTCGAGCAGCTTGCCGGCATCCAGGTCCCAGCCATAGCGATCGCCCTGGGCGCTCAGCCACAGCATCAGACGCAGCAGGTCGTCACGGTTCTCGACCTTCCACACCTCGCGCAGCCAGGCCTGGGCCTCGGGCCAGTCGATCCCCGCCACTGGCGGCAGGGCCACCACCGGCGAGAAGGCGGCCCGCAGCCGCCATACCGCCTCCCCGGGGGCATCCGGCCACAGCGAGGTCGAGGGCGCGCGACGCCCCAGGGCCTCGGCGAGGCGCTCCCAGGTGATGCCCTCGCCCTGGTGCTCCAGCAGCGCCAGGGCCTCGCAGGCCTCGAACAGGCCGTCGTCGCCGCGCACCCAGCCCTCGGCGCTTCGCGCATGCATCACCGCCTGCAGCCAGTCGTCGAGGCGGCCGTGGTGGGCGCTGATGCTCTCCGCCAGGCAGCGCACCCAGGCCCGGGCCCGGGCCTCGGGCAGCCAGCCGGCGGCGCTGGCCAGCGCCAGCAGCTCCAGGGCGGCCAGCTGCTCGGCGGCATTCTCCGCCCCGGGCACCAGGGCGGCCACCAGGCGCCAGCCCAGCTCGCCACGATCGGCACAGCCCAGTTCGACGAGACGCGTCGCCGCCATGTCGGCATCCACGACGGTGGGATCGGGCTCGAAGGCCCAACCGCATAACACCAGCTGCTGGGCCCACCAGGCGTTCAGGGGATCAACCAAGGCTCACCTCGACACTCATATGCAATCGCAATCGGCGCCTAGTGTAGCGGAAAGCGGCGGCGGCGCCGATGGCTGTCGAGCCTGCTCGGTAGCAATCCTTGCCCACCGTCGCCGGCCTGGAAATATTCCCGTGGGAAGGGCTTGGCGAGACGTTTTAAATAATGCACACTGCGTTAAATATGATGACAACACCCCCTGGAGGAGCCATGTCCGTCCTGCCCGACTTCCTGATTCCCAAGGCCTATATCGGTGGCCAGTGGCGCGACGCCGAGCGGCGTTTCGCCGTGACCAACCCCGCCACCGGCGAGCTGCTCGCCGAGGTGCCGGACCTGGGCGCCGACGAGGCCCGCGAGGCGGTGGCCGCCGCCGAAGCCAGCTGGGCCGACTGGCGCCAGCGTCCGGTCAAGGAGCGTGCCGCCCTGCTGCGCGCCTGGTACGAGGCCATCATGGCCAACCAGGAGGCCCTGGCTCAGCTGATGACCCAGGAGCAGGGCAAGCCGCTGGCCGAGTCCCGCGGCGAGGTGGCCTATGGCGCCTCCTTCGTGGAGTTCTACGCCGAGGAAGCCAAGCGCATGGCCGGCGAGACCCTGCCCAGCCATGGCGTCGACAAGCGCATCCTGGTGCTGCGCGAGCCGATCGGCGTGGTGGCCGCCATCACCCCCTGGAACTTCCCGCTGGCGATGATCACCCGCAAGTGCGCCCCGGCGCTGGCCGCCGGCTGCCCGGTGGTGATCAAGCCCGCCGAGGCCACCCCGCTGACCGCCCTGGCCCTGGTGCGCCTGGGCGAGCAGGTCGGCCTGCCCGCCGGCGTGCTCAACGTGGTCACCGGCGAGAAGCCGGCCGCCATCGGCGAGGTGCTGACCACCGACCCGCGGGTGCGCAAGGTCTCCTTCACCGGCTCCACCCCGGTGGGCAAGATGCTGCTGGCCCAGTGCGCCGGCACCGTCAAGAAGGCCGCCATGGAGCTGGGCGGCAACGCGCCCTTTATCGTCTTCGACGACGCCGATCTGGACGCCGCCGTGGAGGGCGCCGTGGCCTCCAAGTACCGCAACTCCGGTCAGACCTGCGTGTGCACCAACCGCCTGCTGGTGCAGTCCGGCGTCTACGAGGCCTTCCTCGAGAAGCTGGCGGCCCGGGTCGCTCAGCTCAAGGTCGGCAACGGCCTGGAGGACGGCGTCTCCCAGGGCCCGCTGATCAACCAGGCCGCCGTCGAGAAGGTGCAAAGCCATGTGCGCGATGCCCTCGACAAGGGCGGTCGCCTGATCTGCGGCGGCGAGCCCCACGAGCTGGGCGGCACCTTCTTCCAGCCCACCGTGGTCGCCGACGTGACCACCGAGATGAAGGTCGCCACCGAGGAGACCTTCGGCCCCCTGGCGCCGGTGTTCCGCTTCGACAGCGACGAGGAAGCCATCGCCATGGCCAACGCCACCGAATTCGGCCTGGCCGCCTACTTCTATGCCCGCGACTATCGTCGCATCTGGCATGTGATGGAGGGGCTGGAGTACGGCATGGTGGCGGTCAACGAGGGCATCCTCTCCACCGAGCTGGCGCCCTTCGGCGGCGTCAAGGAATCGGGCCTGGGTCGCGAAGGCTCGCGGCACGGTCTCGAGGACTTTACTGAACTAAAGTATGTGTGTATCGGCGGCCTGTAAGCGCACGCCCCATCGACCCAAAGGAGGCTTTCTCATGAATAACGCTCAACTCAACGAGCTCAAGCAGCGCTACGTGGCCAAGGGTGCCGCCAGCCCCTCTCCTCAGTTCGTCGAGCGTGCCGAAAACGCCGAGCTGTGGGATGTCGAAGGCAAGCGCTACATCGACTTCGCCGGCGGCATCGGCGTGCTCAACCTGGGCCACCGTCACCCCAGGGTGGTCGAGGCGGTCAAGGCCCAGCTCGACAAGCTGATGCACACCTGCCAGACCGTGATCTCCTACGCCCCCTACGTGCAGCTGGCCGAGAAGCTCTGCCAACTGACCCCGGTCAAGGGCGAGGCCAAGACCATGATGGTCAACACCGGCGCCGAGGCGCTGGAGAACGCCGTCAAGATCGCCCGCGCCGCCACCGGCCGCAGCGGCGTGATCTGCTTCGACGGCAGCTTCCACGGTCGTACCTTCATGACCCTGGCCATGACCGGCAAGGTGCTGCCCTACAAGAACGACTTCGGCCCCATGCCGGGCGACGTCTTCCGCGCCCCCTTCCCGGTGCCCTACCACGGCATCAGCGAAGAGGACTCCCTCAAGGCCCTGAAGACCCTCTTCAAGACCGATATCGCGCCGCATCGCACCGCCGCCATCGTCATCGAGCCGGTGCAGGGCGAAGGGGGCTTCTATGCCGCCTCCCCTGCCTTCCTCAAGGCCCTGCGTGAACTGTGCGACGAGCACGGCATCCTGCTGATCGCCGACGAGGTGCAGTCCGGCTTCGGTCGTACCGGCAAGCTGTTCGCCCTGGAGCACAGCGGCATCGAGGCCGACATCATGACCATGGCCAAGTCCATGGCCGACGGCATGCCGCTCTCCGCGGTGGTGGGCACCGCCGAGGTGATGGACGCCTCCGGCCCCAACTCCCTGGGCGGCACCTACAGCGGTAACCCCCTGGCCTGCGCCGCGGCCCTGGCGGTGATCGAGGCCATCGAGGCCGAGAATATCCTCGAGAAGAGCGCCGCCCTGGGCAACAAGCTGGCCCAGCGCTTCGCCAAGTGGCAGGGCGACTTCGAGGCCGTGGACAACTGCCGTAACCTCGGCTCCATGGCCGCCTTCGAGCTGGTCACCGACAAGGCCTCGCGCACCCCGGCCCCGGAACTGGCCGCCAAGCTGTGCCAGAAGGCCAAGGAGAAGGGCCTGATCCTGCTCTCCTGCGGCTTCTGGAGCAACTCCATCCGCTTCCTGATGCCGGTCACCATCGAGGACGCCGTCCTCGAAGAGGGCCTGGACATCGTCGAGCAAGCCCTCGAGGAAGTGGTCGGCAGCAAGGCCTCCGCCACCGCCTGAGCGATGACGGTAGCACGCTGAAAACAAACCGCCCGGCCAACTGGCCGGGCGGTTTGTTATGCGCCGAGAGAGATGGTGCTACTTCTTGAGCATATTGATGCCCCAGAGCAGCACCACGGCACCGATGACCGCGGTCACCAGGGAGCCGATCACACTGCCGGCCTCCAGGCCCAGCAGGCCGAACAGGAAGCCGCCGATCACCGCCCCCAGGATGCCCACCCCGATATTGCCGAACAGCCCGAAGCCGCCGCCACGCATCACGTGTCCGGCGATCCAGCCCGCCAGTCCTCCGATAATCAACCAGCCGATCAAGCCCATGGGCGACTCCTTGTCTCTCGCTGTGGGAAGGGTACTCGGGCAGTCTACCCGAGTTCAGAAAGAGGAGCCCGGTTCCTCGAGGAAGGCCAGCTCCTGCGGCGTGGATTCCCGCCCCAGGATGGCATTGCGGTGCGGGTAACGCCCGAAGCGCACGATGATCTCCCGATGGCGATGCTCGAAACGCAGGTTCTCCTCCAGCCCCGGCTGATCGAAGAGCCGCACGGCCTGGTCATGGATCGCCAGCGACTCGCTATGCATATAGGGCATATAGAGAAAGGCCCGCCAGGGCGCCGACAGATGGCGATCCGCGCCCTGGGCCACCGCCTCCTGGGCCAGCACCAGCGCCAGGGGATCCTGGGCGAAGGCCCCCGGGGCGTCCCGGTGAATATTGCGCGAGAATTGATCCAGCACCAGGATCTCCGCCAGGCGTCCCTCGGCGGTCTCTCGCCACGTCCAGAATTCGCCGCGACCGGCCGCCGCCAGGGTGGCGCCGAAGGCCTCGGCGATGCGCCGATCCAGGGCCGCGTCCTTGGCGAACCACTGGCGTGGCGTCAGGGTCTCGAACCAGAAACTCAGTACTGTCTGTGGCGATTCCGGCGCCATCGTCTGCTCCTTCGCTCGGGGCCCCGCGGGGCGATGGTCTCCAGCATAGGCGATACCGGCCCCGCTTTATTTCAACGATGTAACAAAACCAATAATTCACCAATAAAATCTCGACCTTCGTCTAATGAGGCGCGACAGGTCTGGCCGTAGAATCCGAGCCACTTAGTAAAATTACATAAACCACGCCCTCCGGGGGGCAGTTCAACGGCAAGGATCTTCCTATGCACGCCCTGACCCTAGTCTCCTTCCTGTTCTTCACCGGCCTGGTGGCCCTGATCACCTGGTGGCTGACCCGCCGCGACGACCACGAGAGCACCCGCGGCTACTTCCTGGCCGGCCGCAGCCTGACCTTCCCGCTGATCGCCGGCTCGTTGCTGATGACCAACCTCTCCACCGAGCAGATGGTGGGCCTCAACGGGGCCGCCTTCGCCGATGGCCTGAGCGTCATGGCCTGGGAGGTGATCGCGGTGATCGCCCTGGTGGCCCTGGCGCTATTCTTCCTGCCGCGCTTCTTGAGAAGCGGTATCGCCACCCTGCCCCAGCTGCTGGAGATCCGCTTCGACCGGGGTACCCAACTGATCTGCAACATCATCTTCCTGATCGCCTATGCGGTGATCCTGCTGCCGATCATCCTCTACTCCGGCGCCATGGGCCTGCAGGGCATGCTCGACCTGCCCGGCCTCACCGGCATCGAGTCCCCCACCGCCCTGCTGTGGCTGACGGTATGGGTCGTCGGCCTGATCGGCGCCGTCTACGCCCTGTTCGGCGGCCTGCGCACCGTGGCGGTCTCCGACACCCTCAACGGCGTGGGCCTGCTAATCGGCGGCTTCGTGATCGTCTACTTCGGCCTCCAGGCGGTCAGCGGCGGCGACGGCGTGTTGGCAGGCTGGGAACTGCTCAAGGCCAGCGACCCGCAGAAGCTCGACTCCATCGGCGGCCCGGAGCAGCAGGTGCCCTTCGCCACCGTCTTCACCGGCGTGCTGCTGCTGCACCTCTTCTACTGGACCACCAACCAGCAGATCATCCAGCGCACCTTCGCCGCCAAGAACCTGGCCGAGGGCCAGAAGGGCGTGCTGCTCACCGGCGCCTTCAAGCTGCTCGGCCCCCTCTACCTGGTGCTGCCGGGCATCATCGCCTACCACCTCTACGCCGATCAGGGCGTGCGCGCCGACGAGGCCTATGGCCAGTTGGTGTTCAATGTCCTGCCCCCCTACCTCACCGGCTTTTTCGCCGCGGTGATGGTGGGTGCCATCCTCTCTTCCTTCAACTCGGCGCTCAACAGCACCACCACCATCTTCAGCCTGGGCATCTACAAGGGCGTGCTCAAGAAGGACGCCAGCGAGGAGCAGGTGGTGGCGTCGGGCAAGATTTTCGGCTGGATCATGGCCATCGTCACCATGATCATCGCCCCGCTGCTGGCCGGCCAGGAGAGCCTGTTCGGCTACCTGCAGAAGATGAACGCCATCTACTTCATTCCCATCCTGGCGGTGGTGATCGTCGGCCTGCTCACCAAGCGGGTGCCGCCGATGGCCGCCAAGGTGGCCCTGGTGGGCGGCTGCCTGCTGATCGCCGCCGGCTACTTCGTGCCGCCCTTCGACAAGCTGCCGATGATCATGCACGAGTTCCACTTCGTGGCGGCGGTCTTCGTGCTGCTGGTGGCGGTGATGCTGCTGATCGGCAAGCTGCGGCCGCGGCCCACCCCCTGGGTCCACGAGGACAGCGGCGAGGTGGACCTGACTCCCTGGAAGGGCGCCGTGCCCGTGGGGATCGTCCTGGTGCTGCTGGTGATCCTTATCTACGCCGCCTTTGCCGGCTAGGCCAAGGCCCGGCATCGCCCCGCCACCGACTGGCCCCGCCCCGTGCGGGGCCAGGTCGTTTCCGACCCTTGTGGCGCTCGGCCAGGAAGGCCAGACTAGGAGTCTTAGCACGCAAAGGAATGTCGTCATGCCACTTACCGTGACCCTGCTGTCGCTCTGCCAGGCCCTGCTGATCAGCGGCAATATCCTCTTGATCGCCGTCTCGCCGTTGATCGGTGCCGCCTTGGCGCCGAGCCCCACCTGGGCCACGGCGCCGGTGGCCACCCAGTGGCTGGGGCTGATGTGCGCCACCATCCCCGCCTCCCTGCTGATGGCCAAGCTGGGGCGCAAGCGCGGCTTCGTGCTCGGCAACCTGATCGGCCTGGGCGGCGTCGCCGTCGCCGCCCAGGCCCTGGTGAGCGAACACTTCCTGCTCTTTATGCTGGGCACCTGGCTGATCGGCATCGGCATCGGCTTCGGTCAGCTCTACCGCTTCGCCGCCGTAGAGGCGGCCCCGGCGGCGCTGCGCGACCGCGCCATCGGCCTGGTGATGGGCGGCGGGGTGCTGGCGGCCTTCTTCGGCCCCTGGCTGGCCCGCACCAGTCGCGAGCTGGCCGATACCCCCTTCCTGGGCAGCTTCCTCGGCCTCGGCGTCCTCTACCTGCTGGCCCTGGCGCTGATCGCCCTGCTGCGTCTGCCGCCGCCGGCGGCCACCCATGGCGAGGGCCCCGCCCGGCCACTGGGCACCATCCTGCGCCAGCCCACCTTCGTCGTCGCCGTGACCGCCGCGCTGATCGGTTACGGGGTGATGAACCTGGCCATGACCGCCACACCCCTGGCCATGGCCGGCGCCGGCCACCATTTCGATCATGTCGCCACCACCATCCAGTGGCACGTGGTGGCGATGTTCCTGCCCTCCTTCGTTACCGGTCGCCTCACCGCCCGCTTCGGGGCGGCGCGGATGATCCTCGCCGGCTGCCTGCTGCTCGCCGCCAGCGCCCTGGTGGCTCAGCTGGAGATGGGCGTCATGGGCTTCCACCTGGGGCTGATCCTGCTGGGGCTGGGCTGGAACTTCACCTTCCTGCCCGCCACCGGCCTGCTCACCGAGACCTATCGCCCCGCCGAGAAGGCCCGCACCCAGGCCGCCAACGAGTTCCTGGTCTTCTCCACCGTGACCCTCACCGCGCTGCTGGCCGGCCCCCTGGTCAGCGCCCTGGGCTGGGCGGCGCTGAACACCTGGCTGCTGCCGCTGTGCCTGCTGCCGATGGCGGCCCTGGCCTGGCAACGGCTTGCCAAGCCGGCCCTGGATCCCCACATTAGTGACTGACCCCACCACGCCCAGCCACGAGAACGCCCATGCGACCGCCCCTGGCCCGCGACGTTCAGGACCTACTCGAACGCGGCCGTGACCGCCAGCTGCGACTGGCGGTAACCGGCCTCTCCCGCGCCGGCAAGACCGCCTTCCTTACCTCCCTGGTCAACCAACTGCGCCATGCCGGCCTGGAGGCGCGCCTCGACCTGCTGCCCGCCGCCCGGGAGGGCCGCCTGCTGGGCGCCCGCCGGGTCGATCAGGGCGACCTCTCGGTGCCCCGCTTCCCCTACGATCCGGCCATGGCGGCGCTCACCGAGACGCCGCCGCGCTGGCCGGAGCCGACCCGGGGCATCAGCGAGCTGCGCCTGCTGATCCGCTACCGTCCCACCCGGCGCGGCCTGCTGGGCGGCGAGACCCGCCAACTGACCCTGGACCTGTTCGACTACCCCGGCGAGTGGCTGCTCGACCTGCCGTTGCTGGGTCATGACTACGCCAGCTGGAGCCGGGCCCAGTGGCAGGGCCTGGGGCCGGCCCGGCGCGAGCACTTCGCCGACTGGCTGGCGGCGGTGAGCACACTCGACCCGGCGGCCCCCGCCGACGAGGCGCAGCTGGCGGCGCTCGCCGAGCGCTATGCCGAGGGCCTGCGCTCGGCCCGGGAGGCGGGCTTCGCCGACCTGCAGCCGGGGCGCTTCCTGCTCCCCGGGGACCTGGAGGGCGCCCCGGTGCTGCAGTTCTTCCCGCTGCCCGGCCTCGAGGCGCAGCCCGCCGGCCGGCCGGCGCCGGAGAGCAACCTGGCCACCCTGACCCGCCGCTTTCGCCACTACCAGCAGCGGGTCGTCAAGCCCTTCTACCGGGAGCACTTCCGCCGCTTCGATCGCCAGATCGTGCTGGTCGACCTGCTCGGCGCCCTGGCCGCCGGCCCGGAGCGCTTCGACGACCTGGCCCGGGCGCTGGGTACCCTGATGCAGAGTTTCGACTACGGCAAACGTAGCCTGCTCAACCGCCTCTTCGCGCCGCGCATCGACCGCCTGGCCATCGCCGCCACCAAGGCCGACCATGTCACCCCGGAGCAGCACCCGCGGCTGATCGGCCTGCTGGAGGCACTGCTGGCGGAGCCCCTCAAGGAGCTGCGCTTCGCCGATGTGCCGGTCAAGGCCCTCTCCCTGGCAGCCATCCGCGCCACCGAGGCCCGAACGGTGAACGCGGAGGGCACCACCAGTCCCGCCCTGCGCGGCACCCTGCTGGGCGGCGAGGAGGCGCTGCTGTTTCCCGGCGAGGTGCCGGAGCGCCTGCCGGCGCGGGACTTCTGGCGGCGCCAGGGCTTCGACTTCCCGGCCTTTCGTCCGCCACCGATCGACGGCGGCGTCCTGCCGCATATTCGCCTCGATGCCGCCCTGGAGTGGCTATTGGGCGATAAGCTGACCTAGCGAACCGACCGAGAGAATCTCGATGACCGACCCGCGCCCCGGGAAACGCTTCTCCCTCGACGAGCCGCCCCCCGCCCAGGACGATCCGCGTCCCGGGCAGCGCTTCGACGCCGCCCAGGCCAGCCGCCCCCTGGACGAGGAGGCCGAGGCGGACCGAGCCATGGCAACGCTCGACGCCGACCTGTCCCGCCCCCGCAGGCGCCGCTGGGGGCTGCTGACCCTGCTCGGCGGTGCCCTGGGCCTGGGGGCCCTGGAGGGCGCCATGACCCTCTATCGAGCCGCCCTCGGCGGCGACTGGCTGGCCGGCGGCTGGAGCCTCTTGCTGTTGCTGGCCCTGGGCCTGGGAGGCATGGCCCTGGGCCGCGAGCTCTGGCGACTCAGGCGGCTGCGCGGTCATGACCGACTCCGCGAGGCCCTGGCGGCGCTGCCCCAGGCAACGCCGAGCGAGGCCCAGGCCCTGGCGGAGCGGCTGCGTGGCCGGCTCGGCCTCGACGACGATCACCCCCACTGGCGCGGCTACCTGGCCGCCCGGGCGCCCCACCACGACGGCGCCGAGACCGCCGTGCTGCTGGCCCACCACCTGCTGGCGCCCCGCGACCGAGAGGCGCGACGGCTGATCTCGCGGATGTCCGGCGATACCGCGGTGATGGTGGCCCTGAGCCCCCTGACCCTGGTGGACATGGCCCTGGTCGCCTGGCGCCACCTGGCCCTGGTGAATCGCCTGGCCCGGCTCTACGGCCTGGAGCTGGGCTATGCCAGCCGCCTGCGCCTGCTGCGGGCGGTGCTCTACCAGATGGCCTTCGCCGGCGCCAGCGAACTGGCCAGCGAGGCGGGCATGGAGCTGCTATCGATGAACCTGGCCGGGCGCCTCTCGACACGCGGCGCCCAGGGGCTGGGGATCGGCCTGCTGGGAGCCCGACTCGGCCTGCGCACCCAGCGCCTGGCCCGTCCCCTGCCCTTCGCCGAGGGCGAGGCGCCACGCCTCAGGGACCTGCGCCAGGATGTCTGGCAGCGCCTGCGACGCCTGGAGGCCAGCGACGAGTCGCCGCGAGCTTGATCCCGGTCAAGCCGCGATGACACAGATGGCCTAGGATGGAAGGCGAGCGCCGATAATGGCGAAGTCCCCGACGAGAAAGGAGAAGTTCCATGTATCAATCACTGCTGGTCGCCGTGGATGGTTCCGAGAACGGCAAGAAGGCCCTGGAGCTGGCCTGTCGCCTGGCCCAGGGGGAGGCCACCCTGCATATCCTGCATATCCCCGAATCCCTGGCCCATGAGACCACCCTGGTATGGGGCATCGGCGCCGTCTCCCTGGAGGCCAGCCGCCAGGACCTGGAGGCCGCCGGCAAGCAGGTGATCGAGCGGGCCGAGGCCCAGGCCAGGGAACTCGGCGTGGCCAAGGTGGAGACCCACCTGGGCCAGGGCGAACCGGCGCGCACCATCCTCGACAAGGCCAAGCACCTGAAGGTCGACGCCATCGTACTGGGCAGCCGCGGCCTGGGCGACCTGGCCGGGCTGGTGATGGGCAGCGTCTCCCACAAGGTGATGCACAGTGCCAAGTGCGGCGTGATCACCGTCCGCTGACGCTCCTCGGCTGGCGAGGGCTCTGACGTGGCCGGGCCCCAAGGGGATGCCGGCCACGCTCAGGGAAGCGCGTGGGCCAGGCTGACCAGGCGCCGCGCCGCCTCCTCGGGGGAGATCGTCGGATCATTGAAGTAGCGGCTGACGATATCCATCCAGGCCCGCTGCGCCTCCCCGCCCAGCGCCATGCCATGGGCCAGGCTGGGCACCAGGGCATCCCCCGCCTCGGCGGCCTGAAAATCATCGATGGCCAGGCGAGCGCAGGCATCGAAGGCCGCGACCGCCAGGTCGCGACGGGCGGGAATCGAGCCCTTGGCCCGATTGAAGGCGACCTGCACCTGAGGCGACAGCGCCAGCCGCGCCAGGTCGCGCTGGGCGGCCAGATCCTCGGCCTCGGCGACCCGGAACATGGCCAGGCTGTCGATGGTGAAACCGAAGGCACCCTCGGTGCCCGGCGCCGGGGCGCAGAGGTAGTCCTCGCCGGCGACCAGGCCGGCGGCGGCGAACTCCCCCTTGACCCAGTCCCCCATCAGCTGCATCGCGGCCTCGCCCTCGATCACCATGGCGCTGGCCAGGTGCCAGTCGCGCCCCGGCACGCCCTCGTCCATCAGCCCGCGCAAGCGCCTGAAGGTGGTGAGTGCCTGGATCATGGTGTCGCTGCCCAGGGCCTGCGGGTCGAGGGCCACCAGGGCGCGGCGGTAGAAGTCGGCGCCGGCCTCCGCCAGCACCACCGTCTCGAAGAGGGTGGCGTCCTGCCAGGGCTGGCCGCCATGGGCCAGGGGCACGACACCCGCCGCGCGGAGCGCCTCGCCGGCCGCGAAGAGCTCGTCGAGGCTCGTCGGCATGGCGACACCGGCGGCCGCCAGGACCTCGGGATTGCCCCATAGCCAGTTGATGCGGTGAATATTCATCGGTACCGCCACATAGTGGCCGTCGTGGCGCATCCGCGCCGCCACCCGGGGCGGCAGCAAGGCGTCCCAGTCCTGCGCCTCGGCCACCGCGTCCAGCTCGCCGAGCAGCCCCAGCTCGCCCCACTCCTGGATCTCCGGTCCCTTGAGCTGAGCCGCCGAGGGCGGATTGCCCGACAGCGCCCGGGACTTGAGCACCGTCATGGCGCCCTCGCCGCCGCCCCCCGCCACGGCGAACTCCCGCCAGCGGTGCCCTTCGGCCTCGACCCGCTCGCGCAGCCGCGCCGCGGCCTGGGCCTCGCCGCCGCTGGTCCACCAGTGCAGCACCTCCACCTCGCCGGCCTCTAGCCCGGGCGCGGTCCCCAGGGCGATCAGCAGGCTCAGTCGACGAAGCCGCGGGCCGAACATCAGCGCCCGCCGGGGCCGTCGCGGCGGGGCAGGCTCAGGCGCACCACCAGGCCCCCCACGGGATGATTGGCGAGCGTCAGGGAGCCGCCCTGGGCGCGCACGATATGCCGGGCAATGCCCAGCCCCAGGCCGCTGCCGCCGGTGTGCCGGCTGCGCGAGGGCTCCAGCCGCACGAAGGGCTCGAAGACCCGCTCACGCTGTGCCTCGGGGATGCCCGGGCCATGATCGCGCAGGGTGATCGCCAGCGCCTCGGGGCCATCGGCCAGGCGCACCTCGGCACGGCCCCCGTAGAAGACGGCGTTCTCCAGCAGGTTGCCCAGGCAGCGTTTCAGGGCCAGGGGCTTGGCCGGCAGCGGTGCCGCCGTCCCCGTCACCACCACCTCGCCCCCCTGCAGGCGCAGCTCGGCGGCGAGCGCCTCCAGCAACGCCACCACGTCCACCGCCACCACCGCCTCGTGGAGATCGAGCCCCTTCACCGAGGCCAGGGCCCCCTTGACCAGCAAGTCCAGCTCGTCGAGGGAGGCACAGAAGCGCTCCCGCTGGTGGGGATCGTCGAGCATCTCGGCGCGCAGGCGCAGCCGGGTAATCGGGGTCTTGAGGTCGTGGGAGATCGCCGCGAAGAGGCGCTCGCGCTCCTCGACCTGGGCACGGATGCGCTCCTGCATGCGGTTGAAGGCCCGGGTCGTCTCGCGGGTCTCCCGAGGGCCCCGCTCCGGCAAAGGCGGCGCGTCCAGGTCATCGCCCAGCTGGCGGGCGGCGCCGGCCAGCTTCGCCAGGGGCCGGGTCACGCCGCGGATGCCAAGCCAGGAGAGCCCCACCACGGTAAGCAGCACGATCAGCACCGCGAAGAGCCGATCCCCGGCCAGCCAGCGGCCACCGGCGAAGAGCTCCGGCACCGGCAACAGGGTCGCCACGTAGAGCCATTCCTGCGGCGCCAGGGCCAGCTGGACCACCAGGATGGGCGGCGACAGGGGCTCCATCAGCAGGCTGTGCTGTCCCCAGCGCGGCGGCAGGTCGTGGAGCAGCACCTCGTTGTTGAGCAGGCGCAGGGTCTCGGCGCGGGAGAACTCGACCCGGGCATCGCGGATGCCCAGTTCCTCGCCGAGAATCCGCCGGAAGTTGCCCACCACCAGGGCCTGCTCGCGGCCCTGGCCGATCTCCTCCACCGGGATGCGGTGATCGTTGATGCTGACGAAGAAGCGGGTCCCGCCCATGCTGCGCAGCTGATCCAGGACGATATGCCGGTAGTCATGGGGCAGCGAGCGGAAGAAGCGCACCGTGGAGGCGACGCTGTAGGCCACGTTGCGGGAGAGCTCGTCGAGCTGCTCGAGCCGACTGGCCCGGGCCTGGGCGGTCCAGATGGCATAGCTGGCGAGCTGGGCGCTGAGCACGCCAGTGATCATGATCAGCACGAAGCGACCACGCAGGGTCCGCGGCAGCAGCCGATGCAGTCGCCGCCAGGCCCCCGCCACCATGCTAGGCGAGGGCCTCGACCCGGGTGGTCAGCACATAACCGGCGCCGCGCACGGTACGGATCAGCTGGGAGTGCTGGGCATCCTCGCCCAGGCGCTGGCGCAGCCGGCACACATGCACATCGATGGAGCGATCCAGGGGCGGCGCCGGCCGCCCCCGGGTCAGCTCGAAGAGCGCCTCCCGGGAGAGCACCTCCTCCGGGTGGTCGAGGAACACCTGCAGTAGCTGGAAGTCGGCCCCGGAGAGGGGCAGGCGCGCCTCGTCGGCATCGATCAGCTCGCGGGTCACCCGATCCAGGCGCCAGTCGCCGAAGGCCACCAGCCGCGCCTGGGCGGGGCGAGGCGGGACCAGCGCCCGGGTGCGACGCAGCACCGCCTTGATGCGGGCCAGCAGCTCGCGGGGATTGAAGGGCTTGCCCAGGTAATCGTCGGCGCCCAGCTCCAGGCCGAGGATGCGGTCGGTCTCGTCGGCGCTGGCGGTCAGCATGATGATCGGCACCTCGCTGTCGCGGCGCAGCTCGCGACAGAGGGTGAAGCCGTCGTCGCCGGGCAGCATCAGGTCGACGATCAGCAGGTCCGGGGTCTCCCGGGCCAGCAGGGCGCGCAGGGCCTCGCCATCCTCGGCGGTCAGGGCCCGGTAGCCGTGGCGACCCAGGTAGTCGGCCAGCAGCTCGCGGATCTCGGGGTCGTCATCGACCACGATCAGGGTGGCAGGCGTCGTCGTCATGGCGGGTATCCCGCGCTGAGGGGTATGGGAGTCTCGATCATGGGCGAGGGCCGGGGTAGCGACAAGACGAGTGCGACCATGGTCGCGGCCTCAGAGGGCGAAGCGCTCGCTCAGCCACTCGGCCACCGCCGCCTCGCCGTGGTGGCCGATGCGCCGCGCCTCGGGCACCCGGCCGGCGAGCTCCGGGTGGGCATTGGCCATCACCTGGGCCTCGCCGGCGAGGCCGAGCATCTCGGTGTCATTGAGGTTGTCGCCGAAGGCCAGGCAGGCCTCGGGGGCCAGTCCCAGGCGCTCGAGCAGGGCCGTCAGGGCACTGCCCTTGTTGACCCCGCCGGCCATGATCTCCAGGGCATTGGCGGTGGAATAGGTGATATGCAGGGCCTCCCCATGGTGCGCCAGGGCCTGGGCCTCGAGACGCGCCAGATGATCGGGGTCGCCGATATAGAGCACCTTGCCGACGCGTTCGCCGTCCAGGGCGTCGGGCGCCACCACCCGATAGCCGAAGCCGGTGGCGGCATGCAGCGCCAGCAGGCGCGGCGCCTCGGCATCGATCAGCCAGTCGTCGTCCCGGTAGAGGTTGAGGCGCACCTCGGCGGGGCGCTCCAGGGCGATCAGCGCCCGGGCCCGGGCCGCGTCCAGGTGGCGGGCCGCCAGCAGGCGTCCGGCCGGGTCGTGGAGATAGGCGCCGTTGGTGCTGATCAGGTGCACCGGCACCCCAAGCCGATCCCGATAGGCCAGCATGTCCCGGTAGTGGCGCCCGGAGGCGAAGGCCAGGTGGTGGCCCCGCTCGGCCAGGGCCCGCAGCACCTCGACGGTGCGCGGGGCCAGGTCATGGTCGGCGCCCAGCAGGGTGCCATCCAGGTCGGAGACGATCAGGCGTGGGGTCATGGGGGCTCCCGGCAGCAGGGCGTCCCAGCTTAACCGATTCACCCCGGCGACTCCTAGTCGCAGCGGGGCTGGGTGGCTATCGCAATTGACACGCTTTCTGCTCACCGGCACGGGGCTACCCTGGGGGCAGGTCTTCGCAAAGACGCTGTGAATCCCTCCCTGGAAGCTCGACTTTATCGTCCATGATAAAGACGCTTTGCTCCGCCCTGTCCCCAGCGCCCCTCGGCGATAGCTTTGGCGGCGCTGGGGGCAAGCCGACTTAGGCGTTGCCCAGCCCCCGGGCCACGGCGGCGGCCCGTTCGCCCAGTAGCACATGGATCACGCCCCGCTCCAGGCGCTGGATCGCCTGGGCGCCGAGGCCGGCCAGGGCCGCCTCGTCCAGGGCCTGGGCATCGGCCAGCTCCAGGCGTAGCCGGGTGGCGGCCACCGCCGTGGCGCTGCGCAGATTGGCCTCGCCGCCCAGGGCCCGATGCCAGGCCTGACGCGCCTGGGTATCGATGGCCGGGATGGCGTGGGGCCGGGGCGCCGTGGTTTCAGCGGGTGAGGCCTCGGGCGCCGGCGTCGGTGCGGCCACGGGTGTCGTGCCCTGGGCGACCATGGCGGCGCGGATTTCGTCGGCCACCCCATCCGCGATAGGACCGAGGATCACCTGGAGGCCGCCGCCCTTGAGGCGCAGGATACCCCGGGAGCCCAGGGCCTTGAGGGCCGCCTCGTCGATGGCCTCGGGGTGCTCCAGCACCAGGCGCAGCCGGGTGGTGCAGGCGCCGACGCTGCTGAGGTTGCCCGCCCCGCCCAGGGCGGCGACGAAGGCCGGGCCGCGCTCGCCGCTGGCCTGGGTGGCCGCCGGTGCCGCGGTCTCCGGCTCACGGCCCGGGGTCGGCAGGTCGAAGCGCAGGATGGCCCAGCGGAACACCGTGTAGTAGAGGGCGAAGTAGGCCAGGCCCACCGGCAGCATCAGCCAGCCATTAGTGGAGAGCCCATAGGAGAGGGCGAAGTCGAAGGCCCCGGCGGAGAAGGTGAAGCCCAGCTTGACGTCGAGCCAGTGCAGCAACGCCATCGAGACGCCGGTCAGCACCGCATGCAGGCCATAGAGCAGCGGCGCCAGGAACATAAAGGTGAACTCGATGGGCTCGGTGACCCCGGTGAGGAAGGCGGTCAGCGCCAGCGACAGCAAGAGGCCACCCACCTGGGCGCGGCGCCCCTTGGGGGCGGCGTGGTACATGGCCAGGGCCGCCGCCGGCAAACCGAACATCATCACCGGGAAGAAGCCCGCCATGAAACGTCCCGCCTCGGGGTCGCCGGCGAAGAAGCGGTTGAGGTCGCCACTGGCCACCACCCCGGAGGCCGCCTCGAAGCTGCCGAAGACGAACCACACCAGGCTGTTGAGCACATGGTGCAGGCCGGTGACGATCAGCAGGCGGTTGAGGGTGCCATAGACGAACAGGCCCAGCTCGCCGGCGTCGATCAGCCACTGGCCGAGGGCATCGATGCCATGCTGCACCGGCGGCCAGATCACCCCGAAACCTACCCCCAGGGCCACGGCGGCCAGCCCCGTGGCGATGGGCACGAAGCGCCGCCCGCCGAAGAAGGCCAGGTATTCCGGCAGCGCGATCGCGTGGTAGCGGTTATAGAGCAGGCCCGCCACGCTGCCGATGATGATCCCGGCCAGCACCCCCATGTCGATCTCGGGGTTGAGGGCGGTGAGCACGGCGTCCAGCACCAGGTAGCCGATCACCCCGGCGAGGCCGGCGGCGCCGTTGTTGTCATTGGCGAAGCCCACCGCCAGGCCGATGGCGAAGATCAGCGCCAGGTTGGCGAAGATCGCCTCGCCGGCACTGGCGATAAAGGCGATATCCAGCAGGTCGGGCTGGCCCAGGCGCAGCAGCAGGCCGGCGATGGGCAGTACCGCGATGGGCAGCATCAGGGAGCGACCGAGTCGCTGTAGCCCGCCCATCAGGCGGGATCCCAGGGTCGTGGTAGACATCTCAGCACCTCTCGAGGGTCGTTGTCGTTGTTGTGGTGTCGTCGGTCCGATCCAGCCAGGCGGTGAGGCGCTCGCGCACCGCGCCCGCATCGGCAAGGGCCAACAGCTCGGGCAGCTCGGCAGCCAGGGCGGCGGCGTCCAGGCGCCGCAGGGCGGCCTTCACCGCCGGCACCCGGGCCGGTTCCACGGAGAGCTCGTCGACCCCCAGCGCCACCAGCAGCGGCGCGGCCAGGTCGTCACCGGCGGCGGCGCCGCACACCCCCACCGGGCAGCGTCCCTTGGCGCCGGCCACCGTGGCCTGGATCAGCCGCAGCACCGCCGGGTGCAGCACGTCGGCCCGGGCGGTCAGGGCCGGGTCCTCGCGATCCATGGCCAGGGTGTACTGGGTCAGGTCGTTGGTGCCGATGGAGAGGAAGTCCGCCTCGGCGGCGAGGCTTGCGGCACAGAGGGCGGCGCTGGGCACCTCGATCATGGCGCCCAGGCGCGGCCGCGCGGCGAGGCCCAGCTCGGAGGCGATGGCCTCCAGGCGCTGGCGCACCTGGCGCAGCTCGCCGGCCTCGCTGACCATGGGCAGCATGATATGCAGGGCATCGAGGGGCGTGACGCCGAGCAGGGCCCGCAGTTGGGTCTCCAGCAGCTCGGGGTAACTGGCCCAGAGGCGGGCCCCGCGCACCCCCAGCGCCGGGTTGGGCACCGCCGGCAGGCGCAGGTAGGGCAACTGCTTGTCGGCGCCGATATCCAGGGTGCGGATGATCACCGGTTTGCCGCCCAGGGCCGCCAGGGCGGCCTGGTATTCGTCGCGCTGGGTGGTCTCGTCGGGGGCGCTGTCGCGCTCCAGGAAGAGGAACTCGCTGCGCAGCAGCCCCACCCCATCGGCGCCGGCCTCCGCGGCCAGGCGCGCCTCCTCGGCGCCGCCGATATTGGCGCACACCTCGACCTCGCGACCGTCCCGGGTGATGGCGGCCTCGAAGGCCGCCGCCCGGGCCGCCTCGGCCTCGCGGCGGCGGGCCTCGAGCCGCGCGGTCACCTCGACGACCCGGGCCTCCCCCGGCGCCACCATCAGGCGACCGCGCTCGGCATCCAGGATGGCGTCTGCGCCCGGGGCGTTATCGACCGCCGCCGGCAGGGCCGGCCCCATGGCCACCAGGCAGGGAAGGCCTCGGGCCCGGGCCAGGATCGCCACATGGGAGGTGGTGCCGCCGCCGGCCAGGCAGAGCCCGGCGGGACGGCGCGCGGCCACGGCCACCAGCTCCGAGGGGGTCAGCTCCTCGGCCACCAGCAGGGCGCCCTCGGGAAAGTCGGGCAGGGCAGGCTCCGCCGCCTCGCTGAGCTCCGCCATCACCCGCCGCTGCAGGTCGCGCAGGTCGGCGACCCGGGCGGCCAGCAGGGCATTGCCGGTGGCAGCGAGGCGCTCGGCCTCGGCGTCCAGGGCCTCCCGCCAGGCCTGGCCGGCGCCGCGACCGGCGCGGATGCGCTCGCCGGCCGCCGCCGCCAGGTCCGGGTCCGCCAGCCAGGCACCATGGGCGACGAAAATCTCCGCCTCGGCGGTCTGCCCGCCGCGGGTCGCCGCGGCCTCGTCCCGGGCCAGGGCCTCGCCGACTCGGGCCAGGGCCTCGCTCAGGCGTGGCGTTTCCACGGCCTCGCCCGCGCCGTCATAAGGCACGGCGGGCAGCGGCGGCCGATAATGCACCAGCGGCCCCAGGGCCAGGCCGGGGCTGGCCACCAGGCCGGCCAGCTCACCCTCCGCTAATTCCTCCAGCGCCTCGCTCGACGCCGCCTGGGGCGCGGCATGCGCTTCGGCCTCGGGGGTGGTCAGCAGCGCCTCGGCGGCGTCCAGGGCCGCCTCGGCGTTGTCGCCCCGGGCGATCACGCGTAGCGCCGCGCCCTCGGTGAGGCCCAGGTTCATCAGGGCGCTGACACTCTCGACGCTGGCGGACGCCTCCTTATGGTGCACCGCCAGGTCAACGCCATGCTCCCGGGCGATGGCCCGCAGCCGCGCCGCGGGGCGGGCATGCAGGCCCGCCGCCAGGGCCAGGCTCAGGTGCCGCTCGGCCTCGGGTCCATCGGCCAGCGTCTCATGGCTTTCCGTCCCCGCCGCCTCCAGCACCAGCAGCGGCTCGCCCAGGGCGACCCGGGCGCCGGCCGTGAGGATCGGCTCACGCAGCCGCCAGCCGGCGGCCTCGGTGATCACCAGAGGGGTGATCAGGGCGCTGGCGCCCCGGGCCAGGGCGTCGGCATCGAAGCGGCACAGCGGATCGCCGGCGCGTACCCGGTCACCCACGGCCACCAGGGGCTCGATGCCACGCCCCTGGAGTTCCACGGTATCCAGGCCCAGGTGAAGCAGCAGCTCCACCCCGGCCTCGGTTTTCAGGGTCAGGGCGTGGTGGGTGCGGGCGCACTGCACCACCTCGCCGTCGCAGGGGGCATGCAGGCACTCGCCGAGAGGATCGAGGGCGATGCCCTCGCCCAGGGCCTGGTCGGCGAAGACCGGGTCGGGCACCGCGGCGAGAGGCACCACCACCCCGGCCACCGGGGCCAGCAGGGTCAGGGCTTGGCTGGAATCGGACATGGGAAGACTCCCGATATTATTGTTAGGCGTTACAGGGTGCAGGTGACCTTGTTGAGGTGCCGGGGCCGGTCCGGGTCGCTGCCCCGGGCCGCCGCCAGGCCGGCCACCATGACGTAGAAGCTCTGGATCACCGACAGCGGCTGCAGGGCCTCGTGGCCGGCATCCACCAGGGTCAGTTGGCACGTCGCCACGCCCTCGTCGGCGGCCAGCAGCACCCGGGCGCCGACGCCTTCGAGCCACTCGGCCAGCTCCAGCAGCCCGGCCTGTTCCGGCCCAGGCGGGGCGAACACCAGTACCGGGTAGCCGGGGCCGATCAGCGCCATGGGGCCGTGACGCACCTCGGCGCCGCTGAAGGGCTCGGCCTGGATGGCACAGGTCTCCTTGAACTTCAGCGCCGCCTCCTGGGCCACGGCGAGGCCCGCGCCGCGGCCGATCACCATCAGCTTGTCGGCGCCGGTCAGGGCCTCGATGGCCGGTGACCAGTCCATCGCCAGCGCCCGGGTCAGGCGCTCGGGCAGGCCGTCCAGGGCATCGAGCAGGCCGCGATCCTCCTGCCAGTGGCCGATCAACTGGGCCATGGCGGAGAGGGTGGCCAGGTAGCTCTTGGTGGCGGCCACGCTCTTCTCCTCCCCGGCATAGAGGGGAATCTCGGTGTCGCTGGCCGCGCCCAGCGGCGACTGGGGGGTGTTGACCAGGGCCAGGGTGCGGGCGCCGGCGGCGGCCAGGGCCCGCTGGGTGGCCACCAGGTCGGGACTCTGCCCCGACTGGGAGACCGCCAGGGCCAGCTGACCATTAAGGCGCCAGGGGGCCTGGGCCAGGGTGGTCAGCGAGGGCGGCAGGGAGGCCACCGGGATGCCGCGGCGCTTCATGCACTGGTAGGCGAAGTAGCCGGCGGCGTGATCGGAACTGCCCCGGGCCACGGTGACCGCGGCGGCGGGCTCGGCGAGGCGTAAGCGCTCGCCCAGGTCGGCCAGCAGGGCCTGGTTGCGTTGCAGCTGGCCGCGGATGCGCTCCGGGGCGTTACGGGCTTCTTCGAGCATCAGGGACATGACGGGGCTCCTTGGACATTGCCAGAGACAGGGCGGCCCTCGACGAAGACCGCTTGGAGTTGGAGTCGGGGGTCGAGGACCACCAGGTCGGCCAGGGCGCCCTCCCGCAGGCGGCCGATCTCGTCGATCCCCAGGAAGTCGGCGGGGAAGCGCGACAGGCGATCCGAGGCCTCGGCCAGGGAGAGGCCCAGGCCGACGAAGTTGCGCAGCGCCTGATCCATGGTCAGGGTGCTGCCGGCCAGGGTGCCGTCGGCCAGGCGCACGCCGCCCAGGCACTTGGTGACGGTCTGCTCGCCCAGCCGGTAATCGCCGTCGGGCATGCCGGCGGCGGCGGTGGAATCGGTGACCGCATAGAGGTTGGGGATGCAGCGCAGGGCGGTGCGGATGGCGCCGGGGTGCACATGCAGCAGGTCGGGGATCAGCTCGGCGTACTGGGCATGGGCCAGGGCCGCGCCGACCATGCCCGGCTTGCGGTGGTGCAGGCCGGTCATGGCATTGAACAGATGGGTGAAGCCGCAGGCGCCATGGGCCAGGGCCTCGACCCCCTCCTCGTAGCTACCCAGGGTGTGGCCCAGTTGGACCCGCACGCCGCGCTCGCTGAGGTGGCGAATCAACGCGTGGTGGCCGGCCAGTTCCGGGGCCAGGGTGACCAGGCGGATCGGCGCCAGGGCGCAGAGCTCGTCCACCTCCTCGATCAATCCGCTGCGGGCATGGGCCGGCTGGGCGCCCAGCTTGCCGGGGTTGATATAGGGCCCCTCCAGGTGCACCCCCAGCACCCCGGCGGCCCGGGGATCGGGGTCGGCCATATAGGCGGCGGTCTCGCCCAGCACCCGGCGGATCTCGGCGTCCGGGGCGGTCATGGTGGTGGCCAGCAAGCGGGTGGTGCCGAAACGCACATGGGTGCGCGCCAGGGTGGCCAGGGCCGCGCCCCCCTCCATGGTGTCGGCGCCGCCGCCACCATGCACATGCAGGTCGATAAAGCCGGGCAAGAGCCGCGGATGGTCGTTGGACTCGGGGTCCACCGGCTCGCCGGTCAGGCGGGTGATGCGCCCGCCGTCCCAATCGATCTCCCCCAGGCGCCAGCCCTCGGGGGTGAGGATATTGCCGTACAGCATGGGGCCTCCTAACGGGTCAGCTCGACCATAAAGTCGTAGTAGTCGGTGCGGCAGTAGGTGACGGTGAGCTCCGCCGGGGTGCCGTCGGCGAGATAGCCCAGGCGCGTCACCTTGAGCAGCGCCTGGCCCTCGGGCACCTCGGCGAGTGCGGCCAGCTCGGCGTCGGCATTGATGGCGGTGACGTGCTGCAGGGCCCGGGCCACCCGCTTGCCGCCGGCCTCCAGCACCGCATAGAGGGAGGTCTCCACCGCTTGGGGATCGGGTAGCACCGCCGCCGGCAGGCAGCTCTCCTCCACCGCCATTACCACGTCGTCGGCCAGGCGCAGGCGCTTGAGCCGGGCCACCCGGGCATCGGCACCCAGCCCCAGGCGCATGCCCTCCTCCACGCTGGGATTGGCCAGGCCGCGCGCCAGCCAGTGGGAGCTGGGGGTGAAACCGCGCTGGGTGAGCAGCTCGGTAAAGCTGGAGAGCCGCGACAGGGATTGATTGAGCCGCGGGGTAATAAAGGTGCCGGAACCGCGGCTGCGGCGGATCAGCCCCAGCTCGGCCAGGCGATCCAGGGCCTTGCGGGCGGTGATCCGTGAGACCTCCAGGCTCTCGGCCAGGTTGCGCTCCGAGGGCAGCGCCTCGCCGGCCTGCCAGGCACCGGTTTCGATGGCCTGCTCCAGCTGGCGGGCCAGCTGTTGGTAGAGGGGCGTCGCGCCCTGGGGGTCGAGGCGCAACTGGGTAAAGCGTGGATCCATGGGTCTCTCCCTGTCTGGGGGGCAGCAGCCATACCAATCTAATACCACTATAGACCCACATTGGTACCAATCAAATACCACTTCACTACGACCTTGGTGGCATAGGGCCCCCTTGCCGTAACCGCATCGACGCTGTCTCTCTGGCGTAGGCGCCCGGTCGAGGAAGCGCAGGTTGTTGAGAAATCGGGACCAAAGCGAACTTCAGGAGGCGCGCGATTGGCGCCACGGGCGGGAATCCGTATAGTGGCAGCCTCTCACCCCGCCACCTGAAAGTGTCCGATGCTGCAGAACAACGCCATGCTTGCTCAGCTCAAGCAACAGATCCGCTCCAGTACGCCCCGCGTGGAGGGCGTGATCAAAGCCACCGACAAGGGCTTCGGCTTCCTGGAGACCGACGACGGCGACTCCTACTTCGTGCCGCCCCCCGCCATGAAGCAGGTGCTGCATGGCGACCGGGTGGAAGCCATCCTCCACGAGGAGGGCGAGAAGAAGTCGGTGGAACCGGACACCCTGATCGAGCAGGGACTCAACCGCTTTATCGCCCGGGTGCAGAAGCGCGAGGGGCGCCTGGCGGTGGTACCGGATCATCCCTCCATCAAGAATGTCCTCAAGGCGCGCATCAAGCGCAGCCTCGACGAGGAGAGCATCGGCGACGGCGACTGGGTCGTGGCCCGCCTGGTGCGCCACCCGCTCAAGGAGAACGATCGTGGCTTCTTCAGCCAGATCGACGAGCTGGTGGCCAAGGCCGACAACCCGGCGGTGCCTTGGCGGGTGACCCTGGCCCGCCACGCCCTGGAGCAGGAGTGCCCGGACGCCGGCAGCGACTGGCCGCTGCGCGACGAGGGCCTCGAGCGCGAGGACCTCAGCGCCGAGCCCTTCTTCACCATCGATGGCGAGAAGACCCGGGACATGGACGACGCCCTGCGCATCCGTGTCCGGGAGGACGGTGGCTGGGACCTGACGGTGGCCATCGCCGACCCCACCGCCTATGTGGAAGAGGGCCATGCGGCGGACCTCGAGGCGCGCACCCGCGCCTTCACCGTCTACCTGCCGGGCCAGAACGTCACCATGCTCCCCGAGCAGTTGGCCGATGACCTCTGCTCCCTGTGGGAGGGCCAGGAGCGCCCGGTGCTGGCCTGCACCCTGACCGTCCATGCCGACGGCAGCTTCGGCGACTACCGCTTTTTCGCCGCGACGGCCACCTCCCAGGCCAAGCTGGCCTACGACCGGGTCTCCGACTGGCTGGAAGGCCAGGGCGACTGGGCCCCGGAGGCGGTGATCGGCGAGCAGCTCAAGGCCCTGCGCGACCTGACCGAGGCGCGTAGCGCCTGGCGTGCCGAGCATGCCCTGGTGTTCAAGGATCGTCCCGACTACGTCTTCGACCTGGACGAGGCGGGCAATGTGCTGGATATCCGCACCGAGGAGCGGCGCATCGCCAACCGCATGATCGAGGAGTCGATGATCGCCGCCAACGCCTGCTGCGCCGACCTCCTGGCCCAGCAGGTGGGGCACGGCATCTTCAACGTGCACCGCGCCTTCGAGGACGACAAGGCCGAGGCCGCCCAAGAGTTCCTGGCCAGCCAGGCGATCGAGGTGGAGCGCGAGGCCCTCACCGAGCTATCCCGCTACAAGGAGCTCAAGCGCGAGCTGGAAGGCCGCGACGATGCCTGGCTGGATGCCCGCCTGCGTCGCTTCCAGGGCTTTACCAGCATGTCCGCCCGGCCCGGCCCCCACTTCGGCCTGGGGCTGCCCGCCTACGCCACCTGGACCTCGCCGATCCGCAAGTATGGCGATATGGTCAACCACCGCCTGATCAAGCGGGTGCTCAAGGGCGAGCAGGCCCCCGCCGAGGCCAGCCTCGAGCTCACCGAGCAGCTCACCGAGCGCCGCCGCCTCAATCGCATGGCCGAGCGCGACGTCAAGGACTGGCTCTATGTGCGCTACCTGACCCCCGCCGCCAAGGCCCAGGAGGCCTTCGACGCCGAGGTGATCGCCATCAACCGCGGCGGCATGCGGGTGCGCTTGGTCGCCAACGGCGCCACCGCCTTCGTGCCGGCGCCGCTGCTCCACAGCGACCGCACCAAGGTGGCCATCGACGACAAGGAGGGGCGCATCCAGGTCGAGGGAGAAGAGCGTTATAAGCTCGGCGATGCGGTACGCGTGGCGCTGACCGAGGCCCGGGAAGAGACCCGCTCCCTGGTCGCCCGCCCCAGCGAGTAGATCCTCCTCTCCGGGAGAAGCGATCGCTGAGAGGACTCACGACGAGCCCCTCCTCAGGTTGGTCGCCCGCCCCAGCGAATAAGCGTTACCCCCGGCGCCCCCTAGGCCCTGGAGTTTGACTCCAGGGCCTTTTTGTTGAGCTCTGTCACCTACCGTGACTCGCCCGTATCAACGCTTTATGGCAAAGTAAGCCGCATAACGATGATAACCGGGGCCGTCCCAGCGCGGGGGCGGCCGACGAGCAGGGATCTCACTCTATGGCGGCGCTTCTCGGCCTGCGCGGCAAGTCCGTGGTTACGCTTCTCTTCGCCTGTCTGCTGGCACTGCTGCCGGCGGCGCTGATCGGCTGGAAGGCCGTGGACGAGGTGCGGCGGCACTTCGCCAGCGCCTATGCCGAGCAGTACACCCTGCTGCAGATGCAGCGCATCATGGCCCCCCTGAGCCGCGAACTGGCGCTCTCCCGGCGCTTCGCCGACTCCATCGTGACCCGCGAATGGCTGCGTGCCCCCACCGACCCCGAACGCCGCCAACGCTTCTTCCGCGAGGCGGAGGGCTACCGCCAGCAGTTCACCAGCGGCGCCTTCTTCATCGTCGATCATGCCAGCGGCGACTACTACTTCAGCGACGGCGACGCCAGCAATGGTCAGCGGCCCCTGGCGAGGCCCACCTATCGCCTGTCGCCGCAGCGCGAGGAAGATGCCTGGTACTTCGCCACCATGGACAGCAGCGCCACCTACAATATCAACGTCAACGTCGACCGGGCCCTCGAGCGCACCATGATCTGGCTCAATATCAAGATCATGGACGACGGCGAACCGCTGGGGCTGGCCGGCGGCAGCATCGACCTGAGCGACTTCCTCGACCGTTTTATCCGCTCGGCGCCGGCGGGCCTCACGCCGATGATCATCGATAGCCGCGGCGCCCTCCAGGCCCATGCCGACCCCGAACGGATCGCCCTGAGCTCCGTCAATCTGTCCCAGGCCCTGAACGGCGACCTCGGCCTCTATGCCATGCTCGATGGCGCGACACAGCGCGAGGCGCTGCGCGCCGCCATCCAGCAGGCCACCCGGCGACCCGGCGAGATCGCCACCCTCGAGACCACCCTCGAAGGCGAACCCCGCCTGCTGACCCTGGGCTATATTCCCGAGCTGCGCTGGCTGATGGTCACCACCCTGGACCTCGGCGCCTATCCGCTCCTCGACAGCCGCTGGTTCTGGCCCATGGTGCTGGCCCTGGGGCTGATCCTGGCGATCCTGATGGGCGCCTTCGCCTATGCCACCCATCGCCTGATCCTGCGCCCCCTGCGCCGCCTGACCCTCTCGGCCCAGGCCATCGCCGGCGGCGACTACAGCCCGCGGCTGCCCACCGGCCGCGACGACGAGATCGGTGCCCTCTCCCAGGCCTTCTCGCGCATGGCCAACCAGGTAGAGCGCTACACCCGCGACCTGGAGGGGCAGGTGCGCGAGCGCACCCGGGCCCTGGAGACGGCCCACGCGGAGATGGCCGCCGCCCATCAGCAGCTCGGCGACTCCATCCAGTACGCCAGCATCATCCAACGCGCCATCCTCCCCGACAACCAGCTGGAACGGCACCTGGCTCACCATTACGGGGTGCTTTGGAAGCCCCGGGACACGGTGGGTGGCGACTTCTACGTGTTCCGCGCCAGCGGACGCGGCTACCTGCTGGGCGTCGTCGACTGCGCCGGCCACGGCGTCCCCGGCGCCATGATGACCATGCTGGCCCGGGCCCTGATCGATCAGGCCATCGCCCGGCACAGCGCCGATGATCCCGCCGCCCTGCTCACCGAGATCGATCGTCGCGGTCGCGAACTGCTGCCCGCCGAGCGCCTGCCCTCCTCCATCGCCACCAACATGGACCTGGGCCTGGTGTGGGTCGATCCCCACCGCGAGCGGCTCACCTATGCCGGGGCCAAGATCGACCTCTACGCCAGCGACGGCGAGACCCTGACCCGCCTCAAGGCCAACAAGCGCGCCATCGGCCACCGTCGCCCGGGCCACTACAGCAACCAACACCTGCCCCTCGCCGCGGGCCACAGCTACTATCTGTGCAGCGATGGCTTCCTCGACCAGGCCGGCGGCAGCCACGGTTTCGGCTTCGGCAACCCTCGCTTCGAGGCCCTGATCAAGGCCCAGGCGGGCCGCCCCCTGGGCGAGCAGATGCAGGCCTTCGAGGCGGCCCTCTCGGCCTATCGGGGCGAGCTGCCCCAGCGCGACGACATCACCCTGCTGGCCTTTCGTGCCGAGCCCACCGCGGGCCCGGCAACCCACTCGCCAACCGAGCCCCCGACGGGGTCTCGCTAGCCAAGGAGGCAACATGGACCTACTGAGCATGCGGGAGAGCTACCAGCGTGAGCGGGTCATGCTGTGTTTCAATGGCCCCATCTCGCGCAGCCTGATCGAGGAGATCGGCAAGGCGCTGCGCAACTACCTGGACACCCAACAGACCGCCCCCGCCGCGGCCATGGATGTCTTCGCCGCCTATATCGAGATGACCCAGAACATCCGCCACTACGCCCGCCGCCAGGGCTACAACGACGAACAGGCCGCGGCCACCGTGGTGGTCTCCCAGGATGATCAGGGACGTTATCAGGTCTCGGCGGGCAACCTGGTGGAGACCCCCGACGGCGAGCGCCTGGTGACCACCATCGAAGGCCTGGAAGCCCTCGACAAGGCCGAGCTCAAGGCCGCCTACAAACGCCAGCTGCGCCAGCCCCGGGATGAGGCCTCGCCCAGCGGGGCCGGCCTGGGCCTGCTGGATATCGCCCGCAAGTCGAGCCAGCCGATGCGCGCTTCGCTGCAGCCCTTGTCCGCGCAGCAAAGCTTCTTTAGCCTGACAGCCACCATTTGATGCCCGCCATGACCATGATTCCCGACCTCGATATCCCCGGCAGTCAGTCCACCCCGATCATTCGCAGCGACTGGGCCGCCGGCCGCCTGACCATGCAGGGCGACTCCTACCCGGAGAACTCCTACGACCTCTTCGACCAGGTGATCGCCTGGGTGCAGCGCTTCCTGAGCGACGAGCAGCGCCCCCTGGCCCTGGAACTCTCGCTGGTCTACCTCAACACCTCCTCGGTCAAGGCGATGATGGATATCTTCGACCTGCTGGAGGAGGCCCATGAGCGAGGCCGCCCGGTCGCCGTAACCTGGCACTATGACCCCCGCAACGAGCGCATCGCCGAGCTCGCCGAAGAGTTCAAGGAAGACTGCAGCTACCCCTTCGCGATCACCCCGGCCAAGGTGAACGCATGAAGGCCCGGGGCGAGGAGGGCCTGCTGGAGCGAGTCGCCGCGCTGCTCGACGAGCCCCGGCATGCCGAGCACCCCCTGCGCGAGGCGCTGGAGGAGCTCTACCTGAAATACCGCGACCAGCAGGAACAGCTCGATCGGCTGATGAATATCTCCGATCGTTACCAGGCCCTGGCCCGGGAGGCCCAGCAGGTGACCCAACAGCGCTACGAGCGGGCCCTGAAGCGCCAGAAGAAGCTGTCACGGATCTCCGATCGCTATCAGGCGCTGATGCGCGAGCGCAACCAGACGCTGCATCAGGAGGCGCATCACGACGCCCTCACCGAGCTGCCCAACCGGCGGCTGATCGACGAACGGCTCGCGCAACTGGACCAGAGCGGACGCCGCTACACCCTGGCGCTGCTGGATATCGACCACTTCAAGCAGGTCAACGACGAGCACGGCCACGACGTGGGCGACGAGCTGCTGGTGGCCATCACCCGCACCATGCGCCAGGGCCTGCGCGATCATGACCTCTGCGGCCGCTGGGGTGGCGAGGAGTTCCTGCTGCTGCTGGGCGACACCGCCCTGGACGAGGCCTCGCGCATCGTCGAGCGTTTGCGTGCCCGGCTGGCCCAGGTGCGGGTGCCCAGCGGCGACCGGTGGCTCTCGGTCACCCTGAGCGCCGGGCTCAGCCAGCACCGTGACGGCGAGGCCTACCTGACGACCCTGCAGCGCGCCGACCAGGCGCTGCTGGAGGCCAAGCGCGAGGGCCGCGACCGCAGCCAACTGGCCACGCGCTAGTCGGGCGCTGTCGCCGAACTGTCGTATCCCTGCCCTACCCTGGCCGTCAGGCATGACAGCGCCAGGAGGGCCCCTTGCATCTCGTCGATATCACCATGTTCCACGCCCCGGCCAGCGGCGGCGTGCGCACCTACCTCGAGGCCAAGCGGCGCGTGCTGGCCGGCCACCCCGACCTGCGCACCAGCCTGCTGGTGCCGGGGGCCGAGCGTAGCGCCCTGGGTGGCGTACACACCCTTCCCGCCCCACGCCTGCCCCTGGGCCAGGGCTACCGCTTCCCGCTACGCCGGGGCCCCTGGCGCGAGGCCCTGATCGAGATGCGTCCCGATCTGATCGAGGCGGGCGACCCCTATGTCACCGCCTGGGCGGCCCTGGAGGCCGGGCGTGCCCTGGATGTTCCGGTGGTGGGCTTCTACCACTCCGACCTACCGCGGCTGATGGGCGACCGCTTCGGTCCTCGGATCGGCCAACGCCTGCGGCGCTATGTGCGCGACCTCTATGGGCGCTTCGACAGCGTGCTGACGCCCTGTAGCGCCATGGCCCAGCGCCTCGACGACTGGGGGGTAAAGGGCGTGCGCCTGCAGCCCCTGGGAGTCGACCTGGCGGCCTTCCACCCCCGCCACCGCGACCCGGGGTTGCGCGAGCGCCTAGGGCTTCACGATGGTCAGCGCCTGCTGGTCTTCGCCGGGCGCTGCTCCCCCGAGAAGCAGGTGGACGTGCTGCTGGGCACCCTGGCCCGCCTGGGGGCCGACTACCACCTGCTGCTGATGGGTCCCGGCATGCCCCGCCGCGTCCCCGACAACGTCACGGTGGTGCCCCGCTACTGTCCGCCCGACGAGGTGGCGCGCGCCCTGGCCAGCGCCGATGCCATGCTGCATGCCGGCACCCGGGAGACCTTCGGCCTGGTGGCCCAGGAGGCCATGGCCAGCGGCCTGCCGGTGGTCGCCGCCCGCGCCGGCGCCCTCAAGGAGACCATTCCCCTGGGCGCCGGCATCCTCTGCCGCCCATGCGATCCGGCGGACATGGCCCGCGCCGTCGCGGAGCTGTTTCTCAATGATCCGGCGGCCATGGGGCGCCACGCGCGTCGCCATGTGGAGCGCCATTTCGACTGGGACAGGGTGATCGGCGACCTGAGCCGCCACTATGCGACCCTGGTCCGCGGAGAGGACCGTCCCGATGCCGCTCGGGTCGAGCGGGGATGACGGCACCGCGCCCACCCTGCGCCCCCGCTGCGCGACACGCCTCATACGACCGTCCGGGGCATGCGGGGACCACGACGCCGCGCCGGGCGACGGGCTGGCGTTGGTACCATCTCGGCCCGCTGGCCCTGGCACTGCTGACGCCCCTGCTGCTGCCCTGGTGGCTGGGAGGCGAGGGGACCCTGGCGGCGCTGGCCGCCTTCCCGCTCCCCCTGCTGGCGCTGATGACGGCCATCGCCGTGCTGTGCTGGAACCTCAATGCCGCCCGCTGGCGCCTGCTGTTCTCGGGCCGCGCCGGGCGCCTGGGCCAGGACGGCGCCCTGGCCCTCGAGATGGCCGCCAAGTTCGCCCTCTGCGCCACCCCGGGGGGCAGCGGCGGAGCCGCCACCTTCCTGCTGCTGCTGGCCCGTCGCGGCTACCCCCCGGCCCGCGCCTCGGCCATCTACCTGGTCGACCAGGCCTGCGACCTGCTGTTCTTCGCCCTGATGCTCGGCCTGCTGGTCACGGCGACCCTGACCGGCGCCATCGACTGGCCGCACCGCGCCCTGATGGCCGGCGCCCTGCTCGGCCTGGGTCTGCTGCTTGGCGGCCTGGGGCTGGCCCTGGCGGCGCTACCGCGGCTACTGCGCCGCACTCCGTGGCTCGCCTGGCCCGGCCCGCGACGCCGCCGCCGTCTCGCCCGCCAACTGCTCGCCGCCCGGCGCACCCTGATCGCCACCCTGCGCCTGCCGCCGCGGGTGCTGTCGGCGGTCTTCGCCCTCTGCGCCCTACACTGGCTGCTGCGCTATAGCCTGCTCTACCTGGCCGTGCTCGGCGTCGCCGGCCAGGGTGAGGCGCTGGCCGACTGGGCCTGGACCTTCCTGGTACAGATGCTGGCCATGGCGGCCAGCCAGCTCAGCGTGCTGCCCGGCGGCGCCGGCACCGCCGAGCTCAGCGTCGGCGCCCTGCTGTTGCCGCTGATGGAGCGCGACCAGGCCGCCGCCGCCGTGGTGATCTGGCGCCTGATCAGCTATCACCTCTACCTGCTCGCCGGGGCCCCGGTATTCGCCGTCCAGGCGAGCCGCTGGCTGGCACGCCCGGTCGCCTCCTGAGCGCCCACGAAAAAGGGCACCCCGAGGGGTGCCCTTTGCTGCGCGTCTGAGGCGGTGATGGCTTACCAGCCGGTCACTTCCTTCAGGGCATCGCCGATATGCGCCAGGGAGCGCACGGTCTTGACGCCGGCGTCTTCCAGGGCGGCGAACTTCTCGTCCGCGGTGCCCTTGCCACCGGAGATGATGGCGCCCGCATGGCCCATGCGCTTGCCCGGAGGAGCGGTCACGCCGGCGATGTAGGAGACCACCGGCTTGGAGACGTTGGCCTTGATAAAGGCGGCGGCCTCTTCCTCGGCGGTACCGCCGATCTCACCGATCATCACGATGGCTTCGGTCTGCGGGTCCTTCTCGAACATCTCGAGGATGTCGATGAAGTTGGAGCCCGGGATCGGGTCGCCACCGATGCCCACGCAGGTGGACTGGCCGAAGCCGTGGTCGGTGGTCTGCTTGACGGCTTCATAGGTCAGGGTGCCGGAGCGGGAGACGATACCCACCTTGCCCGGCTTGTGGATATGACCCGGCATGATGCCGATCTTGCACTCGCCCGGGGTGATCACGCCGGGGCAGTTCGGGCCGATCAGGCGCACGCCCAGCTCGTCGCACTTCACCTTGGCGTCGAGCATGTCGAGGGTGGGGATGCCCTCGGTGATGCAGACGATCAGCTTGATGCCGCCGTTGGCGGCTTCCAGGATGGAGTCCTTGCAGAACGGGGCCGGCACGTAGATCACGCTGGCCTCGGCGCCGGTGGCTTCCACGGCTTCCTTGACGGTGTTGAACACCGGCAGGCCCAGGTGGGTCTGGCCGCCCTTGCCCGGAGTCACGCCGCCGACCATCTGGGTGCCGTAGGCGATCGCCTGCTCGGAGTGGAAGGTCCCCTGGCCGCCGGTGAAGCCCTGGCAGATGACCTTGGTGTTCTTGTCGATCAGGATGCTCATTACTTGCCCTCCGCTGCCTTGACCACCTGCTGAGCGGCGTCGCTCAGGCTGGTCGCAGCGATGATGTTCAGACCGCTGGAGGCCAGCTTCTCGGCACCCAGCTCGGCGTTGGTGCCTTCCAGGCGCACCACGACCGGCACGTTGACGCCGACCTGCTCGACGGCACCGATGATGCCCTCGGCGATCATGTCACAGCGCACGATGCCGCCGAAGATGTTGACCAGTACCGCCTTGACGTTGTCGTCGGAGAGGATCAGCTTGAACGCCTCGGCGACCCGCTCCTTGGTGGCACCACCGCCCACGTCGAGGAAGTTGGCCGGCTTGCCGCCGTTGAGGTTGACGATGTCCATGGTGCCCATGGCCAGGCCGGCGCCGTTGACCATGCAGCCGATGTTGCCGTCGAGGGCCACGTAGTTCAGCTCCCACTTCGCCGCCTCGGCCTCGCGAGCGTCCTCCTGGGAGGGATCGCGCATCGCCTGCAGGTCCGGGTGACGGTAGAGGGCGTTGCTGTCCAGGTTGATCTTGGCGTCGAGGCAGTGCAGGTTGCCTTCGTCGGTGATCACCAGCGGGTTGATCTCGAGCAGTGCCAGATCCTTGTCGTGGAACAGCTTGGACAGGCCCAGGAAGATCTTGGTGAACTGCTTCACCTGGTTGCCGGACAGGCCCAGGGCGAAGGCCAGCTCACGGGCCTGGTAGGGCTGCGCGCCGACCAGCGGGTCGATCTCGGCCTTGAGGATCTTCTCGGGAGTCTCCTCGGCGACCTTCTCGATCTCCACGCCGCCTTCGGTGGAGGCCATGAAGACCACGCGACGGGTGGTACGGTCGACCACGGCGCCCAGGTAGAGCTCGGAGGCGATATCGGTGCAGTTCTCGACCAGGATCTTGGAGACCGGCTGACCGTTGGCGTCGGTCTGGTAGGTCACCAGGTTCTTGCCCAGCCACTGCTCGGCGAAGGCCTTGGCCTCGGCCGGGTCCTTGATCAGCTTGACGCCACCGGCCTTGCCGCGACCACCGGCGTGCACCTGGGCCTTGACGACCCACATGTCGCCACCGATCTTCTTGCAGGCCTCGGCGGCTTCCTCGGGAGTGTCCACGGCGAAGCCCTTGGACACCGGCAGACCATAGTCGGCAAACAGCTGTTTGCCCTGATACTCGTGAAGGTTCATCGTGTCATGCCATTGGTTGCATGTGACTCGAACGGTGACCACGGCGCTACGCCGAAACGACGCTGGCCGGGTCACCACCGATCGCGCCCGATACATCGCCGGGCGCGCCGCGCCGCCCGCGGGCGGCGCTTGTTGTCTTACTTGCGCTTCTTGCGGTTGGCCATGTGAATGGCGTGCCCTTCCACGGCGAGTGCCGCTTCATGGACCGCTTCCGACATAGTCGGGTGCGCATAACAGGTCAGCGCCAGGTCCTCGGCGCTGGAGCCGAACTCCATGGCGATCACGCCCTGGGCGATCATCTCGCCGGCATGCTGGCCGACGATATGCATGCCCAGGATGCGGTCGGTCTCAGCATCGGCGATGATCTTGGCCTGACCTTCGGTGGCGTTGTTGGCCATGGCGCGGCCGCTGGCGGCGAACGGGAAGGCGCCGGTCTTGACCTCGATGCCCTGGGCCTTGGCGTCCTGCTCGGTCATGCCGACCCAGGCCACTTCCGGGAAGGTGTAGATGACGCTGGGGATGGCGTCGTAGTTCATCTCGGCCTTATGGCCGGCGATGATATCGGCCACCATGATGCCCTCTTCGGAGGCCTTGTGGGCCAGCATCGGGCCGCGCACCACGTCACCGATGGCGTAGACGCCCGGCACGCTGGTGCGGCACTGGTCGTCGACGAAGATAAAGCCGCGCTCGTCGAGCTTGACGCCGGCGTCGTCGCCCAGCAGGCCCTGGGTATAGGGGCGGCGACCCACGCAGACGATCAGCTTGTCGAAGACCTGCTCCTGCTCGCCATTGGCGTCGGTGTACTTGACCACCACCTCGTCGCCCTTGACCTCGGAGCCGGTGACCCGGGCACCCAGCTTGATGTCCATGCCCTGCTTCTTGAGGAGCTTCTGGGTCTCCTTGGCGATGGCGCTATCGACCATCGGCAGGAAGGAGTCCATGGCCTCGAGCACGGTGACCTCGGAGCCCAGGCGGTTCCACACGCTACCCAGCTCCAGGCCGATCACGCCGGCGCCGATCACGCCGAGACGCTTGGGCGTTTCCTGGAACTCCAGGGCGCCGGTGGAATCGACGATCAGGCCCTCGGTGAGCGGGGTCGGCGGGATCTCTACCGGCACCGAGCCGGAGGCGATGACGATATGGTCGGCCTCGTAGACGGCGCTCTCGCCATCCTTGCTGACCTCGACCTGCTTGCCGGAGAGCACCTTGCCGGCGCCTTCAAGGGCGGTGACGCCATTGGCCTTGAACAGGCCGGCGATGCCGCCGGTCAGGTTCTTAACGATCTTGTCCTTGCGGGCCATCATCTTCTTGACGTCCATCTTGACGTCGCCGGCCTGGATGCCCATGTCGTCGAAGTCGTGCTGCGCCTCGACGAACTTGTGGGAGGCCTCGAGCAGCGCCTTGGACGGGATGCAGCCCACGTTCAGGCAGGTGCCGCCGTGGACGACATTGCCTTCCTTGCCGATCCACTTCTCGACACAGGCGGTCTTCAGCCCCAGCTGGGCGGCACGGATGGCGGCCACATAGCCGCCGGGGCCAGCACCGATGACGATCACATCAAATTTATCGGCCATTGAATCTTTCCTGTTGATCGGTTCGCGTTTGAGTCCGATGGTTGGCGCTTAGACGTCCAGCAGCAGGCGTGCCGGATCCTCCAGCAGATCCTTGACGGCGACCAGGAACTGTACCGCGTCCTTGCCGTCGATCATGCGGTGGTCGTAGGAGAGCGCCAGGTACATCATCGGACGAATTTCGACCTTGCCGTTCACCGCCATGGGTCGTTCCTGGATCTTGTGCATGCCCAGGATGGCGGTTTGCGGCGGATTCAGAATCGGCGTCGACATCAGTGAGCCGAAGATGCCCCCATTTGTAATTGTGAAGGTACCGCCCTGCATCTCGTCGATGCCCAGCTTGCCGTCGCGGGCGCGCTTGCCGAAATCGACGATGCCTTTCTCCACGTCGGCCAGCGACATGCTCGAGGTGTCACGCAGGACGGGAACCACCAGGCCACGCGGGGTGGACACCGCCACGCCGATGTCCTGGTAGCCGTGGTAGACGATATCGCTGCCATCGATGGAGGCGTTGACGTCCGGGAAGCGCTTGAGCGCCTCGGTGGCGGCCTTGACGAAGAAGCCCATGAAGCCGAGCTTGGTGTCGTGGGCCTTGAGGAAGGTGTCCTTGTACTGGGCACGCAGGCCCATCACCGCGCTCATGTCCACCTCGTTGTAGGTGGTCAGCATGGCGGCGGTCTGCTGGGCCTGGACCAGGCGCTTGGCGATGGTCTGGCGCAGGCGGCTCATCGGCACGCGCTTCTCGGGACGCTCGCCCTCGGCCACCGGGGCCGCGGCCGGAGCGGCCGGCGCCGCGGCGGCCTTGGCCTTCTTGGCGTTGCCGGCCTGGATGGCGCGCTGCACGTCTTCCTTGAGGATGCGACCGCCCTTGCCGGTGCCGTCGATCTTGGCCACGTCCAGGTCATGCTCGGCGACCAGCTTGCGGGCCGCCGGGGCGAGGATCTTGTCGCCGACCTTCTCGTCGGCCCCTTCGTCCGCGGCCGCGCTCGGCGCCTCGGCGGCCGGCGCGGCTTCGCCGCCGGCGCCCTCGGCGAAGACCGCCAGCACCTCTTCGGAGGCCACCTGGCTGCCCTCTTCGGCCTTGATCTCCACCAGGGCGCCGTCGGCCGGGGCGACCACTTCCAGCACCACCTTGTCGGTCTCGATCTCGGCCAGCACCTCGTCGCGCTTGACCGCCTCGCCGACCTGCTTGCTCCAGCCGGCCACGGTGCCTTCCTGGATCGATTCGGGGAAGGTCGGCGCCTTCACCTCGTGCTGCTTGCCGGAGGCGGCGGGCGCCTCGGTCTTGGCCGGGGCGGCGTCACTCTTGGCCTCGCTCTTCGCCTCGGCCTTGTCGCCGGCGGCGCCGAGTGTGCCCAGCACCTGCTCGGAGGCCACGGTGTCGCCCTCCTCGGCCTTGATCTCGGCCAGGGTGCCGGCCTCGGGAGCCAGCACTTCCAGCACCACCTTGTCGGTCTCGATCTCGACGATCAGCTCGTCGCGCTCGACGCTGTCCCCCGGCTGCTTGTGCCAGGCCGCCACGCTGCCTTCGGCAACGGACTCAGGAAAGGTAGGCGCTTTGATCTCGGTAGCCATCTTGGTCGTTTCCCTTGTGTATTCTCTCGTCCGGTGGGCGCCTTACAGGTTGAAGGCGTCGTCCACCAGTTGGCGCTGCTGTTCTACGTGTACCGACATATAGCCCGCGGCGGGAGCCGCCGAGGCCGGACGACCGGCGAACTTGAGGTCGCGGCCCAGGCCGTCCTTGAGCATGTCGGCGACGGCCCGCATATGGTGCTGACTGGAATACCAGGCGCCCTGGTTGAGGGGCTCCTCCTGACACCACACCACCTGTTCCAGGTTGGGGTAGGTCTTGAGGGCCTGATAGAGCTCCTCCTTGGGGAAGGGGTAGAGCTGCTCCAGGCGCACGATGGCGGTGTCGTCGCGCTCCTGGTCGACGCGGTAGCCGGCCAGGTCGTAGTAGACCTTGCCGGAACACAACACCACGCGCTTGACCTTCTCCGCCTCGAGCTTGCCCTGGTCGGGCAGCACCATCTGGAACTTGCCGTGGGCCAGCTCATCGAGGCTGGAGGTGGCTTCCTTGTGGCGCAGCAGGCTCTTCGGCGACATCACCACCAGGGGCTTGCGCAGCGGGCGGATCACCTGGCGACGCAGCAGATGGAAGATCTGTGCCGGGGTGGTGGGCACGCAGACCTGCATGTTGTGCTCGGCGCACAGCTGCAGGAAGCGCTCCAGGCGCGCCGAGGAGTGCTCGGGCCCCTGTCCCTCGTAGCCGTGGGGCAGCAGCAGGGTCAGGCCACACAGCCGGCCCCACTTGGTCTCGCCGGAGGAGATGAACTGATCCACCACCACCTGGGCGCCGTTGAAGAAGTCGCCGAACTGCGCCTCCCAGATATTCAGCGCATTGGGCATGGTGGTGGCATAGCCGTACTCGAAGGCCAGCACGGCTTCTTCCGAAAGGAAGGAGTCGTGGATGGTGAAGCGCGGCTGCCCGTCGGCGATATGCTCCAGCGGCACATAGGTGCTGCCGTCCTTCTGGTTATGCACCACCGCATGGCGGTGGGAGAAGGTGCCGCGGCCCACGTCCTGGCCGGTGATGCGGATCGGATGCCCCTGATCGAGCAGGGTGGCGTAGGCCAGGGTCTCGGCGAAGCCCCAGTTCAGGGCCATGCCGCCGGCCTGCATCTTGCGACGATCCTCATAGATCTTGGCCACCTGGCGCTGCACGGCGACGCCATCGGGGATCTCGCACATCTTGGCGGCCAGCTGCTGCAGGCGCTTCATGTCCACGGTGGTATCGGCGTCGCCGGTCCACTCATGGCCCAGGTAGGGGGCCCAGTCGACGAACAGCGACTTGTTGGGCTCCTTGACCAGGGCGTTGGCCACGTGATTGCCGGCCAGCAGGTCTTCCCGGTAGGTCTCGACCAGTTGCTTGGCCGCCTCCTCGGAGAGCACGCCCTGCTCCACCAGGCGCTTGGCGTAGATCGCCCGGGAGCTGGGGTGGTTCTTGATCTTGCCGTACATCATCGGCTGGGTGCCGGAGGGCTCGTCGGCCTCGTTATGGCCGCGGCGACGGTAGCACACCAGGTCGATGACCACGTCCTTCTTGAACTGCATGCGGTAGTCCAGGGCGACCTGGGCGGCATGCAGCACGGCGTCGGGATCGTCGCCGTTGACGTGGAAGATCGGCGCCTGGACCATCTTGGCGATGTCGGTGCAGTACTCGGTGGAGCGGGTGTCCAGGGGGTTGGAGGTGGTGAAGCCGACCTGGTTGTTGATCACCAGGTGGAGGGTGCCACCGGTCTTGTAGGCGCGGGTCTGGGACATCTGGAAGGTCTCCATGACCACGCCCTGACCGGCGAAGGCCGCATCCCCGTGCACATTGATCGGCAGCACCTTGGTGCCGTCGCCGTCGTTGCGGCGGTCCTGGCGGGCACGCACCGAGCCCTCCACCACCGGCGAGACGATTTCCAGATGCGAGGGGTTGAAGGCCAGCGCCAGGTGCACCTCGCCACCCGGCGTCATGACGTTGGAGCTGAAGCCCTGGTGGTACTTGACGTCGCCGGAGCCGTGCTCGATGACCTTCTTGCCGTCGAACTCCTCGATCAGCTCGGAGGGGCTCTTGCCGAGGATATTGACCAGCAGGTTGAGGCGGCCGCGGTGGGCCATGCCGATCACCACTTCCTTGGTGCCGTAGCCGCCGGCACGCTGGATCAGCTCGTCCATCATCGGGATGAAGGACTCGCCGCCCTCCAGGCCGAAGCGCTTGGTGCCCGGGTACTTGGAGGCCAGGTAGTTCTCCAGGCCCTCGGCGGCGGTCAACCGCTCGAGCACGTGCTTGCGCACCTCGGGGCTGAACTTGGGCGCGCTGCGCACCGACTCGAAGCGCTGCTGCAGCCAGCGTTTCTCCTCGGTATCGACGATATGCATGAACTCACAGCCGATGGCGCGGCAGTAAGTCTGCTCCAGGGACTCGACGATCTCCTTGAGGGGCGCCTTGTCCTTGCCGATAAACAGCGAGCCGGTCTGGAACTCGCTGTCCAGGTCCGCGGGGGTCAGCTGGTGGAAGGCCAGATCCAGGTCGGGAACCGGGGTCGGGCTGCGCAGATCGAGGGGATCGATCTTGGCGCGCTGATGGCCACGGAAGCGGTAGGCGTTGATCAGCTGGAGGACCTTGACCTGCTTCTTGCTGTCGCCGCTGTCACCGCCGGCGACGGCGCCCTGGGCGGGGCGACGGGTCTTGGCTAGCTGATAGAACTGGTCACGAATCGGACTAAGGGGGACGTCTTGGGAGGAGCTGCCTTCGGGGCGGGGCAACTGGTCGAAATAGTTGCGCCACTCATCGGGGACAGCATTGGGATCGACGAGGTACTGCTCGTAGAGCGCTTCCACATAGTGGACATTGCCACCACTCATGTGGGAAGTGCGCCACATCAACTCCATTATGCCTTCTTGCATCTCTCGGTCACCCTGCACTGATGGGGTGTTGTCGGCGCCTGACACGGGGGTCGCCGCATCGGCGTTCCTGGTGCCCTGCCGGCGGGCGGTTCATCCATCCGGCGCTTTAGCTTGCAAACAGGCCACTTATTCTTGTACCCGGCGCGATCTGCCTGATGATCGTTCGAAGAAAGCCGGCGCACTAGGCACCGGCTGACCTCGACGGGGCCGGGGCAACTGCGACACTGGGTCGCAGTTGCCGGGCGGCGCCCATGATACCAAGCAAGCCACGAGGATTTAAGTGGCATTGGCCAGCAACATCTCGCGAATCTTGCCGATGGCCCGCGTCGGGTTGAGCCCCTTGGGACACACCGAGACGCAGTTCATGATGCCGCGGCAGCGGAACACGGAGAACGGGTCCTCCAGCTCGGCCAGGCGCTCGCGGGTCGCCTCGTCCCGGGAGTCGGCCAGGAAGCGGTAGGCCTGGAGCAGGCCGGCCGGGCCCACGAACTTGTCCGGGTTCCACCAGAAGGAGGGGCAGGAGGTGGAGCAGCAGGCGCACAGGATGCACTCGTAGAGGCCGTCGAGCTTGTCGCGATCCTCCGGCGACTGCAGGCGCTCGATGGCCGGCGCCGGGGTGTCGTTCTGCAGGTACGGCTGGATGCGTTCGTACTGCTTGTAGAACAGCCCCATGTCGACCACCAGGTCGCGCACCACCGGCAGGCCCGGCAGCGGGCGCAGCGTCAGCTTGCCGTTCTTGACCACCTCGGAGAGCGGCGTGATGCAGGCCAGGCCGTTCTTGCCGTTCATGTTCATGCCGTCGGAGCCACACACCCCCTCGCGGCAGCTGCGACGATAGGCCAGGCCGTTGTCCTGCTCCTTCATCATGTGCAGGACGTCCAGCACCATGACGTCACGGCCCTGGGTGTCGACCTGGAACTCCTGCATATAGGGCGCGGAGTCGGTCTCCGGGTTGTAGCGGTATACGGATACCTGAAGCATGGATCGTGGCTCCCCTTAGTAGGTACGGACTTTCGGCTCGAAGGTGTCGACGGTCTTGGGCGCGAAGTTGACGTCGCGCTTGCCAAGCCGCTTCTCGGCCGGGAAGTAGAGCGAGTGCTTCAGCCAGTTGGCGTCGTCACGGTCCGGGTAGTCGTAGCGGGAGTGCGCGCCGCGACTCTCCTTGCGCTCCAGGGCGGAGATCGCCGTGGCCTCGGCCACTTCCATCAGGTTATCCAGCTCCAGGGCCTCGACACGCGCGGTGTTGAAGGCGTTGGACTTGTCCTCCAGGTGCGCGTTGGCGATGCGCCCACGCAGCTCGGCCAGCTGCTTGACCCCTTCCTGCATGTTGTCTTCCTGACGGAAGACGCCGAAGGAGTTCTGCATGATGCCCTGCAGCTCGCGCTTGAGCTCGGCCACGGACTCGCCGCCGCTGGACTCGTTCCAGCGGTTCATGCGCGCCATGGCGGAGTCGATATCGGAGTCGGAGGCGTCCAGGTAGTCGATGCCTTCGTTCAGGGCGTTCTCGATAAACATGCCGGCGGCGCGACCGAAGACCACCAGGTCGAGCAGCGAGTTGCCGCCCAGGCGGTTGGCGCCATGCACCGAGACGCAGGCCGCCTCGCCACAGGCGAACAGGCCGTTGACGATCTGGTCGTTGCCGTCGGCGTCCTGCATGATCGCCTGGCCATGAACGTTGGTGGGGATGCCGCCCATCATGTAGTGACAGGTGGGCACCACCGGGATCGGCTCCTTGGCCGGATCCACGTGGGCGAAGGTCTTGGAGAGCTCGACGATGCCGGGCAGGCGCTTGCCGAGGACTTCCTCGCCGAGGTGATCCAGCTTGAGGAAGACGTGATCGCCGTCTTCGCCGCAACCACGGCCCTCGAGGATCTCCATGACCATGGAGCGCGCGACCACGTCGCGGCCGGCCAGGTCCTTGGCGTTGGGGGCATAACGCTCCATGAAGCGCTCGCCGTCCTTGTTGATCAGGTAGCCACCCTCGCCGCGGCACCCCTCGGTGACCAGGGTACCGGCGCCGTAGATACCGGTGGGGTGGAACTGCCACATCTCCATGTCCTGCATCGGGAAGCCGGCACGCAGGGCCATGCCGATGCCGTCACCGGTGTTGATCAGGGCATTGGTGGTGGAGGCGTAGATGCGGCCGGCGCCGCCGGTGGCCAGCACGGTGGCCTTGGACTTCACATGCACCACTTCGCCGGTCTCGATGCACATGGCGATGCAGCCCACCACGTCGCCGTTGGCGTTCTTGACCAGATCCACCGCGAACCACTCATTGAGGAAGGTGGTGTTGTTCTTCAGGTTGTTCTGGTAGAGGGTGTGCAGCAGGGCATGACCGGTACGGTCGGCGGCGGCACAGGTCCGCGCCGCCTGGCCGCCCTTGCCGAAGTCCTTGGACTGGCCGCCGAAGGGGCGCTGGTAGATGCGACCGTTATCGAAGCGCGAGAACGGCAGGCCCATGTGCTCGAGTTCGAAGACCGCTTTGGGGCCCTCGGAACACATGTACTCGGCGGCGTCCTGGTCGGTGATGTAGTCACCGCCCTTGACGGTGTCATACATGTGCCAGCGCCAGTCATCGTTGGGATCGGCGGAGGCGATGGCGCAGGTGATACCGCCCTGGGCGGAAACGGTGTGGGAGCGGGTCGGGAAGACCTTGGAGAGGACCGCGGTCTTCTTGCCGGACTTGGCCAGTTCCAGGGCGGCTCGCAGGCCGGAGCCACCGCCACCGATGATGATTGCGTCGAAGGTCAGGCTACGCATGTTAGACATGAATCAGGCTCCCCACAGGACTTGAATGCCCCACACCAGAAAAACGAAGATGGCCAGGATAACGACAAGCTGCACGGCGATACGCACGGCGGTGGGCTTGAGGTAGTCGGTGGTCACGGTCCACAGGCCGACCCAGGCGTGGGCCGCCAGGGAGACGAAGGCCAGCAGCGAGAAGATACGCATCCAGGTGGCGGAGAAGAGCCCGCTCCAGGCCGCGTAGTCCAGGCCCGGATTGAACAGCAGATAGCCGACCATAAAGAGTGTGTAGACGGCCAGGATCAGCGCGGAGACGCGCTGGATCAGCCAGTCGGAGAGGCCGCTGCGGCCGAAGCTTGTAATGTTGGTTACCATACCCAGACTCCCGCCAGAATGATCAGAACGGCACTGATGACCACGGTGGCCTGTGCCTTCTTCAAGCCGCCCTCGAGGGTGACGCCGATGTTCATGTCCATCAGCAGGTGCTTGATGCCGGCCACGAAGTGGTAGGCCAAGGCCGACAGCAGCCCCCAAGCGATGAGCTTGACGAGAACGTTGTGGGAGAGGGCATGACTGACGGCGTCGAATCCTTCGGGAGAAGAGAGCGACGTATCCAGCGCCCAGAAGGCAAAGATCAGCCCAATGAAGAGAAGGATGCCAGTGATGCGGTGGGTGATCGACGTCAATGCCGGCAGCGGCATCTTGATCGTCGTCAGGTCGAGGTTTACGGGTCGTTTGCTATTCACGGCTCTATACACACTCTCTTGGCCCGCTTCCTGGTTGGGGCAAGGCCCAAGCGGGCGGTGGTTTTGAGGAAGGGCTCGGCCGTTTGCCAAGTCGGCACGACTCCATTCCTACCAGTCGCGCGGGGTGGATTATAGGGACAAGGGCTAATCATGACAAACCTAAGCGTGTCGAACACGACCATGGTTTAGCCTTGACCGTCACCACCAGAAGCGCACAATGATGCAGGGCAGCAACATCTATACAGATATCATACAAAAACAACTTTATGTATAGCCAAGGGGCCTTTCGGCTAATTGACAATCCCCGACACGCTTCTATAGTGGGCGAACTTTTTACGCCAGCATGGCAAGCGAGACAACGACTTATCGTCCGAAACGAAAGAGATAGAGGAGGCCGGCATGGCTGACAGGAAAGCGCAGTTGACGATCGAAGGGCTGGACAAGGTAATCGAGCTGCCTGTCTATTCCGGCACCGTCGGCCCCGACGTGGTCGATGTCCGCGGCCTGGGGGCCGAGGGCGTTTTCACCTATGACCCCGGCTTCATGGCCACATCCTCCTGCCAATCCGCCATCACCTATATCGATGGCGCCAAGGGCGTGTTGCTGCACCGCGGCTACCCCATCGACCAGCTGGCCAAGCACTCCAACTACGTGGAGCTCTGCTACCTGCTGCTCAACGGCGAGCGCCCCTCGAAGGAGGAGTACCAGACCTTCGAGCGCACCATCCGCAACCACACCATGGTCCACGAGCAGCTGGCCAACTTCTACAAGGGCTTCCGTCGCGACGCCCACCCCATGTCGATCCTATGCGGCGTGGTCGGCGGCCTGGCGGCCTTCTATCACGACCACCTGGACATCACCCGCGAGGAGGACCGGCAGATCAGTGCCATTCGCCTGATCGCCAAGATGCCGACGCTGGCGGCCATGTGCTACAAGTACAACATCGGCCAGCCCTTCAACTATCCGCGTAACGATATGAGCTACGCGGAAAACTTCCTCTACATGATGTTCAGCAACCCCTGCGAGGAGTACCAGATCAATCCGGTCTTCGCCAAGGCCATGGATCGCATTTTCATGCTCCACGCGGACCACGAGCAGAACGCCTCCACCTCCACGGTGCGCCTGGCCGGCTCCACCGGCGCCAACCCCTTCGCCTGCATCAGCGCCGGCATCGCCGCCCTCTGGGGCCCCGCCCACGGCGGCGCCAACGAGGCGGTGCTGAACATGCTCGACGAGATCGGCGACGACTCCGAGGAGAACATCCAGCGCTTTATCGACAAGGCCAAGGACAAGGACGACCCCTTCCGCCTGATGGGCTTCGGTCACCGGGTCTACCGCAACTTCGACCCCCGCGCCAAGGTGATGAAGGAGACTTGCGACGAGGTGCTGGGACAGCTGGGCCTGGCCGACGACCCGCAGCTGCGCATCGCCAAGCGCCTGGAGGAGATCGCCTTGGAGGACGAGTACTTCGTCAAGCGCAAGCTCTACCCCAATGTCGACTTCTACTCCGGCATCATCCTCAAGGCGATCGGCATCCCCACCAACATGTTCACGGTAATCTTCGCCATGTCGCGCACCATCGGCTGGATCTCCCACTGGCACGAGATGATCAGCGGCGACTACAAGATCGGCCGCCCGCGTCAGCTCTATATCGGTCATCCGCAACGCGATTACCCCACCGAGTAAGCGCCAGCGCAGCACGCACCACGGAAGGCCGCCCCAAGGGCGGCCTTCTGTGTTTTACCCCACCAACCACGAAAAGGAGTCGCCCGATGGCGTCCACCCCCTCCACCGTCGCCTTTATCGGCCTGGGCGTGATGGGTTACCCCATGGCCGGGCATCTGGCCAGGGCGGGCCTAGAGGTCCGCGTTTACAACCGCAGCGCGGCCAAGGCCGAGGCCTTCGTCGCCGAACATGGCGGCAGTCACCACGCCACCCCCCGCGACGCCGCCATTGGCGCCGACCTGGTACTGGTCTGCGTCGGCAATGACGACGACGTGCGCCAGGTCACTCGCGGCGAGCAGGGCGCCCTCGAGGGCATGGCGCCGGGCAGCCTGCTGGTGGATCACACCACCGCCTCGGCGAGCCTGGCCCAGGAGCTCGACGCCGCCTGCCGCGAGGCCGGCGTCGACTTCCTCGACGCCCCGGTCTCGGGGGGCCAGCAGGGCGCCGAGAACGGCGCCCTGACCATCATGTGCGGTGGCGAGGCCGAGGCCTTCGCCCGGGTCGAGACGACCCTAGCCCACTACGCCAAGGCGGTGACCCATATGGGCCCCGCCGGCAGCGGTCAGCTCACCAAGATGGTCAACCAGATCTGCGTGGCCGGCGTCGTCCAGGGCCTGGCGGAGGGCCTCCACCTGGCCGAGAAGGCGGACCTGGACCCGCAGCGGGTGATCGAGGTGATCTCCCAGGGCGCCGCCGGCTCCTGGCAGATGGACCACCGCCACCGCACCATGATCGAGGGCGACTACGACCACGGCTTCGCGGTGGACTGGATGCGCAAAGACCTGGCCATCTGCCTCGACCAGGCCCGGGAACTGGGGGCTCGCCTGCCGCTGACCGCCCTGGTGGATCAGTTCTATGGCGACGTTCAGGCGATGGGCGGTGGCCGCTGGGATACCTCGTCGCTACTCAAGCGATTGCAGCGCGACTGACTCGCTCCTCAGGGGCCATCCGCCGCCCCGCGGGGCGGCGGATGGCAGCGCCCCGCCCGGGGCCTGAGATCCCACGCCCTTCTCACGCACCGGCCCTTATCCCCAGGCCACGGCTTTTCCACACAAACTGTGGATAAGGCTGTTCAAAACCTTGAGAAAAGAGCCAGCAGGCGCCATGACAAGGGGGTTACGCTTAGATTGATCAATTTTTATCCATTTATAAGCTATTGATTTTAAAAGGATAAAATAAGAATCCCCGCAACCATGCGGCTCGATGCCGGGTTGTGCACAGGGTGACAGAAGGATGACAGCCGAGGTGGACAACTCAAGAGGGTTGTCAAGCCCGAGCAGGGAGAATTCGAGGAGAAGCCGGCTGGAAAGCTCCCGCATGGATCGGGGCCGACCCGGAATCGAGAGACAAAAAAAACGCCTTTCGGCGCCGGTCTTGCTTGGAGTGATGTGGAAAGTGGCGTCCCATAGGGGGTTCGAACCCCTGTTACCGCCGTGAAAGGGCGGTGTCCTAGACCACTAGACGAATGGGACGCATCTTCCAGACTCTCGAGATGGTGGTGGAGCCTAGCGGGATCGAACCGCTGACCTCAACACTGCCAGTGTTGCGCTCTCCCAGCTGAGCTAAGGCCCCGCATCTCGTGAAGACGAGGCGTATAGTACTGATCTCCCTCGCCTTCGTCAACAGTAAAACGTCAATTTCCTGCTGCGCTCGCGCCCTTTGTGAAAAGCTGGCCGCCGGCGGTGCCGGTGCGCCGGCCCGGTCGTCTCCCATGTAGCGGGCTACACTCCGGGAGCTGCGCTCCGGCGGCGACCAGCCTAACTTCGCTCGCGACGGAAATATGACGCCTTCCCGTCCTTTACTTGAGCTCGCGGAATTCCTTCTCCAGGCGCTTGGCCTGCTTCTTGGAGACGCCCCCCAGCACGGCGATGGCGTGGCGCAGCCGGGCGCGGGTCATGTCCGAGCCGAGGATCGCCATGGCATCCAGTACCGAGGTGGAAGTGGCGGAGCCGGTCACGGCGATAAACACCGGCGCCAGGAAGGCCTTCATCTTCAGCTCGAAGACCTCGGCCAGGGCCTTGACCTCCACCAGCAGGCTCTCCTTGTCCCAGCGCGAGACGCCTTCCAGGCGCCACACCAGGAACTGCAGCAGGCGCACCAGCTCGTCGCGCTCCAGCTTGACGCTCGCGAAGCTGGACTCATCGATGGCCGGCAGGCCGGAGAAGAAGTGGCCGGCCAGCGGCATCACCTCGGAGAGGGTCTCCACCCGCGGGCGCACCTGGGGCAGGATCTCGCGTACATAGGCCTCGTTGAAGGCCCAGTCGCGTAGCGCCTGGAGGAAGGCGTCGTCGTCCAGGTCCTCGCGAATATAGAGGCCGTTGAGCCAGGTCAGCTTCTCCAGGTCGAAGACCGGCCCGCCCAGGGAGACCCGCTCGACATCGAAGTGGGCCATCATCTCATCGAGGGAGAACTTCTCCCGCTCGTCGGGCATCGACCAGCCCATGCGGCCCAGGTAGTTGGTCACCGCCTGGGGCAGGAAACCCATGCGCCGGTAGTAGTTGATGGAGGTCGGGTTCTTGCGCTTGGAGAGCTTCGACTTGTCCGGGTTGCGCAGCAGCGGCATATGGCACAGCTCCGGCATCTCCCAGCCGAAGTACTCGTAGAGCAGCTGATGCTTGGGGGCGGAGTTGATCCACTCCTCGCCACGCAGCACATGGGTGATGCCCATCAGGTGGTCGTCCACCACGTTGGCCAGGTGGTAGGTGGGCATGCCGTCGGACTTGAGCAGGATCTGGGCATCCACCTGGGCCCAGTCCACCTCGATCACCCCGCGCAGGCGATCCTTGACCCGGCAGGTGCCCTCGGTGGGGACCCGCATGCGCACCACATAGGGCCAGCCCTCCCGCTCGCGGCGCGCCGCCTCTTCCTCGGGCAGGGCCAGGTCGGCGGGCTTGAGGGCCATCTGCAGGCCGGCGGCCTTGCGCGTCTCGCGCAGCTCGTCGAGCTCCTCGCTGGTGCGGTAGCACTTGAAGGCGTGGCCGGCGTCGAGCAACTGGCGGGCGTACTCGGCGTAGATATCGCCCCGCTCGCTCTGCCGATAGGGCCCATGGGGGCCGCCCACGTCGGGCCCCTCGTCCCACTCCAGGCCCAGCCAGCGCAGGGAATCGAGGATCATCTGCTCCGACTCGGGGGTGGAGCGCTCGCGGTCGGTGTCCTCGATGCGCAGGATGAACTGTCCGCCCTGCTGGCGGGCGAAGCAGAGGTTGAACAGGGCGATATAGGCGGTGCCCACATGGGGGTCGCCGGTGGGGGACGGCGCGATACGGGTACGTACGGTCATCTCGGAATCCATTGGCTAGAGAGGTGATGTCCTGGAGGGCGATTATACGCACTCGTCCCCTCTCCAGCAGCCATCGGAACCCGGCCCCGCCGCGGCGGTCTCCACAGGAGTCCACTGCCACGAGGAACACCTATGCTAGCCAACCTGCCCGACGGCTTCACCGCCCTGGTGACCGGCGCCTCGGGGGCCATCGGCGGCGCCGTGATTCGGGCGCTGCTGGCCGATTCCCGCCCCGCTCGGGTGATCGCCGTCAGCCGCCGGCCCGCCCCCCACACCCTCGCCGATGCCCGCCTGACCTGGGTCGAGGCCGAGGTGGCGAGCGAAGCGGGACGCCGGGCCATCGCCGAGGCCCTGGGCGATATGCCCCTGCACCTCTGGTTCAATGCCATCGGTATCCTGCACGAGGGCGAGACCTTTCCGGAAAAGCGCCTGGAGGAGCTCGATGAAGCCGCCTTGCAGCACCTCTATCGGGTCAATGCGATCACCCCGGCGCTGCTGCTCAAGACGCTGCACCCGCACCTCAAGGGAGATCACCCGGCCATCGTCGCCAGCCTCTCGGCGCGGGTCGGCTCCATCGCGGACAACCGCTTGGGGGGATGGTATGGCTACCGGGCCAGCAAGGCCGCCCATAACATGCTGATGCGCACCGCCGCCGTGGAGCTCAAGCGGCTGAATGCGCAGAGTTGTGTGCTCTGCCTGCACCCCGGCACCACCGACAGCGCCCTCTCCCGCCCCTTCCAGGCCCGGGTGCCCGAGGGCAAGCTGTTCACTCCCGACTTCGTCGCCGAGCGGCTGCTCGAGGTCATCGGTCAGCGCCGCGCCGAGGAGAGCGGCAGCTTCTGGGACTGGGCCGGCGAGCCCATCCCCTGGTAGGAGCGGAGTGCCCTACAGCACCAGGTGCTCGTGGAACCAGTCGGTGATGAAATCCAGGTAGGCCCGGGTCTTGTCGGGGAGGTACTTGCGGGAGCGGAACAACACCAGCATGCTGCCGTGCTCGTTCCAGTAGGGCTGCAACAGCGGCACCAGGCGCCCCTCCTCCACCGCGGCGCGCGCCGCGAAGGTCGGCAGGTAGGCCAGGCCGAAGCCCGCCTTGGCGGCCTCCACCACCCCCAGCAGGTTATTGATCACCAGCCGCGAATGGGGCTCCACGTCCAGGGGCTGCCCATTGAGCGAGAAGCGCCAATGGGCGCCCAGGTCGTAGTTGCCGTAGAAGACGGTGTCATGCCGGGCGATATCCTGGGGGTGGTGCAGCGGCTGGTGGATTCGCGCCAGGTAATCCGGCGCCGCATAGAGGCCATAGACCACCTTGCATAGCGGCCGCGAGACCAGACTGGAAGGCGGCAGCGGGCCCATGCGGATGGCCAGGTCCACGGCGTCGTCGATGGGCTCGAAACGCTGATCCTCGAGCAGGATCTCCACCGCCACGTCCGGATAACGGCGCATGAAAGCGGTGGTCGGCTCGGCCAGGTACATGAACCCGAAGCTGACCTGGGCACTTACCTTGAGCTGGCCGCGGGGCCGCGCCGTCACCGACTGTACCTGGGCCTCCGCGGCGGCCAGCTCCTCGCGGATGCGCAGGCCGTGCTCGTAGTAGATCTGTCCCGCCTCGGTCAGGTGCAGTGAGCGGGTGGAACGGTTGAGCAGGCTAACGCCCAGCTCCTCTTCCAGGGCCGCCACCCGCTTGGAGGCCAGCGACTTGGAGATGCCCAGGCGGCGTGCCGCGGCGGTAAAACTGCCGCTACGCACGACCTCCACGAAAACCTTGAGCGCATCCAGGGTCGCCACCGCGGCCTCTCCTCTATCGGGCTCCCACCGAGCCTGTGTTCAGGAAATGTTTCCATTATGGAAACACTAGTTTTCGATTGTACCCACTTATTCCGCAAATGCCGACTGACTATACTGGCCCTGCCTGCCGAGACGAGCCGCTGCTCCCTCGACGGGTCAACGCCATCGGGCCGGTCACGGCCGGCCTGGATGACGCCTTCAGTGCATATTTGCTTTGCGCGCTGCCGGATGTTGATCGACAACCGGCGCGCTTTTCTTTTTGCTCCTGCCCCCTGTCCAGCCCCCCGGAACAAACGCAACTTAACGCATCCGTCGTTGTCACAGCAGCGGTGTCGACTTATCGTTGACCCTTCGTGGTCGGCCCCCTGGGCCCCGATACGCCGCAACCTTCCCCCTTTTCACGCTGACGAGAGACTTCGATGGAATCGCTCGGTCCCCGAATCAAGCAGCTTCGTTTACACGCCCAGCTCAACAAGGCCGCCCTGGCTCGCCGGGTCGGCGTCTCCGATGTCACCATCTCCTACTGGGAATCGGGTGCCATCAAGCAGATCGGTCACGAGCGCCTGGTAGCCCTGGCCGAGGCCCTGGGCTGTCCGTTGAGCCAGTTGCTGGATGATGGCGCCCTCGGTGGCCAGCAGCCGCTGCGCCTCTCCCACCACCTGCCGCTACCCTGGAGCGCTCAGGGCGCCCCGACCCTGATGCTCGACGGCGAGAAGGCCGCCGCTTACCTGGTCGCAGCGGCCGGCGACGAGGCCTTCGAGGCCCTACCTGCCGGCGCACTGGCCGCCATCCGGCCACTCAGCCTCTTTCAGGGAGCGGGACTCTATCTGGTGGAAGTCGAGGGACGACTGGACCTGTATCGCCTGGAGGCCGAGCCCGAGGGACTCGACCTGCATGGCAAGGTGGTAGCGCGCTGGGCCCGCCTCGAGGAGTGACCCCCGCACTCAGCGATGGCTCAGCTCATAGGGGACCTGGTATTCGATGACTCGCCCCAGCCCATGACCGGACTCCCGCACCCAGTCACCACTGAGGTGTTCGCCCCGCTCGCCGATTAGCGCCCGAACCTCGGGAGGCTGCACGCTGGCCGGGGACATGCTCAGCTGCAGGGTATAGCGGCCCGCCGCCAGGCCGCTGCCGGGCCCGAGGGGCCCCGCCTCGAAGTTGCCGTCTTCGCCGACCTGGAGGCGCTGACGCCAGCTGACACCGCTGGCCTCGCGAATCACCACCAACTGGAGGCGAGAGCCCTCGGGCAGGTTGGTCGCCCCGGAAACATCTAGCCGCCGGTCGTCCCGGGGCAGCGCCGAGAGGCTGACACGAATCGGCTCGTCCAGCACCGCGACCGGCTCCGCGGGATCGCGGGCGTCGGTCGCCCTAGGGGCCGCGCCTTCACCACCGCCGGCAGTGGATGAAGATGCCGGAGGCTCTGCCTCGCCACCACAACCGGCCACGCTCAGCAGCAAGGCCATCGCCGCTAGCCAGGACAATCGGCGCCTCGCCTCCATGAAATACCTCCCGAGAGTTCAGTGCCTCTCTAGACTACCACCGCCCCCGGTCGTTCGTTCCAACGCCCCGCGTCGCCGAGCCCCGGGGGCTCAGGCATCGGCGCACGCCAGACAGCGGGTGGTATAGGGCAGGGCCATCAGGCGACGCGGATCGATGGCTCCACCGCAGCGCTCGCAGGTCTCGCCTTCCCCCGCGTCGAGGCGCGCCAGGGCATGCAGGACCTGCGCCAGCTCATCGCGGGCCTCCCGATCCAGGGCCTCCACCACCTCATCGTTCTGTACCTCCCCCGCCTGCTCGCGGCTGTCCTTGTCCAGTACCCGCCGCTGATGGGTCTGATAGCGCGCCAGGCGCGCCTCCAGGTCATCCCGCAACCGCCTGAGGACCTCGTATCGCTCGCTCATGCTGACCTCGCACTCTCTGGGTTCCTTGTGGTGATAGCACAACGGCACCGCATCGATCCTGTCCTGAGTCAACTCAAGCGGGATCGCCGATCACGCCCAGCCACAGCAACACGGCCACGAAGGCCATGGCCAGCCCGAAGGCCAGGCCCATGGCCAGCAGTTGACGTAACAGCCAGGGCTGGCCCCGCCGCCCCAGGGCGATGGAGATACCCAACCAGGCAGCCACGAAGATCACGAACATAGCGGCACTCGCCAGGGACTCGGCCATCTCTCGTCTCCTCAATCATTCCACGGAGGCGCCGTTATACCCAGCCGGCTCCGCCCAAGCCAGCCGCCGTCGCCCATAGCCCCTATCCGCCCACGGCATACGCCGGCCGGTGATGTCCGTCCCTGGGGCAGGCCCCGGCCCTCGCGCCCCGGCAAGCGCTGACTCACCCCTCGCATCCCGCGGCGGGGCTGGTAGAATGGCTGCCTCTCCCGCTCGACCCCGTGATGCCGATGCCCCGACTCGACCGTACCTTCTCCGTCGCCCCGATGATGGAATGGACCACCCGCGACTATCGCGCCTTCGCTCGCACCCTGAGCCGGCGCGCGCTGCTCTATACCGAGATGGTCACCAGCGGGGCCATCCTGCATGGCAGCCCCCGGGAACGCTTCCTGGGCCATGACCCGGTGGAGCATCCGCTGGCCCTGCAGCTAGGCGGCAGCGATGCCGGCGAACTCGCCGAGTGTGCGGCCATCGCCGAGGCCTGGGGCTATGATGAGGTCAACCTCAACGTGGGCTGCCCCAGCGATCGCGTCCAGAACAACCTGATCGGCGCCTGCCTGATGGGCCACCCCGACAAGGTGGCCGCGGCGGTCAAGGCGATGCGCGAGGCGGTGTCGATTCCGGTCACGGTGAAGTGCCGCATCGGCATCGACGATCAGGACGAGGACGCCGACCTGGCGCACTTTATCGATGTCGTGGCCGATGCCGGCTGTGACACCTTTATCGTGCATGCCCGCAAGGCCTGGCTGCAGGGGCTCTCCCCCAAGGAGAACCGCGATATTCCGCCCCTCAACTACCCCCGGGTGCACCGCCTCAAGGCCGAGCGGCCGGCACTGCATATCGGCATCAACGGCGGCATCAAGACCCTCGATGAGTGCCGCGAGCAGCTCGCGCACGTGGATAGCGTGATGGTGGGCCGCGAGGCCTACCAGAACCCCTGGCTGCTGGCCGGCGTGGACGCGGCCCTCTATGGCGAGCCTGGCCCCGCGGCGAGTCGCCACGCCGCGGCCCGGGCCTTCCGTCCCTATATCGCCCGGCGCCTCGCGGAGGGTGCCAGGCTCAATCACCTGACCCGCCATCTGCTAGGACTCTTCCAGGGCTGCCCGGGAGGGCGCAAGTTCCGCCGCCACCTCTCCGAGCATGCCCATCGCGACGGCGCGGGCCTGGCGGTCTTCGACGATGCCCTGGGCCTGGTCCCGGAAGGCACAGCGGCGCCCGCCACCGCCCTGGCTACTTGAGGTTGAGGCCCTCGGGCAGCGATTCGTAGTCGGACTGGAAGGTCTCGATGGCGCTCTCCGCCTCCTCGATGGCATCGAAGCGAGCCACATGGAAGAGCGCCTCCCCCTCGTTGGCCAGGGGCAGGTTGCTCATGCCGATCACGATACCGTCGGCATTGGCCAGCACTTCCCCCTCCACGTTGCCGAAGGGATCCGCCACCACCCCCAGCAGCTCGCCCTTGCCCACTCGGGCGCCGAGACGCACCTTGGGACGCAGGATGCCGTCGATAGGGGCCCGGGCCCAGCTGGAACCATTGGCGACCTCGGCGGCGGGGGGCGTGGCCCGACGCCGGTCGCTGCTCAGCATGCCGATACTGCGCATCACCCGACGCACGCCGCGCACCCCGGGGGCAATCGCCCACTCGTCGAAGCGCAGCGCCTCGCCGGCTTCATAGGTAAGCACCGGCACGCCATTACCCTGGGCATAGTGACGCAGGCTGCCCTCGCGCAGCTCGGCATTGAGGATCACCGGCACGCCGAAGGCCATGGCCATGGCCTCGGTCTCCCCTCCCGGGGTCAGCTGAGCGCGGATCTGCGGCAGGTTGGTGCGGTGAATGGCGCCGGTATGCAGGTCGATGATATGGGTCGCCAGGTCGACGATCTGCTCGCGGAACAGCGCCGCCACCCGGGAGCCCAGGGAGCCCGCCTCGCTCCCCGGGAAGCAGCGGTTGAGATCACGGCGATCGGGCAGGTAGCGGCTGTGCTGGACGAAGCCGAAGACATTGACGATGGGCACGGCGATCAGGGTACCGCGCAGGCCGCGCACGGCACTGGAGCGCAGCAGGCGGCGTACGATCTCCACGCCATTGATCTCGTCGCCATGAATGGCCCCGCACACCAGCAGTACCGGCCCGCTCTGGCGGCCGTGAATCACCTCCACCGGAATATGCAGGGGGGCATGGGTATAGAGCTTGGCCACGGGGACATCGATCTGGGCCCGGGCGCCGGGGGCGACCCGTACGCCGGCGAGTTCGAAGGGGGCACGCGCCATGGAACACTTCCTATCTCAAGAGGCTGGCTTCCTTATACGCCTCCTCGCCCGCCGACACGAGCCTTGGCCATCAACGCCGGCAACTCCTTATATATACAACCATGAATGTAAGTTTACCGGGGCCTAGGGTAAACTGGAGCGACTCCCCGCTCCCTCGAGACCCATTATGGCCCGAAAGACCAAAGCCGAAGCCGAAGCCACCCGCGAGGCCCTGCTGGACGCCGCCGAGGCGGTATTCTACGCCAAGGGGGTGGCCCGCACCTCTCTGGAGGAAATCGCCCGCCAGGCCGGCATGACCCGGGGTGCCCTCTACTGGCACTTCAAGAACAAGGGCGACCTCTTCACCGCCCTGTTGGATCGCGTGCGCCTACCCTTTCAGGAACTGGTGGAAGAGGTCGGTACCGAGAGCCATGGCGACTCGCCCCTGGAGGCGATCCGCCTGGCCTGCCACAAGGGCTTCGTGCGCCTGGCACGACCCCGCTACCAGCGGGTCTATTCGATCCTGGTGCATCGTTGCGAGTTCTTCGGCGATATCGATCCCATCGCCATGCAGAACAGCATGGTCGACGAGTCCTGCGGTGCCCTGGAGGAGTATTTCCAGTGTGCCGCCGCCCGGGGCCAGCTGCGCGAGGACATCACCCCCGCGCTCGCCGCCCAGCTACTGCAGGCGGCCCTGGGTGGCCTCTTCCACGACTGGCTGCGCAATCCCGAGGAGTTCTCCATCGAGGCCCGTGGCGGCGAACTGGTGGATACCCTGCTGCGCCTGCTGAAAGGCGCCTGAGGTCACCTCAATGGGAGGCGGCCCGGCCACCATTCGGCCGCCGCCCGCGACGCAGTCGCCGCAGCCGCGCCCGGGCCTCCTCGAACTCCTGTAATGGCACGCTGCGGTAGCGCTCCTCGTCGGCCAGGTACTTCACCAGCACCCGGCGCTCCCCGGCCCGGGGCAGGCCTTCCGCCTTGCCGTGCAGGCGCACCTCATGGGCCGGATCATCCACCAGGGTCGCCCGGGTACAGCCATCCTCGTCGCAGTCGGCGCCGACCACCACCGTCTCCCCCAACAGGCAGCGTTTGCCTCCATGGCGGTGGAACCAGGGGTGCAGGGCGCGGCAGAGCCCGGCGGCCAGCGGCGAGGCCAGGGCCAGGGCCCCCCATAGCACCGCCACCCCGACCGGAATGCGCAACAGCCCCAAGGGCAGCCAGCGCAGGACCAGCAGTTCCAGGGCCAGGGTCAGGGCTCCGGCGATCGCCAGCAACACCGTCAGGGCGACGCTGGCCGGGACGCCGGCGAAGCCCAGCGCCACCAGGGTACTGGCCAGGTGATCCCCCTTGAGGCTGTCGTGCTCGAAGCACTCCAGGGGCACCAGGCGCAGGATCACCAGCAGCCAATAGAGAAGCAGTAGCCCCAGGGCCAGGGTAAAGACCCCCAGGGGGAAGCCGAGCAGGACGTGAATCAGGGCATCCATGGCGCGCTCCTTGGTCGGTACTTAGCCGACAAAGTAGTTTTCTCTAATTAGCGTAGACCATGCCCGCGGGCGGCCCATAAAAAAACGCGGGCCCCACCGGGGCCCGCGTCGTCGCTGGCGATACTCGCCTCAAGGGGAGGACTTCTCCTCCAGGGCCGGCGGTGCTTCTTGCCCGAAGAAGCGCTCCCGCAGCCAGGTGGAGACGCTGGCAATCATGGCGTAGAAGCTGGGCACGAAGCAGCTGCCCAATACCGCCACCGCGGCCATGCCCACCGCCACCGTGGTACCGATATGGTGGCTGCTGACATCACTGGCACCGGTGGCCAGGGCCAGCGGCAGGGTCCCCAGGATAAACGCCAGGGAGGTCATCACGATGGGGCGGAAACGCAGCTGCGCCGCGGTGATCGCCGCCTCGCGAATCGACTTACCGTGGCGCCGCTGCAGCTCGGCGAACTCGACGATCAGGATGGCGTTCTTGGCCGCCAGGCCCACCACCACCAGCATGCCGATCTCCACATAGACGCTGGTATCGAGCCCGCGCAGGGCGATGCCGGCGATGCCCCCCAGGAAGGCGAAGGGCGTCGAGGTCAGCACCGCCAGCGGCAGCGACCAGCTCTCGTACTGGGCGGCGAGGATCAGGAACACCATCAGGATACCGAAGACGATGGCCAGCGCGGCGGTGTTGCCCAGCTGGCTCTCCTGATAGGCGGTGCCGGTCCAGCCCATGCCCCAGCCACTGCCCAGGGTCTCGTCCACCACCTCCTCCATGGCGGCGATGGCCTGGGTGGAGCTGTAGCCCGGCGCGGCGCCGCCCTGGAACTGGGCCCCCAGGTAGACGCCGAAGCGCGACACCACCGCCGGAGCGGTCTGGCGCTCCAGGGTCACGAATTCGGAGAGCGGGATGCGCTCGCCGTTGCCGCCGCGCACATAGACACTGCCCAGGTCATCCGGGGTGCGTCGGAACTCGTCCTCATTCTGCAGGTAGACCTGGAAGTTGCGGTTCTGGTAGCTGAAGAAGTTGACGAAGCCGTTGCCGAAGGTGTTCGACAGGGTGGCATTCAGGTCCTCCAGGGCCACGCCATAGCTCAGCGCCTTCTGCTGATCGATCTCGGCGCGGAAGGAGGGCACATTGACGTTGAAGGTGGTGAACACCTGTTGCAGCACCGGATGCTCGTTGGCCGCCTGCATCACCTGCAGCGACGCCTGGAACAGCTCCTGGGGCGAGGCCCCCTCGAAGGACTGCAGGTAACCGGTGAAGCCACCGGTGGTCGACAGCCCCATGATCGGCGGCATATTGAAGGCCATCGCCGAGCCCCCCTCGATCTGGGCCCCCAGCTGCATGATGCGCCCCACCAGCTCGTCGGCGGTCAGCTCGCGCTCGTCCCAGGGCAGCATGTTGACGAAAATGATGCCGCGGGCGGTATTCACCGAGCTGGAGAGGATGTCGTAGCCGGCCACCGCCGAGGAGTACTGCACCCCGGGGATCTCCTCGATCCGCTCGCTGAGCTCGGCCATATAGGCCCGGGTACGCGCCAGCGAGGCGGCATCCGGCAGCTGCACCGCGGCCAGCACGATGCCCTGATCGGTCTCCGGCACCAGGGTCGCCGGGGTCTTCTGATAGAGCCACCAGGAGCCCGCCCCCACCAGGACGGTGAGCAGCAGTGCCAGGCCCCAGAAGCGCACCAGGCCCTTGACCACCCACATGTAGGCGGCGGTGATGCCGGCGAAGAGCCGATCGAAGAGGCGCAGCGGCGTATGCAGGGCCCGCATCAACGGCGACTGCGCCAACTGCGGCTTGTGCTTGATGAAGATCGCCGACAGCGCCGGGGTGAAGGTCAGCGCCATCAGCGCCGAGAAGGCCACCGAGACCGCCACGGTGATGGCGAACTGCTGGTAGATCTGCCCGGTGAAGCCGCCCAGGAAGGCCACCGGCACGAAGACCGCGGCCATGATCAGGGAGGTGGCGATGACCGGCCCGCCGACCTCCTTCATGGCCTGGATGGTGGCCTGGCGCACGCTGATCTCGTCGTCTTCGCCCAGCACCCGCTCGACGTTCTCCACGACCAGGATGGCGTCATCCACCACGATGCCGATGGAGAGCACCAGGGCGAAGAGGGTCAGCAGGTTGATCGAGAAGCCGAACAGGTAGAAGCCGGCGAAGGTGGCCAGCACCGAGACCGGCACCACCGACATGGCGATCACCGTGAAGCGCCAGTTCTGCAGGAAGATAAACAGGATCACGCCGACGATCAGGAAGGCTTCGATAAAGACGCCCTTGACCGTCTCCACCGAGGCATCGATGAACTGGGTGGTGTCATAGGGCACCACCTGCTCGAGTCCCGGCGGGAAGCGCGAGGCCAGTTCGGCCATGGTAACGCGCACCGCCTCGGCGGTCTCCAGGGCATTGGCTCCGGGCTGCTGGTTGATGATGATCGGCGTCATGGTGCCGCCGTTGAGACGCGCCTCCACCCCGTAGAAGGAGGCCCCCAATTCGATACGCGCCACATCCGCCAGGCGCAGCGCCGAGCCATCCGGGTTGGTGCGCAGGAAGATCTCGCGGAAGTCGTCGACGCTGGAGAGGCGTCCACCGGCGGTGATGGTATAGGTGTAGGCCCGCGGCTCGCCCTGCGGCGTGGCCGCCAGGCTACCCGCCGGCACCTCGGTGTTCTGGGCACGAATCGCCCGGGCCACCTCGCTGGGCGTCAGGTCGTACTGGGCCAGCTTGTCGGGATCCATCCACACCCGCATGGCGAACTCACCGCCCCCCAGCACCTCGGCGCTGCCGACGCCAGGCACCTGGCGCAGCTCGTCGAGGATATTGAGGGTGGCGTAGTTCTGCATGTAGATGCGGTCGTAATCCTCCTCGGGGGAGATCAACGCCACCAGCATCAGGATCGAGCTGGAGCGCAGCTCCACCGTCACGCCCTGGGCCTGCACCGCCTCGGGCAGCCGCGACAAGGCCCCCTGCACCCGGTTGTTGACGTTGATGGTGTTGATATCGCCATCGGTGCCGATATCGAAGGCCACGTCCAGGCTCATGGAACCATTGTCGGCGCTGTTCGAGGTCATGTAGAGCATGTTCTCGACGCCGTTGATGGCCTCCGCCAGGGGCGCGGCCACCGTCTGCGCCACCGTCTCGGCATTGGCCCCGGGGAAGCTGGCCTGCACCGAGACGGTGGGCGGCACCACGCTGGGGTACTGCTCGATGGGCAGCACCCGCATGCTCATCACCCCGATCACGGTGAGGATGATCGCCAGCACGCTGGCGAAGATCGGCCGCTTGATAAAGAAGTTGGAGAAGGTCATGAGGCGCCGTCCTCGGCGGCCGCGGCCGGCTCGGACGGTGCCTCATCCGCGCTCGCCTCGAGCCCCGTGAAGGATTGCGGGTCGATGGGCGTGCCCGGCTGCAGGCCGGCGGGGTCCCCCACCACCACCCGATCGCCGGGTTCGAGGCCCTCGCGAATGATCTGCCAGGGACCCGCCGCCTCGCCCAGGGTCACGGTGCGTGCCCGGGTCAGGTTCTGCTCGTCCAGCACGAAGACCTGGGGCCCCATCAGGCCCTGGGTCACGGCGATCTCGGGCACCGCCATCACCTCGAAGCGCTTGAGCCCCTCGATGCGCACCCGCACGAACTGCCCCGGCAGCACCGCCGCCTGGGCGTTGGCGAAGACCGCCGCGGCCTGGACGGTGCTGGTGCCCTCGTCGACCCGCGACCCCAGGAAGCTCATGCGCCCGCGCAAGGCGTCCTGCCCCGGCACGGCCAGGCTCGCCTCGACGCTATCGAGGGGCTGGTCCGCGAGCTGACGGCGCAGCTCCAGGGCCTCCCGCTGGGGCAGCTGGAAGCGCACCTCGAGGGGGTCCAACGGGGTGATGGTGGCCAGCTCGGTGCCGGCATTGACCAGGTTGCCCACATTGACCTGGCTGAGCCCGATCTGTCCCGCCACCGGCGCGGTGACCTCGGCGTAGTCCAGGTCGATGGTGGCGCTGGCCAGGGCGGCCTCGGCCTGAGCCACGCCGGCGCGGGCCACGCCCAGCTCGGCGCGCGCCTGATCCACCTGCTGGCGGCTCACCGAATTCTGGCTCAGCAGGCGCTCGAAGCGCTCGGCATCGCGCTGGGCACGGGCCAGTTCGGCCCGGGCGCTCTGCAGGTCGGCCTCGCGCTGATTGACCTGGGCCTGGTAGAGGTCCGGCTCGATGGTGAAGAGGCGCTGCCCCGCCTCCACTCGTTCCCCGGGCTCGAAATGCCGGGCCTCCAGGAAGCCGGTGACCCGGGCCACCAGGGTCACCTCATCGTCGCTGCGCAGCAGCGCCGGATAGGACTTCTCCAGGGGCAGGTCGCGGTAGGCCATTTCCATGACCGGCTTGGGCTGCGGCGGACGCTCGCCGGCCCCGTCCTGCGGCGGAGCCTGCTCCTGGCCACAGGCGGTCAACAGCAGCAGTGACGCCGCCAATAGGCCAAGCAGGCCATGACGCGTGAATCGTTGCATGACGTGGTTCATCCCTGTGTCAACGGAAAGATGCGCGAAGATTACATTCATCCATGTATGGATGTAAATGTTAGAGGACTAATCATTCGTTTCGTGGGCGCTCGCCGATCTCCATGGCCCCCTAGTAGGCGCCCTCCTCGGGCAGGCTGAGGCGAACGCTCTCGTCCTTCAGCCAGCCGTTGAGTTCCTCCAGGGTAGCGAGGTCGAGCACCCCGGACTGCTGGCGCAGGCTCAGGAGGTTGAGCACATAGTCGTAGCGCGCCTCGGCATGATTGGCGATGGCATCGAAGAGGCTGCGCTCGGCATTGAGGACATCGACGATATTGCGCGTCCCTACCTCATAGCCGGCGCGGGTCGCCTCCAGGGCGCTGCGATTGGAGACGATGGCCTGGGCCCGCGCCTCCACGGTGGCCACGTCGTTGCTGACCTGGGTATAGAGGGAGCGCACCCGCTGCACGGTCTCGCGGCGCTGGGCCTCGAAGTCGTACTGGCTCGCCTCCAGCTGGAAACTGCTCTGACGCACGCCGGCCTGGGTTCGTCCCCCGGTATAGAGCGGCAGATTGACGGCGAGCCCCACCTGGGCCTGGGAGTCGTGACCGCTGACGTTGTCCCGGTCGCTGTCGGCGTACTGGTAGTTGGCGAAGGCGTTGAGGGTCGGCAGGTGACCGGCACGGGCCACCTCCACGGTGCTGCGGGAGACCTCGACGCCGGCCAGGCTGGCCAGCACCAGGGGGCTGTTCTCCATGGCCAGGGTGACCCAGTGGTCACGATCGCCGGGGGTCGGCGGCGCGATGGGCATAGCCTCGCCCAGGGCGTCCACCTCGCCATAACGCTGGCCGGTCAGGCGCTCCAGGGCCTCGAAGCTGACCTGCAGGTTGCTCTCGGCGGTAATGCGCTCGGCGCGGGCCTGGTCGAAGCTGGCCTGGGCCTCCTGCACCTCGGTGATGGCGATCAGCCCCACCTCGAACTGCTCACGGGCCTGCTCCAGCTGGCGACCGATGGCCCGCTCCTGGGCGCGACGCGCCTCGAGGATCTCGTGGGCGCGGAGAATGTCGAAATAGGCGGTGGCCACGTCGATCAGCACCTGCTGCTCGGTGGCCGCCAGGCGATAGAGCTGCTGGTCGATCTCACGCTCGGCGCGTGCCACCTCGCGGCTGTTGCGGGCATCGAACAGGGCCTGGGTGGCCTCCAGGGTGATCCCCGCGCTATTGAAGCGATCATCCCCGGTGAGCCCCGATGCGCCGCCACCCGTGCCCGTCTGGCTCTCGAACTGGTGAGTGTGGGTTAGGTTGCCCTGGGCATTGAGTTGCGGCAGCAGGTCGCCCCGCTCCACGTCACGCCCCGCCTCGACGCTACTCGACTGGGCACGGGCCGAGGCCAGCTCGGCGTTGTTGGTCAGGGCATCCCGGGTGATGGTCAGCAGGTCCGCCGCCGAGGCCGTGGCGCTGAATAGCGAGGCCAGCAGGGCAGGCAGCAGCGCACGGCGCAAGTGGTGGTGACGAGGCTGGGCGGGAAAACGGCGCGTCGGCGATGGCTTCATCGGCTCATCCTTGATGGCTGGACAGGGTATATACATACATTGTCGCATGTTTCTTTAGTGAATCCACTCCCTCGGCGTCAGGATGCGCGTTTTTTCCATCCTGCCCGAGGCTGACTCACAGCATATGACAAGATCGCGCCGCGCTCCGACTCGGGACACAAAAAAACCGCCCCTCGGGGCGGTGGTGAACGTCGAGTCACCCAAGGCTTGCCATAGTCCTATTCCGGCATCAGCACCGCATCGATCACATGGATCACGCCGTTGCTGGCCTCGATATCGGCTTGAATCACGCTGGCCTCGTCGATCATCAGACTGCCGTCGCTGGTGGTGATGGTCAGCTCTTGTCCTTGGACGGTGGTGGCGCTGTCCAGGGACATGGCCTGCTCGGCCATCACGCTGCCCGGCACCACGTGATAGGTCAGGATGGATTGCAGCTGCTCGCGGTTCTCCTCCATCAGCAGCGACTCGACGGTGCCCTCCGGCAGGGCCGCGAAGGCCTCGTCGGTGGGGGCGAAGACGGTGAAGGGTCCCTCGCCCTTGAGGGTCTCGACCAGGCCAGCGGCCTCCACCGCGGCGACCAGGGTCTGGAACTGGCCCGCCTCGACGGCGGTATCGACGATGTCCTTGCTCATCTCGCCATGGTGATCGGCCTGGACGGCGCCGGCCAGCATCAGGCCGGTGACGCCGGCGGCGAGTGTCAGGGGAAGGCGGGTACGCATGCTAGTTCTCCTTCGGGCCCCATCAGGGACCGCTTGGTGGAAAGCGGGTCGAGGGCGCTCGCCTCAACCTATACGCAATGTAGTTTGTGTATAGGATATGAACAAGAAAAATCTTTCCGACGCCGCCTCGGGCTGACGCCGTCCCCCGGCTATGGCACAAAGACCACTCCCCCACGCGAAGGAGAACGACGATGTACAAGCTGGCCTTTTTCGTCCCCGTGGAGGACGCCGAGGCGGTCAAGGAGGCGGTCTTCGCTTCCGGTGCCGGACGCATCGGCGACTACGAGGCATGCTGCTTCCAGACCCCGGGCACCGGGCAGTTTCGCCCCCTGGCCGGCGCCAATCCGCATATCGGCCGGGTCGGTGACCTGGAGAAGGTGGAGGAGCTCAGGGTCGAGCTGGTCTGCGAGGACGCCCTGATCCGCCAGGCGGTGGCGGCGCTGAAGGCCGCCCACCCCTACGAGGAGCCCGCCTATGACGTCTGGCGACTGGAAACCTTCTGAGAAGGAGCGCCGCGGCTCGGCCGCGGCGTCCGATGTCAGCGGATAAAGCCCAGCTGGCGCGGCAGGAAGAGCGACAGCTCCGGCACGAAGGTGGTGATCAGCATCACCGGCAGGCCCACCAGGGCGATCAGCAGAAACGCCGGCGAGAAGGTCTTGTGGATCGACACCCGCCCGATGCGGCAGGCCATGTAGAGGATCGGCGCCACCGGCGGGCTATTGGCCCCGATCACCACCGAGCAGGCGACGATGGCGGCGTAGTGCACCGGGTTCACCCCGGTCTCCACCATCAGCGGCAGGAAGAGCGGCGCGATCACCACCGTGACCGAGACATCGTCGAGGATGGCCCCGGCGAGGATCAGGAACACATTCACCGCGATCAGGATCATCAGCGGATCGGTGATCATCAGCGAGATCAGCTCGGTCAGCTCCTGGGGCACCCGCTCGGCGGCCAGTATCCGCCCGATCATAAAGGAGAACAGCAGGATCAGGATGATCGAGCCGGTGGTCTCCGAGGCGGCGATCACGCTGCGGTAGAAGTTGCCCGGGGTCTGATCCCGGTAGACCAGGAAGCCGATGACGATGGCGGCGAAGGCGGCCACGGCGGCGGCCTCGGTGGGGGTGAAGACCCCGCCGTAGATGCCGCCCAGGATGATCACCGGCAGGCACAGCGCCGGGAAGGCGCGCAGGGCCGCACGCCGCCGACTGACCCGGGCGGCCCCCTCGGGCGGCTCGCCCACCACCTCCTGGAAGAGCCGCCCGCAGGCCAGGCGATTGACCAGGATCAGCCCCACGATCAGCAGCAGCGCCGGCCCCACGGTGGCGGCGAAGAGCGCGGCCACCGACTGGCGGGTCACCACCGCGAAGAGGATCATGGTGATCGACGGCGGGATCAGGATGCCCAGCAGCGAGGAGATGCCCAGCAGCGCCGAGGAGTAACCGCGGGGATAGCCGCGCTGCTCCAGGGGGCCGACCATGATGGTGCCGATGGAGGCCACGGCGGCGGTGGCGGTGCCGGCGATGGCGCCAAAGATCCCCGAGGCCAGCACCATGGAGGCGCCCATGCCGCCGCGGCGGCGCCCCACCAGGGTCTCGATAAAGGTCACCAGGCGGCTGGCGATGCCGCCGCTCTGCATCAGGTAGCCGGTGAGCACGAACAGCGGCAGGGCGATCAGGATCACCGAGTCCACCGAGCGGAAGCCCTGCATCATCAGGGTATTGAAGTTGGCGTCATAGATCAGCGCCAGATAGGCCAGGACGCCGGCGAAGGACCAGGCGATGGGCACGCCCAGGCCCATCAGCACCAGCAGGATCAGAATCGCGAACAAGCCTTCCATCAGTGCTCTCCTTGGGAGGCCAGGGCCCCCGGGGTCTTGCCGCTCAGCGCCCGCAGGCCGCCGATCAAGTCACGCAGGGCATAGGCCAGGCAGCCGACGCTGGCCACCATGATCGAGGCCTGGGAGATCCATAACGGAATCGACAGCGCCGGCGTGCGCTGCGGCCGTACCAGGCCCCAGGCCAGCATCTTGTAGGCCCAGAACACGAAGCAGGCACAGATCAGGGTGACGATGAAGGCCACCAGGCTCTTGTGCAGGGCGCGCAGCCGCGCATCGCGGATCTGCAGTTCGAGGAAGTCCACCACCAGGTGCTCGTTGCGGCGGCTGGCGATCAGCGCGCCGGTCATGTAGAGCCACATGCCGGCCAGCATCACCAGCTCCAGGGTCCCCACCACCGACCAGCCGAAGACGTAGCGGGCCAGGATCAGGAACAGCATCAGCCCCACCACGGCCACGCTGGCGACGAACACGATCAGGTTCAACAGGCGCCCGACCCAGTGGTCCAGGGCGCACATCACATCAGACATGGTGCGTTCTCCACGGCAGCGGCCGGCCCAGGGGGCCGGCCGTTATCATGCAAGCAAGGGAATCAGAGCGGGGTGGCGTTGGCGCGGATCACGTCCATGATCTCCTCGCCGATCTCCTCGCCCATCAGCGGCCACACCTGCTCGCGGGCCAGGCGGGCGAACTCGCGGAGCTGCTCGTCGGAGAGCTCGAAGTACTCCATGCCATCCTCCTGGGCCTTGGCGATGTAGTACTCGTCCTGCTCCCGGGCGGCCACGAACTGCTGGTTCATGACCTCCTCGGCGGCCGCGGTCACGGCCTGCTGGTGCGCCTCGCTAAGCCCCTCGAAGGTCTCCATGTTCATGGTCAGGATGCCGGTCATGAAGAAGTGCTTGGTGTGCACGTAGTAGTCGAGGATGTCGCGGAAGTATTCATAGGGCCAGTAGATGACGTTGCCCGCCTCGCCATCCACCACGCCGGTCTGCAGGGCGGTGTAGACCTCGCCCCAGTCGATGGCGGCGGTCTGGTAGCCCAGCGCCTGCATGGTCTGGGGCGCCGGGAAGACGGTCATGGTACGCACCGCCAGGTCGCCGGCCTCTTCGGTGGTCAGGGCATAGCTGCCCCGGGAAGCCACGCCATTGAAGCCTTCCGGCCAGGGACCGAAGAACTTCAGGCCGATATCGGCGTAGATATCGCCGAGCAGTTCATTGACCCAGCCACCGGGGCTGTAGGCCTCCATGGCCTCTTCCCAGGAGAGGGTCATATAGGGGGTGTAGATGACGCCGATACGCCGATCGTAGGAGGTCATCGGCCAGTTGAGCATCAGGTGCACGTCTCCGGAGACCAGCAGGTCGAAGACCTCCTGCTGCCCACCCAGTTCGTTCTGATAGTAGACGTTGACGTCGATCTCGCCGTCGGAATGCTCCTCGATCAGGCGGGCCCAGGTCTCCAGGGCATCCCCCGCCGGCGACCCCTGAGTGCCGGAATCGGTGGCCAGGCGCAGGGTCACGGCCTCGGCGGCCAGGGCGCTGCCCATCAGGCAGGTTCCCAGGGTCAGGGCGGTCAGGCGCGGCAGGGTCTTGTGGGTCGCGGACATCTCGGCTCTCTCGGTTGTTGTGGTTGGCAAGCCACTGTTTACCGAGCCGAACCAAGGCGGTCAATGTGCCATGTCAAGGAGAAAAATAAGCAATAGCCACTGACATATACTTCATCAATGGCACTAAAAACCAAAGAAATAATATTTTTCAAACCTTTTCCCCAACAAGCACACTAGCGCCCATCTATGTCTCCAACGGGCAGGCCAGGGCAACCGTCGCCGAGACTCGGGTAGGGGTCGCAACCGGATAGGGTCGCGACCCGGGCGCCATAACCCTGATCTGGATCATGGATTTTCCGACATGCCAGGGTTAGGCGGAACCGAAGTAGCGCTCGCGATCCTCGGCGGTGATATCGCTGATATGCAGGGGAAAGGCCTCGCCGCGGCGGTCGGCGTAGAAGTGATGCAGGGTGCGCTCGATGGTGGGGAAGGCAAGCTCGTCCCAGGGGATCTCTTCCTCTTCGAAGAGCGCCACCTCCAGGCTCTCGGGGCCGGCGTCGAAACCGCCTTCGAGGTCGGCGAGGAAGATCATATAGACCTGGTTGATATGGGGCAGGTTGATCAGGGTGTAGAGTCCATGGATGGCCACCTCGGCGCAGGCCTCCTCGCGGGTCTCCCGGGCCGCCGCCTGGACGGTGGTCTCGGCGTTCTCCATGAAACCGGCGGGCAGGGTCCAGAAGCCCTTGCGCGGGGCGATGGCGCGCCGACAGAGCAGGATCTTCGAGCCCCGCACCGGCAGGGTGCCGGCGACGATACGCGGGTTCTGGTAATGGATGGTGCCGCAGGCGTCACAGAGGTAGCGGGGACGGTCATCGCCCTCGGGAATGGCGAAGCGAACGGTATGGCCACAGTGGCTACAGAAATTCATCGGCTCCTCGCGGGATGCTCGGCTTGCCCTTGACGCCTTTCCGGGGCCCTTGACGCCTTCCCCGGCGCTAAGTACAAGAAGATAAATTGTGTGGGAGTCCCATGTTAGAGAAACTTCGCGAGCGCCTGCAAGCACACCGCCCCGGGCGCCTCACCCTGGACCTGCCCCAGGCCGCGGTCCTGTTGCCCATCGTCGACCGCCCCGAGCCGACCCTACTGTTTACTCGTCGCGCCGCCCACCTCAACACCCACCGTGGCCAGGTGGCCTTCCCCGGCGGCAAGCGCGAACGGCACGACCCGGACCTACTGAGCACCGCCCTGCGCGAGGCCGAGGAGGAGATCGCCTTGGCCCGGGGACAGGTCGAGCTGCTGGGTCGCCTCAGCGACGTCATCTCCCTGCACGGGATCCGGGTCACCCCCTTCGTGGGGCGCATCCCGCCGGATCTGCCGCTGATCCCCGACCCCGGCGAGCTGGATACCATCTTCGAGGTACCGCTGCGACTGTTCCTGGAGGACCGCCGCCACCATACCGATGTCATCACCGTCGAGGGGCGCCCCCACTATGTGCCCAGCTACCATGTGCAGGGCCAGGTGATCTGGGGCCTGTCGGCGATGATGCTGGTGGAGCTGCTGGCGGAGGGCTTCGAGCGCCCCATCAGTCTCTTTCGTCCCCCCGCCGACGGGCGCCTCTGTTACTATCCCCCGCGCCGTCTGGAGCACCCATGAGCCTGGTCATTCCCTCCCTCTCCCCCGCCACCCTCACCGAGCTGGTGGATGCCCTGGTCGAGCGTGGCTGGTATCTCGGCGAGGGGGTCGTCGACGCCGGCCTGTGCCGGGCCCTGTACGACGAACTGGAGGAACGCGTCGCTCACCGGGCCATGCAGGCCGCCGGGATCGGCCGCGGCGAAGAACACAGCCTGCGCCGCGATATCCGCGGCGACACCATCCACTGGCTGGATCGTGCCACCCTGGCCCAACGCCACTACCTGGGCGCCATGGCCGAGCTTCAGCAGGAACTCAACCAGGCCCTCTACCTGGGACTCTTCGAGTTCGAGGCCCACTTCGCCCATTACGGCCCCGGCACCTTCTACAAGAAGCATCGCGACAGTTTTCGCGGCCGTGCTAACCGGGTGGTCTCCACGGTCTGCTACCTCAACCCCGACTGGGGCCCGGCGGATGGCGGCGAGATGGTGCTCTATGACCCCGAGGACGAGACCCGCGAGGTGGCTCGGGTCGTGCCCCGGGCGGGCAGCTTCGCCTGCTTCCTCGCCGACCGGGTGCCCCACGAGGTGCTGCCCACCGCCCGCCCCCGGGCCAGCATCGCCGGCTGGTTCCGCCGCAACGCCTCCCTCAACGGCGTTATCGACCCGGCCTACTGAGGAGACCGCCACAACGCAGCGAGGCGCCGACTGGCGCCTCGCGAGGGCAAGAGTGGTAGAGCCAAGAGCCCCTATGAGAGCCCTTACGTAAGCCCCTAGTTGACGGTGATCACCGTGCAGTGGGCGGTATGCCCGACCCGGTGGGAGACGCTACCGATCACCATGCCCTTGAGATCGCTCATGCCACGACTGCCCATGACGATGGCCTCCACCTTGAGGGCCTGCGCTTCGGCGACGATCGCCTCCGCCGGCCGCCCCTTGGCGATCACCTCCTCCACCTCGAGCCCCTCCAGGGCCGCCGCCGCCCGCGCCTTGTCGAGGACCCGGCGCGCCTCTTCCTCGCGCTCCTCGACCAGTTTCTGGATTACCTCATCGCTGACCGGCATGCCGCTGCCGCCCACCAGCAGGCCGATATCATCCGGCGGTTGCTGCACATTGATCAGATAGAGCTTGCCCGGCCGGGACGCCAGCTGCGCCGCCACCTTGAGGGCCTTCTCCGCGTGCGTGGAACCATCCACGGGAACGAGTATCGACTGGTACATGCTGAACCCCTGCTGCGTTACGTGGGACGCCGGCGGCGTCATGTTGAGGGAAGCGGCGCCTCTCGACGCCCCTATCCTCGACTATAGGCAATAGCGCGCGAGTCGGCTCAACCGGCCTGGATCGCCACCTTGAGCACGCCATCGCGCTGATGGGAGAAGAGCTCATAAGCCTCAACGATGTTCTCCAGCGCATAGCGGTGGGTGACCATGGGGCCCAGGTCGAGGCGCTCGCTATCGATGATCTGCATCAGCCGGCGCATACGCTCCTTGCCGCCGGGACACAGCGAGGTGACGATGCGGTGGTCGCCCAGGCCGGCACAGAAGGCATCCAGGGGAATCGTCAGATTTTCGGAATAGACCCCCAGGCTGGAGAGGGTGCCGCCGGGCTTGAGCACCCGCAGTGCCGCCTCGAAGGAGGATTGCAGGCCTAGCGCCTCAATAGAGGCATCCACGCCGCGCCCGCCGGTGAGCCTGAGGATCTCGGAGACCACGTCCACCTTGCGGAAATCGATCACCACATCGGCGCCCAGTTGCTTGGCCATGGCCAGGCGCTCATCGACGCCATCCACGGCGATGATCAGGCCGGCACCGCGCAGACGGGCCCCGGCGGTGGCACATAGCCCGATCGGTCCCTGGGCGAAGACCGCCACGCTGTCGCCGATCTTGATAGCGGCCGCCTCGGCCCCGGCGAAGCCGGTAGACATGATGTCCGGACACATCAGCACCTGCTCGTCGCTGAGGCCATCCGGCACCGGCGAGAGGTTGGCCTGGGCGTCCGGCACCCGCAGATACTCGGCCTGAGCGCCATCGATGGTGTTGCCGAAGCGCCAGCCGCCCATCGGCTTGTAACCGTGGGCATGGTGCCCCCCATCCTGGGCGCTGCACCCGTCCTGGCAGGCGTAGGAGGTAAAGCTGGGGCAGATGGCCCCGGCGATCACCCGCTGCCCCTCCCGGTAGCCTTGCACATTGGCGCCCAGCTTCTCGATGACGCCCACCGGCTCGTGGCCGATGGTCAGCCCCTTCTCCACCGGGTACTCGCCCTTGAGAATATGCACGTCGGTGCCGCAGATGGTGGTGGTGGTCACCCGGATCAGGGCGTCGTTGGGACCGATCTCGGGAATCGGCTTGTCATCGATCTCGATGCGGCCGGGTTCGACGAAGATGGCGGCTTTCATCATGGCGGGCATGGGGCTCTCCTTGGCAGAGTCGGCGGTAACCGTGGGCCATATCCACTTCAGTTCAGCACAAGAATCGCCGGCGCGAATTGAGTTGGATCAAGCTTTGCTCCAAGGAGGCCCGCGAGTGGCTTACACTCGAGTGGAGATTCGAGGAGGACGCCATGCCGACAGATCACGACCTGCCCCATCTGCAACGCTGCCTGACCCTCGCCGAGGAGGCCCTGGCCGCCGGCGACGAGCCCTTCGGCTCGGTGCTGGTCTCCGCCGAGGGCGAGGTGCTGTTCGAAGACCGCAATCGCATCGCCGGAGGCGATGCCACCCGCCACCCGGAGTTCGCCATCGCCCGCTGGGCCGCCGAGCACCTGAGTCCCGAGCAGCGCGCCGCGGCCACCGTCTACACTTCCGGCGAGCACTGCCCCATGTGCGCCGCCGCCCACGGCTGGGTCGGCCTGGGGCGCATCGTCTATATCAGCTCGTCCGCCCAGCTTGGCACCTGGTTGGAGGCCATGGGCGTGCCCCTGGCCCCGGTGGCGCCGCTGCCGATCCGCCAGGTCGTGCCGCACCTCGCGGTGGAGGGCCCGGTGGCGGGCCTCGATGACCGGGTGCATGCCCTGCACCGCCGCCGCCACGGCCACGACTAACGCGCGGCACCTCGGGGTCACGCCCAGCCCCGGCCCTCGCTATCCTCGCGGATCGCCGGGTAGGTAGCGCCCGGTGACTCGCCGATAGGCCGCCGAGGTGTGCTCCCCGGGGATCCCGTCCGCACGCAGGAAGAGGCCGGGAAAGGTATTCAGCCAACGCTGCAGATGCTCCGCCTTCTGCGCCTCGGAGGCGCGCCCCCGGCGCATGGCGTATCGCGAGACCAATGGCACCGGCGCCGTGGCGCCCACCGCCGGCGCATCGAGTGCCTCGCCATGATCCGCCCCACCTTCTCCCGGCCGCGACACCGTCGCCTCGTCCAGGTCGATCTCGCCCAGCTCGGCCAGACGGCGCAGCAGCACCGCCGCACCGATCTGCCTGGACACTGCACTCTCCGACCAGCGCCCGTCGGCCACGTACTTGCCGCGCTCGTAGTGCACCGAGCCGCTCCACAGGTAGGGGGACAACACATGGGGGTGATAGCGGCGGTATCCCCAGCCGTTGTAGCGCTCGAGCTGATAGAGCAGCCCCGCCAGGCTCCAGTCGGTGTTCCCGCCCAGGCGTTTGAGGGCCAGGGCGTCGGCGGCGCTCTCCTCCCAGGTGAAAGGCGGCGCGCCATGCCTGGGGCGTCCCGCCGGCACCCGCACGGTACGCGCGCTCAGCGGATCGCCGTTATGCAGATGACGGCGGAAGTCGCCGCCGGACTCCAGCTGGTGTACCGCCGCCACGAAGGCCCAGGGCACCTCCTGGCGGGCGCTCACCGCCGCATAGCGGGAGCGGTCCCGGACCAGTCGCCGACAGGTCCGCTCCACCAGGGCCCGCTGCCCGGGACGAATATCGCAGCCCTCGAAGAGTCGCTCGTATTCGCGGCGCAGGGCCACGCTCAGGGAAATCGCCATGCCGCCCTCCCCGACGCCGGGACCAGGCTCGGCGTCCTATCTCCTCAGCATAGGCGGCCCCCTCGCGAGCAGGCACGGCAGGGACTACTGGCCGGCGCCGAGGGTCAGCCGCAGGGCCTGCAGCCCCTGCAACTCCAGGCGCATCTCCTCGGAGAAGAGCGGATGGCCGATGACGCGGATATCCAGCTGGGCCTCGGCGCCCCGATAGACGAGGGTCGCGGTCACGCCGGACTCGTTGCGTAGCGGCGCCAGGGGCTCGTAGTCGATCGCCGTCACCTCCAAGCGCTCCAGGCCGTAGGCATCCAGCTGCTCCGCCACCCCCTGCTTGACCTTGACGCCATAGACGAAATAGAGCCCGCCATAGACGAGGCCCGCCACCACGATCAGGGTAAAGAGTCGGCCCATCGGGATCTCCTTGTCAGGGCTGGCAGCGCCGGAGCATCCGGCACTCTGTGGTCAAAGATTGGCGTCGTTCGCCGAGAAAGTCCACGCACCGCCCCGGGTTGCCTCGCCGGCAGGAAACATCGCCTGTAAGGCGGTGGGCACTTCACCGACAAAGCCCTCGTAACCTGCCAACCGATAAGGAGGTGGCCATGAAAGGTACAGATTGGAGACTAGCCGTAGTCCTGATGCTCGGCCTGGCCTGGTCCATGGGGGCCGCCGCCGAGGGACGCATCTTCACCCGCGATGGCCTGGCCATCGGCGGCACGGACCCGGTGGCCTACTTCACCCAGGGGCAACCGGTGCAAGGATCGCCCGATTATCAACTGGAGTGGCGCGATGCTACCTGGCAGTTCGCCTCCGCCGAGCACCGCGATCGCTTCCGGGCAGACCCCGAGGCCTATGCACCGCAGTACGGCGGCTGGTGCGCCTGGGCGGCGGCACGCGGCGAGGCCGCCGCGACCACTCCCGAGGCGTGGAAGATCGTCGACGACAGGCTCTATCTGAACTACAGCCGGTGGATCCAGTGGCGCTGGGAGGCCGACATTCCCGGCCATATCGAAGCGGCCGATGAGCACTGGCCGGATATCTTCCCGCAGTGAGCCCCGGCAAGAGGGCAGGGCCAGATCACGCAGTGACGCCGGGACGAAGGCCTGCGCGTGGTAGGCGCGTATTATTCGATTGAGCCTGCCGCCATCTCTCAGGCAAGATGACCCTAGGAACACCACGAGCACGACAAGGACGAACACGCCACGGCATAACGCTGGAGGAGCCCTGATGCAACCGCTGAGCTACTACTACTACAACGTGCTGGAAGGCCTGGAAAAACCCTGCGATGTGCCGTCGATCGAGCTGCAAGAAGGCTACGACACCCTCTATCGGCACGGTGGGCGCATCGAGATCGACCTGATCCGCAAGGCCGAGGAAGGCAACGCCAAGGGCGACCCCTACCACTGGTATGAGGCCCTGGACGACGAGCAGCGGGGAAAACTGCATAAGGCGCTGGGCGACAACGACCCGGCCAAGATCCTCAAGGTCATGCAGCGCAATGGTTACGCCAGCGTGCTCTACCATCACGCCTGGGAACACTTCCGCACCGCCGCGGCCGAGTAGCCCCATCCCATCACGCCAAGGGCCCGCGAGAAATCGCGGGCCCTTGGCGTTGGATTGTCGAGGACACTCCCCGGTTGGCGATTATTCGACCAGGTCGGTGCGCACCTCCAGCGTGGCGTGGAGCGTCTTGTGGACGGGGCACCTATCGGCTATCTGCAAGAGCCGCTTCCGCTGTCCCTCATCGAGGTCGCCGACGAGCTCGATCTCGCGATAAATCACCTCGATCTTCGCCCCTTCGTTTTCCGGGTCTTCGCAGTCCTTGATGTATTCATGCTCATGACGAAGCCTTACCACGACATCTTTCAGCGCCATCGACTTATGATTGGCATACATCCGCAGCGTCATGACCGTGCATGAACCCAAGGCAGCCAGCAGATGCTCGTATGGGTCTGGCCCCATGTTGTCACCGCCAACACTCCTCGGCTCATCCGCCAGCCAGTAATGGCTGTCACTGCTGACGTGCAGGGTAAACTTGTGGTTCTTTTCCGATACCATCACCTGACCGGGGCTTGTGTCTTGCTTGTGAGCGTCCGATGGCGTCAAGTTCAGGTAACGCCCCGCCCAGCCGGCAATCACCTCCGCCACATAGGAAGAATCTTCTTTCTTGGTCAGGAGATGATCCGCCGTGTCCAGACTGACAAAGCTCTTCGGATGCCTGGCAGCGCGATAGATCTTCTCGGCCTCACTGATATCGACCGTGGTATCCAGCGGCGAGTGGCATACCAGCAGCGCCTTATTTAGACGTGAGATATCCTGGTCAGAATAAGTGTCTAGGTCGTCAAGAAATTGCTTCTTTATTGTGAATTTTCGAAGCCCCAGGGTGACCTCGGCTTCACCATCACGACGGATATCATCCATGGAAGCAGAAAAATTATGCCTCACGTGATCGGCTCGAAAAGGCGCACCAATTGTCACAATGGCCTTGACGCTGGGCAGCCGGCCGGCCATGGCTAGCATCGCGGCCCCACCCAGGCTATGGCCGATCAGAAACTCCGGAGCCGAGAAATTCTCTTCCAGATACCCTGCCGCACTTAACAGGTCCTGAATATTCGAGGAAAAATTGGAGTTGGAGAAATCACCATCGCTATTACCCAGCCCCGTAAAATCAAACCTTAGAACGGCAATCCCCTTGGCTGTCAGGGTCCTAGAGATACGTGAAGCGGCGGCGACATCCTTTCCGCAGGTAAAGCAGTGAGCAAAGATACCATAGCTTGAGACCCGAGACTCTGGCATCTCCATCAAGCCAGCAAGGGTGACCCCATTGCTCTGGAATTCTACTTTTTTCCGCATCACACCTTCCTCCGTATCTCGTTCACACCAGCCTAGTGCCCTAGGTCGCGCATGGTAAGCCCAGTAGTTGGATTTTATTGTCACCAGGATCCTCATGGTCATGCAGCGCAACGGTTACGCCAGCGCGCCCTACCATCGCGCCTGGAAACATTTCCGCACCGCCGCGGCCGCCCCCCCCATCACGCCAAGGGCCCGCGAGAGATCGCGGGCCCTTGGCGTTGGGTGCTTCGCACCTAGGCATACATTCCAGGGTAGGCGCTCGGCGCCTACCGGGCCGCCCTATTCCCCCTTCTCCACACACTCGCCCAGCCGTTCGCGTAGCTGCGCCTCCTGCTCACGCAGCTCCGGGGTGAACGCCTCGCCGAAGTCCTCGGCCTCGAAGACCCGACGAATTTCGATCTCCGCCTCGCTGCCGGGCATGGGGTGGGGGCAGCGCTTGACCCACTCGATGGCCTCGTCCATGGATGCCACCTGCCAAAGCCAGTAGCCGGCGATCAGTTCCTTGGTCTCGGCGAAGGGGCCATCGGTGACCAGGCGCTCCTCGCCCCTGAAGCGCACCCGCGTCCCCTCGCTGCTCGGCCACAGGCCCTCCCCGGCCAACAGGATACCGGCCTCGACCAGGGCCTCATTGTACTTGCCCATCGCCTCCAGCAACTCCTGGCTCGGCAGCTTGCCGGCCTCCGAGTCCTGGCTGGCCTTCACCAGAATCATAAAACGCATCGCTCACCCTCCCGACCGGTTGATCTATGGGGTATCGAATGAGGCGGCGGCGAATCGACGGCCACAAGGTGATGGTGCTGCCGACCGGCCGGTTCAAGCCGACTCGGACTTCCTGGCCACGAGAAACAGCGACGACCGCTGCGGCTGCCACTCGAAGTCGATAACGAAGCCCGCATCCCCCAGCAGGGCCAGCAGTTGCGGCTTGTCGAGGCGACTCACATGGGGAGCCAGCCCCAGGAACTGCATCAGCGGAATCAGCAAGCGCCAGTGGGGCTTCACCTCGGCGATCAGCGCGGTGCTGGAGACGAAGACCCCGCCCGGCTTCAGCAGGTCGGCGACCCGGGCGATGGCCCCCTCCACATCTTCCAGCAGGTGGAGGACATTGAGCCCCAGTACGGCATCGAAGCCCTGCGCCTCCTCCTCCAGGCTATCCAGGGTGCCTCGCTGGAAACGGATATTTTCGACACCGGCCTCCCGCGCCCGCTGCTCGGCGATCGCCAGCATCTCCCCCGAGATATCGATGGCGAGAATCTCCCCGACGTGGGGCGCATGGGTAATGGCGGTACTGCCGGTGCCGCACCCGAACTCCAGGACCCGCCAGCCGGGCCGCAGGTACTCCTGCGTCACCGCCAGCTTCTTCCGGTAGCTCTCCTGATCCTTCACCGGGCTCCTGGCATAGCGCCGCGCGGCCCTGTCCCAAAAACTCTGTGCACTCTTCAACTCACTGCTCCCTGTCGGCTATTGCTGCTACCCCTGATTAGCCCGACCCAATGGCATGCTAAGCCTCCCTAGCCGGGCTTCTGATTTATGGGGGGAGCGCCCAAGGACATATCATAGAGGCTTGTGGTGGTACATCCTCGATGACTCGTCCTCGGTCACTCCGGACGTAGACGAGGTGTTTCTACAGCCTCAACAGGCACTAAGCGGCGCCTCCTAAATAAAGATAACTTCGGCCTGCCCAGTCGGATCTTGATCCGGGGTGGACCCGATCAATTCGGCGACTACACAACGACGCGGGCAACGCGGTTAGCGCCGTGTCCTTAGGGTTTGAAGTGCTCCTCGCCGTTGATGCGCTGGCGCAGCCGCGAGGTCTCGGAGTAGATCAATTTGCGGGCGCGGTTCTGGTTGCCCAGGGGGCGGTGCTCGGGTAGGGCGTGCCAGGGGTTGATGGTGAGCTCCCGGGCCAGGCGCTTGCGGGCTTGGGTATCGAACTCCTGGCGCGGGAGGCGCAGTCGGGCCACGGGGATCTCCTCGGAGGTCCAGATGATCGAGGCGTCTTCGATGGGCATGGTCACCGGGTCCTCCTGGAACTGGATGCGCAGCTCGAAGACCACCTCCGCCTCCTCGCCCAGGGTGTCGACCATGGCTCGGCGCAGGTAGTCGTCCGGGGCGGGCAACGGCACCTTGGAGCGGCGCTCGAGCAGCGGCACGAAGCGGTACTTGATCGCTCGCCCCTTGCCATAGAGGTAGGGCACGCAGCTCCAGTAGCCGACCTCGAAGGGGCTACCGTGGGCCTTGGCGTGCAGGGCCTGGAGCAGCATATCGGCGTAGTGGGAATCGAAGGGGTTGAGGAAGTACCAGACCGGCATGCCGGCGCCGATCAGGCGCTGCAGCTTGGCGTTCTCGTAGACGTCCGGGGTGGTGAAGGTGGGGGCGCTGATCCCTGAAAAGTCCTGGGTATGGGCCTCGTCGTCGAGCAGCGTCTCCCCGGGCACGCCGAGCACCTTGACGCCCAGGCTCAGCACGCCGTTATCGCGCATGTCCGGCACCACCCTAGGGCCGGGGCCACCGAAACGCGCCCAGGCCTCGAAGGCGCGCGGTTCGCGGAACAGGCCGACGCGCAGGGGCTCGGGCAGTTCCAGCACCTCGAACTGGGCCTTTAACAGGCCATGGGTCTTGGTGTTGCCGGCCCGCTCGGCGGTGCCGTGGCGGTAGGTGCGCAGCAGGAACTCGCTCATCTGTTCGGTGATGCGCCGGGCCACCTCCGCCTCGCCGGCCAGCTCGCGCTCCTCGGCAAGCCCCAGGTCGGCATCGATGGCGTAGTGGCGCCGGCGCCATCGCAGCCAGGCCTGGAGGGCATCGGTCAGCGGCCATTGCAGGAGGCGGTCGACGCCGTTGCGCAGCCGGGTGGCCCGCCGCGACAGGGCCAGGCCGCGCTCCAGGGCATCGTTGATGGCGCGCCCGCCGCGCAACCACCAGGTATCCGGCAACAATACCGCCGGCGGCGCCGGGGCACTGGGCTCGGTGGTCAGCCCCCGGGGCGGGGCGGCCAGGTAGCGCAGCGCCCGCAACCCGGGCAAGAAGAAGTAGCCGCCGCCGCGCACCCTGACGAAGCGCGGCAGGCCTTGATAGCGGCAGCGCACCGGCTCCTCGGGCACGCTAAAGGCGTCGCCGCCCTTGTCCCCCGCGCCACGGCTGCCCACCAGCGGGTCGCTCTCGCCTCGCAGACCGGCGAAGTTGGCGTTCTCGAGCCAGGTGTGCTGCACGAACTCGAACTGGCGGCTCGGCTCGGCATTGAAGCAGAGGAAGTGCAGGCCACGCTCGACGCCGTCGTCGCCGGCGGCCAGCAGGGCCTCCGGGTCGAGCCCTTCGGCCAGCGGCGGGCCATAGGGGCGGCCGCGGCGCAATAGCCGGTGGCGATGGTTGATGGCCAGCGACGCCTCGGTACCGGGCCGGGGCGGCAGCATATCGCGAGGATTGGCGCGACGGATATGCGCACCCAGGGGGCAGCGCAGGCCATCGGGGTCCTCCTGGTGATAACCGAAGTCGTTGTCCGGCCCGGCCCCGCTGGGCCGCCGCGGCGCACGGATCAGCGACTCGCCGTCGGGCCAGCGACCCACCAGCTTGGCGGCCAGGGCCAGGCGTGCCTCCGGCGTCGGGGCCTGGTCGGCGAGCCAGCCCCAGAAGCCGGCCACGTCCTGGCTCAGTTGGCGAAACACCAGGTAGCTGCCGTTGCGGCCGAAGTCGCGCAGGTCGCTGTCCTCCACCACCTCGGGCAGCAGGCCCGCCGGGTCCTCGATGGGGTCGACCAGCGGGCGCAGGGTCAGCTGGTCGCGGGCATTGGGGTAGCCGAGCACGAACTCCCCCAGGGCGACCCGTTGGCGCGCGTCACGACTGGTGCTGACGCCGGCCAGCTTGGGGTCGGAGATGCCGTCGCGGAAGCCGAAGTGCTCCCGCCCGTCGGGCAGGCTACGGCTAGTCAGGGCGCTTACCACGCGAATGCCGGCGGCACCCAGGGCCGCCCACTCGCTAGCCAGCCGGGTCTCCATCTCTCCGGGGGTGGCGGCGTAGAGCATCAGCAGCGCGTGCAGCGGCTCGCCGTCGGGGCCGCCCCACTGCCAGTGCTCGGGGGCACTGCCGCCGGTATCGCCGAGGAGGCGACTGCGCCGCGCGGAGCCCGCCATGCCCTCACGGAACTCCCGGGCGAAGCCCTTCAAGGCCTGCCAGGAGAGCCCCAGGTGTTCGAGGCCCGTCCAAGTGAAGGCCAGGTGCAGGCGGCTGCCGCCCTGGGGGCGGCCCGCCGCAGCGGCCTCGATGCGTGGTAGCGCCTCCCCCAGCCAGGCACGGGCGGCCGCGGCCTCGCCGAAGGTCAGCAGCAGGAAACGCGCCTCGGGCAGGCCGGCGTAGCCGCTGAGCAGGATGCCCTGGATATCCTCGAACTCGAGTTCCGCCATGGGCTAGAGCCTCCGCAGCCAGGCGCGGCATTGCGCCTCGCTCATCTCGCCGGCGAGCCCGGCACGCACCGCCGCCTGGTTGGCCAGATTGACCGCGCTGCGCCCGGCATAGGCCGGGGCCCGGTACCAGACCGCGGTGGGCACCTGGTGGTCCCGGTAGTAGGCCTTGAAGGCCTGTTCGTCGGAGGCGCCGCCGAACAGCAGCCAGCGGGTGCGCGGCCAGCCCTCGCCGTTGCTGAATACCAGGTTGAGGCCGAAGGCGACCCGCTCGATGAAATCGTCCTGGTAGCTCTCGGGGCTGCCGTCGAAGTTGCTGAAGAAGTAGACCCGCTGGCCGCCGTCGAGGATCACCCAGCGGGCGAAGTGGATGGTATCCACCTCGGCCAGCTTGCCGCGGTAGAAGACCCAGGCGCTGGCCAGGTGCAGCAGCCATAGCGCCGGATAGAGCACCAGGCGCCGGAAGGGCCCGGCCTGGATGCGCCCCACCGCCGAGAGCTGGTTGTGCAGGCCATGGTCCTCGTCGGCCTCGAGGCGGCGCACCTGGGCGTCTCGGGGGCGACGATTATGGGGCGCGTTGGCGATCTCGTGGCCGCGCAGCAGGACCAGCGCCAGTAGGGTCAGCGGCCACAGCAGCAGGGCCAGCACTAGCCCTGCCAGGGCGATGGCGCCGAGCAGCCCCCCGCCCTGCAGCCTGCGCCAGCGGGACGGCCCCTCGGCGGGGCTCAGTGCCTCGCGCAGGTCATCGCGGCCAGCGACGAAGCGAATCAGCGCCCGGCGCACCGCCTGGGGCGACTGGCCCCGCCAGTCGTGCGTGTCCAGGTAGTCGCGTAGGGCATCATGCAGGCGTCCCTCGAGCGCCACCTGGGCCAGGGTGCGCCCCAGGGTATTGACGTAGAAGGCCCGCACCGGCAGCCGGTGGGCGTCGAGGAAGTCGTGCACTCGGGCGGGATCGGCGGGGTCGGGGAAGTCCTCGCAATGGCGGAGCAGCTCACTGAGGCCCGCGCCGCCCGCCGCGGCGATGGCCGCCAGGCAGGGGGCGATCTCGCCGTCGATATTGGCGGCCAGTACCAGTTGCGGCGGGTAGCGGCGCCCGCCGCGGCGGAAGGCCTCCGGGAGTAGCACCAGGCGGGCGAAGTGCACGCCCTCGAGGTTTGCGAAGGGCAGGACGGCGTTGCCACCCGGGTCGCCGCGCATGGCCTCGAGCCGCGCCCGCACCTCGGCCTCGTGGCCGGGCTTGAGGGTCATCACCAGGTTGAGTGCCGACTGCCCGCGCATCGCCCTGCCCCCCGTCCCTGTGTTGGCGTGGGATCGGCGGCCCGGGTGGCCGCCCGTGATCAGCAGTCTAGCCACTCCCGTCGATGGCAGTCTAAGAAAAGCGTTGACTATACTTCTCTCGCCTTACCGCCGATCGAGGAGGACGCGGCACGCCGCCCCCGGCCCCTGCGCGTTCCCAAGGAGGATACCGGCATGTCTGCCGTGCGCGAGGATGCCACCCGCTCCACTGGTCGCCGCCCCGGCTCGCTATTCCTTCGGTGGGCACGACGATCGGCACGGCAGTCGGTACGGCTATCGGCTGTCATGCTACTGGCGAGCCTGGCCGCCCTGGCACTGCCCGCCGTCGGCCAGACACCCCACGAGTCGCCCGACGAGGCGCCCCTCACCGACCGGGCCGGTTCCCATCCCGAGGCCGACCACCCCAGTTGGATGCAGACCTGGCAGGCCCTGCGCGCCTGCCGGCGGATGCTCGGCGGCGGCCTGCTGGAAGTGCCCGACGACCGCGCCGACCGCTTCCTGGGCAAGGTCCGCGAGGACACCGCCCACTGCCGTGGCGGTCGCCGCGCCCTGGCCTTCCTGGCCCTCGACACCCCCTGGGTCGACTGGCAGAGCTACTGGGCCACCGGCGACGGCGCCTCGCGCAACGCCCGCTACGACGAGGGCTGGATCCGCTCCCTGGTGGGCGGGCTCAGCGAACGCATCCACGCTAACCCCAATGCCCGCGGCATCGACGGCGCCCTGCTCGACCTGGAGTTCGCCCGGGTCGAGCTGATCAAGTTCAACCTCTTCGACAACCTCACCTATGCGGAGTACGTGCGGGGTCGCGACGGCGCCCCCGGCCCCACCCTACGCCGCTGGGACGCCCTGCGCCTGCCGCCGGAACACCCCCAGTATGAGGCGGTGGGCGGCGCCGGCGAGCAGCGCTGCCGGGGCGAGCTGATCCGCCACCGCACCCTCACCGGCATCTGCAACGACATCGACAACCCGCGCATGGGCGCGACCCGCACCCCCTTCGCCCGCAACGTGGCATTCACCGAGACCTTCCCCGATCAGGGCCATACCGAGCTGACCCGCAACCGCCACGGCGAGCGCCTCGACTTGATGACCCCGGACCCGCAGCGCATCAGCCGCGAGCTCTTCACCCGGCCCCAGTCACGGCCCGAGCTGTGCAACCAGGGCCGGGGGCTGCCCGGCCACGATCCCGCCGCCCACTGCGACTACCAGGCGGCGCCCTTCTTCAATGTGCTGGCCGCCTACTGGATCCAGTTCATGACCCACGACTGGTTCTCGCACCTGGACGAGGGCGAGAACGACCGCCGCCGACTGCTGCCGGCGGGCTGCGACGACCCGGCCCTGGGCTGCCGGCCGGAGGATCGCTTCCAGCCCAGCCTGGTGGCCGAGGATAGTCCGCCGGCCAGCTTCGACCACGCCGGCGAGCGCTACCTGGAACGCGCCCACCGCATCTTCGACAACACCGTCACCGCCTGGTGGGACGCCTCACAGATTTACGGCTACGACGAGCGCAGCCGGCGCCGAGTCATGCGCGACCCGGAGGACCCCGCCAAGCTGCGGCTCGAGCCCCTGGCGGACGGCGCGGATGGCTACCTGCCGCTGTTCGGCCCGAGTTGCGAGACGGCCAGCGAAGGGAGCGACTGCGACCCCATCCACCCGGTCTGGAGCGGCCAGGAGGCCGCCGCCTTCCCGGACAACTGGACCCTGGGCATCGCCTTCTACCACACCGTCTTCAGCCGCGAGCACAACGCCTTCGTCGACGCCTTCCGCGAGCGCGCCGCCGCCACCCCCGAGGCGGACTCCGGCCTGCGCGACCCCGCCGCCCCCGAGCGGGTGATCCGCTACGCCGAGGTCAGCGACGACGAGCTCTTCGAGGCGGCGCGCCTGGTGGTCGCGGCGATGATCGCCAAGATCCATACCATCGAGTGGACGCCCCAGCTGCTCTACAACGAGCCCCTCTACCGCGGCATGAACTCCAACTGGAACGGCCTGCTGGCCGAGCATCCGCTGATGGACGGGGTGATGAATCGGGTCGTGGAACGCCTGCGCGACTCCGACGACGACCGCCACGCCAATGCCTGGTACTCGGTGCTGGCCGCCGGCCCCGGCATCTTCGGCATGGGCAGCGAGCGCTACGCGGGGCACACGGTGTTCTCGCCCCTCCACCCAGGCCGCCGGGACCTCTGGTCGCTGGCCGACCCCGAGCACGTCAACGGCGGCACCAACCACTTCGGCTCGCCGTTCAACTTCCCCGAGGAATTCATCACCGTCTACCGCCTCCACCCCCTGGTGCCGGACCTGCTGGAGCTGCGTCGACTCGACGCCCCCGACCGCATCGCCCACAAGGTGCCGGCGGTGGAAGGCTTCCGCGCCGGCGCCAGCGAGCTGCTGCGCGACCATGGGGTGGCGGACTGGGCGCTGAGCCTGGGCCGCCAGCGCCTGGGCCTGCTCACCCTCGGCAACCATGGCCAGTTCCTGCAGAACCTGCCGATGCCCCACCTGGAGGGCTCCGGGCGCCTGGATATCGCCGCCCTGGATATCATCCGCGACCGCGAGCGTGGCGTACCGCGCTTCAACGAGTTCCGCCGCCAGTATGGCCTCAGGCAACTGACCGGCTTCGACGACTTTATCGACCCGCGGCTGCCGGCGGACCATCCCGAGCGCCGGCGCCAGGCCGAGCTGGTGGAGCGCATGCGCGAGATTTACGGCCAGCACGAGTGCGATGCCGACAAGATCATCTCCCACGCCTACCGGGACGCCGAGGGCAACTACCCCAACGACTGCCTGGGCCACCCGGACGGTAGCCTGGTGGACAATATCGAGGACGTGGATGCCGTGGTGGGCTGGCTGGCCGAGCCGGTGCGCCCCCACGGCTTCGCCATCTCCGAGACCCAGTTCGTGGTGTTTATCCTCAACGCCTCCCGGCGGCTGTTCAGCGACCGCTTCTTCACCTCCAGCTTCCGCCCGGAGTTCTACACCCAGCTGGGCCACGAGTGGGTGCTCAACAACGGCCCCGACGGCGTGGTCATGGAGGCCGGCACCCCCAACGGCCACCGCCAGCCGGTGTCGCCCATGAAGCGAGTACTGCAGCGCAGCGTGCCGGGGCTGGCCGAGGAGCTCGAGCCGGTGATCAATGTCTTCGACCCCTGGGCCCGGGATCGCGGCGACTACTACTCCCTTGAGTGGACGCCACGCCCGGGCGCCGAGAGCGATGACGCCTTCGCCGATTAGGCCCCGGCGGTTGGCCCTGATGGCGCTGCTGGCGACCCTGGCCGGCTGCGGCGAGGAACCACCGCCGGCGCTGGGCGAGGAGCGCGTCGCCCCCGGCGAGGCGGCCCTGGGCGCGGCCATGACCGAGCGTATCCTCGAGATCGGCGAGCGCCACCGGGCCACCGGCGAGCCCATCCCGCGCTTCAACCAGCCCAAGACGGTGGCCTGCGCCACCGCCACCTTCGAGGTGCCACCCCTGGACGACGACCTGGCGGTGGGGCTCTTCGCCGAGCCGGGCCGCTATGAGGCGCTGGTGCGTTTCGCCAATGCCACCCGGCAAGATGACCGCGACAAGGACCTGCGTGGCGCCTCGCTGCGCCTGTTCGGAGTACCGGGGGCCGAGAGCCTTGCCGGCCCGCCGGGCCAGCAGGACTTCCTGTTCAACAGCCACCCGGCGCTCTTCGCCGGCACCCCCGAGGCCTTCTACCGCTTCGTCGAGGCGGTGGCCGACGGGCGCCTCTGGTGGTACTTCGTCAACCCCCTGGCTCCCCAGCCCCGCTCGCTGATGATCGCCCTGCGCGCCCGCGACCGGTCCGTGAGCCCCTTGGCTGAGACCTACTGGAGCACCACCCCCTACCGCTTCGGCGAGGGCCACGCGGTGAAATACTCGCTGCGTTCCTGCGCCGGTGCCCCGGCTCCCATGGCGGCCCCCGACCCGGATCACCCCGACCACCTGCGCCATGCCCTGGCCGAACAGCTCGCCGAGGGCGAGGCCTGCCTGAGCTTCCGGGTGCAGTTCCAGACCGACCCGCAGGCCATGCCCATCGAGGACGCCTCGGTGGTGTGGGACGAGCACGCCTCGCCCTTCCGCCCGGTGGGCCGACTCACCCTGCATCGCCAGGCCATCGATACGCCCCGGGCCCTGGCGCGCTGCGAGTCGACGGTCTTCAACCCCTGGAACAGCCACCCGGCCCACCGCCCCCTGGGCGGCATCAATCGCCTGCGCCGGGCCATCTACCAGGCCGCCGGGGCCCAGCGCACCACCCATAACGCCACGCTTTCGGGTGACTCTCCGAGCGCCCCACCGACACAGGAGGAAGGGCCATGAGTGCCACCGTGCAAGCCTGGCTGGGCCTGAGCCGGGAACGCCTCGACGACCTCTATCGCCAGGCCGCCCCCGGCCCGATGCCCCGGGGCGAGACCCGCGGCACCCCCATCGTCACCGGCAGCCCCTTCGCCCGGGCCTATGCCCGTTTCGCCCGACTCTTCGCCTGGCAGGGCAAGGTCTTCGACATGTTCGCGGAGGACGGCTCCGCCGGGGTGCTGGTCAACAAGGTCACCCCCTTCGGCCTCAGCTTCGTGGTGGCCAAGGTCTACCGGGGCGAGAGCTGGATGGACGGCAAGGCCACCATCGTCATCGACTACTCCAGCACCTCCTTCTTCTTCCGCGCGGTGCGCGACGAGATCCGTGAGGTGGCGCCCGGCATCTACCTGGGCAAGGTGTGGCTGGGGCGCCGGCGGATTCTCGACTTCGCCCTCGAGACCCGCCGCTAACAAGGGGAGGACGACCCCATGGATCAGTACCTCAAGGTGAGCTACCCCAACCGGCGTAAGGTGTGGGTGGACGGCCGCCCCGCCGGCTGGACCAACCGGCTGCTGCAACTGGAGACCGGCCACCATGTGATCGGCCTCAACCCGCAGCGCCCCGACTTCACCCCCGAGTGCCACGAGATCCACTTGAGCGGCACCCGGGCCGATGCGCCCCTGGTGCTGCACTTCCGGCCATGGGAGGCCAGCCCATGAGCCGCCGCCTCGCCGGCCTGCTGTGCGCCTTGCTGCTGGCCGGCTGCGCCAGCTTCCCCGAGACCGCCCGCCTCGAGCGCATCGACCCCGAGACGGGCTACCGCTACGCCACCCTGGCGGACGCCGACGACGGCGAGGCGCTCTTCGTGGTCGTGACCTTCTCCGGCGGCGGCACCCGAGCCGCGGCCCTGGCCTACGGGGTACTGGAGGCCCTGCGCGACAGCCGGGTCCCCCTGGGCGGCGAGTCGCGCAACCTCCTCGAGGAGGTGGATATCCTCTCCTCGGTCTCCGGCGGCAGCTTTACCGCCGCCTACTATGCCCTGCACCGGGAGGCGATCTTCGCGGACGACGGGCCCTTCCTGCGCGACTTCCTCTACGCCGACCTGGAGGGCCGGCTCAAGCGCCGCCTGCTCAACCCCTACCACCTGGCTCGGCTCGCCTCCCCCACCTTCGGACGCATCGACCTGGCCGACGAGGTCTACCAGGCCACGCTGTTCGGCGACGCCACCTTCGCCGACCTGCCGCGACGCAAGCCTTTCCTGCTGCTTAACGCCACCGATATGACCAAGGGCTCGTCCTTCGCCTTTATCCAGGCCCAGTTCGATCCCCTCTGCGCCGACCTGGACGGCGTCACGATCTCCCGGGCGGTGGCCGCCTCCTCCAACTTCCCCATCGCCTTTACGCCCCTGGCGCTGAACGCCTACCCCGGCCAGTGCGACTACCGGGAGCCGGCCTGGGTGGAGCGCGGCCTGCGCGACCTGGCCTCCAACCCGCGCCGCTACTACCGCGCCCGCGGCCTGCGCCGCTATCAGGAACCGAATCGAGAGTACGTGCATCTGCTGGACGGCGGCGTGGCCGACAACCTGGGCCTGCGCCTGCCGCTGACCGCCCTGCGCTCCAGCGACCCGCCCTGGAGCCTGCTGACCCGCCTCAACCTGGAGACGATCGACAAGCTGGTGATCATCGTGGTGGATGCCAGGCCCGACCGGGACCCCGGCTACGATGCCTCGCCCCGGGCGCCGGGGCTGCGCGCCGTGGTCAACCAGATCTCCAGCGTGCCCATGGCCAACTACTCCTTCGACAGCGTCGAGCTGCTGCGCCAGACCCTGCGCACCCGCGCCGACGCCCAGCAGCTTTCGGCCCGGCAAGAAGCCCCGGAGGACACCCTGCACGCCGCCGAGCTCTACCGCATCTATGTGGGCTTCGACCAGCTCGCCGACGCCGCGACCCGCGACTATTTCCTCAACCTGCCCACCAGCTTCCATCTCCCCGACGCCGACGTCACCGCCCTGCGCCGGGTCGGGCGGACCCTGCTCGACGGCGCCCCCTGCTTCCAGTCGCTGCTCAGCGGCGATTACGACGAGGCCGCCTGCGTGCAAGGGCAGCCCTCCGAGGGGGTGGCGTTTCCTTAGGGGATGGGGAAGAGACGCGGTACCCAGCGCAGGAAGAGCAGCATCCCGAGCAGCTCGACCAGGGACTGGATCACCACCACGCTGACCGCGGCCTCGAAGCCGGCGGGCAGCGCCAAGGCCAGCGGCAGCACCACGAAGGAGTTTCGCGAGCCGAAGCCGAAGGCCAGCACCCGGCCCTGGGCGGCGGGCAGCCGAAAGGCGCGGCCCAACAACCAGGCGAGCCCCAGGGCCACGCCGAGGAAGCCGGCGAACAGCGGCACCAGCCCGAACAGCAGGCCCAGGTGATCGCTCACTACGCCCACCTGCCCCGCCGCCACCAGGAAGAGCACCAGGGCCAGCAGCGGCACCGGTAACCAGCCCAGCCCGGCCACCAAGCGTTGTCGCCAGGGACGCCGTTCGCTCGAGCCCTGCCTGGCCCAGCGCTCGGTCAACCAGGCCGCGACCAGGGGCAGCAGGATCAACCCGACGAAGGCCCCCAGCAGCTCCCGCCGCAACAACCCCGCCAGGGCCGCCTGGTCGAGAAACCACCAGAGGTAGAGGGGCAGCAACAGCAATTGCAGCAACAGGCAGAGCGGCGTCAGGGCCAAGGCGGCGGGGGTATCGCCGCCGCCCAGGTGGGTAAAGACCAGGAACCAGTCGGTGCAGGGCACCAGCAGCACCAGCAGGATGCCCAGCCTCACCGGCGGCGCCAGGGGCAGTTGCGCCAGGCCCCAGAGCAGCAGCGGTATCACCAGGAAATGGCCCAGCAGGGCCGCCGCCAGCAAGCGAGTCCTCGCCAACCGCCGCCAGGCACCGGCTAAGGGTACCTGAGTAAAGGTGGCGTAAAGCAGGGCCCCCAGCAGTGGCCAGAGCCCCGCCATCAGGGCCTCGGCCAGGCTCCCCCAGTAAGCGCCCACCCACAGGCCAACGCCCACCGCCAGCAGGTAGAGCCCCACCTGATACTGTTCCAGCCGTTCCCGCATGCCTCCTCCCTATCACCGCATTCCTTATCACCTCGTTCCTTATCGCGTTGTGATTCGCCGAACGGGCCGTTCGACCCTTAGGGGGCGAACTTATGAAACAATGAGATGCATTCTCATTATCAACCATGCCGGTCCCACCGGCCCTGCTCAAGGAGCGAGTGCATGTCTCCCCCCCTCTCCCGACGCCTGCTGTCCCGCGCCATCGCCTCCCTGGCGGCCCTGTCCATCCAGCCCGCCCTGGCCACCCAGGCCGACGACGGCCAGCGACTCGACAACATCGTCGTCACCGCGGCGGGCTTCGAACAGCAGCTCCAGGATGCCCCGGCCTCGATCAGCGTCATCGACCGCGAGCAACTGGAGCGGCGCCACTACCGGGACCTCACCGACGCCCTGCGCGACGTGCCCGGGGTGATCGTCACCGGCGGCGGCGCCGGCGACAACGGCGCCGATATCAGCATCCGCGGCATGCCGGCCCAGTACACCCTGCTGCTGGTGGACGGCCGCCCGCGCAACTCCCGGGAATCGCGCCCCAACGGCAGCGCCGGCTTCGAGCAGGACTGGCTGCCGCCGCTGCCCGCCATCGAGCGCATCGAGGTGATCCGCGGCCCCATGTCGACCCTCTACGGCTCGGATGCGATCGGCGGGGTGATCAACGTCATCACCCGCAAGGTAGCCGAGGAGTGGCATGGCGAGTTGCGGCTCGACACCGTGCTCCAGGAGGACGGCGCCTCCGGCGACAGCCGCCAGGCCAATGTCTACCTCAGCGGCGCCCTGGTCCCCGACCTGCTGGGACTGCAGGTCTATGGCCGCGCCTCCCAGCGCGACGAGGACGATATCCTCAACGGCTACGAGGACAAGCGCCTGCAGAGCCTGACCGCGCGCCTGACCCTGACCCCTCACCAGGACCATGATATCGCCCTCGAGGCCGGGCGCACCCATCAAGAGCGGCGCTCGCTGGTGGGCCGCTCGGCGCCCGCCGAAGGCTGTCGTGGCGGCTGCACGAACAGCATCGGCGACTACAGCAACGAACACCTGGCGCTGAGCCATAGCGGGCGCTGGGGCCTCGGCACCAGCGAGAGCCACCTGCAGCGCGAGGTGAGCGAGAACGACTCCCGCGAGATGGAGATCACCAACACCCAGGCGCGTACCAGCCTGCTGCTGCCGCTGGGCCGTCATATGCTGACCCTGGGCGCCGACTACGAGGAGGAGTCGCTGGACGACCGGACCAGCAACCGCATCTCCGACCGCACCCAGGTATCCAGCAGCCAGTGGGGCCTGTTCGTCGAGGACGAATGGCTGCTCACCGAGCGCTGGGCGCTGACCGGCGGGGTACGCCTGGACGATAACGAGAACTACGGCAGCCATATCAGCCCGCGCCTCTACAGCGTCTTCAACCTGACCCCGCGGTGGACCCTCAAGGGCGGCGTCTCCACCGGCTACCGCTCGCCGAGCCTGCGCGAGATCACCCCCGACTGGGGCCAAGTGAGCCGCGGCGGCAACATCTACGGCAACCCCGACCTGGAGCCGGAGACCTCCCTCAACAAGGAGCTGGCGCTGCTCTACAGCGACGATAACGGCCTGAGCGCCGGCCTGACCCTCTTCCACAACGACTTCGAGGACAAGATCACCCGCATCGCCTGCCCGATCAGCATCTGCACCGACGGCCCCAACCAGTTCGGCAGCGATCCCACCTACCGCGTGAACGTCGACGAGGCGATCACCCAGGGCGCCGAACTGCACCTGACCGCGCCGCTGGGCGAGCGCCTGGCGCTCACCGGCAGCTACACCTTCACCGACTCCGAACAGAAGAGCGGCGAGTACGAAGGCGAGCCGCTGACCCAGCTACCGCGCCACCAGGCCAGCCTGAGCCTCGACTGGCAGGCCTCCGAGCGCCTCGACCAGTGGACCCGCGTGACCTACCGCGGCGAGGAGAGCCAACCCAACACCGGGCCGTCCCAGAGCGCCATCGTCGCCCCCTCCTACACCTTCGTCGACGCCGGCCTCGGCTACCAGCTGACCCCCAGCGCGCGGCTCAATGCCGGCATCTACAACCTCTTCGACGAGACCATCACCTACGACGAGTACGGTTATGTGGAAGATGGGCGCCGCCTGTGGCTGGGCCTCAATGTCAGCTTCTGATCGACCGTTGCGATTCCTCGAACGGGGCGTTGCACGCCCCGTCGAGAAGATGCGTTTGAAATTGATTAACATTCACCGGCTGTCATCCCCGAGCCTGGGGCATGGCACCCGCCTGACACTCAAGGAGCGTCCCATGTCACCGTCCGCCTTCCCCCGCCGCCGCGTCGCCGGCTTGGCGCTGCTGCTCGGCCTCGCCGCCGCCCAGTCCGCCCTGGCCACCACGCTGGAGACCGCCCACGGCCCCGTGGAGGTAGGCGATGACCCGCAGCGGGTGGTGACCCTCTACGAGGGCGCCCTGGACGCGGCGCTAGCCGGCGGCGTGGTGCCGCTCGGTGCGGTAACCACCCGTGGCGGTGACGGCGTGGCCGGCTATATCGACGACTACCTGGACGCCCGCCACCCCGACGCGGAGCCTGCCATCGTCGGCGTGGTCCGCGAGATCAACCTCGAGGCGGTGCTGGCCCAGCGCCCCGACCTGATCCTGGCGCCGCCGCAGCTCGCCGACGAACAGTACGCCCTGCTGTCGCGTCTCGCCCCCACCGTGGTGCCGCCCACCCGCCCCCTGGCCGCCGATAACTGGAAGCACGAAGCCCGCCTCTACGGCCAGGCCCTGGGCCGCGAGGCCCAGTTGGAGGCGGCCATCGCGGCGGTGGAGGAGCGCGCGCAAGCACTGACCGAGGCGCTCGCCGACGCCGAAGTGAGCGGCGAAGTGAGCCTGGTGCGCTGGATGCCCCAGGGCCCCCTGGTGATGTCCGAACGGCTCTTCGCCAGTGGGCTGCTCGCGGCGACCGGCCTGACATTCAGCGATGGCGACCTGGTCAACGACCGCGGCGTGCACAGCGACCCGCTAAGCCTGGAGAACCTGTCCCGGGTCGATAGCGACTGGCTGTTCCTGGCCACCCTCAATGCCGACGGCCAGGAGGCCCTGGAGGCGGCGCGCACCTCACCGGCCTTCGAGCGCCTCGAGGCGGTGGCCAACGACCGGGTGGTACCGGTGGATGGTCAGCTGTGGACCAGCGCCAACGGGCCCCTGGCGGCCCAGGCGATCCTCGACGATATCGAAGCCGCCCTGTTGCCGTGATCGCCGCCCTGCCTCGCCGCCTGCTGCCCGAGGGACTCGCCCTGCCGCTGGCCGGCCTCACCCTAGCGTTGAGCCTGGTGATGCTGGCCAGCCTGCTGCTGGGCGCCGGCGAGGTGACGCCCACCCGCGCCCTGGCGGTGCTGGCCGGCGGCGGCGACGACGAGGCCCGCTTCGTGGTGGGCTCGCTGCGCCTGCCGCGTACCCTGGTCGGCGCCGCCGTGGGCCTGGCCCTGGGCATGGCCGGGGCCCTGCTTCAGGCGGTGTCGCGCAACCCCCTGGCCGAGCCCGGCCTGCTGGGGGTCAGCGCCGGCGCCGCCTTCGCCGTGGCCCTGGCCCTGTGGCTGGGTGCCAGCGCCACCACCCTGCGCGTGGCGGTGGCCCAGGCCGGTGCCCTGGCCGGCTGCCTCTGCGTGCTGGGGGTGGCGCGGCTGCGTGGCCTGGGTAACGACCCCATTCGCCTGGTACTGGCCGGGGCCGCCTTCTCGGCGTTGCTGGCCGCCCTCACCTCGCTGCTGCTGCTCTTCGATCAGCGCGCCGCCGACGAGATCCGCTTCTGGGTGATCGGCAGCCTCTCCGGGCGCCGCCTGGCGGACCTGCTGGCGGTGCTGCCCAGCCTGGCCCTGGCGCTCGCCATCACCCTCCTGGTGGCGCGCCCCCTGGCGGCCCTGGCGCTGGGCGAACGAGTCGCCTCGGGGCTCGGCCACCGCCCGGGCCGGGTGCGTGGCCTGGTGGTGCTGGCGGTGGCGCTGCTGGTGGGGGCGGCCACCGCCATCGCCGGGCCCATCGCCTTCGTCGGCCTGGTGGTGCCCTTCGCCGCCCGTGCCCTGGCCGGCCCGGACATTCGCCGTACCCTCTGGCTCTGCCTGCCCCTGGGACCGCTGATGGTGATCGGCGCCGATATTCTCTCGCGACTGCTGGTGGCCCCTTCGGAGCTGTCGCTGGGCGTGCTCACCGCCCTGTGCGGTGCCCCGGTGCTGATCCTGGTGGTACGCGCCCGCCGCCTGCCGAGCCTCTGAGTCAGGAGAGACGCCTGGAGCCCCCATGCTATTGAGTCCCGTCGAGACCAGCCGCCGCCACGCCACCGCCCCCGCCGAGGTCAGCGCGCCGCCGGGGCACTGGCGCCTGGCCTGGGGTCGCCATAGCCTGCTCATCGACCGGCGCGACCTGGGCGCTATCCTGTTGCTGCTGCTCGGCCTGCTGGCGGCCTCCGCCGCCTACCTGGCCCTGGGCAGCGTGCCCCTGGGACTCGACGAGCTCTACGCCGGCCTGGCCGGCCACGGCGCCCCCCTGGCCGGCGTCCTGATCCAGGAACTGCGCCTGCCGCGCCTGATCGCGGCCTGGCTCACCGGCGCCGCCTTCGCGGTGGCCGGCTGCCTGATGCAGACCCTGGCCCGCAACCGCCTGGCCACCCCGGGGATCATCGGCATCGACAACGGCGCCACCGCCTTCGCCGTGGCCTCGGTGGTGGGCCTGGGAGTCTCCCTCGCGCCCCCGGCCATGGCCCTGGCCGGCGCCACCACCGCCGCGGCCCTGACCTTCGGCCTGGCCAGCGGCGGCGGTACCCGCGGCTACCGCTTTATCGTCGCCGGCATCGGCGTGGGGGCGGTGTTCGGTGCCATCACCCAGCTGCTGCTGGCGCGGGTGGCCATCGATACCGCCAATGCCGCCTACCCCTGGACGGTGGGCACCCTCAACGCCCGCTCCGGCCAGGCGGTCACGGTGCTGGCCCTGGGCCTGGCCATCGGCCTGCCCCTGGCGCTGGCCCTGGCCCGCTCGCTGAGCCTGATGCGCTTCAGCGACGCCGTGGCCAGTGGTCTCGGCGTCACGCTGCACCGGCGCCGCCGGCAGGTGCTGTCGCTGTCGGTGCTGCTGACCGCTCTGGCCGTGGCGGTGGCCGGCCCGGTGGGCCTGGTGGGCCTGGTGGGCCCGGAGATCGCCCGCGCCCTGACCTCGAAGCGCGGCGTGCCGCTGCTGGCGTCGGCCCTGGCCGGGGCCCTGGTGATGGTCCTGGCCGACCTCACCGGGCGACTATTGCTGGCCCCCATCGAGCTGCCGGTGGGCATCGTCACCGCCATCGTCGGTGGCCCCTGGCTGCTCTGGATCCTGCTGCGCCCCGCCGCCAAACCCCTGGCCTAGAGAAGGAATCGCCCATGACCGCCGACCCGCATCGCCTCCAGGCCCAGGGCCTCCGCCTGGCCCATGGTCGCCAGGCCGTGATCGACGGCCTCGACCTGAGCCTGCCGCCGGGCCGGGTGACCGCCATCGTCGGGCCCAATGGCTGCGGCAAGTCGACCCTGCTGGCCGGCCTGGCCCGGCTGCACGCCCCGGCGGGCGGCGCGGTGCTGCTCGATGGCCAGGATATCCAGCGCCTGCCGGCGCGCACCCTGGCCCGGCGCCTGGCGCTGCTGCCCCAGGAGGCCAGCGCCCCGGAGGGGCTCACCGTGGGCGACCTGATTCGCTTCGGCCGCCAGCCCCACCAGGGCTGGCTGCGCCAGTGGTCCGCCGACGACCAGCGGGCGGTCAGCGAGGCGCTGGCCGCGGCGGACCTGGAGGCGCTGGCCGAGCGCCCCCTGGAGGCGCTCTCCGGCGGCCAGCGCCAACGCGCCTGGATCGCCATGACCATCGCCCAGCAGACCCCGCTGCTGCTGCTCGACGAGCCCACCTCGGCCCTGGACCTGGGCCACCAGTTGGAGGTCTTCGAGCTGGTGCGGCGCCTGGCCGAGGCCGGACGCACCCTGGCCCTGGTCCTCCATGACCTGCCCAGCGCCTGCCGCTACGCCGACCACCTGGTGGCCATGCGCGACGGCCGCATCATCGCCCAGGGCCCGCCCGCCGAGGTGGTCACCCGGGAACTGGTACGCGCGCTCTATGACGTGGAGTGCACCCTGCTCAGCGACCCGGCCACCGGCACCCCGGTGCTCACCGACCTGCGCCGGGTGCGCGCCCCCCACTACGCCTGATCCGCATCGTCGCGCAGCGTCACGACCCGCTCGTGCTGGGAGCGATGCAGGACGATATCCACCAGCAGGGTGCGATGCGGCCGGAAGAAGGCGGCCAGTTGGGCCGCGTCCAGGCGCAGGTCGTCGATATCCTCGTCGGCATAGGTGCGAAAGCCCACCGGGGGATCCGCCGCCTCCCGCCCCAGCATCGGAGCCGCGGTGATCGACAGGCCCAACGCCGTGCCGGCCTTGGCCACCTCGTGACGCAGCCGGGCGGTATCGATATAGAAGCTGCGATAGGAGCTGTCGTTAGCGTAGGGATGCACCTTGAGGATGATCTCCTCGTGCATCACCCGGGCCAGGGCGCCGCCGTCACGGCGGTCGTCCCGGGGATCATAGAACTCGATCAAATAGTCCGGCACCGGTGCCCCGAACTGATCCACCACCCGCACCAGGGTGTTCTGGTAGCCGGGCTTGCCCCGTCGCCCGCCGGGGACCCGCGTCAGGGCCAGGGTCGCCGCCTCCCAGGCATCACAGTGAGCCGCGAAGCCGTCGTCCTCGACCGCCAGGGCCTCGAGGATCAGCCCCAGGGCCCGGCGTTGGGCGGCACTGAGGCGACTCTCCGGGGTATCGAGCTTGATGGTGGTGTGATCCAGGCCATCGACGATGCGAAAGGCACAGCGTCCGCTGGAGTCCTGCCACCCGGCCAGGCGCGGCACCGTGACCGGACGCCCCTCATGGTGGCCCTCCTCGAAGTGGATACGCCCCCGGGCGCAATCGAGGTTGGCGGTGGAAATACGCACCGTGCCGTCGCCTCCCGCCTCGTTGGCCACCGCGCGGATGCCGCCGTAACCGCGGTTGCCGACCAGCACGCTGCACAGGGTACGCCCCGGGGCGAAGGGGCCCGGCTCGTCCGCGAAGCGGTCGCGCAGGGCCAGCGCCCAACTATAGGGGCTGGCCAGCTCCAGGCCACGCAGGAGCTCGGCGCCGGCCTCGAATCGCGGCTGATCCGGGTGGGCGTGAAAGAAGCCATTGACCGCCCGCCCCACCAGCGAGCGCCCGCGATGGGCCAGGGGCGAGCCGAAGTTGGCCGGGGCCAGCATCACCAAGTGCTTGATGGGGTAGGCGTCGGGGGCGAAGTGACGGGCCAGCCAGTCACGGATCACCAGGCCGCCGGTGGAGTGGACGATGGCGTCGACGCTGGCCGGGGTGCGCGGCAGATCGTGGCGGGTCCAGGCCCGCTCCAGGGCCGCCTGGAGATCGTCGAAGCGCAGGGCGTCGTGGCGGGAGAGGTAGTCGCCGAGGGCGATGTGCCGAATGCCTCGCTCGTCCAGGTGACGACGCAGGTGGCCGGCCAGGCGTTCGAAGGCCTCGCCGGTGTCGTTCCAGCCATGCAGCAGGATCAGGGGTCGCTGGGCCATGGCGCGCCTCTCCCTCGACAGGCCCCGGATGGGGCGGCCGCCGTGGCCCGGCGGCCCTGCTCCCAGCTTAGGCTGTGTCTGAAAAGTCAGCGAGCGAAGGTCAGACAAGGC
>NZ_BJUK01000006.1 GCF_007989625.1 Bisbaumannia pacifica
AGTGCCTGCCCCCAGGAAAGCCCCGGGCCTCGACGGGAAAGTCGACGAAAATCATTCGCCTGGGGCTCGATTTCTTGCACTCAGGGGTAATAGGGCAGGGCGATCTGGTCGCTGCGCTCGACGCCCTCGGTCAGCTGCCGGCACAGCTTGAGGAATTCGCGCATCCCGGTGGTCAGGTACTTGTGACGGTGCCAGATAAAGGCGAACTGGCGGCGCAGGTCTAGCTCCGGGGTGGCGATGGGCACCAGGCTGCCGCGGCGGAAGGCGTCGCGCAGCGCCAGCCGCGACACGCAGCCGATGCCCAGCCCCGACTCCACGGCGCGCTTGATGCCCTCGGTATGCTCCAGCTCCAGCAGGGTATTGAAGCGCCCGCGGCGGTGACGGGCGGCGTGTTCCAGGGTCAGGCGGGTGCCGGAGCCCGGCTCGCGCATGATCCAGGCCTCGCGCATCAGCCGCTCCAGGGGCACCGCCTCGCCCGCCGCCAGGGGGTGCTCGGGGCCGCAGAATACCACCAGCTCGTCCTCCACCCAGGACTGCATCACCAGGTCCTCGTGCTGACAGTCTCCCTCGATCAGCCCCAGGTCCAGCTCGTGCTGGACGATGCGCTCGATGATGCCCTGGGTATTGCGCACCGAGAGGCGCACCCGGCTGCCCGGGTGGCGCTGCATGAAATCGCCGATCAGCAGGGTGGCCAGGTAGTTGCCGATGGTCAGGGTGGCGCCCACGTCCAGGGAGCCGACGCCGTGCTGGCCGCGCAGCAGTTCCTCGATCTCCTCGGCGCGGTCGAGTAGCGCCACCGCCTTGGGCAGCAACTGGAAGCCCAGGGCATTGAGCTTGAGGCGCTTGCCGATACGGTCCAGCAGCTGGCAGTCGAACTGGCGCTCCAGCTCCGCCAGGGCGGTGCTGGCCGCCGACTGGGAGAGGGCCAGGGCACGGGCCGCCCGGGAGACGCTCTCGTGCTGGGCCACGGCCACGAAGACCTCCAGCTGACGCAGGGTGTAACGCATAGGTGCCTCGCTCGGCAGGATCTTATATCTGTATTATAGATAAGCTTTATCCATACAATCCATTTAACAGATATGAGGTCGGCTCTTAGAATTAGCACAAAGATCAGCTTAGTCGCCTTATGCGCTAATCGAATATGAGAAGGAGTCGGTCGTGAGCAAGTTTGCCTCGGAAGAAGTCTTGAGCGTCCACCACTGGAACGACACCCTATTCAGCTTCCGCACCACCCGGGAGCGCAGCCTGCGCTTCAAGAACGGCCAGTTCGTGATGATCGGCCTGGAAGTGGACGGCAAGCCGCTGATGCGCGCCTACTCCATCGCCAGCCCCAACTACGAGGATCACTTGGAGTTCTTCAGCATCAAGGTGCCGGACGGCCCCCTGACCTCGCGGCTCCAGCACCTCAAGGTGGGCGACCATATCATGGTCAGCCGCAAGCCCACCGGCACCCTGGTCACCGACGACCTGCTGCCGGGGCGTAACCTCTACTTCCTGTCGACGGGCACCGGCCTGGCGCCCTTTATGAGCCTGATCCAGGACCCCGAGGTCTACGAGCGCTTCGAGAAGATCGTGCTGGTACACGGCGTGCGTACCGTCAGCGAGCTGGCCTACGCCGACTTCATCACCAAGGAACTGCCGGCCCACGAGTACCTGGGCGAGGAGATCAGCGAGAAGCTGGTCTACTACCCCACCGTGACCCGGGAAGAGTTCCACACCATGGGCCGCCTCACCGACCATATCCGCAACGGCAAGCTGTTCGAGGATACCGGCCTGCCGCCCCTCGATCCCAAGCAGGATCGCGCCATGATCTGCGGCAGCCCGGCCATGCTCGACGAGACCAGTGCCCTGCTCGATGACCTGGGTTTCAAGATCTCCCCGCGCATGGGCGAGCCCGGCGACTATGTGATCGAGCGCGCCTTCGTCGAGAAGTAAGCGTTACGTCATTAGCGCGAAGAAAAACCGCCCTCATGGCTCTGCCATGGGGGCGGTTCGCGTTCGGCCGGCTTTTCGCCGGCGCTTAGGCTGGTAGAATGCCGCCACTCCCCCAGGTGAAGGCGCAGCCGTGTTGACCCAGCTAGCCGAGCGTGTCGCTCGCCATCTCGAGGCCTCCCCCCGTACCCCCAAGTACCTCTGCCTGCGCGATGCCCTGGTCGAGCTGATCAACGAGGGCGAGCTGCCCGAGGGCACCCGGCTGCCCACCGAACAGGCCCTGGCCGAGGCGCTGCCGCTGAGCCTGGGCACGGTGCAGAAGGCGCTGCGCGACCTGGTGGAGAGCGGCGAGCTCTACCGCCGCCGGCGCCTGGGCACCTTCGTGGCCGCTGGCGACCATCGTCGCGAGATCACCACCCCGGCCTTCCACTTCCTGCGCCCCGATGGCTCCCCGGTTAAGCTGGTGTTTATCCGCCTGCTCAGGCGCGAGGCCCTGACTCGCCAGGGTGCCTGGGAAGCGGTGCTGGGCGAGTGCCGGAGCGGCTACCTGCATCTGGTGCGCCAGGACCGCATCGACGGCACCTTCGACTGCTATACCGAGATCTACCTGCGTGCCGACCAGGCCGGCGAGCTGATGCGCCTGCCCGCCGAGGCCCTGGAGCACGAGAGCGTGCTGCCGCTGCTGCAGCGCCTGGGGGTGGCGCCGACCCTGGCCGATAACCGCATCGGCCAGGGGCGCCTGCCCAAGGCGGTGGCGCGGGCCATCGTGCCGGAGCTGGCCGAGGCCCCGCCCCCGGGGATGCGCCTGGAGACCCGCTATCAGGATGGCGAGGGGCGCACCCTGGCGTGGCAGATTATGTACATTCCCCCCAACGATTACCGGCTGACCCTGACCACCCAGCTCCGCCAGTTCGCCGAAGGCTAGCCCCCTCTGTCCCTTTCTTTCTTGCGTCCTCGCCCGATGAATACTATATAGTATTGACAGGCGAGGCGGCTCGACTATACTCGCCTACATAGGATCAAATAATAAATCGTGTTTCATTATTGATACGCGAGCACGGACGACCCACGCATCCAATGATGAGGACGGCCCCATGAGTTGGACCCCTGTCTGCAAGACCGATCAGGTGCAGGAAGACTTCCCCTTCTCCGCCAAGCTGGGCGACAAGGAGATCGGCGTCTATGTGCTGGACGGCGAATACTACGCCCTCGAGGACGTCTGCCCCCACGCCTATGCGCTGCTCTCCCAGGGCTTCGTCGAGGATGGCCAGGTGGAGTGCCCGCTCCACGAGGCGGTATTCGACATCAAGACCGGCAAGTGCCTGCGCGAGCCCGCCGACCGGGACCTGCATGTCTACCCGGTACGCATCATCGACGACGAAATTCAGCTGCAAGTCAGCGAGGAGGCCTGATCGCCATGTCCACCACCCTCGACCATAACCCCGAGCTCAAGACCTGGGCGCGCATCATTCCCTCCTCGGAGCCGGGTCAGGGACATATCGAGCGCCCCGGCGGTTTCGACAACCGGGTCTGGCAGAACCGCCAGCGCTCCCCGGAGGCCTTCGAGCTGGCCCTGGTGGCGGCCCTGGAGGCCGTCTTCGAGAGTGGCGCCAGCGAGCTCGAGGCGGTGATCGCCGGGCTCAACGAGCGCCATAGCCAGGATCGCCAGGGCCAGCCCTGGACCCAGGAGAGCTTCCTCCAGGAGATGGCGGTGTTGGGCCAGTAAGGCCGCGCCCCGAGACAACGATAATCAAGGTGAGAGAGATGACGACAGCCGCTTCCATGGACGCCGACGTCCAAGACTATCTCGATACCGGCCTGCGCTCCCTGTGGTACCCGGTGGTGGCCAGCTGGGAGGTGGGCAGCAACCCCCTGGGCATCACCCGCCTGGGCGAGAACCTGGCCCTGTGGCGCGATCATGACGGCGTGGTGCACGCCATCGAAGACCGCTGCCCCCATCGCGGTGCCCGCCTCTCCAAGGGCTGGAACCTGGGCAATCGCCTGGCCTGCTGGTACCACGGCGTCGAGGTGGACGGCGAAGGCACCGTCTGCGACGTGCCGGCGATCAGCAACAGCCCCATGGTGGGCACCTCCTGCGTGCGCCACTACCCGGTGCAGGAAGCCCATGGCGCCATCTTCGTCTTCTTCGGCACCACTCCGGACGAGGAGCCACCGGCGCTGGAGCTGCCCGAGCAGCTCACCGACGAGGCCACCTACGGCAACTTCCTGTGCACCGCCACCTGGAAGTGCAACTACCAGTATGCGGTGGACAACGTCATGGACCCCATGCACGGCACCTACCTGCATGCGGATTCCCACTCCATGGCCGAGGGCGACCGCCAGGCGGAGATGGTGCTGGAGCCTACCGCGACCGGCTTCGTCTTCAAGAAGACCGGCCAGACCGGGGTCAACTTCGACTGGGTGGAGTACGGCAACGGCGGGGCCCTCTGGTTGCGCCTGTCGATTCCCTACCAGAAGCGCTTCGGGCCGGGCGGTCCCTTCTGGATCGTCGGCATGGCGGTCCCCGAAGACAAGGAGCACACCCGGGTGTTCTTCTGGCGGGTGCGCAAGGTCGACGGCTGGCAGCGCCAGGTGTGGCGCTTCTTCTACCGTACCAAGCTCGAGGGCCTGCACTGGGACGTGCTGGAGCAGGATCGCATCATCCTCGAGAACCTGGCGCCGGACGCCCGTCACCACGAGAACCTCTACCAGCACGACGTGGGCCTCTCGCGGCTGCGCCGGGTGATGCTGAAGATGGCCAAGGCGCAGCTCGCCAAGCGCCAGGAGGCGGCCTGAGATGGCCGGGCAGGGGCTGGCCGGCAAGCGGCTGATGATCACCGGCGCCGCCCGCGGCCTGGGGCGTAGCATCGCCGAGGCCGCCGCCGCCGAAGGCGCGCGCCTGGTGATCAGCGATATCCTCGAGGCGGAGCTGACCCAGACCGCCGCGGCGCTGCGCGAGAGCGGCGCCGAGGTGGAAGCGCTGGTGATCGATCAGGGCGATGTCGCCTCCATCGAGGCCGGCCTGGCGCGGGTCGCCGAGGGCGGGGCCCTGGATGGCCTGGTCAATAACGCCGCCATCGCCACCAATGTGGGCGGCAAGACCCTGGACGAGTACGACCCCGAGCTGTGGGACCGGGTCATGGCGGTGAACGTGCGCGGGGTCTGGCAGATGACCCGGGCGGCACGGCCACTGCTGGCCCAGGCCAAACGCGGCAAGGTGGTCAATGTGGCCTCCGACACCGCCCTCTGGGGGGCACCGCGGCTGATGGCCTATGTGGCCAGCAAGGGCGCGGTGATCTCGATGACTCGAGCCATGGCCCGGGAGCTGGGCGAGCAGGGCATCTGCATCAACGCCATCGCCCCGGGGCTGACCCACTGCGAGGCCACCGAGTACGTGCCCGAGGAGCGCTACGCCTACTATGCCGCCGGGCGCGCCCTCAAGGAGGAGCAGCACCCCCGGGACATCGACGGCACCGTGCTCTACCTGCTCTCGGACTGGTCGAACTTCGTGACCGGTCAGCTGATCCCCATCAACGGCGGCTTCGTCTTCAACTAGGGGGAAAGGACCATGTCCAGCGAGGAAATTTCCCGCATCGTGGTGATCGGCGGTGGCCAGGCCGGCGGCTACGCCTGCAAGGCGCTGCGCGGCGAGGGCTATACCGGTCGCCTCACGGTGGTGGCCGACGAGCCCCACGACTTCTACGAACGCCCGCCGCTCTCCAAGGGCGTGGTCACCGCGGACGAGCCGCTGCCGCGGCTCTTCCCGGAAGACAGCCTGGCGGCCCTCGATATCGACTGGCAACGGCCCAAGCGGGCTTCTGCCATCGATCGCGAGGCCCGGGAGGTGGTGCTCGACGATGGCCAGCGCCTGCCCTACGACCGGCTGCTGATCGCCACCGGCAGTCGGCCGCGGTTGCCGGTGGCCGAGTGGGCGGAGCTCGGCCGTGTGATGACCCTGCGCACCTGGGACGACGCCACCCGGCTCAAGGCGCGGCTCGCCGAGAGTCGTCGCCTGGGGGTGATTGGCGGCGGCTGGATCGGCCTGGAGGTGGCCTCCAGCGCTCGCAAGCTGGGCCTCGAGGTGGATGTCTTCGAGCGCGCCCCGGCCCTCTGCGGGCGCAGCGTGGGGCCGGAGGTGGCCGAGGCCATCCGCGGGCTCCATGAGCATCACGGCGTGGGCCTGGCGCTGAATCGCCAGGATATCCAGCTGAGCGAGGCGGCCGATGACCGGGTGACGATCACCGCCGATGGCGAGGCCCATGCGCCCTACGACCTGGTGGTGGTGGGCGTCGGCGTCGAGATCAACCTGGAGCTGGCTCGCGACGCGGGGCTGTGCACCGAGCAGGGCATCGTGGTGGACGCCGCCGGTCGGACCTCGGACCCGCGGATCTTCGCCGCCGGCGACGTCTCCCAGCACCCTCAACTGGGGCTCTGCCTGCAGTCCTGGGCCTATGCTCAGAACCAGGCCCGGGTGGTCGCCGATGCCATGCTCGGCAAGGCCGCCCACTACGACGAGCCGGCCTGGCTGTGGTCCGATCAGCACGGGGTCAATATCCAGATCCTCGGCGTGCCGAGCGGCGAGCTCCAGTGCGTGGTGCGCCATGAGGCCCAGGGACCGGTGTTCTTCTACCTGGACGAGGCCCAGCGTCTGGTGCAGATGGTGGCCTTCGACCAGCCGCGGGCCATCAAGCTGGGCAAACGCTGGATCGCCGCCGGGCGGGTGCTGGATGCCGCCGAGCTGGCCGATCCCGACTTCAACCTGATGTCGCTGCGTTAAGCGCCTGATCGGGGAGGGGCGTCGCGTCCCCTCCCGCCCCGGGAGTCCCTATGCTGATCCCGTCCCGCTACGGCCACTGGGTCGTCTCCGTGTTGATGACCACCTATATGGCGGGGCTGATGACCCTCGCCATCACCCTCGTCAATACCGGCCTGGATGGCGGTTTCCCCGGTCGCTGGGGGCGCTCCTTCCTGATCTCCTGGCCGATCGCCTTCGGCCTGATCACCCTGGGCCGCCCCCTGGTCCTGCGCCTGGCCGATAAGTTGATTCGGCACTGATTCCGCGGCCGCCTCCGGAGGCGTTGGTCGATGTCCGGCCGCCGGGGCCGCTCCTTCCTGAGCTCCTGGCCGACACGCTGATTCGTCATTGATCCTGTGCCTGGCCAGCCCCCGATCCGTTATCGTTCTTCCTCTCGCCAATGGCCGCCCCCTGTCTCGGGGCGGCCATTGGCGATTTCGATGTTTGACAAAGCCTCGGGCTCGACCTACAGTCTGACTATCAAATAATAAACTCTGTTTTATATATGAAATAAGGCGACCCAGAGAGATCGCCCGAGCAGAGTCAACGACGGAAGGACCTGCGCACTTCCCTGGCGCATCCCGGGAGCCGAGGCTCCCTCCAGGACGTTCCCAGTAGCTCAGAAACAGGTGGGGTATGACAAAGCTAAGAATTGGTATCTGTGGTGGTGGTGTGGGCGGTCTCTGTGCGGCCATCGCCCTGCGTGAGGCGGGCCACGAGGCCATCGTCTTCGAGCAGGCCAAGCAGTTCCTGCGCATCGGCGCCGATGTGAACCTGACGCCCAATGCGGTACGCGCCCTGGATCGCCTGGGCGTGGGCGACGTCCTGAGGGAGACCGCGGCACGGCCCACCCACCGCCTGAGTCGCACCTGGGACAGCGGCGAGATCACCTCCAAGCTGCCCATGAGCGATGCCGCCGAGGAGAAGTATGGCGCGCCCCAGCTGACCATTCACCGTGGCGACCTTCTCAAGGCGCTGGAAGCGAAGCTGCCGGCGTCGGCGATTCGCCTGGGCAGCAAGGTGTCCGGCGTCGAGGCCGGTGAACAGCCGGTGGTGCACTTCGAGGACGGCAGCAGCGAGCGCCTGGACGTGGTGATCGGCGCCGATGGCATTCACTCGGCGGTGCGTCGTTCCCTGTTCGGCGACGATAGCCCCGAGTTCACCGGCCTGGTCTCCTACCGGGCGGTGGTGCCGCGCAGCGCCGTGCCCGAGGTGGAGAACCTGGATGCCTTCACCAAGTGGTGGGGCGAGACCGCCGACAGTCAGGTGGTGGTCTTCCCGCTGACCCGTGGCGAGGAGGTCTTTATCTTCGCCACCACGCCCCAGGAGGGCTGGCGCGAGGAGTCCTGGACCCTGCCCGGTGACGTGGACGAGCTGCGCGACGTCTACAAGGATTTCCACCCTGATGTGCGTGCCCTGCTGGCGGCCTGCGACAGCGTCACCAAGTCGGCCCTCTATGTGCGCGAGCCCATGGAGCGCTGGTCCGAGGGCCATGTGACCATCCTCGGCGATGCCGCCCACCCCATGGTGCCCTTTATGGCCCAGGGCGCCTGCATGGCCATCGAAGACGCCGTGGTGCTGTCGCGTTGTCTGGCCGAGGCCGGGCGCGACGAGGTGCCGGCGGCCCTGGCCCGCTATGAGCAGGCCCGCCGCGAACGCACCGCCCAGGTGCAGCGAGGCTCCCGTGCCAATAATTGGCTCAAGGGCGAAGGTAATGCCGACTGGGTTTATGGGTATGATGCCTGGGGTGTGGCCCTGGACTGAGTGACGCCTGCGGTAACCACAACAACGAGAGCCACAATAATGAGAGAGAGTGCAATGAAAACAACGACTCTGACGTCCCTGGTGGCCGGTATTTCCCTGGCCGGCCTGAGTTTCACCGCTGCCGCCGATGAGGTGAGCCTCAACGTGGTGAGCTTCACGCCCAAGACGGCGGCGGTCTCCGCCGGCTTCGAGCACTTCGTGAATGCGGTGAACGAGGAGTTTGCGGGCGAGCTGTCGCTGAACTGGCGCGGGGGCCCCGAGGTGATGCCGCCCTTCCGCCTGGCCGATGCGGTGCGCAACAACTCCATCGACATGGCGCTGATCAGCCCCAGCTACTACTCCGGCCTGGTGCCCTCCTCGAGCAGCGCCAACTTCTCCTTCAAGAACTACGAGGAGATCCTCGAGAGCGGCTACTATGACCGCATGACCGAGATCCACGCCGAGCGCGGCCTGCGCTACCTGGGCGAGATCCCGGCCACCGACGTCAAGTTCTTCCTCTTCTTCCAGGATCGCGTCGACGGCATCGATGACCTGGCCGGCAAGCGTATCCGCGTCTTCCCCACCGGCCTGCCGTTTATCGAGGCGCTGGGGGCCAATGGCCTGGTGCTGCCCATCGGTGAGATCTATACCGCCATGGAACGGGGCGCCATCGATGGCTTCATGCAGGGTAACCTGGGCTGGGCCGAGCAGTACGAGGACGTGGTCAACTACTACATCACGCCGCCCTTCTACCGTGCCGGCTTCAGCATCCTGGTCAGCGAGCGGGCCTGGGAGCGCCTGCCCGAGGAACTGCGTGGCGAGCTCCAGGACTACGTACGCAACACCCTGGGGCCGGAACTCGACCAGAGCTGGGGCGACGTGATCGCCGCCGGTAACGCCGAGGTGGAGGCCGCCGGCTTCGAGGAGATCGCCCTGGAAGGCGAAGAGGCCGAGCGTTACCTGGAGATCGCCATCGACGCTGCCTGGGAGCATATGCAGGAGCAGATCGGCGACGACGAGCTGACCGCGGAGCTGCGCTCCATGCTGGTGGAGTGATCCACCCCGGCGGGGCGCCCTATCCCATCCTGGATGGGGCGCCTCCGACTTTTTCTATCTCAGGTGGCTCGATATGCAACAGTCACTCTCTCGCGGTTCCTCTCCCCTGGCACTCCTGATGCGGGGCGTGAGCCGTTTGAACCTTTACCTGGCAGGTTTCAGTGCCTTCGTTTTGCTGGCCGCCACGGCGGCGGTCTTCTGCGAGATCCTGTCGCGACTCTTCTTCGGCAAGTCGCTGGTCTGGGTGGTGGAGCTCAGCGGCTACTCGCTGCTTTACATGACCTTCCTGGGGGCGCCCTACCTGCTGGAAAAGAATCGCCACGTGGCCATCGATATCGTCACCGAGCACCTGCCGCCGCGGCTGCAGATGCCGCTGGCGTTCCTGGTGGCCCTGTTCGGGGCGGCCATCTGTCTCTATGCCGCCTGGTATGGCCTGGCGGTGACCCTCGACCAGTTCCAGTACGGTTCCCGCGAGACCACCGTGCTGGCGCCGCGCAGCTATCTGCTCACCTGGGTCTTTCCCCTGGGCATGGTGCTGCTCTCCATCCAGTTCGTGGCACAGGCCGTGGCCTGTCTGAAGCGCTGACCCCGTCGGCTCACCCGACTCGGGCCCCCTGTGGAGGTATGTTATGGATTGGTGGCTAACGCTATCGCTTATTCTCGGCGCCCTGCTGGTATTGATGATGCTGGGGCTGCCGGTGGCCTTTGCCTTTCTGGCGGTGAACCTGGTGGGCGCCTATGCCTTCTTGGGCGGCACCTCCGGCATCGAGCAGCTGGTGATCAACACCACCGATGCCCTGACCAGTTTCACCCTGGTGCCCATCGCCATGTTCATGATCATGGGCGAGGTGATGTTCCGTTCCGGTATCGCCAATGACCTGATGGACACCCTCGACAAGTGGTTCGGCAAGCTCAAGGGTCGCCTGGCCTTTATGGCGGTGGGGGGCGGCGTGCTCTTCTCCACCCTGACCGGCAACAGCATGGGCGCCATCGCCCTGTTGGGCTCCAGCCTGGTACCGGAAATGGAGCGCCGCGGTTACAAGAAACCCATGTCCCTGGGCCCGATCATCGGCTCCGCGGGCCTGGCCATCATGATTCCGCCCAGCGCCCTGGCGGTGGTGCTGGGGGTGGTGGCGGAGCTCTCCATCGGCCGGCTGCTGATCGCCATCATCCTGCCGGGCCTGCTGATGGCGGTGCTCTATGCCCTCTATATCTGGGGGCGCTGCACCTTGCAGCCCGACCTGGCGCCCACCTTCGAGGTGCAGCCCACGCCGCTCCGGGTCAAGGTGGAGGCGGGCATTCGCAACATCCTGCCGATCGGCTTTATCGTCTTCGCCGTGGTCGGGGTGATCTTTCTCGGCCTGGCCACGCCCACCGAGGCGGCGGCCTCCGGCGCCGTGGCCACCATCCTGCTGGCCCTGGCCAAGCGTCGCCTGACGGTGGAGAACTTCCGGGTCTCCATGTTCGAGAGCGCCAATATCTCGGTGATGGTGCTGCTGATCGTCGCCGGGGCGGTGGCCTTCAGCCAGCTGCTGGCCTTTACCGGCACCACCTTCGGCATGATGGACGCGGTGCTCTCCCTGCCACTGAACGACCATATGATCGTGCTGGCCATGGTGCTCACCGTGGTGCTGCTGGGCATGTTCATGGGGCCGCTGCCGATCATGCTGATCACCCTGCCGATCTTCGTGCCGGTGGTGGAGCAGCTAGGCTTCGATACCATCTGGTTCGCGGTGCTCTTCCTGCTGGCCATCGAGACCGGTTCCACCTCGCCGCCGCTGGGCGCGGCCCTGTTCGTGATGAAGGCGGTGGCCCCCCAGGGCACCACCATGGGCAGCATCTACAAGGCCGCCATTCCCTTCCTGGTCTGTGACTTCGTGGCCATCGCCATCATCTTCGCCTTCCCGCAGATCGTTACCGTGCCGGTTAGCTGGATGTTCGGCTGATCGCGCCGCTCTGGCCCCGGCCGCCCCGCCGGGACCGGAGCCTCGGCCCCGGAGAGTCCCGATGCGACGCCCCAATTTCGTGATCTTTATCACCGACCAGCAGCGTGCCGATCACCTCGGCTGCTATGGCAACCCCACTGTCAGGACGCCGCATATCGATGCCCTGGCCGCGGCCGGGGTGCGCTTCGAGCGCTTCCACGTGGTCACGCCGATCTGCCAGCCCAACCGGGCGGCCCTGGTCACCGGCCAGATGCCCTCGGTGAACGGGGTGCGCCAGAACGGCATTCCCCTGGGGCTCGATAGCCTGACCTTCGCCGAGGTGCTGCGCGGAGAGGGCTACCGCACCGGCTATATCGGCAAGGCACACTTCCAGAACGTCACCGATATCCCGGCGCCGCCGCGGGTCCCGGGCGGGGTGGGGGACACGCCGGAACTCGTCCTGAGCCGGCGCGACCAGCGTCAGGGCCCCGACTATGGCTGGGAGGTGCGGCGTCGCTGGGCCGAGCAGCCCGGCCTCACCCTGTCCGGTCCCTACTACGGCTTCGAGCGGGTGCGACTGTGCATCGGCCACGGGGACCTAGTGGATGGCCACTACACCGCCTGGCTGAACGAGCGCCACCCCGATCCGGCCGCGCTGCGCGGGCCCGCCAACGCCCTGGCGTCGACGGTGACGGCCCCCCAGTGCTGGCGTACCGCCGTGCCCGAGGCGCTCTATCCCACCCGCTATGTTCAGGAGCAGGCCTGCGACTTCCTCGCCGAGCAGGACGCCGAGACCCCCTTCGTGCTGGTGGTCTCCTTTCCCGACCCCCATCACCCCTTCACCCCGCCGGGCCGCTACTGGTCGATGTATGACCCGGACGAGGTGGATCTGCCGGCCTCCTTCCACCATCCGGTGGAAGCCATCGAGGGGCTGCCCGCCTCGGCCCTGGAGGCCTACCGCTGGGGCGCCGAGGACCCGGAGAGCCACTGGCCCTTCGCGGTGAGCGAGCGCCAGGCCCGGGAGATCATCGCCCTCAACTACGGCAGCATCAGCATGGTCGACGATGCCGTGGGCGAGGTGCTGGCCGCCCTCAAGGCCCAGGGCCTCGCCGACGATACCGTGGTGGCCTTCACCTCGGACCATGGCGACTACATGGGCGATCACGGCAGCATGCTCAAGATGGGCCTGCACTTCCAGAGCGTGCTGCGGGTGCCGCTGATCTGGCATGATCCGCGGCGGCCAGGCGAGGGTGAGGTTTCCGAGCGCCTCGGCAGCGCCATCGACCTGGCCCCGACGCTGCTACAGCGGGCCGGCCTCAGGGTGCCGATCGGCATGCAGGGCCAGGACCTGTTCGGCGAGGTGCCGGCACCGGACGTGCTGGTGGAGGACCCGGGCATCCGGGTGTTCCGCGACAGCGAGGCGCGGGCGAGCATCATCAGCCTGGTCACCGAGCGCTGGCGGCTGAGCCTCTTCGAGGGCGAGGCGGGGGGCGAGCTCTATGACCTCAAGGCCGACCCCCATGAGCTCAGCAACCGCTGGGGCGATCCCGCCTACCAGGCGGTGCGTCTCGACCTCCAGGCACGACTGAGCCAGCGTTTGATCGCCCTGCGCGACCGCAGCCTGGTGGCCACGGCCCGCGCCTGATCCCTCCGTCGCGTCGTTTTTCTCCCCAAGCCTGTCTACCGCACCCTCGGCTGTCGCCGAGGGTGTCGGGAATCACTATATAAATCAGCGAATTACGCTTGACATTTTGCATGGGATCGAGCCTTGACAAGGGCCCGATAACCACCTATCTTGGTTGTATCAAATAATAAATCGTATTTCATATTTGAAATTTACCGAGGCGGGCCGCGAGGCCGCCGAAACACCGGACGAGATCGACTCTCCCAGGGCCATGGCCGCGGAAGCGACTCGCGGTGCCAGACGACCGAGGCGCGCAGACATGCCGCGCGACAGAGGCAGGGGTATGCTGGTACCCGAATGGCCAACCACGGAGAGCACGCCCTATGAGCAATAAAGACGAGCGCAAATACCTGATCCCCGGCCTGGAGCGGGGCCTGACGATCCTGATGGAGCTGAGTCGCAGCCATCGCGAGATGAGCTTCGCCGAGATCGCCAAGCGGGTGGATATTCCCAAGGCCACCGCCTACCGGGCCATCCAGACCCTCGAGTACATGGGTTTCCTGCGCCGTCACCCCACCACGGGGCACTACTCCCTGGGGGTCAATGTGCTGCGTCTGGGCTTCGAGTACGTGGCGTCCCTGGACGTGGTGCAGGTGGGGCAACCGGTGATCGAGTCGCTGCGCGATGCCACCGGCTGCTCCAGCCATATCGCCATCCGCGATGGCCAGGACGTCATCTACGTGGCCCGGGTCAGTGCCGCCAACGCCACGGTGCGGCGGGTCAGCGTCGGCACCCGGCTGCCGGTGCACCGCACCTCCCTGGGGCGGATGCTGCTCACCGGGCTGAGCCGCGCGGAGTTCGAGGCCCTCTACCCGGATGACGAGCTGCCGGATGCCAAACCGGGCTCGCCGGACAGCCGCGAGGCGTTGTGGGAGCTGGTGCAGGCGGATCGCCGGCGGGGCTATGTGGTGGCGGAGTCCTATTTCCAGTTCGGCATCTCCTCCATCGTTTACCCGATCTACAACGCCGACGGCGAGATCGAGGCGGTGGTCAGCATCATGGTGCCGGTGCACGAGATCCCCGCCGAGGAGCGGGAGCGGCTGCGCGGTCATGTGGCCGAGGCCTCCGAGACCATCTCCGGCCTGCTGGGCCACCAGGGGAGTGCCTCGGGACGAAACCTGGGGCAGGAGCCCTAGCACCAGAGACAAGGGTCGGCGTCAGACGCCGAGCCACGAGTAACCAGCGCGTCGAGGACGCAGGAGAGAGCGATGAGCATCGTGGGTATCGAAGAGTTGGAGTTTGGCGTCGAGGATCTTGATGCCGCCAAGCGGTTCCTGGAAGACTTCGGCCTAAGCGCCGCCGGCAGTGACGCCCAGGGGCGGGACGTCTTCGAGACCCTGGATGGCGCGCGCCTCAGCGTGGCCGGCGTGGATCATCCCAGCCTGCCCAGCGCCTTCGAGGAGGGCTCCACCCTGCGCCGCATGACCTGGGGAGTCGCCGACGGCGAAGCCCTCGAGGCCCTCAAGGCGCGCCTGGCCGACCAACCCGGCTATGTCGACCAGGGCGACGCCATCCAGTGCACCGACCCCAACGGCATGACGGTGCGCATTCGCGTCACCGGCCTGCGCGACGTCCAGCTTGAGGTGACCCCCATCAACCAGTGGGGCGACATGCGCCGGGTCGATGCGCCGAGCCCGGTCTACGAGCGGGCCACTCCGGCCTCCATCGGCCATGCGGTCTTCTTCGTCGATGACCTGGAGGCCACCGAGGCCTTCTACCGCGATACCCTGGGCTTCGCCGTCTCCGACCGCTACACCGACCGCGGCGTCTTCCTGCGCATGCAGGCCCGGGGCGGTCACCACAACCTCTTCCTGCTCAAGCTGCCGCACCGCGGTCGGGGCCTCAACCACGTGGCCTTTACCGTGCGCGATATCCACGAGGTGATCGGCGGCGGCCTGGCCATGAACCGCAAGCAGTGGAGTACCTTCCTGGGCCCGGGCCGGCATCCGGTCTCCTCCGCCTACTTCTGGTACGTGAACAGCCCCCTGGGCGGTGCCTTCGAGTACTACACCAACGAGGACTACCTCACCGAGGCGTGGCAGGCGCGCGAGATGCAGCACTCCCTGGCGTCCTTTACCGAGTGGGCCATCGAGGGCGGCATCGACGCCGAGACCCGTCGCCAGAAGAAGAGCGAGGCCTGACGGTTACTTCGGTTTATATAAAGTAATAACGACCCTGGCGAACAATGCCTAGTGAACTAGGAGGGTACGACTCGATAACGAGACAATAACGCCCGAATACTTATTCAACGCCTCGATCATCGATTAATGAATAGGTCGATTGCCGCTTCGCCGGCGATCCGGGGACTCCTTTGTCTCGAAAGCCGCGAGTCGTCATTGATGGACCCTGGTGGGTCACGATATTTCCCGGAAAGTTTCCGTGGACACCGACAAGAGGAAACGACGATGTCAGAGATGCTCGAAACCTGGAAGAAGCCCGACGATCTCTCCTTCCAAGAGTGGATGGAAACCCGCGTGGCTCGTTTCAAGGGGCGCAAGTACGACTGGAACGCCCTGAAGTTTCAGGCCGATTTCGACCCCAAGTATCGCCGTGCCCAGATGCGTTATATCGGCACCGGTGCCACCGGCGTCAAGGCGGACACCAATACCATTCCCGCCGAGCACTTTACTTTCTCCACCATGGTGCTGCCGTCCAAGTGCGAAGGACCGCTGCATGTGCATGACGACGTGGAAGAGGTCTTCTTCGTGCTCAAGGGCACCATCACCCTCTTCCTCAAGGACGGCGACGATTATATGGAGACGGTGCTCGAGGAGCGTGACGTCATCTCCATTCCGCCGCGTATCTATCGGGGGCTGTTCAACCATGGCGAGGAAGAGGCGCTGATGTGCGTGATGCTGGGCACGCCCAAGCCGCAGATCCCCACCTATCCGGAGGATCACCCCCTCTCCAAGGTCAAGCGCAACTAAGCCCGTCAGCGGCTACCCGAGGAGGACCATCGTGGACGCCAAACGCCTCACTCTCGATAGCGGAGTCCAGTGCTACCGCGAGCAGCCACGGCCCGAGCCGGCCCCGACCCTGGTGCTGCTGCACGGCATCAGCTCCGGCGCCGGTTCCTGGGCGAAGCTCGCCGAGCATCTGCCCGGCTACCGCCTGCTGGCCTGGGATGCCCCGGGCTACGGCGACAGCCGTCCGCTGCCGGCCAAGGCGCCCAGCGCGGCGGACTATGCCCAGCGCCTGGAGGCCTGGCTGGCCGGGCTCGGCATCGAGCGCTGCGTGCTGGTGGGGCACTCCCTGGGGGCCATGATGGCCGGCGCCTACCTGGCGTCCTACCCCGGCCGGGTGGCCGGGGTGGTGTTGGCGGACCCGGCCCAGGGCTACGGCGATGCCGATGAGGCCAAGCGCGACGAGGTCTACCGCAGTCGCTGGACTCAGTTGATGACGCAGGGGCATGGCGCCTATGCCCGGGCCCGGGCACCGCGGCTGCTGCGCGAGGACGCCGAGCCGGCGGATGTCGCTCGGGTCGAGGCGGAGATGGGCAAGCTTCATGTGGAGGGCTTCGCCCAGGCCGGCTGGATGCTCGCCAATGACCAACTGGGCGACTACCTGGCGGCGACGCCAGCGGTGCCGGCCCTGGTGGTGTGCGGCGACGAGGATCGCATCACCCCGCCGGAGGATGCCCGGGCCCTGGCCGATCGCCTGGGGCTGCCCTACCGGGATATCCCGCGGGCCGGCCACGCCAGCTATATCGATGCCCCCGCGGCCTTCGCCGCGGCCCTCGACGACTTCGCCCGCCCGCTGTTCGGCGGGGCGGCCGCCCCCGAGATTTCCTAGGAGAGTCCCATGAGTTTCCTGATCGAACGACGCGTCGCCGTGGTCACCGGCGGTTCCTCCGGCATCGGCCTGGAGGCGGTGCGCCTGCTGCTGGCGCAGGGCGCCCGGGTGGCCTTCTGCGGCCGCAATCGCGAGCGCCTCGCCGCCGCCGAGGCCGAGCTGCGCGCCGCCTTTCCCGAGGCCGAGCTGCTGAGCCAGGCCTGCGATGTGTTGGACGAGGCCTCCTGCGCCGACTTCGCCGCCGCGGTGGCCGAGCGCTTCGGCGGCGCCGATATGCTGATCGCCAACGCCGGCCAGGGCTATGTGGCCCACTACGACGACACGCCCAAGGAGGCCTGGCTCGCCGAGGCCAACCTCAAGCTGTTCGGGGTGATCAACCCGCTGAATGCCTTCCGAGGCCAGCTGGCCGCCTCCGAGATCGGCTCGCTGACCTGCGTCAACTCCCTACTGGCGCTGCAGCCGGAGCCGCACATGATCGCCACCTCGGCGGCCCGGGCGGCGCTGCTCAACCTGACCCATTCGCTGGCCCACGAGCTGATCGACGAGGGCATCCGCGTCAACTCCATCCTGCTGGGCATGGTGGAGTCGGGCCAGTGGCGGCGCCGCTTCGAGGCCCGCGACGACCAGTCGCTGAGCTGGGAGCAGTGGATCGCCGGCATCGCCACCAAGCGCGGCATTCCCATGAAACGCCTGGGGCGCCCCGAGGAGCCGGCCCGCGCCCTGGTGTTCCTGGCCTCGCCCCTGGCCTCCTTTACCACCGGCGCCGCCCTGGACGTCTCCGGTGGCTTTAACCACCACCTTTAAGCCGAGGACCCCCTCCCCATGACGACCAAGCGTTTGATGATTATCGGTTACGGGGCCATGGCCCGGGAAGTGCATCGCCTGCTGCCGGCCGGCCTGGAACTGGCCTGGGTGGTGGTGCCCGAGGCCCAGGTCGCCGCTACCCGCGAGCTGCTGGGCGATGGCGTCGAGGTACTGTGTCGCGTCGCCGACTGTCAGGCCCGCCCCGACCTGGTCGTCGAGTGCGCCGGCCAGCCGGGCCTGGCCGAGCATGGCGAGGCGGTGCTCTCCCGGGGCCTGACCCTGGCCATCGTCGCCACCGGCGCCCTGGCCGATGAGGGCCTCTATGGCCGCCTGCGCCAGGCCGCGGAGCGCGGCGACGGGCGCATGCTGGTGCTCTCCGGCGCCGTGGCCGGCATGGACGGCCTGGCCGCGGCCCGGGAGGGCGGCCTCGACAGCGTCACCTACGAGGCCTGCAAGGCCCCCAAGAGCTGGAAGGGCAGTCATGCCGAGCAGCTGGTGGACCTGGATGCCCTGACCGAGGCGACGGTCTTCTACGAGGGCACCGCCGGCGAGGCCGCGCGCCTCTTCCCGGCCAACGCCAACGTGGCGGCCACCATCGCCCTGGCCGGCATCGGCATGCAGGCCACCACCGTGCGCCTCACCGCCGACCCGGCGGCGACCCGCAATACCCATCGCATCCATGCCCAGGGACGCTTCGGCGAGTTCCGTATCGAGCTCAATGGCCGGCCCCTGGAGAGCAATCCCAAGACCTCGATGCTCGCCGCCCTGTCGGTGGTCCGCGCCTGTCGTCAGGCGCTGGACCCGGTGACGGTGTGAGCGAAAGGAGCACTCCCATGACGCAACCGATCTTTATCGCCGGCGAATGGCGCCAGGGCCGCGGCGACCCCATGGCCTCGGTCTTCCCCGCCGATGGCTCCGTGACCGCCCGGCTCCACGCCGCCAGCCTCGAGGACGTGGCCGAGGCCATCGAGGCCGCCGATGCCGCCTGGCGTCGCCCCGAGTGGCGCGACCTGGTGCCCCACCAGCGGGCCAGCATCCTCTACCGGGTGAGCCAGTTGATCGAGTCGCGTCTCGAGGAGCTGGCCGCCCTGCAGACCCGCGATAACGGCAAGCCCCTGGCCGAGACCCGCGCCCTGGTGGCCAGTGCCGCCGGCACCGCCCGCTATTTCGCCGCCGCCTGCGAGACCCTGGAGGGCGAGCTGCCCACCCCGCGCAGCGGCGACCTGATGACCCTGAGCACCTACGAGCCGCTGGGGGTGATCGCCGCCATCACCCCCTGGAACTCGCCCATCGCCAGCGAGATGCAGAAGATCGCCCCGGCGCTCGCCGCCGGCAACGCGGTGGTGGTCAAGCCCGCCGAGGCGACGCCGCTGCTGGCCCTCAAGCTCGCCGAGCTGTTCGAGGAGGCGGGCCTGCCCAAGGGGCTGCTCAGCGTGCTGCCGGGCCGCGGCCGGGTGATCGGCGAGGCCATCGTGCGCCACCCCAAGGTGCGCAAGATCTCCTTCACCGGCGGCACCAGCACCGGCCGTCACCTGGCGCATATCGCCGCCGACAAGCTGATCGGCACCTCCCTGGAGCTGGGCGGCAAGTCGCCGACCATCGTCTGCGAGGACGCCGACCTGGAAGAGGCCACCCAGGGCATCGCCTACGGCATCTTCAGTTCCGCCGGCCAGGCCTGCATCGCCGGCTCGCGCCTCTTTATCCCGCGTCGCCGCTACGACGAGGTGATGGGGCGCCTGCTGGAGATCACCCAGGGCCTGCGCATCGGTCACCCCGAGACTCCGGGCACCCACCTGGGGCCGCTGGTCAGCCCGGCTCATCGCGATAGCGTCGCCGCCTACGTCGACCAGGCCCGCGCCGAGGGCGGCCGGGTGTTGTGCGGCGGCCAGGCCCCGCAGGACCCCGAACTGGCCGACGGCAGCTACTACCTGCCGACCATTATCGAGGGGCTGCCCCACGACAGCGCCGTCTGCCAGGAGGAGATCTTCGGCCCGGTGCTGGTGGCCATGGCGTATGACGACGAGGAGGAGCTGGTGGGGCTGGCCAACGACAACGTCTTCGGCCTGGCCGCCGGCATCTGGACCGCCGACTACCGCCGCGCCCTGCGCCTGGCCGCGCGGCTGGAGGCGGGCACGGTGTGGATCAACACCTACAAGAAGTTCGCCATCTCGACCCCCTTCGGCGGCTTCAAGGAGAGCGGCCTGGGGCGCGAGAAGGGACGCCAGGGCATCCAGGCCTATATGCAGCAGAAGAGCCTCTACCTGGGCCTAGGCACCGCGCCCATGGGCTGGGCCAACTGATGCCGCGCCGGCAACCACAATAAAGGAAGTCACCATGAGCACTATCACCGTCGGCGAAGCGATCGCCCGTACCCTCGAAGCCTATGCGGTCTCCGCCGTCTATGGCGTGATCTCCATCCATAACCTGCCGATCGCCGACGCCATCGGCCGTCGCGACAAGGTCCGCTTTGTGCCGGCCCGTGGCGAGGCCGGGTCGGTGACCATGGCCGACGCCCATACCCGGGTGGGCGGCCTGGGCGTGGCCCTGACCAGCACCGGCGCCGGCGCCGGCAACGCCATCGGCGCCCTGCTCGAGGCCCTCAACGCCGGCACCCCCCTGCTGCATATCACCGGCCAGGTGGAGAAGGATTACCTGGATCGGGACGCCGGCTTTATCCACGAGACCAAGGATCAGCTGACCTTCCTCAAGGCCAGCTCCAAGGCCGCCTACCGGGTCTGCACCCCGGAGCAGGCGGTGCCCCTGCTGCACCGCGCCATCCGCGAGGCAATGACCCTGCCGCGGGGCCCGGTGAGCCTGGAGATCCCCATCGATATCCAGGCCGCCCCGGTCGAGTGGGTAGACACCGCGCCGGTGGTCCCGGCCACCCCGGCCCCGGTGAGCGATGCCGAGATCGACGCCCTGGCCGAGCGGCTCCAGGCGGCCAAGCGCCCGCTGCTGTGGATCGGCGGCGGCACCCTGGAGGCCGGGGACGCCGTGGAGCGCCTGGCGGATCTCGGTATCCCGGTGGTCTCCAGCACCCATGCCCGGGGCGTGCTGCCCGACAACCATCCGCGCAGCCTGCGCGCCTTCCATAACGCCGCCTCGGTGGAGGCGCTGTTCGCCGAGAGCGACCTGATGCTGGTGGCCGGCTCCCGGCTGCGCAGCAACGAGACCAAGACCTACTCCGTCGAGCTGCCGCGGCCCCTGGTGCAGATCGATATCGATCCCGCCGCCGCCCACCGCAACTACCGGGCCGACGCCTTCCTGTGCGGCGACTGCGGCGATGTGCTGACACGCCTGGCCGAGCGCCTCGAGGGCCGCGAGCCGGATGCCGCCTACGACGCCGCCGTGGCCAAGGCGGTGGCCGAGGCCGAGCAGGCCCTGCGCACCCAGGTGGGCGAGTACGCCAAGCTCAGCGACGCGGTACGCGCCGCCCTGCCCGAGGATGGCATCTTCGTGCGCGATATCACCGTCTCCGGTAGCACCTGGGGCAGCCGCCTGCTGCCCATCCAGCGGCCGCTGACCAATATCCACTCCCTGGCCGGCGCCATCGGCCTGGGCCTGGCCCACGGCATCGGCTGTGCCGTGGCCCAACCCGAGCGCAAGGTGGTCACCCTGGTCGGCGACGGCGGCCTGGCACTCGGCGTCGGTGAGCTGGCGACGATGGCCCAGGAGAACCTGGACATGGTGCTGGTGGTGATGAACGACGGCGGCTACGGGGTGATGCGTGGTATCCAGGAGAAGTATTTCGAAGGGCGCCAGTACTACAACGAGTTGCATACCCCAGACTTCCAGCAGTTGGCCGATGCCATGGGCATCAAGCGCTGGAAGGTTAGCCATGGCGACGACTTCGCCGCGGTGCTGGCCGAGGCGGTGGATTATGCGGGGCCGGCCCTGGTCGAGGTGGATATGCCCAGCGTCGGCGAACTGAAGTTCTCCGGCCCGCCCCAGAAGAAGCTCTATTGATGATTTAGCCAGGTTAGGCCACCGGAAGACTCACGCCGGTGGCTAGACACTCCCCGCGAGCTTGATGGAGGTAAAGCACCAATAACGACTCGCTTAACACCATAACAACAGCACGAATCCATTATCGTTAAAGGGATACACTCCAATGAAAACCAAACAGACCTTTGCATTGGCGGCGATGCTGCCGGTAGGCCTGGCTGCGGCCATTCATGCCCATGCCTATGATGTGGTACCCGCCGGCCAGCCGGTGGTCACCGGCGAGCCGAGCCGCGTCGGCGCCCCCTGGAACCATCGTTCCACCTTCAATATTCCCGGCACCAATACCGATGTAACCTTCGGTGGCTACATCAAGTTCGATGCCATCTATGACTTCGACTACGATCTGGGCAGTTCCACCGATCCGCTGGCGGCCGCCAGCGAGGGTAACGCTACCGATGGTCGCACGACCTTCACCGCCCAGGAATCTCGGCTGAACTTCCGCACCCAGACCCGCTTCGGCGACGAGATGCTGCGCACCTACTTCGAAGGGCACTTCCTGCCCGACGACAAGTTCAACCTGCGCCATGCCTACGGCGAGTACAATGGCTTCCTGGCCGGTCAGACCTGGACCAACTTCATGCACTTCCTGGGCACGCCGCGCATCCTCAAGCTGGGCGGTCCCATCGGCTATGCCACCGGGCGTCCCGAGCAGGTGCGCTACACCTATCAGGCGGGCCCCAACACCTTCGCCGTGGCGCTGGAGAACCCCGAGTCCTCGATCTCCGACCTGGGGCCGGGCGGTGCGGTCGACGAAGGGACCGAGCTGCCCGACCTGACCCTGCGCTACCAGTACGGCCGCAGCTTCGGCATTTCCGGCGTGGTGCGCCAGTTCTCCACCGACTCCGAGGTGAGCGGTCAGGACGAGAGCACCACCGGCTTCGGCATCGCCGCCCAGGGGGCCTTGCCGTTGGGCAGCAGCACCACCCTCAAGGGTAACCTGATGGCGGGTAGCGGCCTGGGCGGGTATCTGGACTACGTGCCGGCGTCCGGCGCCAAGTTCCGCGCACCGGATGCCTACCTGGATGCCGACGGGAATCTCGAGGCCGTCGACCTGCAGAGCGTTGGCATCTCCCTGGACCACCGCTGGAATGCCGACTGGTCCAGCTCCATCGGCACCTCCCGGGTCGAACAGGACCTGGCGGACGATGCCCCGGCCTTCCAGGGCATGGCCGACACCGTGCAGTTCTCCCACGTCAACCTGATCTGGGACGTCAACGACCGCCTGACCGTGGGGGCCGAGTACCAGTACATCGACCTGGAGAAGGTCAGCGGCGAGGAGGTGGACGCCAGCCGCGTGATGGCCAGCGCCCAGTTCCACTTCTAAGCCGGCCTTCGGGCCGACCCCGGGGATGGCGCACCGTTCGCCTTGGCACCGTCCCCGGCACGGAGTCGCTGTTTCGATTGGCGGTATCGAGCCGCCCGCATTGTGCCGATGGTTTCCATCGGCACTTTTTCGTTGTGGGCGATAAGGGGGCAGTATGAAGACGATTCGCGCCCTAAGGCGTGGGTTGGAAGTGATCGATTGCCTTGCCGCGAGCGCCGAGCCTCTGGGGCTCGCCGAACTGTATCGCGCCACCGGCATCGACAAGAGCACCCTGCTGCGGCTGCTGGCGACCCTGATCGAGCAGGGCTGGGCCTGCCGAGGGCTGGGGGATGGTCGCTATCGGCTGACCGCGACGCCGGTCACCCTGGGGCCGGCGAGCGCGGAGGTATCCTGGCTGAGCCTGGTGGGGCCTTATCTGGTCGAGCTCCACGATGGCCTGGGCTGGCCCTCGGACCTGGCGTTGGTCGATGAGGCAAGCCTGCGGATTATCGAGACCTCGCGGCCCCTAAGCCGACGGATCCGGCATCGTGAGGTGCTGGGCTTTCGTCCGGGCCCGCTGCGCTCGGCCCTGGGGCGGGCCTGGCTGGCGGGTAGCGAAGAGAGGCGCCGGCAGACCCTGCTGAGACGGCTCGCATCGGGGCCCGGCGAGGCGGCCTGGCTGGCCCGGGACAAGGACTATCTGGCCCGTCTAACCCAGGAGTTCGACGCGCTAGGTTATGCCCGCCGCGACCCCGCCGAGCGGTTGATGGTCTCCGCCGAGGAGCCCGGCTACGCGGCGATTGCCCTACCTATCCGCCGGGGCGGCGAGGTATGCGCTTGCCTGAGCGTGGTCTTCGTCCCCGGCGAGGCCGAGGAGGCCCAACTGGCCCAGGGGCTGCGCCACGTCATCACCGCCCTCGAGACCCCGGCTACGCCAGGAGTTTGAGTCTGTGAGAAAACCGCCCCATGGCCTAGCCATGGGGCGGTTTCTATTAGCTTGCTAAGAATAGTCGCGCGACCCGGGTTGCGGGATCAGACCGCGTCTTTATCCGTCTCGCCGGTACGAATCCGGCGGTGCGGCGTTCCGCTCACCTGCTCCAGGGCGGAGACGAAGACCTTGCCGTCGCCGATCTTGCTGAATGTATTAGCGCGACTCGGGTAGCGGGATCAGACCGCGTCTTTATCCGTCTCGCCGGTACGAATCCGGATCACCTGCTCCAGGGCGGAGACGAAGATCTTGCCGTCGCCGATTTTCCCGGTATTGGCCACCTGAGTAATCGCATCGATCACCTGCTCGGCCATGGCGTCGTCCACGGCCACTTCCAGCTTTACCTTGGGCAGGAAGTCGACCACGTACTCGGCGCCCCGATAGAGCTCGGTGTGGCCCTTCTGCCGACCGAAGCCCTTGACCTCGGTGACGGTAATGCCCTGTACGCCGATCTCGGAAAGTGCCTCGCGAACGTCGTCGAGCTTGAACGGCTTGATGATGGCGGTCACCAGCTTCATGGTCTGTCTCCTCGCATCTAAGGGTCGGTCGGCGGTTGCCGGTCTTGGCACAAGCATACACCAAGAAAAAAGGCCCCCGAAGGGGCCAGGGGAGCACGCCAGCTCACTCGGTTCGCGTCGACAGACGCGCTGATTGGCTCAGGCCGTCGTTCTGGGGGCGGCCGCTGCCACCGCCACGCACCTTGGCGACGGTGAATTCGGGGTAGGCCTCCAGGCCGCACTCGGCCAGGTCGACGCCCTCATACTCTTCTTCCTCGCTGACCCGCAGGCCCATCGCCGCCTTGATGATCAGCCACACGGCCAGGCTGGCCAGGAAGACCCAGACGAAGATGCCGATGATGCCGAGGACCTGGGCGCCGAAGGTGGCGTCACCATTGGTCAGCGGCACCGCCAGCAGGCCCCAGATGCCCACCACGCCGTGCACGGAGATGGCGCCCACCGGGTCGTCGATCTTCAGCTTGTCCAGGCCGACGATGGCGGCCACCACGATGGCGCCACCCAGGCCGCCGATCAGGGTCGCGCCCAGGGCGGAGGGCGCCAGGGGCTCGGCGGTGATGGCCACCAGACCGGCCAGAGCGCCGTTCAGGGCCATGGTCAGGTCGGCCTTGCGGAACCACAGCTTGGCGATGATCAGGGCGGCGATCACCCCGCCGGCGGCGGCGGCGTTGGTGTTGACCAGAACCTGGGCCACGTTGTTAGCGGAATCCACGTCGGAGACCTTCAGCTCGGAACCGCCGTTGAAGCCGAACCAGCCCATCCACAGGATAAAGGTGCCCAGGGTGGCCAGGGGCATGTTGGCGCCAGGAATGGCGTAGATGCTGCCATCCTTGCCGTACTTACCCTTGCGCGGACCAAGGATCAGCACGCCGGCCAGCGCCGCGGCGGCGCCCGCCATGTGCACGATGCCGGAGCCGGCGAAGTCGGAGAAGCCGGCGGCGGAGAGCCAGCCACCGCCCCAGGTCCAGTAGCCGGAGACCGGATAGATGACGCCGGTCATCACCACGGCGAAGGCCAGGAAGGCCCACAGCTTCATGCGCTCGGCCACGGCCCCGGAGACGATGGACATGGCGGTGGCCACGAACACCACCTGGAAGAAGTAGTCGGCACGCATCGAGTAGTAGGGGGCGTCATCGCCACCGGCCAGCACCGCGTCCGCGCTGTTTTCGCCGCCCAGCAGGAAGCCCAGGCTGGGCAGCACGCCGCCCTCGCTGCTGGAGTACATCAAGTAGTAGCCCACCAGCAGGTACATGGTGCAGGCGATGGCGAACAACGCGATGTTCTTGGTCAGGATCTCGGCGGTGTTCTTGGAGCGCACCAGGCCCGCCTCGAGCATGGAGAAGCCGGCGGCCATCCACATCACCAGGACGCCGCAGATCAGGAAATAGAAGGTGTCGAGCGCGTAACTCAGCTCTACTAGATCGGTCATGGTCGTAACTCCTGAGCCAGTCGGGCTGGCTGGAAGGGGAAAGAGGGGCGAACTCAGACGGCGTCGGCGCTACGCTCACCGGTACGAATACGGATCACGTCCTCCAGGCTGGTGACGAACAGCTTGCCGTCACCGATCTTGCCGCTGTTGGCGGCGCCGCGGATGGCGTCCAGCACCGTCTCGACGCGGGCATCGTCGACGGCCACCTCGACCTTGACCTTGGGCAGGAAGTCGACGACATATTCGGCGCCGCGGTACAGCTCGGTATGGCCCTTCTGGCGGCCGAAGCCCTTGACCTCGGTGACGGTGATGCCCTGAACGCCGTTGTCGGCCAGGGCCTCGCGGACGTCGTCGAGCTTGAAGGGCTTGATGATGGCGGTGATGAGTTTCATCCCGGTCTCCCTACAGCGAAGTTGTCATTGGCGTGCAGCAGGCGACTGCCTGCCTTAGCTATTGCGTAAAGCATGCCAACTGGAGATTTTTTCCTTATAAAGCAGTCGTCTGTCTGGCTCTTGTGGCGCCGGGGGGACGATAATGGCGCGGCGGGATGCACCAGGCTGGTGCTCGCCGTCCGGGGTGGTGCATCCCCGCGGCGCATGCGTGATGGCCGCGGCTTGCGTATCCTGTAGGGCAGTTCATGGCGTTTTTTTCAGGAGTCGATCGGCGATGATCAACAACGAGCGAATCGGGCGGCTCGCCCAACAACTGGGTGAGCGCCTGCAGGGGGCCTCCCAGGCCCCGGAGGAGCTGCAACGCAGCGTGCAGCAGGTGGTCAAGGGCGCCTTCGATCGCCTGGAGCTGGTCTCCCGGGAAGATTTCGACATCCTGATGGAGGTGCTGCAGCGTACCCGCTCCCGGGTCGAGGCCCTGGAGGGCCAGGTGGCCGAGCTGGAGCGCCTACTCCAGGCGCGGCTGGAGGCGGAGGCGCGGGACGCGTCACCCTCGCCGGCGGCGGAAGATGCCGGCGGTGGCGAGGCTCAGGACGAGACGTCGCCCCGGGCCTGAGTGTCGTCCTGGCGTCCCTGAGCTAGGGTTAAGGAATCCTCGACTACTCAGGGACGAGTCATGACGCTGGCCATCGTTACCACCCGTGCCGCCCTGGGGCTGGAGGCCCCAGAGGTGCGGGTGGAGGTGCATCTGGCCAATGGCCTGCCCGGCATTACCCTGGTGGGATTGCCGGAGACCGCCGTTCGCGAGAGCCGCGAGCGGGTGCGTAGCGCCCTGCTCAATGCCAACTTCGAGTTTCCCACCACCCGCCGCATTACCCTCAACCTGGCCCCCGCCGATCTCCCCAAGGAGGGCGGACGCTTCGACCTGCCCATCGCCCTGGGCATTCTCGCCGCCTCCGGCCAGCTGCCCGCCGACGCCCTGGCCGACCTGGAGAGCCTGGGAGAACTGGCCCTGGATGGTCGCCTCTGTCCGGTCGGAGGGGTGCTGCCGGCGGCCCTGGCGGCCAAGCGCGCCGGGCGGCGGCTGATCCTGCCCCGGGAAAATGCCGCCGAGGCGGCCCTGGTGCAGGGCCTGGAAGTGCTGCCGGCAGCGCATCTGCTGGAAGTGGCGGCGCACCTCTGGGGGCGCGAACCGCTGACGCCCCAACCCCTCAGCCAGCCCGAGCCGGCGTGCCTCGAGGTCGCCGACCTGGCCGAGGTGCGTGGCCAGCCCCAGGCCCGTCGCGCCCTGGAGGTGGCCGCCGCCGGTGGCCACAACCTGCTCTTCGTGGGGCCGCCGGGCAGCGGCAAGACCCTGCTGGCCAGCCGCCTGCCGGGCATCCTGCCGCCCCTGGACGAGGATGAGGCCCTGGCGCTGGCGGCGATCCGCTCGGTGGCGGGGGAAGCGCCGCTCGAGGGGTGGGGCATTCGTCCCTTTCGTGCGCCCCACCATACCGCCAGCGCCGCGGCCCTGGTGGGCGGCGGCTCCTCGCCGCGCCCCGGCGAGGTTTCCCTGGCGCACCATGGCGTGCTCTTCCTCGACGAACTGCCGGAGTTCAACCGCAGTGTGCTGGAGGTGCTGCGTCAGCCCCTGGAGTCGGGGCGGGTGGACCTGGCCCGGGCCCGGGTGACCCGCCGTTACCCGAGTCGCTTCCAGTTGGTGGCGGCCATGAACCCCTGTCCATGCGGCTTCCTGGGCGATGCCCGCCGCGACTGCCACTGCACGACGGGGCAGGTGCAGCGCTACCAGTCACGCCTCTCGGGGCCCCTGCTCGACCGTATCGATCTGCAGGTCGAGGTGCCGGCCCTGCCCGCCGAGCAGCTGACGGCGGCGACGACGGCGGAAGCCTCGGCGCGGGTGCGGGAGCGGGTAGTGGCGGCGCGGGGGCGTCAGCGGGAGCGGGGCGGCCTCAATGCCGCCCTTCCCGTAGCGGCCCTGGAGACGGCCTGTGCGCTGAGCACGGCGGATCGCGCCTGGCTGGCCCAGAGCCTGGAGCGGCTACACCTCTCGGCCCGGGCCTATCATCGGGTGCTGCGGGTGGCCCTGACCCTGGCGGACCTGGAGGGGCTCGGGCGTCCCGGCCGCGATCAGTTGCTGGAGGCCATCGGCTATCGGCAGCTGGAGCGTCTATTGGGTCGCCGATAAGGCGTGACGCGCCGGTAATGACTAAAGGGCATCGGCATCGAAGGCGCCGCTGAGGGTTCGCTCCCAGCGTGGCCGGGCGTCACCCGGCCGCCGCAGGCCAAGCTCCAGCCGGTAGGGGAGCAGGGCGCGGTCCGAGAGCCGCAGCTCGGGGCCGTCGGCCGCCAGGCGCGCATCCAGCAGCCACTGGCCGGCGGGAGTCGCCGCCTGGCCGGTCTGCGGCTGCCAGTCGATCACCTGGGGGCCATCCGGGTAGGCCAGCAGGGCCCGGGTCAGGCTCTCGGCGAAGCGCTCGGCGCCGATGGGCAGGGCGCTATCCACCTCGGTGCTGGACAGCAGCAAGACGATCTCTCGGGCCTCGAGCTCCCAGGCCGGCTCCTCCATCAGTAGCCGGCTGGCGTCCTCGCCGAGCCCCAGCAGCGCCTGACGCAGCTGGGTGGGGCGATCCGGCGGGCTGGCGCAGGCCGTCAGCAAGGTGAGCGTCAGCAGCAGTATCGCCAGGCGTCTCATTGGGGGGGCTCGCGACGGGCCAGGAAGCCGTCCAGTTCATCGAATAGCGCCTCGCGGATCGGCAGCGTCTCGTTGACCAGATGATGGCGCGCCTCCGGATGGCGATGAATCTCGGCGTCGGGGAACTTGCGAGCCAGGATATCCAGGTTCCACTGCCAGTCTACCGTCAGGTCCTGTTCGCCTTGCAGGATCAACACCGGCAGCTGTGCCGGCGGCAGCGCCAGCAGGCGCGGGATCCAGCGTCGCATGGCGCTGATCCAGTTGACCGAGAGGCGATCCGGCTGGAGGGGGTCCTGGTCGCGGAGGAAGGCGGTGAAGTCCGCATCATTGGAGTTGGCCCGGTACTTGCGCGGCAAGCTGCGGATAAAGGGGCTGGCCACCAGGTGCAGCCAGCTGGACTGGTTCCAGCCCCAGGGGCGTACCAGGGGCGCCAGCAGGACCAGACCGGCCCACTGGCTCTCGGCCTGACGGTCGAGGGCGTCGGTGGCGAGGACGGCGGCGCCGGTGCTCTGGCCGATCCCCACCCAGGGGCGCGGGGCCAGGCCTTCCAGGCTGAGGCGCCGCTGCAGGGCGGCCAGGCAGCGTCCGTAGTCGTCGAAGTCATCGATGCAGGCGCGGCGCCCGGTGGAGAGGCCGTGGCCCGGCAGGTCCCAGAGTACCACCCGCCAGCCACCGTTCAGCAGGCGTTCCAGCAGGTGGCGATAGAGCCCCAGATGATCGAAATAGCCATGTACCACGAAGGCGGTGCCGCGAGGGTGGGGAGGGCTCCACACCTGGGTCCAGAGACGGAAGGGATCGGCCTCGGTATAGCCCACATGCAGCCCGATGCGATCCTTGAGCAGCGGCATCAGGCGGTAGTGGACGAGATAGTCTTCCAGGTGCGGCATGGCCTGTGGTGCCTGGCCGGCAGGCATGATGGGGCCCAGGGTGGTGAGGGGCGTGAAATCGGTCATGATGGCCTCCCGTCAGGCACCAATCCTAGCGTCATGAGTCCTCCCAGGCCATATTGCCGGCAGGGGGAATTCATCATTTGGTCGAGGCGGGCAGACCAGACGCCCAAAATCGGGTAGCATATGGAAGGTATTTCCACAAATATATGCCGGTTTCGTATTAGAGATAACGACAAGCAGTCGGCGGTGCCGGCCGGCTGCAGCGCATCAGGAGGCCCCATGACCGACCGAGTCACTCGCCACCGTCTCCAGGTGGCCAGCGAGCTGGACCATTTCATCAATGAACAGGCCCTGCCGGGGTCAGGTATCGATGCCGAGGCCTTCTGGGCCGGCGTCGATGCACTCTTTCATGATTTGACCCCAAAGAACAGGGAATTGCTCGCCGAGCGCGAGCGTCTGCAGCGCGAGCTGGATAGCTGGCATCGCGATAACCCGGGCCCGGTGCAGGATATGCCGGCCTATCGCCGCTTCCTCGAGGAGATCGGCTACCTGGCCGAGGTCCCGGCCAAGGTCGCGGTCAGCACCAGCAAGGTGGATGCCGAGCTGGCCTCCCAGGCCGGCCCCCAGTTGGTGGTGCCGGTCAGCAATGCCCGTTATGCCCTCAACGCCGCCAATGCGCGCTGGGGCAGCCTCTATGATGCGCTCTATGGCACCGACGCCATCAGCGAAGCCGACGGCGCCGAGAAGGGCAAGGCCTTCAACCCCAAGCGCGGGGCCAAGGTGATCGCTTACGCCCGCGGCGTGCTGGATATCGCCGCGCCGCTGGCCACCGGCTCTCACCGCGAGGCGGTCAAGTATGTGATCCGTGATGGCCACCTGGTGGTGACCCTGGAAGGCGGTCGCGAAACCGGCCTCAAGGATGCCGGCAAGCTGGTGGGCTATCGTGGCGAGGCGGCCTCCCCCGAGGCGGTGCTGCTCGGTAACCATGGCCTGCACCTGGAGATCCAGTTTGATGCCGAGCACTTCATCGGCAAGGACGATCCGGCGCATATCAAGGACCTGCTGATGGAGGCGGCCCTCTCCGCCATCATGGACTGCGAGGACTCCGTGGCCGCGGTGGATGCCGAGGACAAGGTCGGGGTCTATCGCAACTGGCTGGGCCTGATGAAGGGTGACCTGGAAGAGCGTTTCGAAAAGGGTGGCAAGACGGTAGTGCGTCGCCTCAATCCGGATCGCCGCTACACCACCCCGGATGGCGGCAGCCTGAGCCTGCCGGGGCGTTCCCTGCTCTTCGTGCGCAACGTGGGTCACCTGATGACCACCCCGGCGGTGCTGGATGCCGAGGGCAACGAGGTGCCCGAGGGCATCCTCGACTGCGTGGTGACCAGCCTGATCGCCCTGCGCGACCTGCACAAGGGCGCCGACGAGCCGCGCAACTCCCGCGAGGGCTCCGTCTATATCGTCAAGCCGAAGATGCACGGTCCCCGGGAAGTGGCCTTCGCCAACGAGCTGTTCGGTCGCGTCGAAGACCTGCTGGACATGCCCCGCGATACCCTGAAGATGGGCATCATGGACGAGGAGCGCCGCACCTCCACCAACCTCAAGGCGTGCATCCATGCCGCCGCCTCCCGGGTGGTGTTTATCAACACCGGCTTCCTCGATCGCACCGGCGACGAGATGCATACCGTGATGCAGGCGGGGCCCATGGTGCGCAAGGGCGACATGAAGCATGCCGCCTGGATCCAGGCCTATGAGCGCAACAACGTACAGATCGGCCTGGCCTGTGGCCTGCGCGGTCGCGCCCAGATCGGCAAGGGCATGTGGGCCATGCCGGACCTGATGGCCGCCATGCTGGAGCAGAAGGTGGCCCAGCCCAAGGCCGGAGCCAACACCGCCTGGGTACCGTCGCCCACCGCCGCGACCCTGCATGTGCTGCATTACCATCAGGTCGATGTCCAGGCGGTGCAGCGCGAGCTGGAGGCCCAGGGCGAGCCCGACTACCTGGGCGATCTGCTGAGCGTGCCGGTGGCACAGGACCCGAACTGGTCCGATGACGAGATCCAGCAGGAACTCGACAACAACTGCCAGGGCATCCTCGGCTATGTGGTGCGCTGGGTCGAGCACGGCGTCGGCTGCTCCAAGGTGCCGGACATCCATGACGTGGGCCTGATGGAGGACCGCGCGACCCTGCGGATCTCCAGCCAGCACGTGGCCAACTGGCTGCACCATGGCGTGGTCAGCGCCGAGCGGGTCCAGCAGACCCTGGAGCGCATGGCCAAGGTGGTGGACGAGCAGAACGCCGGCGACCCCGCCTATGTGCCGATGAGTCGCGACTTCGCCGCCTCCACCGCCTTCCAGGCGGCCAGCGAGCTGGTCTTCAAGGGCCTCGAGCAGCCTTCCGGCTACACCGAGCCGCTGCTGCACCATTGGCGGGCGGTCCACAAGGCGCGCGCCAACTAAGCCCCATCGGCCATCCCGCTAGTGCAACGCCCCGGCGGCCTTTCGGCACCGGGGCGTTGGTGGTTTCGGGCTGGGCCCGGAGGCGGCCTTGCGCTATCTTGTGGCGCAACGCTTGCCACCGTTTCGCCAGCCGCAGGGAGCGCCGCCATGACCGTGATGACTGCCGCCGCCATCGAGGAATTCCTCGACGAGGTCTTTCCCCAGCGCCAGGGCACCATCGAGGGCGTCGACGAGATGCGCGCCACCATGAGCCTGGCCATCGAGGACGAGCACCTCAGGCCCGGCTCTTGCGTCTCCGGGCCGACCCTGATGGGGCTGGCGGATGTCTGCCTCTATGTGGCCATCCTCGCCCAGGTGGGGCCGGAGCCCATGGCGGTGACCACCGACCTCAACTGCCACTTCCTGCGCCGCGCCCGGGGCGACCGCGACCTGATCGCCAACGCCCGCATCGTCAAGCTGGGGCGGCGCCTGGCGGTGGGCGAGGTGCAGCTCTTCTCCGCCGGGGAGGAGGCACCGGTGGCCCTGGTGACCGCCACCTATGCGCTGCCGGATGGCGACTAGCGCCGCTCTCGGTCGCGCCCCATGCCGGGCCCGGCGCGCAGCACGCAGGCCCCCAGGGCCAGCCAGCCGCCGATCATCGCCAGGCCACCCAGGGGGGTGATCAGGCCCAGGCGGCCCAGGCCGCTCAGCGCCAGGGCATAGAGGGAGCCGGAGAAGAGCGCGATGCCCAGGGCCCAGAGGCCCAGCACCAGGCGCTGGCCGGCCATCGGCGTGGCGGCCCGCCAGGCCAGCACGCCGAGCATCGCCAGGGTGTGCCAGGCCTGATAGCGGACCCCGGTCTCGAAGGCCGCCAGCAGGCGCGGCGCCAGGTGCCCCTCCAGGGCATGGGCGCCGAAGGCGCCGGCGGCGACCAGCAGGGTCCCCGAGGCGGCCACCAGCAGCCACCAGTTGCGATCACGCATCGCTTGTCTCCCAACCATTCATGGCAGGCGCTACCGTACCCCGAGCGGGGCGAACAGGCTACAATATGGCCCCTGCCATCCTGCTATCGAGAGGACGCCATGCAGATCCAGCTCAATGGAGAATCCAAGCCGCTCGATGGCGAGGTGACGATCCAGCAACTGCTCGAGTCCCTGGGGCTCGCCGGGCGGCGTATCGCCGTCGAGGTCAACGAAGAGATCGTCCCCCGCAGCATTCACGCCGAGACTCGCCTCGCCGAGGGCGATCGAGTCGAGATCGTGCACGCCATCGGCGGCGGCTAAGTCCGCGGCGTCCGTATTCGACGCCCTGAGATCCCGCGGCCAATCGAGGAAGCCAAACAGATGACTCAAACACTCAGCGACCAGCCCTTCGTGGTGGCCGGCCGCCCCTTTAGCTCCCGCCTGCTGGTGGGGACCGGCAAGTACCAGGATTTCGACGAGACCGCGGCGGCCATCGACGCCAGCGGCGCCGAGATCGTCACCTTCGCCGTGCGGCGCACCAACCTGGGGCAGGATGCCTCGGCGCCGAACCTGCTCGACGTGATCTCGCCGCAGCGCTATACCCTGCTGCCCAATACCGCCGGCTGCTACACCGCCAAGGACGCGGTGCGTACCTGCAAGCTGGCCCGGGAGCTGCTCGACGGCCATAACCTGGTCAAGCTCGAGGTGCTGGGCGACGACACCACCCTCTACCCCAATGTGGTGGAGACCCTGAAGGCCGCCGAGGCGCTGCTGGCCGATGGCTTCGACGTGATGGTCTATACCAGCGACGATCCCATCGTGGCCAAGGAGCTAGAGCGCTTGGGCTGCTGTGCCATCATGCCCCTGGGCTCGCTGATCGGCTCCGGTCACGGCCTGCAGAACCCGCACAATACCCGCCTGATCGTGGAGCAGGCCGAGGTGCCGGTGCTGGTAGACGCGGGCATCGGTACCGCCTCCGACGCCGCCATGGCCATGGAGCTGGGCTGCGATGCGGTGCTGATGAACACCGCCATCGCCCATGCCCGCCAGCCGGTGCTGATGGCCCAGGCCATGAAGCAGGCGGTGGAAGCCGGGCGCCAGGCCTATCTGGCCGGGCGCATGCCGCGCCGCCAGAGCGCCGATCCCTCCTCGCCCTTTGCCGGCCGTATCAACGGCTGAGCCCGACCCAGGAATCGAACGAGGCGTATGAACGACGAACGTACCCCCGAGCCGGGCGCCGAGGCCGCCGGCGAGGCCAGTCAGGACACGCTCTACAAGCGTGGAATCAAGAGCTATGTGCTGCGTGCCGGTCGCATGACCGGCGCCCAGACCCGCGGCCTGGAAGAGGTCTGGCCGCGGCTGGGACTGACCCTGGACGGCGGGCGCCTGGACCTGGATGCCCTCTTCGGGCGGCGGGCCCGGCGGGTGGTGGAGATCGGCTTCGGCATGGGCGCCTCCCTGATCGAGCAGGCCGAGACCCACCCGGATACCGACTTTATCGGCATCGAGGTGCATGCCCCCGGCGTCGGCAAGCTGCTCGACGAGGCCGACAAGCGGGGCCTGACCAACCTGCGGGTATTCCGCGAGGATGCGGTGCGGGTGTTGGACGAGTGTTTCCCGGCGGACAGCATCGACACCCTGCAGCTGTTCTTCCCCGATCCCTGGCCGAAGAAGAAGCACCACAAGCGGCGCATCGTGCAGCCCGCCTTCGTGGAGCTGATTCGCCGCCGTCTCAAGGTGGGTGGCACCCTGCACATGGCCACCGACTGGGAGAACTATGCCGAGCATATGGCCGAGGTGATGGCGGCGGCGCCGGGTTACCGCAATACCGCCACCGCGGAGACCGCGCCCTATGTGCCGCGCCCCGAGTTCCGGCCGCTGACCAAGTTCGAGGCCCGCGGCGAGCGCCTGGGGCATGGCGTCTGGGACCTGATCTTCGCGCGTAGCGAGTAAGTGAAGGCGATGGGGTCGGGGCGGCCCCTTCGTCTGCCAGGCGGCGCCAAAAAAAGCGGCGACTCCGAGGGAGTCGCCGACAAGGACCGTGACTAGCTTGATGAGGAGAAACCATGGCAGGGGGCCTGACACCCGCTGCGATGGGTATGGCGTCTGGCCGACGCCATGTAGACAAGGTAATCATTCGCATTTCTCGCGTCAACAGAAAACGAGAATCTTTTTCGTTTGCCCTCGTCCCCTCCCAGGCATAAAAAAGCGGCGACTCCGAGGAGTCGCCGACAAGGACCGTGACTAGCTTGATGAGGAGAAACCATGGCAGGGAACCTGACATTCTCTGCGATGGGTATGGCGTCTGGCCGACGCCATGAAGACAAGATAATCATTCGCATTTGATGAGTCAACAGCAAATGCGACTATTTTTCATTTGTAGCCTATCGAGCCACCAGACTCAGCCATAGCGGTAGGCTCAGCATCGCCAGCAGCGTCTGCCCGGTGATCAGCGCCGCCATCAGTTCGGCGTCGCCCCCCAGCTGGCGCGCCAGAATATAGGCCGAGGTGGCGGTGGGCAGGGCGGCGAAGAGCAGGGCCACGTCGCGACTCACGCTATCCAGCCCCAGTGCCCAGGTCAGGCCTAGCACCAGGGCCGGCATCAGCAGCAACTTGATGCCATGGGTCGCCCAGACGGCGCGATCACGGCGCAGCAGTGCCTGGGGGCGCAGCGCCACGCCCACCGCCACCAGGCCCAGGGGCAGGGCGGTGCGGCCCAGCAGCTCCAGGGTGGGAGCGCTCCAGCCGGGCAGGCCCAGGCCCGAGAGATTCAGGGCGATACCCCCCAGGCAGGCGAGGATCAGCGGGTTACTGACCAGGGCGCGCAGGCTGCGACCCAGGCTGCCGGGGCCCAGGGTGCCGACGCCGATAAAGCAGAGCACGCAGAGCAGGTTGACGGTCGGCACCATCAGGGCCACGGCCACCGCCGCCGTGGTAGCGCCGAGGCCGCCATGCAGCGCCGCGGCGCCGGCCACGCCCACGTAGGTGTTGAAACGCAGGCTGCCCTGGAACAGCGACGTAAAGGTGGGCGCCTCCGGCGTGAGGCGAGGGCGCCACCACCACAGCAGGATGGCGAACAGCAGCATGCCGCCCAGCAGCGCCAGGGCCAGCCGGGCCACCGGGACCCGGGCGATCTCCGCCTCGGCCAGGGTACCCACCAGCATGGCCGGAAACAGCAGGTAATAGATCAGCCGCTCCAGGCGAGGCCAGAAATCGCCGCCGGGCAGCTCCAGGCGTCCCAGCAGGGCCCCCAGCAGGATCAGCAGAAAGAGCGGGCCCAGGGCGTCGAGAATCTGCATGGTGCGACAAGGCTCCAGGTCACGGTCGTTGGCGAGTGCTGATAAGCTTACCCTGATAGAGAGGCGGCCCGCGATGGTCGCGACATGAGACGACGAGGGGGAGAGGATGACGCTGACGGTTCGCTGGTTGAGCGCGGGTGTCCTGGGACTGGCGTTGCTGGCCCTGGGCGGCTGGTTCTGGCAGCAGGGACACGAAGACGATGGCGCGCCCCAGGGTGGCGAGATCGCCCTGCCTTCCACCCATGGCGACTTCGCCCTATCGTCGCTGGGCGAGGAACAGCTGGCGGCCATCTACTTCGGCTACACCTATTGCCCGGATGTCTGTCCCATGACCCTGGCGGTAGTGCGTCAGGCCCTGGGCCAACTGGCGCCGGAACTGGCCGAGCGGGTGGTGCCGGTGATGATCAGCGTCGACCCGGAGCGCGATACCCTGGCGCGACTCGAGGAGTATATGGGCTATTTCGGCGATGAATTTATCGGCGTCCGGGGCAGCGAGGCGCAGCTGGCGGAGGTCGCCGAGCGCTATGGGATCTTCTGGCGTCGGGTCGAGATGGAAGCGTCCGCCATGGGCTATACCGTGGATCACGGCGCCTCGCTCTATCTGGTCGACCGAGAAGGGGAGATTCGCCGGCGGGTGCTCTATTCATCGACTCCCCACGCCCTGATCGAGGCGTTGCGCCAGGAGCTGGGCGAGGGGTAGGTCGGATAAATGCCACCGGGCGACGCTACTCGCTCGCCTCGGGTGGACTGAGCAGGCGTTCCACCATGGCATCCAGGGCCCGCAGCTGGCGGCCATCGCGGCTGTCATGGTCGGGGCGGGGACGCCAGCTGTTTTCGTCGTAGCCCCACCAGTCCCAGCAGCCCTGGGGGTTACCCAGGCTGGGCGAGACCTGGGGGTAAAGCACGGCCAGACGGTATGCCTCGGCCCAGGCATTGAGGCCGGAGTGGCGGGCGAAGGCATCGCCGACCTGCTCGGTGGCCATGCCACAGCCATGCAGGGCCACCACCAGGCCGCAGGCCTCGCCATCGGCGCATGCCGCCGGCAGATAGAGATAGCCGCTCTCACCCAACTGGCGTGCCCCGCTGTCGACCTCCTGAGAGAAACGCGAGAGTTCTCCCGAGGGGGCGGCCGGGGGGGACTCGGCCTCGCCATAGAGCCAGGCCAGGGCCTCGCCGGGGCCGTCGTAGCCGCAGTCCAGCAGGTAGGGGCTGCCCCCCGCCGCACAATCCACCAGGGGCGCCTCTTGGGCGACGCGCTCGCCGGCCACCGGCCAGCCATGGCCGGCCCCCGGCGTGACGACCCGGCGCAGCTGGGCGTCGGCATCCGCCAGCCAGTCACGATACTGCTCGACGAGCCGCTCCCCCACGGCGGGGAGCACGGTGCCATCTTGCTCGCCATGCCAGAGGAAGACCCGCTGACGGGCCAGCGCCTCGGGGGGGCCGACTCGGCCCTCGGCCAAATAGGCGGCGTGGCGGGCCGCCAGCTCGCTCGGCTCGGGGAGCCCCCGGTGGGTGAGCATGCACCGACCCAGGGCCTGGCCGAGGCTACCCTGGGCGCAGCCCCAGGGGCCGGCGGCGAACACCCCCAGCCGGGAATAGCGCGCCGGGTAGGCCACGGCCAGTTGGGTGGCCATATAGCCCCCGGAGGAGACGCCCAGCACGGCCAGGCGTTCGCCGTCCAGGCCTAGTGCTGGTAGCGGCGGAGGCGCTGCCTCCTCGGCGAGGGCGGCACCGCCGAGGAGCAGCGCCGCCACACCGAGGATGCCCTTACTCGGCATCGGCCTCGTCATCGACGCCCAGCAGCTCCACCTTGAAGGTCAGGGTCTCGTAGGGACCGATGGGGCCGCCGGTGCCGGCCTCGCCATAGGCCAGGTCGTAGGGCAGGTAGAGCATCCAGGTGTCGCCCTCGCTCATCAGCTGCAGGGCCTCCTGCCAACCCTCGATCACCTGATCGACGCGGAAGCTGATCGGCTCGCCGCGCTCATAGGAGCTGTCGAAGACGCTGCCATCCAGCAGGGTGCCCTCATAGTGCACCTCGACCTGGGACTCGGGACCCGGGGAGGGACCCTCGCCGGACTCGATGACCTTGTACTGCAGGCCGGAGTCGGTCACCACCACGCCCTCGGCGTCGGCGTTCTCGGCGAGGAAGGCCTCGCCGGCTTCGCGGGCCGACTCGGCCTGGCGCTCGGCCTCGGCCTGGCGCTCGGCCATTGCCTGCTGCTGGAACTGCATCAGCGTCTCGGCCATCTGCTCCTCGCTCAGGGCCAGTTCCGCGTCGGCGTAGACATCGCGAATGGCCTGGGTGAAGGCTTCGATATCCAGGTCGTCCACGTCCTGAACCAGGCTCTGCCCCAGGGTCACGCCCAGGCTGTAACCGAGCCGGGCCTCGTCGCTTTCCAGGTCGGCCAGGGCGAAGGGCGCGGCACACAGCAGCGAGCCCAGGGTGGCGGCGCGAACCAGTGTCTTCATGCAGTATCCTCGATCGATGGGGTCATAAAACACCCCTCGGACTCTATCAGGAGTGGCCGGGTTCCGCACCCGCCTACCCCGGGTACAAAAAGACAGCGGGCCGGGGAGTGCCCGGCCCGCTGCTAGGGTCGCGACGGGGGTGGCGTCAGACCACCAGGGTGGGGCACTTGGCCATGCTGGCCACCCGCTGGGAGACGCTGCCCAGCAAGTACGAGGTCTTGTCGCCATTGGTGCCCTGGGAGCCGATCACGATCAGGTCGATATCGCGCTTGCGGGCGAAGCGCACGATGGTATTGGAGGGGCGGCCTCCCTTGACGAAGGCGCGTACCTTGGTGGCCCCCCGCTCCAGGGCATCGTGCTTGGCCTGGACGGCGATCTCGGTGGCGTACTCCTTGAGGGCATCGTCGGGGATATCCAGCTTGCTGGGACGCACCATGGACAGTGACGCCTCCAGCAGGCTGTGATGCTTGAAGACGCAGAGGATATAGAGCTCCGCATCGGTGAGCTTGGCCAGCTCCACGGCCTTCTCCAGGGCCTTGAGGGCCCCCTTGGAGCCGTCCACCGGCAGCAGGATCTTGTGAAACATCGTCGTCTCCTCCATGAGCCAGGATCAGCTGAAGGCCAGGTCCCGGAGGAACAGGGCGATCTGCGGGAAGATGATCAGCAGCGCCGCCGCCGCCACCAGCATGAAGACGAAGGGCGGGGTGCCCTTGATCACGTCCAGGTAGGGGCGTTTGAAGATGGCGATGGCGGTGAAGATATCGCAGCCGAAGGGTGGCGTCGCCGAGCCGATGGCCACCTGCAGGGTGATCAGGATCCCCACCAGCACCGGGTCGAGGCCGGTGGCCTCGATGGCCGGGGCGAAGATCGGCGTCAGGACCAGGATCACCACGATAGGATCGACGAACATGCAGGCCACGAAGAAGGCCACGCAGATGGCGATCAACACCCCGGTGGGGCCCGCCTCGTTGATGCCCACCGCCTCGAGGATGGCCTGGGGGATCTGGGCGAAGGAGATGATCCAGGAGAAGCCGTTACCGACCCCGACCAGGATAAAGACCACGGCGGTAATCAGGCCGGTGGATTTGGCGATGGCGTAGATGTCCGCCATCTTCAGGGAGCGGAAGATCACGAACTCCAGCAAGACCGCATAGAGCACGCAGGCCGCGGCGGCCTCCGTGGGGCTGAAGATGCCGCCATAGATGCCGCCGACGATGATCACCGGGAAGCCGAGGGGCCATAGCGCCCCTTGCACCGCCTGGGCGCGCTCCTTCCAGCTGCTCCTGGGCTCGGTGGGCACCTTGTTGATATAGGCGTAGGCGATGCAGTAGACGGAGAACATCAACAGGATCAGCAGCCCCGGGCCGATGCCGGCGATAAAGAGCTCACCGATGGAGGTACCGGAGATGACGCCATAGATGATCATGCCGATGCTCGGCGGGATCAGGAAGGCGATATCGCTGGCGTTGATGATCAGCGCCAGGGTGAAGGAGTCGGAGTAGCCCGCCTTGAGCATGCGCGGACGTAGCGGCGAGCCCACCGCCACCACCGTCGCCTGGGTGGAGCCGGAGACGGCCCCGAAGAGGGTACAGGAGGCCGCGGTGGAGACCGCCAGGCCGCCCTTCACGTGACCGATGAACGACATCACCATATTGATCAGTCGTTCGGCGGATTGGCCCCGCGTCATGATGTCGGCGGCCAGGATAAACATGGGAACCGCGATCAGCGAAGCGGGACGGATGCCCGCCATGATCTGCTGAATCAGCGTATCCATCTGGCCGAGGCCGTTGAACATCATGAAGAAGCCGATGACTGCCGCCGTGATCAGCGGAATCATCATCGGAAAGCCCAGCAACAGCAGGGCGATCATGGTGACTACCATTATTGTCGTCATCGTATATTCCCCTGGGAGACTCGCCCGGTATCAGACTTCCGTTTCCGTATCCTTGTATCCATCCACCACGCCCGTCGAAAGGTAGACGTCCCGGGAGACCAGGTTCTTGATGGCGGTCAGCAGGTACTGGATGCCCGTGATCAAGAAACCCAGGGGGACCCAGACATAGATGATCCAGATCGGGAAGCCTAGGGCCGGCAAGACCCGCCCCTTGGACTGCAGGTCGAGGATATAGATGATGGAGTAGTAGCAGAGGAAGAACATCACCAGGGAGGTAAAGGTGGCGATGGTTATCATCAGTGCCTTGCGCCCACCCACCGGCAGGGCATCGTAGATGGCCGACATGCGAATATGACGACCGTGGCGAGCCGCGTAGCCGATACCGGCGAAGGTGATCATGATGATCAGGATGCGATTGATCTCGCCGGTAAAGAAGATGCTGTCACCCAGCACGAAGCGGGCGATCACATTGGCGATGGTGTTGATGGCCATCAACAGCACCCCCAGGGCCAGGATGACCGCCTCCACCTTGCTGATAAAGGTGTCGATGGTTCCCAGGAAGCCCGGCAGGCCGGAGCGATAATTCTTTTCGGACTCTTCTTCGGTCATAAGACATTCCTTTCAGCATGCGTCCCTGGGCAGGCACCCACTCTAGTCGTCACCATAGGCCTGATAGGCTGGCTGGGATCGCCGCAAGGTCAACGCTGCTTGCACGTTATGCCACCCAATAAACAGGGGTGACCCTCCCGGGCCACCCCTGTCTCGTGCGCATGACGTTCGACGGCTTACTCGTCGTCGGAGGTCACGGCCTCCAGGTCGGCCTTGAACTGGTTGAGCAGTTCCTCGCCACGCTCACCGGTCATCTCCAGGAAGGCTTCTTCCACCTGCGGCGCCCGCTCGCGGAAGGCCTGGATCTGCTCCTCGGTCAGGCGCGTCACGGTGACCTCGTCGGAGGCTTCCCGAATCAGCGCCAGCGACTCTTCGGAGAGCCCCTGGATGTGCTCGATAGTCACGTCATAGGCGTGATCGGCGGCACTGCGTACCAGTTGCTGGTCTTCCTCGGAGAGCCCCTCATAGAAGTCCTGGTTGGCCATCATGGCGGTGGTGAACCAGCCGTGGCCGGTGAAGATCAGGTTGGGAGAAACCTCGTAGAGGCCGCCGGACTCGATCCAGAAGATGGGATTCTCCTGGCCATCGATGATGCCGGTCTGCAGGCCGCCGTAGACCTCGCCCCAGGGCAGCGGGGTGGGAGTCGCCCCGAAGGCGTTGTAGGTCTCGGAGAGCAGTGGGTTGGTCATCACCCGGATCTTCTTGTTCTGGAAGCCCTCGGGAGAGGTGATCGGCTCGTCGGCGGTGACCACCATCTCGCCTTCCGGGTACATCTGCAGCAGTTCCAGGCCCTGTTCGGCGTAGAGTTCCGGGAACATCTCGTTGATGGCCACGCTCTCGTCGAAGAATTCGAGGACCGTCTCTTCGTCGGTGGGCAGCAGGTAGGGCACGAAGAAGATCTGCGCCTCGGGAATCAGTGCGCCGGTAAAGCCGGGGGACTGATTGACGAACTGCAGGATGCCGTTCTGGGTCTGCTCCATGATGTCATCGGATTCGCCCAGCTCACCGAAGCGATAGATCTGCAGGGTGTGGTCGGAGTTCTCTTCGATATACTCCTTGAAGGCGACGGCGAAGACGTCCTGAACATCGCCCTCGAACTCCTCGTGAGCATAGCGCCAGTTGGCCGAGTAGGCCGTGGCGGACATACCCAGCAGGAGGGCGCCAACACTGGCGGAAGTAAGCAGTTTGCTAGCCTTCATTCTTGTTCCCCTTGGCAGTTTCAGGCCGGTCACTCGGCCATGATGAGCAGATGAAATGTTGACAAATCAAGACGCTCCACTTACTTGAGGCTAGCCGTCGGCGGATAGAGGGTCAAGTTGGGTTTCGAGGGTTTGCAGCGCCGAGACTTGCATTTTTTTCTGCAACAGACCGGCCCGAACCAGGCGTTCGTCGAGGGGAAGATCATCCTCTGTCAGGGGGCGAATGGCATGTCCCACGGTGGCCAGATCGGCCAGCCGGCGTAGGCACTCTCGCTCGGCTAGTAGCTCCGCTCGCTTGAGGGTGTCGCGCAGCTCGGCGACTCGCGGGTCGGTAAGGGCTAACTGTTTGAGGCCGCGGCGCTGTGCTCGCAGCGGCCGGGTGATCTCGGCCTGCCAGGCGCGTATCGGGGCCAGGTGGCGGGGGGCGTCTTCGTCCGGGGTCAGCCCGTGGCGCTGTAGCCAGCAGGCCCAGAGCAGCTCGCAGACGTCGACCATGGTCTGATCCTGCAGCGTCAGGCAGACGGACGCCACGCCGGGGCGGGCATAGAGGTCGAGGGCCTGGTCCCAGAGCGCGATCGCCCAGGGTGCGGCCCGCGCGGTGGTGCCATGGCGAGCCAGCCAGGCCCGCAAATGCCGGCGCAATTGGGTAGAATGCATGCTCATCGAAGGCCGTTCCTCCGCTGCCGCCCCGGGCGGCGGTGGCGAGGGACGACGCCCCCGCCATTCCCGTTATCGGAGCCGGCATGATCGCATTCCGCCAACTCGCCCTGCAACGCGGCACTCAACCCCTGATCGAAGACGCCGACCTGACCCTGCACGCCGGCCACAAGGCCGGCATCGTGGGGCCCAACGGGGCCGGCAAGTCGAGCCTGTTCAAGCTCCTGCTCGGCGAGTTGGCTCCAGACAAGGGGGACGTCGAACTGGCCGGCGGGGTGCGCATCGCCCATATGGCCCAGGAAGTGGAAGCCCTGGAGCGCCCCATCGTCGACTATGTGCTGGATGGCGATCGGGCCCTGCGGGATACCGAAGCGGCCCTGGCCGCCGCCCAGGTGGCGGGGGAGGCCCACCGGGAGGCCGAGCTGCATGGCCAAATCGAGGCCCTGGACGGCTACAGCGCCCCGGCCCGGGCCGCCCAGCTACTGGTCGGGCTGGGCTTCGCCCAGGCCGATCTGTCGCGTCCCCTGGCGGATTTCTCCGGCGGCTGGCGGATGCGCGTCAACCTGGCCCGCACCCTCTTTATGCCTTCCGACCTGCTGCTGCTGGACGAGCCCACCAACCACCTGGATCTGGACGCCCTGCTGTGGCTCGAGCAGTGGTTGACCCGTTACCCGGGAACCCTGTTGCTGATCTCCCACGATCGCGACTTCCTGGACGCGGTCTGTGACCATATCGTGCATTTCGATCGGCGCCGCCTGGTGCTCTACCGCGGCAACTACACCGCCTTCGAGCGCAGCCGCGCCGAGAAGCTCGCCCAGCAGCAGGCCGAGGCCGCCAAGCAGCAGGCCCGTCGCGCGGAGATCGAAGGCTTCGTGGCACGCTTCCGGGCCAAGGCCACCAAGGCGCGCCAGGCCCAGAGTCGGCTGAAGATGCTCGAGCGCATGGAAACCATCGCCGTGGCCCATGTGGACTCCCCCTTCCACTTCACCCTGCCCGCCGCCGAGAAGACCTCGCATCCCCTGCTGGTGCTGGACGAGGCGCGTCTGGGCTACCGTGGCGACGCGGGCGAGACGGTGCAGCTGGACGAGGTCAAGCTGAGCCTGCAGCCGGGGCAGCGTATCGGCCTGCTGGGCCCCAACGGTGCCGGCAAGTCGACCCTGATCAAGTCGCTGACCGGCGAGCTGTCGCTGCTGGGCGGCAAGCGCATCGAGGGCGAGCACCTGGCGGTGGGCTATTTCGCCCAGCATCAGTTGGAGGGGCTGGACCTCTCCGCGTCGCCCTTCCTGCATGTGCAGCGCCTCTCGCCCCGGGCCAGCGATCAGGAGATCCGCAACTTCCTGGGCGGCTTCGGCTTCCAGGGCGACGATGCCTTCGCCGAGGTGGCCAACTTCTCCGGCGGCGAGAAGGCGCGCCTGGCCCTGGCCCTGGTCGCCTGGTTGCGTCCCAACCTGCTGCTGCTGGACGAGCCCACCAACCACCTGGACCTGGAGATGCGCGAGGCCCTCACCGAGGCCCTGGCCGGCTTCGAGGGGGCGGTGATCCTGGTCTCCCACGATCGCCACCTACTGCGTGCCACCGTGGACGAATTCTGGCGAGTGGCCGATCATCGCCTCGAGCCCTTCGACGGCGACCTGGAGGACTATCGCGCCTGGCTCAAGGTGCGCCTGGAGGGCGAGCGCCGCGAGGCGCGGGCCGAGAAGGGCGAGCGTCAGGCGGAGGCCGCCGTGCCCAAAGAGGATCGCAAGGCGGCGCGTCGCGCCGCGGCAGAACTGCGCGAGAAGCTGCGCCCGCTGAAGCGTCAGCGGGACAAGGCGGAGCAGGCCATGGAGAAGACCCAGGCCGCCCTGAGTGAGGTGGAGGAACGTCTGGCGGATGCCGCGCTCTATACGGAGGCGAGTCGTAAGGCGGAGCTCACCGAGTTGCTGGGTCGCCAGGGCGAGCTCAAGTCGCGCCTCGAGGCGCTGGAGGCGGAGTGGTTGGCCGCCGAGGAGGCCCTGGAGGCGATGCAAGCCGAGCTGCTGGCGGCGGAATAACGAGTCCCGAGGAGGCCCCCATGATCCTGCGATCCGTACCGGTCGCGCTGCTGTTGGTCGGCCTGGTCGGCTGCGCCAACCCGCGGCTGACCCTGGATAACTACCAGCGCCTGGAGGTCGGCATGAGCCGGGCCCAGGTGGAGGCGATCCTCGGCTCGCCCAGGGAGTGCCACGGGGCCCTGATGGTGGACCTGTGTACCTGGGGGGCGGGCTCGCGTGCCATTCATGCCCAGTTCCTGGGCGGCGAGGCGCTGGCCTTCCAGTATCAGGGGCTCAAGTGAGAGCGCCCCGGCTCAGCTTTCCAGCAGGAAGGTCACCGGGCCGTCGTTGATCAGCTCCACCTGCATATCGGCCCCGAACTCGCCGGTGGCGACCTTCGGCCAGGCGGCCCGCGCCCGGGTTACCAGGTGGTCGAACAGCGCTTCGCCCTCGGCGGGGGGCGCGGCGCTGGAGAAGCTGGGGCGCAGTCCCTTGCGGGTATCCGCCGCCAGGGTGAACTGGGAGACCAGCAGCAGGCCGCCCTCCACCTGCCGCAGGTCGCGGTTCATCTTGCCGGCCTCATCCGAGAACACCCGGTAGTGCAGCAGCTTGTGCAGCAGCTTGTCGGCACGCGCCTGGTCGTCGCCCTTTTCCACCCCGACCAGGGCCAGCAGGCCCTGGTCGATGGCGCCCACCTCCTGACCCGCCACCACGACTCGGGCGTGGCGGACTCGCTGAATCAAGGCTCGCATCGTCTCTCCTCCTGAGTGCCGGCGCAGGAGGGTAGCATGCGCCGCCATCAGCGGCCCAGCAGGGCGTCGCGGAAGTCGTCGCGCAGCGGCCGGGGCCCCAGCCAGATGCCGAAGAGGGCCCTGGCCAGTTGTGGGTCATCCCCTTCGTAGAGCAGTTCGTCGTTGAGGCGCAGCCGCAGGCGCTCTCCGGCCCAGGTCAGGGCATAGCGGTCGCCGGGCGTCACATCCCGGTAACGGCGGTTGAAGGCCTCGAGCCCTGCCTCCAGGGCCGCATATTCAGCCTCGCCCAGGGCCTGGCGAAGGCTCTCCCGGGTCGCCTCGGCGAAATCTTCGGCGTCGATGGCATAAAAGTAGGCCAGCTCCAGGTGACGGGGGATCCGCGCCTGGGGCGCCGGGTTGGGATTGCCGTCGCCCTGATAGTAGGCGCCGGCATAGGCGTCCCAGATCATGTAACGGAAGAGTCCACTGCCCAGGCGTCGCCAGCGCTGACCATCGGCCTCGAAGCTTGCCTCGAAGCGGGCGCCGTTGATATCCACGGGGCTGGCCTGGGCGGGCCCCAGGACGATGCCGAGCAGTATCGGTAGGAGAAATAGCGAGCGGATCATCCAGGGCTCCTCGAGGGGTATTTCCCTGTACAGACACGCATGCTGTGTAGGAGTTCTGTCTACTACCAGGCGCGACAGACCATGATGTCGCAGTGGGGTTCGGCGAGCAGCCGGGCGGTCAGGCGGCTCTGTTGGCGGCGCTGGCCGCGATAGCTCAGCGCCAGCAGGTCCGGGGGCTGACGGCGCAGCCGGGTCAGCAGCACCTCCAGGGGGTCACCCTGCTCCAGCTCCAGGCGCAGTTCCGGCACCGCCTCCACCTCGCCCATCAGGCGGTCCACCTCCCCCTCCAGTTGTTCGCGCAGGCGGGCCAACTCGCCGTCGCGCCAGCGGGCGAAGTCGCCGCTGGAGCCCAGCTCCCGTTCGCCGGGGATGTCCCAGGCGTGCAGCAGGGTCAGCCGTGCCTCGGGGAAGCGCTTGAGGGTCTCGCGCAGGGTATGGCGGCAGGTCAGCGAGAAGTCCACGGGGACCAGGATATCTCGCCATTCCTGGGTGACCGGGTGGATGGCGGAGATCACCGGGCAGGGGGCGCCACGGATCACCCGCGCCAGGGTGGTGCCGGCCACCAGCTCCGGTTCGCCGCGCTTGCGGTGCCCGCCGAGGAGGATCAGGTCGGCCTGGCGCTCGTGGGCCTCGCGAATGATCTCCTCGAAGGGGGCGCCGGCCACGGTCTGCAGCAGCGCCTGGGGGGCGGGCAGCGCATAGTCCTCGCGGATATCGGTCAGCAGGCGCTCCATCTCCGCCACCACCGCTTGCTCCAGGTCATGGAGTGCCTGGCGCGGCAGGTGAGGATCGAGCACATGCAGGGCATCGAGGCGGGTTCCGCTGTCCACCGCCAGTTGGATGGCGCGGCCGAAGGCGGCGCGATTCTCCGCCGACAGGTCACAGGCGAACAGCAGGGTGCGAGTCATGGTCTCTCCCTCCCTCGAATGATGGCGATGCCCCACCTCAGGATGGTGGCTTACCCGCTCCCCCGCAAGGCGTTACCACCAGGCATGGAAGTGATGCACCGGCCCCTGGCCTCGGCCCACGCCCAGGCGGTGACTCTCGGCCAGGGCCGCCTCCAGCCAGGCCTTGGCCTCGGTCACCGCCGCCAGGGGGGCGTCGCGGTGGGCCAGGCAGGCGGCGATGGCCGAGGAGAGCGAGCAGCCGGTGCCGTGCAAGTTGCCGGTGGCGATGCGCGGGCCGTCGAGCCACTGGGCGCCCTGCTCGTCCACCAGCAGGTCGGGACAGCGCTCGCCACGCAGGTGGCCGCCCTTGAGCAGGACCCGGGGGGCGCCCAGGGCCTGCAGGTGCGGCAGCAGCGCCTCCATGGCATCGGCATCATCGGGGGCGACGGTGTCGAGCAGCACCGCCGCCTCCGGCAGGTTGGGGGTGATCAGATCGGCCAGCGGCACCAGCAGCTCGCGCACGGCGCGGATGCCGGCGTCATCCACCAGCACATCGCCGCTCTTGGCCACCATCACCGGATCCAGCACGACCCAGCGCGGACGCCGCTTGGTCAGGGCCTCGCGGATCACTTCGGCCACCTCGCGGCTGGCGACCATGCCGATCTTCACGGCATCGATGGCGATATCGTCGAGCAGGGTCTCCAACTGGGCGGCGATAAAGTCCGCCGGCACCGGGTGGACCCCGGTCACCCCCTGGGTGTTCTGGGCGGTCAGGGCGGTGATCACGCTGGTACCATAGGCGCCCAGCGCCGAAAAGGTCTTGAGGTCGGCCTGGATGCCGGCGCCGCCGCTGGGATCGGAGCCGGCGATGGTCAGCAGCTTGGGAATCGGGGGAGTGTGAGTCATGAAGAGGTCTTGTCGTTGATGTCGCCGCCTAGCCTACTGCAAGGTGGTGGGGGCTCGCCATGCTGAGTCTCTTTGTAGTAGCCCTGGTCAGTGCCACTCTGCTACCCGGTGGCTCCGAGCTGTGGCTGGCCCGGCTCTGGTGCCAGGGCGAGTCGGCGGCGCTGCTCTGGGCGGTCGCCAGCGCCGGCAACACCCTGGGCAGCCTGATCAACGTCTGGCTGGGACGCTATGCGCGGCGTTTCCAGGACCGGCGCTGGTTTCCCGCCTCTCGGACGGGACTGGTCCGGGCCGAGCGCTGGTATTACCGCTTCGGCGAGTGGAGCCTGCTGCTTTCCTGGGCACCGCTGATCGGCGACCCCCTGACGGTACTGGCCGGGGTCTTCCGGCTGCCCTGGTGGCGGGCCATCCTGCTGATCGGCCTGGCCAAGGGGGCCCGCTATGCGCTGGTGCTGTTGCTGGCCCGGCAGTGGCTGGCGCCGCTGTGTGGCGGCGCCTGACGCCTGTCGGGATCAGAGCTGCGCGGGCAGCCAGGTGGCCAGCTCGGGGAAGGCGGCCAGGGCCAGCAGCATGCTCAACTGCAGCAGGATAAAGGGAATCACCCCGCGGTAGATGGCCGAGGTGGGCACGCTCTCCGGCGTCACCCCGCGCAGGTAGAAGAGCGCGAAGCCGAAGGGCGGGGTGAGGAAGGAGGTCTGCAGGTTGATGGCGATCATCACCCCTAGCCAGACGGGGTCGATGCCCATGGCCAGCAGTACCGGGCCGACGATGGGCACCACCACGAAGGTGATCTCGATAAAGTCGAGGATAAAGCCCAGCAGGAACATCACCAGCATCACGATCAGCATGGCCCCCACCACGCCACCGGGCATCGACTCGAACAGCTCGGTGACCAGGGCCTCGCCGCCATAGGCGCGGAACACCAGGGAGAAGAGGGTGGCGCCGATCAGGATCAGGAACACCATGCTGGTGACCTGGGTGGTGGTGCGGGTCACCTCCTGGAGCATGGCGAGGCTCACCCGCCCCTTGACCAGGGCCAGCACCAGGGCGCCGAAGGCGCCCACCGCCGAGGCCTCGGTGGGCGTGGCGAAACCGCCGAGGATCGAGCCCAGCACGGCGACGATCAGCACCACCGGTGGCACCAGTCCCTTGAGCAGCAGCGGCCAGACGCTGCCTCGATGCCCCAGCTCCTGCATCAGCGCCTGGCGATCGACGGGCGGAGCCAGCCTTGGCCTGAGCCAGGCGGTGAGAATGACGTAGACGATATAGGCCAGCACCAGGATCAAGCCGGGGATCAGGGCGCCGACGAAGAGGTCGCCCACCGAGACCGTCCTGGGACTCCACACCCCCATGGCCAGTTGCGCCTGCTGATAGGCGTTGGAGAGCACGTCGCCGAGCAGCACCAGGGCGATGGAGGGCGGAATGATCTGCCCCAGGGTGCCGGTGGCGCAGATGGTGCCGGTGGCCAGCGCCGGGGAATAGCCGCGCTTGAGCATGGTGGGCAGCGATAGCAGGCCCATGGTGACCACGGTGGCGCCGACGATGCCGGTGGAGGCGGCCAGCAGCATGCCGACCAGGATCACCGCGATGCCCAGGCCGCCCCGCAGGCTGCCGAAGGCCAGGGTCATGGCGTCGAGCAGCGTCTCGGCGACCCGCGATTTCTCCAGCAGCACCCCCATCAGCACGAAGAGCGGCACCGCCAGCAGGGTCTGGTTGGTCATGATGCCGTAGACCCGGTTGGGCATGGCGGAGAGGAAGTTGGCCTCGAAGTGAAGGGCCACGCCCAGGGCCTCCAGGCCCATCCCCAGGCCGGCGAAGGCCAGGGCGGTGCCGGCCAGCGACAGGGCCACCGGATAGCCCAGCATCAGCACGACACAGATGGTGGCAAACAGAAAGAACGGCATATAGTCGAGCACTAGAGCACCTCCTCGTGCTCGGGTTCCGGGGCCGCCAGGCGCCCGCGCAGGATCAGTACCTGACGGATCGACAGGGCGATGCCCTGAATCAGCAGCAGCAGACTCATCAGGGGAATCAGGGACTTGAGCAGGTAGATCACCGGCAGGTTGGCGTCCGAGGAGCGCTCCAGGATGGCCCAACTGCTGGCGACGTACGCGAGGCTGCCCAGGCCGATAAACAGCACCACCGGGAGCAGCAGGAAGAGGGTGCCGGCCAGGTCGATCCAGGCGCGGCCCTTGGCGGAGAGGCGGCGATAGAAGATGTCCACCCGCACATGGCCGTCATGCCGGAGGGTGTAGGCGGCCCCCAGCATAAAGACGACGGCGTGCATATACATCACCGATTCCTGCATCGCCATGCTGTGGATGCCCAGGGCGTAGCGCATTACCACCAGCGCGAACTGCACCAGCATCATCGCCAGGGTCAGCCAGGCGATGGCCCGGCCGAGGGTCTCGATAACGCCCTCGATCCGCCTGAGCAGCGCCGGTTCTTGGCCCGTCGCGTTGCGAGTCGTGGTCATGGAAGAGTCTCGTCAATTGTCCAGCAGAGGCGGCATCATCGCCGATTCGATGCCGTTCGTCATCCACTGGCCCCGACGAGGTATCAGGACTGGAGGGTGCGCCTGTGGGGGTAGAGGGCCCGCTGACAGGCCGCGGGCAGGTGGATGTCCACCGCCACCGGCAGATGATCCGAGAAGAGATGATCCAGGACGCGCACCTCATCGGCCACCAGGGAATCGGATAGCAGGATATGGTCCAGGGCCCGTCGAGGCTGCCAGGAGGGATAGCTGAGCAGCGGCTTGACCGGGTGCAGGGGCAGGGCCGCACAGAAATCGGAGTGGGCGTGGAGCTGGTCCGGCGTGCAGTTGAGGTCTCCCATCACCACCACATGGCGTAGCGGCATGATCAGTTCGCTGAGGTAGTCGAGCTGACGCTTGCGGCCGCGGTGGCTCAGGGCCAGATGAGCGACGAAGAGATGCAGGGCATCGGGGCCCTCGCCGAAGCGGGCGTGAATGGCGCCGCGGCCGGGCAGGGTGCCGGGCAGGCGGTGTTCCTCGACATGCGCCGGCGGCAGCCGCGACAAGAGGCCATTGCTGTGCTGAGCGAAGCGCCCCAGGTTGCGATTGAGCTGTTGAAAATGGTGGGGAAAGCCGGCGCGGCCGGCCAGGTACTCCACCTGATTGATATGGTTGGAGCGGAAGCTGCCGCCGTCGACCTCCTGGAGGCCGACGATATCGAATTGCCCCAGGACCTTGCCGACCATGTCCAGGCGGCCGCGGCGCTTGGGGTGGGGCAGCAGGTGCTGCCAGCTGCGGGTCAGGTAGTGGTGGTAGGCCGAGGTGTGAATCCCCACCTGCAGGTTGAAGGTGAGCAGGCGCAGGTGGCCCGACTCAGGCAGCGGGTGGAAGACCTCGGCCCGGGCCATGGGCTTACTCGCCCCGTTCCTGGCGAACCTTGTCGATCAGCGCCTCGGCGATCTGCGGCATGTTTTCCAGGCTGCCGGCGCTGGAGGGGCTGACCAGGTAGCGGCCATCGATGACCAGGGCCGGGACGCCCATCAGGCGCATGGCGCGCATGCGGGCATGGGCCTGATTGACCTGGGAACGCACGCCGAAGGAGGTCAGGGCCTCCCGGGCCTCGGCTTCGTCGACGCCATGCTCGGCGAAGAAGGCCGCCACCTCGTCGGTGTCGGTCAGGCGCTCGCCCTGCTGGTGAATGGCGTCGAAGATCTCGGCGTGGACCTCCTCGAGGATGCCCAGGTCGTCGGCGGCATAGAAGACGCCGGCATGGGTGTTCCAGTCGCCGCCCATGGTGGCGGGCAGATGCACCACGCTGACGTCGTCGTCCAGGGTGGGGTACCAGTCGGCAAGGCTCGACTGCAGGCGGTAGCAGTGCGGGCAGCCGTACCAGAAGGCCTCGGTGACCTCGATCTGGTCCGCTTCCACCACGGTCGCCACCGGGTTGGCCAGCACCTCGTAGTGTTCGCCCTCCACCAGGGGCGTGGACTGGGCCTGGGCCAGGCCGGCCAGGCCGACGAGTGCCAGGGACGCCATCAGGGGCTTGAGCATGGGGGAGATCTCCTTGGGGCTAAAGGTAACAGGGTTCGCCGGAGGCTGCGTGGCGCGCCGCAGGCTTGGAGCCCTTCCGGGGCCTGAGGTTCCCCGAAAATGACACGGGGCGGCCTGGAATGGCCGCCCCGTGTGTCAGGCGCTAGCGGGCTCGCTTAGTGGAGGCCGAGCACATAGTTGGCCACGGCTTCCATGTCGCGGTCGCTCATCTTGGTGGCGATATCGCGCATGATGGCGTTGGGGTCGTTGGCCCGCTCGCTATCGGCGAAGGCCTGCAGGGTGGCGACGACATAGTCGGGGTGCTGGCCGCTCAGGGCCGGGTAGGCCGCGGAGCCGATGCCCACCCCGGTGGGGCTGTGACAGGCGGCGCAGGCCGGGATGCCCTTGGCCATGTCGCCGGCCCGGTAGAGCTCCTGGCCGCGAGCCACCAGCTCGGCGTCCGGGTCGGCCTGGCCCAGGTTGGCGTCCTGCTGGGCGAAGAAGGCGGCCACGTCCCAGGCGTCCTGATCGCTGAAGTTATCCACCTGCCCGGCCATCTGCGGCACCAGGCGGTTGCCGTCGCGGATATCCATGATCTGCTTGGCCAGGTAGGAGGCCTGCTGCCCCGCCAGATTGGGGAAGGCGGGCGAGATGCTGATGCCCTCCTGACCGTGACAGGCGGCGCAGGTCTGCGCCTTCTCGCGGCCCGCGGCGGGGTCGCCCTGGAGGTCGGCGTGGGCCACGCCCACTGCGCCCATGGTCAGGGCCAGGCTTGCCAGTAACTTTCTCATCGCTAATCCACTATGCCATTGATTGTTGACCGGAACGTATCCTGGGCGCCGCCCGCTGTCCATGCTGCGCCGCGAGGGCGCGGGTCGTTGTCGGCGAGAGCAGGGTGGTACACTAACGTGTCCCAGGTCGCTGAAAAATACAGGGCATTATAACGACTCGCCAGGGCGAGGTGAATCTGCCCGACCTGCCACCTAAGCCGAACTTTCGCCAGGATCCCATCGATGCCGTCTCTTAACTACCAGACCGCCCGCTTTCTCACCAGTGCGCCGACCCTGGCCCAGTGCCCGCCGGACGAGGGGCGCGAGGTGGCCTTCGCCGGGCGCTCCAACGCCGGCAAGTCCAGCGCCATCAACACCCTGACCCAGCAGAAGGCGCTGGCGCGGACCTCCAAGACCCCGGGGCGTACCCAGTTGATCAACTTCTTCTCCCTGGGCGAGGAGACCGGCCGGCGCCTGGTGGACCTGCCCGGCTACGGCTTCGCCAAGGTGCCGGAGAAGGTCAAGCTGGAGTGGCAGCGCCACCTGGGCGAGTACCTGCGCGGTCGCGCCTGCCTGGCCGGTTTGGTGCTGGTGATGGACGTGCGCCACCCGCTCACCGAGTTCGACCAGATGATGCTGGGTTGGGCCGACGAGCAGTCGATGCCGGTGCATATCCTGCTGACCAAGGCCGACAAGCTGAAGAGCGGCGCCGCCAAGTCGGCCCTGCTGCAGGTGCGCCGGCGCCTGCAGGAGTGGGAAGACCTGGTCAGCGTCCAGCTCTTCTCGGCCCTCAAGCGTGAGGGCGTCGAGGAGGCCCGGGTGCGGCTGGACGGCTGGCTGGCCGAAGGCTGAGGGGCGTTACGCCTGGCCCCGCAGGCGCGCCAGTAACGCCGGCAGCTCGCGCACATGGGTGAGGCGATGCACGCCCTCCGGCAGGGCCTCGCCCGCTGCCTGGTCGTGACGGTCGATCCAGGCCACCCGCATGCCCAGGCGGCGTGCCGGCAGCACGTCCTCCTTCCAGGAGTCGCCCACGTGCAGGGCCCGCGAGGGGGCGCTGTCGAGGCGCGCCAAGGCGGCCAGGAAGGGCCGCGCATCGGGCTTGGGCGCGAGCAGCTCGCCGGCGATGATCGACACCGGGAAATGGCGCACCAGGGGCAGCCGGTTGAGGTCGACGTTGCCGTTGGTGATGGTGGCCAGGCGATACTCCCCCGCCAGTCCCTCCAGCAGGGCATCCACCTCCGGGTAGGGGGCGAGGCGGTGGCGCAGCTCGAGGAAGCGTTCCATGGCCGCGGTGGCCCACATCTCCGCTTCCCGGGGAGGCAGGCCATAGGCCTCCAGTAACTCATAGAGGCTGCGGTTGCGAATCCAGGTGAAGTCGCCGCGGCGCAACGGGAAGCGCCGCGCCACCTCGCCGCGGTGCTGCACATAGGCGGGCAGCGGGAAGCGCTCGCCATAGCGGCCCAGGCGCTCCAGGCGCGCCTCCAGCCAGGTGCTCAGGGCACTGTCCAGCCAGTGGTAGTGTCCCTGCTCGGCGTGCTCCATCACCGGGCCGTTGTCCCACAGGGTGTCGTCCAGATCGAAGGTCAGGGTATCGAGGCGCGTCATGGGTCATCCTGGCCGCCCTCGGGGCGGCGTCGTGCGCGTGGATGGGCGGCATCGTAGCTGGCGGCTAGGTGCTGCCAGTCGAGGCGAGTATAGACCTGGGTGGTGCTTAGGTTGGCATGGCCCAGCAGCTCCTGCACCGCGCGCAGGTCCTGGCTCGACTCCAGTAGGTGGCTGGCGAAGGAGTGGCGCAGGCGGTGGGGATGCAGGTGCTCGGCGAGGCCGCGCTCCCGGGCCAGCTTGGCCAGGCGTAGCTGGATGGCGCGGTGGCCCAGGCGGCTGCCCCGCCGGCCGACAAAGAGCGCCGGCTCACCCTCGTTGGCCAGCTGGCCACGCACCGGCAACCAGGCGTCCAGGGCCTGGCGGGCCCGTCGCCCGATGGGCAGCTGGCGCGGCTTGGCGCCCTTGCCCAGTACCCGCAGGCGGCGCGGCTGGAGGTCGTCCAGGTCGAGGCCGGCCAGCTCCGCCAGGCGCAGGCCGCAGGAGTAGAAGAGCTCCAGCATGGCCTGGTCGCGGCGCGCCAGGGGCGAGTCGTCGTGGGGCGTATCGAGGAAGCGCGCCAGCTGGTCCACGTCCACCGGCTTGGGCAGGTGGCGGGGCTGGCGAGGCGCCTGGGAGAGGCGCACCGGGTCGTGATCGAGGCGGCCGGTCGCTACCAGGTGAGCCGCGAAGCGTGACAGGGCGGCGCGGCGCCGCGCCAGGCTGCGCGGCGCCAGGCCCCGGGCCCGCTCCTGGCCCAGGAAGCGCCGCACCAGGGCGGCGTCGAGCGCGCCCCAGTCGGCGAGTCCGGTCTCCTCGGCGAAGGCCTGGAAGGCGCTCAGGTCGCGGCGGTAGGCGGCCAGGGTGGCCGGGCTCGCCTCCCGCGCCAGGCCGCCGAGGAAGGCCTCAAGGGCGTCGGCGAGGGCCTCAGCGGGAGGCATCCCCGGCCCTCCCGTGGTGCACCAGCAGCCGTGCCACCACCTCGCCGAGGTACTCGGTGAAGAGGGTGTCGAGGCTGGCGCGGAAGTGCTCGGTGTCGTGGCTGGCCAGCACCAGGTAGCCCAGCGGCTCGCCCAGGGTCAGCCGGGTGATCACGCAGGAGCCGGCCTGGCTCGGCGCCTTGGCGTGGGGCAGCAGCAGCTTCCAGTCGGTGGCGGAGAGCCGACAGCAGCGGCTGTTGCGGCCCTCGAGCAGGGCGCCGAGGCGTTGCCCGGCGGTGTCGTCGAGCACCTGGCGGGGCGCCTGGGGCGGGCGCGGTTCCCGGTCGGTGAGGCTGGCCGGGCACCACAGGGCCACGGCACCGGTCTGGAACTGCTCGGCGAGCTGGGTTGCCAGGGTCTGGCCCAGGGCGTCGCCATCCTCGGCCTCCAGCAGCGCCAGCACCAGGGCCCGGGTGCGGCGATACTGGCCCTCGTTGTGGCGGGCCGAGTCGAGCAACTGCTCCAGGCGCCACTCGGCGGTCTCGGCCCGCTCGCGCAGGTCATGAACCAGGCGCTCCAGCAGCGAGACGGCGCCGCGCCCCTCCGGGTGAGGCACCTTGAGCTGCTGCAGGAGCCCCTCGCGGCCGACGAAGAAGTCGGGATGACGGGCCAGCCAGTGGGCGACCCGGTCCGGGTCGAGGGTCTGGCGGGGCTCGGGGGCCTGGGCACGCGTCATGGGCAGCTCCTCGTCATGGTGATGCGGTTCAGTTCAGGGGGACCCGGCCCTCGAAGACCCGCTCCGCGGGGCCGGTCATGATCAGGGGCGCGTCGTTGCCGGCCCACTCGATGGTCAGGCTGCCACCGGGCAGGCGTACCGTCACCGGGCTCTCCAGCAGGCCCTGGCGGATGCCGCTGGCCACCGCGGCGCAGGCGCCGGTGCCACAGGCCAGGGTCTCGCCGCTGCCGCGCTCGTAGACCCGCAGGCGGATCTCGTGGGGCGAGACCACCTGCATAAAGCCGGCGTTGACCCGCTTGGGGAAGCGCGGGTGGGACTCGATGGCCGGCCCTAGCCGGGCCACCGGAGCATTGTCTACGTCATCGACCCGCAGCACCGCATGGGGGTTGCCCATGGAGACCACGCCGACCTCGAGGCGCTCGCCCTCCACCTCCAGGGCGTGACGCGGCAGGTCCTGGGCGGCCTCGAAGGGCAACGCCTCGGGGGCGAAGCGCGGCGCACCCATGTCGACGCTGACCCGGCCATCCTCCTGGACCACCAGGGTCAGGGGGCCGCCGGCGGTCTCGACGCGGATCTCGTGCTTGTGGGTCAGGCGCTGGTCGCGCACGAAGCGGGCGAAGCAGCGCGCGCCGTTGCCGCAGTTCTCCACCTCGCTGCCGTCGGCGTTGAAGATGCGATAGCGGAAGTCCAGGTCCGGGTCCCGGGGCGGCTCGACGATCAGCAACTGATCGAAGCCGATGCCGAAGTGACGATCGGCCAGTTGGCGGATCTGCTCGTCGCGCAGCCGCGCCCGCTGGGTGACCAGATCGACGACCATGAAGTCGTTGCCCAGGCCATGCATCTTGGTGAAGTGCAGCAGCATCAGTCCGCGGCCTCCGGCAGCAGCGCCTCGCCTTCCCACAGCGCCTCGAGGCGCTCGCGGCGGCGCACCAGGTGGGCCTGGTCGCTATCCACCATCACCTCGGCGGGACGCGGGCGGCTATTGTAGGTGGAGGCCATCACGAAGCCGTAGGCCCCGGCGGAGCGCACCGCCAGCAGGTCGCCCTCGGCGATGGCCAGGTCGCGATCCTTGCCGAGGAAGTCGCCGGTCTCGCAGACCGGGCCCACCACGTCATAGGTGGCGCTCTCCCGGGACACTCGGGTATCCACCGGCAGGATGCGCTGCCAGGCCTGGTAGAGGGCGGGGCGGATCAGGTCGTTCATGCCGGCGTCGACGATGGCGAAGTTCTTGGTCTCGCCGGGCTTGAGGTACTCGACCCGGGTCAGCAGTACCCCGGCATTGGCGGCGATGGAGCGCCCCGGCTCGAACAGCAGGGTCAGGCGCTCGCCGCCGGGCCAGGCGGCCAGGCGTTCGAGCAGGGCGCGGGCATAGTCGAAGGGCGCCGGCGGGCGCTCGTCCTGGTAAGGCACGCCGAGGCCGCCGCCGAGGTCCAGGTGCTCGATCTCGATGCCCGCCTCGCGCAGCCGCTCGAGCAGTACCAGCAGGCGATCCAGGGCATCGAGGAAGGGCGCGAGCTCGGTGAGCTGGGAGCCGATATGACAGTCCAGGCCGCTGACGCGGATATTCGGCAGGCGCGCGGCGAGCTCGTAGACGCCCAGGGCCTCGTCCACCGGGATGCCGAACTTGTTGTCCTTGAGGCCGGTGGAGATATAGGGGTGGGTGCCGGCGTCCACGTCGGGATTGACCCGCAGCGAGACCGGCGCCACCTTGCCGAGGCGCCCGGCCACGGCATCGAGACGCTCGAGCTCCGGGCGCGATTCGACGTTGAAGCACTTGATGCCCGCCTCCAGGGCGCGGGCCATCTCCGCCTCCTGCTTGGCGACCCCGGAGAAGACCACCTTGGCCGGGTCGCCGCCGGCGGCCAGCACCCGCTCCAGCTCGCCCACCGAGACGATGTCGAAGCCGGCGCCGAGGCGCGCCAGCAGGCCCAGCACCGCCAGGTTGGCGTTGGCCTTGACCGCATAGCAGATCAGGTGGGGGTGGCTACCCAGCGCCTCGGTGTAGGCGCGGAAGTGGCGCTCCAGGGTGGCCCGGGAATAGACATAGCAGGGGGTGCCGAAGCGCTCGGCGATCTCCGCCAGGGGCACGTCCTCGGCATACAGGGCACCGTCGCGGTACTCGAAATGATCCATCTTAGGCCTCGTCGTCGGTGGGGGCCGCCGCCTCGGGGGGCGTCGTCTCCGGCAAATACAGGGGCCCCTTCTGGCCGCAGCCGGCCAGCAGCATCAGCACCAGGAGCCCCAGGGTCAGCCGAGCCATCAGCGCAGCGCCTTCAGGGCGTCGCGGGCCCGTTGGGCGGCGGCGCGGACCTGATCGGGGGCGGTGCCGCCGATATGGTTGCGGGCCGCCACCGAGCCTTCCAGGGTCAGCACCTCGAAGACATCCGCCTCGATCACCTCGGAGAACTGGCGCAGCTCGTCGAGAGTCATCTCGGAGAGGTCCTTGGCTTCGCGGATGCCGAAGGCCACCGATTCACCGACGATCTCGTGGGCGTCGCGGAAGGCCACGCCCTTGCGCACCAGGTAGTCGGCCAGGTCGGTGGCGGTGGAGAAGCCCTTGCGGGCGGCCTCGCGCATGCTGTTGGCCTTGGCCTCGATGGCCGGCACCATGTCGGCGAAGGCCTTGAGGCAGTCCTTGACGGTGTCCAGGGTGTCGAACAGCGGCTCCTTGTCCTCCTGGTTGTCCTTGTTGTAGGCCAGCGGCTGGGACTTCATCAGGGTCAGCAGGCCCATCAGGTGGCCGTAGACGCGGCCCGACTTGCCGCGCACCAGCTCCGGCACGTCCGGGTTCTTCTTCTGCGGCATGATCGAGGAGCCGGTGCAGAAGCGGTCGGGCAGGTCGATAAAGTCGAACTGGGCGCTGGTCCACAGCACCAGCTCCTCACTCATCCGCGACATATGCATCAAGAGCAGGCTGGCGAAGCTGGTGAACTCGATGGCGAAGTCGCGATCGCTGACCGCGTCCAGGCTGTTCTCCGCCGGGCGCTCGAAGCCCAGCAGCTCGGCGGTGACGTGGCGGTCGATGGGGTAGGTGGTGCCGGCCAGCGCCGCCGCGCCCAGGGGCATGACGTTGACCCGCTTGCGGCAGTCGAGCAGGCGCTCGTGATCCCGGGCCAGCATCTCCTGCCAGGCCAGCAGGTGGTGGCCGAAGGTCACCGGCTGGGCGGTCTGCAGGTGGGTGAAGCCGGGCATGATGGTCTCGGCCTCGCGATCGGCCAGTTCGATCAGGCCCTCGCGCAGGCGCGCCAGCTCGGCGCCGACGAGATCGATCTCGTCGCGCAGGAAGAGGCGGATATCGGTGGCCACCTGGTCGTTACGGGAACGGCCGGTATGCAGCTTCTTGCCGGTGATGCCGATCTTGTCGGTGAGCCGCGCCTCGATGTTCATGTGCACGTCTTCGAGCTTCACCGACCAGGGGAACTCGCCGCGGTGGATCTCCTCGTTGATCTCGCCCAGGCCGGCGACGATGGCGTCGCGCTCGGCATCGGTGAGCACCCCGACCCGGGCCAGCATGGTGGCGTGGGCGATGGAGCCCTGGATATCGTGGTGGGCCAGGCGTTGGTCGAAGTCCACCGAGGCGGTGAAGCGTTCGACGAAGGCATCGGTGGGCTCGCTGAAACGGCCGCCCCAGGACTGGTTGGTCGACTTCGTCATCGGAGGAGAAATCCTGCAAGTTGGCTGACAAGGTAATGCCTGGCAGTGTACCAGAGTCGACGGGGCAGGCCATGCCGGCGTCGCTCGTGACGGGCACAGTACTCGGGGCGTTCTCAGGGCTATCGCAGTCGAAAGGACAGATGGGCGCTGGGGGCAGGCCAGAGCAAAGCGTCTTTATCATGGACGATAAAGTCGAGCTTCCAGGGAAGGATTCACAGCGTCTTTGCGAGTCCTGCCCCCAGGAAGTCCCCGACAGGGGGGTAAGTGCTAGCTGCAATAGCCCGGGTGCCATTTTTCCTTATCTGGCGACTGCTTTATGATGGAGTAATAAAAGCGGGGCTCGGTCCCGCGCCAACGATTCATGGGGATGCCCGCCAAGGTGCGGGCCCCGCGACGGGAGAACCACGTGTCCGCCATCACTACCCTGCGCATCGCCACCCGCAAGAGCCTGCTGGCCCTATGGCAGGCCGAGCATGTCCGCGACCGCCTCCAGGCGATTCATCCCGGCCTCGAGGTGGAGCTGGTGGCCATGTCGACCCGCGGCGACCAGATCCTCGATGCGCCCCTGGCCAAGGTCGGCGGCAAGGGGCTCTTCGTCAAGGAGCTGGAGGAGGCGATGCTGGACGGACGGGCCGATATCGCCGTGCACTCCATGAAGGACGTGCCCATGCACTTCCCCGAAGGGCTGGGGCTGTCGGTGATCCTCGAGGGTGCCGAGCCCACCGACGCCTTCGTCTCCAACCGGTATGCCGGCCTCGATGAGCTGCCCGAGGGGGCGCGCATCGGCACCTCCAGCCTGCGCCGCGGGTTGCAGATGAAAGAGGCGCGTCCGGACCTGGAGGTCCTCAACCTGCGCGGCAACGTCCAGACCCGATTGGGCAAGCTCGATGCCGGCGACTTCGATGCCATTATCCTCGCCACCTCCGGGCTGCGTCGCCTGGGCCTGGGCGAGCGCATCGCCATGGAGCTGCCCCCCGAGGTATGCCTGCCGGCCTGCGGCCAGGGGGCCCTGGGCATAGAGTGCCGCACCCATGACGCCGACCTGGTGGCGCTGCTGGCGCCGCTGGATGATCCGGAGACCGCCACCCGGGTGCGCGCCGAGCGGGCCATGAACACCCGCCTGGAGGGCGGGTGTCAGGTGCCCATCGGCGGCCATGCGATCCTCGAGGACGACGGTCGTACCCTGTGGCTGCGGGCCCTGGTGGGCAGCCCCGATGGTACCCGGGTGCTGCGCGCCGAGGGCCGTGGTTCCGCCTTCGAACCTGAGACCCTGGGCATCCGGGTCGCCGAGGATCTGCTCGCCCAGGGCGCCGGCGAGATCCTCGCCGAGGTCTACGGCGATAGCTGATGAGCCGGGCGTCGCGGGTACTGATTACCCGACCCGGGGAGCGTGCACGGCCCTTGCTGGCGGCCCTGGACGGTCTGGGCGTGGCGGGCGTCGCCCTGGAGGTGATGCGCCTGGAGGCGCTGCCGGAAACTCAGGCGCAGCGCAGCGCCTGGCTCGACTTCGATGAATTCCGGCATGTCATCGTGGTCAGCCCCTTCGCCGCCGACTGCCTGGCCGAGGCCCTCGATCGTTACTGGCCCCAGCTGCCGCTGGGGCCACGCTTTTATGCGGTGGGTGGCGCCACCGCCGAGCGACTGCATCGGCTGCTGGGGGTGGGGGTACGGGTGCCGCCGCCGGGCCAGGGCGATACCAGTGAGGCACTGCTGACCCTGGCCGGGCTGCGCCGGCTCGATGAACAGAAGGTACTGCTGGTGGCCGGCGAAGGGGGGCGGCCGCTGCTGGCCGAGACCCTGGCCGCCCGTGGCGCCCGGGTCACGCGTCTGGCACTCTATCGACGACGGTGCCTGCCGCCCGCGCCCGAGGCGGTGGACTGGCTGGCCCGGGGCGACTACCGGGCGCTGGTGATCACCAGTGGCGAGCTGCTCGAGCACCTCGCCCCCTGGTGCGGCGAAGCGGCGTTGAACCAACCGCTAATCGTATCGAGCCCCCGCCTGGCTACACTGGCCGGTAGCCTGGGGTTCACCAAGCTTCATACGGCTACGGGAGCCACCCCGGCCGCCTTGGCGGCCGCCGTGGCCGGGGCCTGCAACCTGGATGGCGCCGAACCCGATCATGACGATCTCGACAAGGGCTAGCGATAGATGAGCAAGCAACCACAAGATCAGGACGAACGGCAGGCGCCCGGCGCCGCCTCCCAAGATGCCGCCGAGCAGGCGAGCGAGGCCAGCCAGGCGGAGTCAGGCAAGGGGCGCAGCGGCGGGCGACGCCGACGCGGCGGCCAGGGCAACTTGTCCCGGGCCGGTGGCACCGCCCAGGGGCAGGCCGCCAAGGCGAGCGAGGCGGCGGATACCCGCACCGACTCCTCGACCGCCGGCGCGGCGACGCCCGACAAGCCGGCAGCGACCAAGGCCGGCGCCACCAAGGGGGGCGCCGACAAGCCCCATGCCGGCGGCAAGGCGGCTTCCGGCAAGGCATCCGGTGGCGGACAGGGCGGCACGCCGCCCGGTGCCCCCCAGCGCGCCGGAGGTAAGGCCGGCCCGATCGCCCTGGTGTTGGTGGTGGTACTGGCCCTGGTAGGCCTGGTGCTGGGCTGGATGGGCTGGCAGACCCTGGAGGCGCAGCGCGAGCGCCTGGCCGGCGCCGAGGCGGAACTGGCCGAGCTACGCTCCCTGGGCGACCTGGAGGCGCGGCTGAGCGAGCAGGCCGAAGAGCGGCGTGCCGCCCTGAGCGGCGAGGTGGCGAGCCTGGAGGGCGAGTTCGAGACCTACCGCGGCGAAGTGAACGAGGCCCTGGATCGGGTGCTGGCGGAGCTGGCCCAGCAGCAGAACGCCGACGAGCGGGAATGGCTGCATGCTGAGGCGGCCTATCTGCTGCGCCTGGCCAATCAGCGGGTGCAGCTGGAGCGCGACCCGCAAGGGGCCGCGGCCCTGCTGCGCACCGCCGATGCGCGGCTGCGCGAGGCCGACAATCCGGCCCTGTTGCCGGTGCGACGCGCCCTGGCCGCCGAGCTGGCCGCCCTGGACGCGGTGCCGCGGGTCGACCGTACCGGCCTCTACCTGGCCCTGAATGCCCAGCAGGAGCAGCTGGCGACCCTGCCGCTCTCCCAGGACGTGGAGGCGCTGGCACTGGAGATCGGCAATGGCGAGGCGCCCAGCGGCGGCTGGCGCGAGCAGCTGGGGCGCTTCGCCGGCGAACTGCGCTCCCTGGTCACGGTGCGCCAGCATGACGAGGCCCTGGAGGCGCTGATCGCCCCCGACCAGGAGGCCTACCTGCGCCAGAACGTGCGGCTGCTGATCGAACAGGCCCAACTGGCCCTGCTCAAGGAGGAAGCGACCCTCTATCGCGCCAGCCTCGACGAGGCCATCGCCCTGGTGGAGGACTATTACGCCACCGACCGCGAGGCGGTGCAGGCCTCCCTGGCGCGCCTGGCGGAGCTTCGCGAGCAGGCGGTGCGCCCCGAACTGCCCGATATCAGTGCTTCCCAGCAGGCCCTGAACCGTTTTATCGACAGCCGCTTCGGCGGTGCCGAGGAGGCGGATGAGTCATGAGAAAGCTGATCCTGCTCGTCGTCGTCGGCCTGGCGGTCGGCGCCCTCTTCGGCCAGTTGATGCAGTCCTTCCCGGGCTACTGGCTGATCCGCGTCGGCGACACCTCGGTGCAGACCTCCTTCTGGTTCGGCCTGGTGCTGCTGCTGGTGAGTTTCCTGGTGCTGCACTTCGCGCTGCGGGTCCTGGCGCGACTGCGGCGTCCGGTCAGCCGCCTCAAGCTGTGGAATAGCCGCTCACGCAATCGCACCGCCATGAAGCGTACCGTGCGTGGCCTGGTGGCCCTGGCCGAGGGGCGCTGGAAGCGGGCCGAGAAGTCGCTGGTCAAGGCCGCCGATGATTCCAGCACGCCCCTGGTCAACTACCTCTCCGCGGCCCTGGCGGCCCACTATCAGGGGCGCTACGAGCAGGCCGACACCCTGCTCAAGCGGGCGCACCTGAGCACCGAGGGGGCCGATACCGCCGTGGGCATGATGCAGGCGCAGCTGATGCTGGATCGCCAGCAGTACGAGGAGGCCCTGGCCACCCTGACGCGCCTCGACAAGCAGCTGCCGGACCACCCGCAGGTGCTCAAGCAGCTCAAGCAGGCCTACCTCAGCGTCAGCGATTGGGACGGCCTGCGCCGCCTGATGCCGCGCCTGTCGGCGCAGCAGCTGATCGCCGAGGAGGAGCGTCACGAGCTGGAGAAGCGCGCCTATCGCGAGCTGCTGACCCAGGCCGCGCGTCACCCCGAGGACGTGGAGCGGGTGCGTAACCTGTGGGCGGATATGCCCGACGGCCTGCGCGGCGACGTGGAGCTGGTGGTGCTCTATGCCGAGGCCCTGGTGCGCGGCAAGCAGGAGGGCATCGCCGAACGCCTGCTGCGCCACTCCCTCAAGGTCTGCTGGGACCCGCGCCTGGTGCTGCGCTACGGCCTGCTCAGCGTCGATCCGGCGCGTCAGCTGGTGTATGCCGAGAAGTGGCTGCAGGAGCGTCCTAATGACCCGGACCTGCTGCTGACCCTGGGACGGTTGTCGCTGCGCAATGCCTACTGGGGCAAGGCCCAGGAGTATTTCGAGGCCAGCCAGCGTCAGCGCCCCAGCGGTGTGGTCTGCGCCGAGCTGGCTCGGCTCTATGCCAACCTGGGCGAGCACAACAAGAGTCAACTCTATTACCGTCAGAGCGTCGAGCTGCTCGACAAGTCGCTGCCGGCGCTGCCCCAGCCCAGCGATCGGGACGACTGACCTTAGCTATCCATTCGCTTTGCTCTCCTGGGCGCCTACGGGCGCCCTTTTTTCTGCGCGCCATCCGCCCGGGTCGGCCGGCGGTGGCGTTGCAGTATGGGGATGGCAAATAGGCCCTATCAGGATGGCGACTTGTCCGCTTGGTCAACACTGGCTAGGCTGACCATGTTGACCGAATGGTCAGTTCCTCTGCCATCCCAAGAACAAAGAGGCCATGACAATGACTCAGAGCTCCACCGTCCGTGACGAGGCGGCCAACGAGGGAGCGCCGACGGCTGCCGCCTCGGCCCCCTGGCTGGATACCTACTTCGGCGTGACTCGGCGTGGCTCCAGCCTGCGCACCGAGATCCTCGCCGGCATCGCCACCTTCCTGGCGTCCATGTATATCATCGTGGTCAACCCGGCGATCCTCTCCGATGCCGGGATTCCCTTCTCGGCGGCCCTGACCGCCACCGTGCTGATCAGCTTCCTGAGCAGCCTGGCGATGGGCCTCTATGCCCGCAATCCCATCCTGGTGGCCCCTGGCATGGGCATGAATGCGCTGTTCACCTACACCCTGGTGCTGGGGGCGGGCCTCTCCTGGGAGGTGGCCCTGGGCTGCGTCTTCTGGTCCGGGGTGCTGTTCGCCCTGCTGGCGGTATTCAATGTGCGCAAGGCGATCATCGAGGCGATTCCCGCCTCGCTGCGCTATGCCATCACCTGCGGCATCGGCCTCTTCATCACCTTTATCGGCTTCAAGAATGCCGGCTTTATCGTCGCCAATCCGGCGACCCTGGTCTCCCTGGGCAGCATGGACCCCATGCTGATCACCTTCTTCCTGGGGCTGATGGCCACCGCCATCCTGGTGATCCTGCGCGCCGGGGGCGCCCTGATCCTGGGGATCGCCATCACCACCCTGATGTCCCTGCCCATGGGGCGGCTGTGGGGCGAAGAGGTGATCGTCGAGTGGGCCGGCCTGGCCGCCTGGCCGGACTTCGGTGCGGTGATGCAGGTGGATATCATCGGCGCCCTCGAGGTGGCCTATCTGCCCTTTATCTTCGTGATGCTGTTCACCAACTTCTTCGATGCGCTCTCCTGCTTCATGGCGCTGTCGGAGTCCGCCAACCTCAAGGACAAGGATGGCAATCCGCGCAACCTCAAGCGCTCCATGACGGTGGATGCCTTCGCCTCGATGATCGCCGCCCCGCTGGGCACCAGCGCCGCCCAGACCTTTATCGAGTCCGGCGCCGGCGTCGCCCAGGGCGGTCGCACCGGCCTGGTGGCGGTGACCATCGCCCTGCTGTTCCTGCCCTTCCTGTTCCTGTCGCCGCTGCTCTCTCTGGTGCCGAGCATCGCCACCGCGCCGGCGCTGGTATTGGTGGGGCTGTTTATGCTGGCGCCGATCACCAAGATCGACTGGACCCGTTACGATCAGGCCTTCCCCGCCTTCCTGGCGATCATCCTGATGCCGTTGACTTACTCCATCACCTTAGGGATAGCCTTCGGCTTCCTCAGCTTCGTGCTGATCAAGCTGGCCACCGGTCGCCTGGAGGAGATCAAGCCGGCGATGTGGGTCTCGGCGGCGCTTAGCGTGCTGATGCTGGTGACCACCCACTGACGACGCCTGCGCATCCCGAACGCACGGGGGCGGCTCCTAAGAGCCGCCCCCGTGGCGTTTCAAGTGGCCTGGTTCGCCGCGCTAGTCATGCTCCGTGGAGTTGGGTTTGGCGCGAGGGTCCTCCTCGAAGTGCGGGTCCGGGCCGGCAGTGGCCTGGCCGGCGGGGCGACCGTCGCTATCGAAGGGCTGCTTCATCAGGCGCAGGTTGGCCGGCGGGGCCTCGCCCTCCTTGCCCACCCCGAAGTAGAGGGTGGTGTGCGGGAAGGGGATCTCGATGCCCTTGGCGTCGAAGTGCAGTTTCACCAGGCGGTTGTAGGCGCGCCCCACGGCCCACTGCATGCCTGGCACCGCCTTGATGCGTACGCGGATATTCACCGAGCTGTCGGCGAGGGCGATAACGCCGGCCACTTCCAGCGGGGCGAGGATATTCATGCGGTGTTCCTCGCTGGCGGCCAGCTCGTCGAAGGCCTCCTGCAGGGCGATGATCGCCTCGTCGATGCTCTCCCGATAGGCGATGCCGTACTCGCCGACGTGATAACCGAACTCGCGCATGTAGTTCGACACGGTGTCCACGCTGGAGAAAGGGATCAGGTGGTAGGTGCCGTTGAGGTCACGAATGCCCACCGAGCGGATGCTCAGGCGCTCGGCGGTGCCGGTGATGCCGCCTACCGTGACCACGTCGCCGGTGTTCATGGCGTTTTCCACCTGGATAAAGATACCGGTGATGATGTCCTGTACCAGCTTCTGGGCGCCGAAGCCGATGGCCAGGCCGAGCACCCCGGCACCGGCGATCAGCGGGCCGATATTGATGCCGATCTCGGCCAACACGATCATCAGGGTGAGGGTGAGCATGGCGATGGCCAGGGCATTGCGGAACAGCGTCAGCAGGGTCTTGGCGCGGGCCGAGGGCTCGCCGCTGCCGGTCTCCGGGTTGAGGCGGTGCTCGATCAGGCTGGCCAGGGTCAGCCAGAGGCCGGCGGCCACCACCAGGATCAAGGCCACGCTGACCAGCCGTCCCACCAGGGCGCTCCCCGCCTCGGAGGCGTACCAGGCAGCCAGGTCGAAAGCGCCCCAGGCATTCAGCACCAGCAGCACGACCGCCACCAGGATCACCACCCGGATCACCCGTAGGGCATTGGGCACATAGGCATTGAGGCGGGTTTCCAGCAGCGGCAGCTTGTGGCGCAGCTCCTCAGAGAGGCTGATATGGCGACCGATGGTCTGGGTCAACAGGCTGGAGAGCAGCATGCCCAGGCCGACGATGACCAGGGTCTTGAGGGTGGCCATCAGCACGAAGGGCAGGGCATCCTCGGGACGCAGCAGGGTCAGCGTCAGGACCACCAGGAAGTAGAGGATGGCGACGATATGCCAGGTGCGGGCGAAGAGGTTCAAGGAGATCCGCGTGGCGGTGAAGTCGGACTTCTTTGCCGCCGCCTCGATGGCCTGGCGCAGCTTGAGGCGGTTCTTCAGCACCACCGTCACCGCATAGACAAAGGCCCCCAGCATGATCAGGGTGCCGACGGCCTGACCCAGGGCCGGGGCCAGATAGACATTGATCAGCGGCACGGCGACCAGCAGGCCGTAGCCGGCCAGGCCGATCAACCGGGCGATCCAGCGGTTCCAGTAGGAGGCCTCGGCGGCGGAGATGGGCACCAGGCGCAGCCCTTCGTAATGGGAGGCGAAGAGCATGCGCAGGGCCGCCTTGATCAGCTCGATCACCAGGAAGGCGTTGAGGAACAGCGAGGCCCGGGTGGAGAGCTCACCGGCCTCGCCGACCAGGAAGGTAGCGATCAGGTTACCCCCCAGGTAGGCCAGCGCCACCACCAGCACATCGATGGTCGCGGCGATGGCCACGGCGACCAGCAGGCGTAGTACCGGGGGCGGTCCACCGTCCGCCAGGGACCACTGGCTGAGGCGAGTAAAGGCACCCCGGGCCAGTCGGCGGAAGGCGAAGAACAGCACCAGGGTGGCGAGGATCACCAGCACCAGGTTGAGGCTGGCCGCGAATACCGCCGACATGTCGATGGGCGTCTCGGCCTGGCCGGTGATCAGGTCGTCCAGGGTGTCGGCGACCTGGCCGAGCTGGCTGCCCAGGTCGCCGGCGATCTGACTGGTGCTCTCCGCGAGGCGCCGAGCCAGGGTCGGCTCGCTGGCGGTTGCCGTTTCGGCGGCGGCCGCCTCGGGGTTACCCCCTTCGGCCAGCTGGCGTAGCCGAGTGATCAGCTCGCCGCGACTCTGCTCATTTTCCAGCAGGTCGGCCAGGGTGGCGTAGGGAGTCGTGGGCTCTTGCTGGGCCAGGGCCGGTAGGCCGAGGGTCATCAGCGTGACCAACAGCCAGGCCAGCAGGCCAATTCGGCGCGGATTCGGCACGCTTGCCTCCATGTATAAGCGTGAATGGGTGCGATACGGCCCGTCGGGACGAGCGTTCGATCATCTTGGCTTGCCATGTCGCAAGGCACAAGCCGGTCGCGGCCGGCTTGTGCCGCGAAGTGACTATACTCGATGGCAATGTCGACCCTTTGGCAAGCGAGCGGTACCCTTCGCCACCCCTTCGCGGGTGGCGCTTTCTATGCTGGCGCGGGTAGCATTGGCGCCATCGCGAGAACGGGAGATCGGGCATGGGAGCCGGGCCAAGCTTGCTGCTGGTGGTGCTGGGGGGTGTCCTGGGGGGGATGGGGCGTGTCTGGCTCGGCCAGTGGGTGGGGCGTCATGCGCCCAGCGAGTTCCCCTGGGGAACCCTGGTAGTCAATCTCCTCGGGGCCCTGGCGCTGGGCGGCATCGCGGCGCAGGGAAGCGCGGGCGGTGCGCTCTGGCTGCTGCTGGCCGTCGGCCTGCTGGGCAGTTTCACCACCGTCTCTTCCTTCGCCTACCAGACCCTGACCCTGCTGCGCGGCCCCCGCCCCGGCCTGGGCTGGCTCAACCTGGTGATGACCCTGGCGCTGGGGCTCGCCGCCCTGATGTTGGGCCATGCCCTGGGCGTTGGCCTGCTCGCCCCGGGGGCGGCATGACCCAGGGGCGGCTGGTGATGGCGGCGGGACTGGGCAGCGGCCTGGGGGCGCTGCTGCGCTATGGACTCGCCGTGCTGCCATGGGGCTCGGCCTTCCCCTGGGCGACCCTGCTGGCCAACGGCCTCGGCGCCTTGGTCATGGGGCTGATCGCCACCCTGGCGCGGGTGCCGGGGCGCTGGCGGCTCTCGCCCATGGCCCAGCACTTCTGGCTGGCCGGCGTCTGTGGTGGCTTTACCACCTTCTCGCTATTTAGCCTGGAAGTGGTCGAGCTCTGGCAGGGGGGCGCCACCGGCCTGGCCGCGAGCTATCTGGGCGGCTCGGTGGCGCTGTGGCTGGTCGGCGCCTGGGTGGGCATCCTCCTCGGCGAGCGGCTCAAGGCGCGCTGGCGCCTGCCGCGGGGCTAGGACGACCCGGCAAGGCACTGAATCCGCGGCTTAAGCGCGCCCCGCTTCTTCCAGCAACCAGTCACGAAATTCGCCGGCAATCGAGCGCTCCTGGCTTGGGCCGGCACTGACCACGTAATACGCCTGGTCGCAATCCAGGGGGCGGTCGGCCAGCACCACCAGCTTGCCGGCGGACAGCTCCGCCCGGTGGAGCTCCCGGCTGCCAAGCAGTGCGCCCTGACCGGCAATGGCCGCCTCCATCGCCAGCAGGCCGTTGCCGAAGCGAAGCTCGCGCAGGGTTTCGCCGTCAACCCCCTGCTGCCTGAACCAGGCCTTCCAGCCGTAGGGCTCGTTCAGGCGGGTCAGGGTGCCGTCGCAGAGTAGCGGCAAGCCGCGCAGTGCCTCGATATCGTCCACGCTGGCGGCCAGCTCCGGCGCGCAGAGCGGCACCAGGTCCAGGCTCAGCAGGCGCCCGGGCTCCAGGTCAGCGTAGTTGCCATAGCCAAGGCGCACGGAGACGTCGATGCCCGCGCGCTTGAGGTCGGCGGCGGCGAAGGTGCTCTCCCGGGCGCGATCCACCGTATGCAGGCTCGCCTGCAGCCGCACTTCGGCGTCCGGGCAACGGGCATAGAAGCGATGCAGGCGCGGCACGATCCACTTGGTGGCGAACAGCGGTTCGGCGCATACGGTGACGACCAGGCGCTCTTCGCCATAGCAGCGAATCTTGTCCACGGCGCGCCCCAGCGCCTGAAACCCCTCCTGCAGCTCCGGCAAGGCACCACGCGCGGCCGGCGTCAGGCTGACCCGACGGTGGTGACGAACGAACAGCTCGACGCCGAGGTGCTCCTCGAGTGCCTTGATCTGGTGGCTGATCGCCGCGGGTGTGACATTGAGCTCCTTGGCGGCGGCGGCGAAGCTCTTGGTGCGCGCGGCGACCTCGAAATAGGAGAGGGCGATCAGGGGAGGGAGTCGTGACATAACCAGTGCTCGCATGAAGGGCGGTGGTCACCGGCCCGATCGAGTGACCCGGTGAAGGGTCACTATAAGCGTTGATCGGGCGAACGCCATACTGCTCACTCGGGGCCGTGTCGGTGCTTCCCCCGTTCAACTCATGCCGGCTGACCGCTCTCGAGTCGCTGGCGCAACTGGAACTTCTGGATCTTCCCGGTCGAGGTGGTCGGCAGCCGGGTGAAAATCACCTTCTTGGGGGCCTTGAAGCGGCTGATGTTCTCCTTGCAGAAGCGGATCAGTGCTTCCTCGCTCAACTCGCTGCCGGGGCGCAGCTGGACGAAGGCGGCGGGGACTTCCCCCCACTTCTCGTCGGCCATCGCCACTACCGCCGCCAGCTCGACGTCGTCGTGGCGCTGGATGACCTCCTCGACCTCCAGGGAAGAGATGTTCTCTCCGCCAGAGATGATCACGTCCTTGAGTCGATCACGAATCTTGACGTAACCGTCCGGCTCCACCACGGCGAGGTCGCCGGAGTGGAACCAGCCGCCGGCAAAGGCTTCCCGGGTGGCGGCCTCGTTGCGCAGGTACCCCTTCATGACGATATTGCCGCGGAACATGATCTCGCCCACCGTTTCGCCGTCGGCGGGGACGGGCGCCAGGGTGGTCGGGTCCAGCACCACCAGGTCTTCCTGCAACGGGTAGGCGACGCCCTGGCGCCCGTTGAGCCGAACCCGCTCCTCCGCGGGGCGCCGGTCCCAGTCGTCCTGCTTGGCGCACACCGCTGCCGGACCGTAGGTCTCGGTCAGGCCGTAGACATGGGTGAGTTCGATGCCGAGGGCTTCCATCCGCGCCAGCACCGACGCCGGGGGCGCCGCGCCGGCGATCAGCCCCGCCACGGGATGGGCGATCGGTTCCTGAGCCGCCACCGCGGCATCGGCGATCATCGAGTGGACCACGGGAGCGCCGCAGTAGTGACTGACCCGGTGCCGCCGGATCGAGTCCAGGATCACCTCCGGGTCGACCCGGCGCAGGCAGACGCTGGTCCCGCCGATCGCCGCCAGCGTCCAGGGGAAGCACCAGCCGTTGCAGTGAAACATCGGCAGCGTCCAGAGGTAGACCACCTCGGCGGGCAGCGACCAGGAGAGCACATTGCTGACCGCATTCAGGTAAGCGCCACGATGGTGGGTGACGACGCCCTTCGGGTTGCCGGTGGTGCCGGAGGTGTAACCCAGCGCGATCGCGTCCCACTCGTCGGCCGGAAGCTGCCAGTCGTCCAGCGCCGGCTGCTCGGCCAGCAGCGCCTCGTACTCCAGGTCGCCGAGGAAGCGCTCCGCGCCCTGGCTCGGGTCGGAGACGTTGATCACCCGGGGCGCCGGCCCGTCCATCCGGGCCAGGGCCTGGTCGACCACATCCGCGTATTCGGGGTCGACCAGCAGCAGCCGCGACCGGCTATGGTCGAGGATAAAGGCGACCGCTTCCGCATCCAGGCGAATATTGATCGCATTGAGCACCGCTCCCACCATGGGCACTCCGAAGTGGGCCTCGTACATGGCCGGAACGTTCGGCAGCATGACCGCGACGGTATCCCCCCTGGCGATGCCAAGGCTCCTTAACAGGGAAGCGAGTCGACGACAGCGGTCATAGGTCTGCCGCCAGCTGTGCCGGGTCTCGTGATAAATCAACGCGGTCCGGTCGGGATACACGGCGGCGGCCCGCTTGATGAAGCTCAAGGGGGACAGCGCCACATGATTCGCCGCCGTCTTCTCGAGCGCCCCATTGAAATGGCAAATATCGTTCATGGATTAACCCCTGTTATTTTAGGGAAGGGCTTATCACCCGGACAGCGGCACGAGCCATTAGCCGTTCGGCCGTCCTCAAGGATCCCGACGGCCCGGCTGCTCCCAGACGGGCTGTCGCTTGCCGAGGAAGGCGTCGATCCCCTCGCCGGCATCGGGGTTCATCATGTTGTCGGCCATCACATGGCCGGCAAACTCATAGGCATCGGCCAGGGCCATCTGACGCTGGGGATGGAACATGGACTTGCCGAAGCGCACCGCCGCCGGGCTCTTGCCGAGGATCTGCTCCACCTTGTCCGCCACGGCGGCGTCCAGGTCGTCGTCCTCGGCGACGCCGCTCAGCAGCCCCCACTCCAGGGCCGTGTCCGCATCGATGAAATCGCCCGACACCAGCATGTCGAATGCCCGCTTAGGCACGATGCAGCGTGACAGCGCCACGGCCGGGGTCGAGCAGAACAGGCCCACGTTGATGCCCGATACCGCGAAGCTGGCCGATTGGCCGGCGATGGCCAGGTCGCAGCTGGCTACCAGTTGGCAGCCCGCCGCCGTGGCCATGCCCTGGACCTTGGCGATGACCGGGACCGGCAGTTCGACGAGGCTCTGCATCACCCGGCTGCAACGGCGAAACAGCGCCTGGTAATAGGCCTTGTCGGGGGTGGCGCGCATTTCCCGCAGGTCGTGCCCGGCGCAGAACCCGCGTCCCGCGGCGCCGATCACCACGCAGCGCACGGCCGGATCGTCGGCGATCGCCTCCAGCTCCCGCTGCAAGGCGGTCAGCATCGCTTCGGACAGGGTGTTGAACTTCTCCGGACGATTCAGCGTGAGATACACGGCCCCACCCTTGTCCTCCCTGAGAAGAATGTCGTCCATGGTGTGACTGGGACTCATAGAGGCCTCCCGACAGAGCTGGCTGATTAACGGTGGTTGATCGTCACCTCGGCGGTGATCGAGTGGCGGATAAAGCAGTTGCGGTGGGCACCGTCGTGCATTCTCGATATCGCGTTCTGGTCGGGCACCTTGTCGCCACCGAAGGTGATGCGCGGCGACAGTTCGACACGCGTGACCTCCATGCCCTTTTTATCATTGCGTTCCAGATAGCCGACCGGGTCGTCCTCATAGGAGTCTACCCGGTAGCCCTGAAACTCGGCGATGGCGAGAAAAAACAGCATATGACAGCTGGACACGGCGCTCACCAGCAGCTGTTCGGGGTCGGCACAGCCCGGGTCACCCTTGAACTCGACCGAGGCGGAAACGTCGACCTGCTGATCGCCGCTCAGCGTAACGCGATGATTACGCGAGTAGGTGTCTGGATCGCTGGGATGGTTGGCACGTTGCCAACGAATGACGGACCGATGGGCTGACATAGGCAAACCTCCTGAGCATGCCCGCAGGCTAAGCGACCCAGGAGTCCTTCGTAAAACGACGATTGCTAACCAGAAAGGTTAGTCCCGCTAATGTGAAATCGAGTCGCTTCTACCATCGCTGGCCAGTCGGCAGCGATATGAAGGGAAAATACGAAGTCTCGGTGAGTGATATGGGCAGAGATGAATGACAAAAGGTAAGTCAAACGCTTAGGAACTATCACTTTACCCCCGCGACGGCCCCCGCTTAGCCTGCAGGGGTCGTGACGTCATGTGGGATGGGGTGATTGATCATGAAGACCAGGAATGTGGAATATGCCATTATCGGTGCCGGCACCAGTGGGTTGGGCGCCTATGCGACGATCAGCCGCGAGACCGACAGCCTGGTAATGATCCAGGATGGCCCCTACGGCACCACCTGCGCCAGGGTCGGCTGCATGCCCAGCAAGCTGCTGATCACCGCCGCCGATTACGCCCATCACCTGCACACCAGCGATTGCTTCGGGGTGCCCGCCTCGGGGCAGGTGGACGGCCGCCGGGTGCTGGAACGGCTGCGCCGAGAACGAGACCATCGCTTCGTCGCTCGCAACCTCGGCTACGTCGACAAGATTCCGGCGCATCACAAGCTCGAGGGGCGAGCTCGCTTTATCGGCCCGGGCCGGCTGATGGTGGGCGAGTCGGTCGAGGTCAGGGCGGAGAAGATCATCCTCGCCTGTGGCTCCCGGCCGGCGATCGGCGCGGTGTTCGAGCCCGTGATGTCCCGGGTCCTCACCAGCGACACGATCTTCGAGCTGGAGGACCTGCCCCGTTCGGTCGCGGTGATTGGCATGGGCGTCATTGCGCTGGAGCTGGGCCAGGCCCTCCATCGATTGGGGGTCAAAACGACCCTCTACGGCCGCTCCGGCCGAATCAACGCCCTTACCCACCCGACCATGCAGCGCCGTGCGCTCGATCTCCTCGCCGGCGAACTGGATATCCACCCCAGCGGCCGGGTGCTGAGTACCTGGGAAGACGCGGAAGGCGCCTGGATCGAGTATGAGTCGTCGAACGGCCAGCGCATCACCCGGGTGTTCGAACGGGTCCTGGTCGCCACGGGGCGGGAGTCCAACCTGGACCGGTTGGGGCTGGAGCAGGCGGGCGTCGACGTCTCCGAGTCTGGCGCGGTGCGCTTCGACCCACAGACGATGCGCTGCGGTGACCTGCCCCTCTTCATTGCCGGGGATGCCACCGATGACCTGCCGGTATGGCATGAAGCCTACGACGAGGGACGCATCGCCGCCGGCAATGCATTGAGCTATCCAGACTCGACGCCGGCGGTGCGTCGGACGCCGTTGATGGTCTTCTTCACCGATCCCCAGATCGCCGTCATTGGTCAGAGCTTCCGGCAACTTCAGGGTCGCGAGATCGTGATCGGTGAGCTGCCGTTCACCAGCCCCCGCCATGTGGTCTGGAACAAGGTGCAAGGGCATATCCAGGTCTATCTGGACGCACACACCGGCACTATCCTCGGTGCCGAGCTGCTGGGACATCAGGCCGAACACCTGGCACACCTGCTGGCCCTGGCCATCACGCACGGCATGACGGCGGAGCAGGTACTGGCGATGCCCGTCTACCACCCCAGTGCCGAAGAGCTGCTGAGAGACGTCTTGATCGATGCCCAGAAAAAACGCAGGCGCCACGAAGCGGAGAAGGAGAGCCTTAGCCTATCGCCTTAGGCTATCCACCCGCGTTCGGGCAGTCCTGCATCCAACCAACAAGGGCAGGCCCGGAGCGGCGTGAGACGTCGCTTCGCGCCGTCCCGCCTGCTGGGCCATCGCCGCCATATCGCCAGCGATCCGCCCTGGGGTTCTTCCTTTACGGCGCAAGGCAATATGCTATCGTGCCCTTCGAGTCGTCGGGTACTGCGACGCTCTTCCGTGGTCGGCCAGCATCGGTAGATTCCTGGCCTCTGGCGGAAGGTGGCCTGGGGGCGTCCATGAATATCTCGACTATTATATTCATGGAATGCAGGTTTTGTTGTGTTGCGACTCGTCGTTGCCACTCTTGCCGAGAAGGCTTACCTCACTCCTGAATCAGTCATGCCCACAGGAACGACAATGAAGGCTGAGAATCAATGAGGAAAGTTGCCATCGATGCGGCGGACATTCGTATTCTGCGCGCACTGCAGCTGCATGGACAGCTTAGCAAGACCAAGCTCTCGGAAATCGTCAACCTGTCGCCGACGCCATGCTGGATTCGCTTTACCCGGTTGAAAGAAGCCGGCCTGATACGCGGGTATCACGCGGATATTGCTATCGATAAGATTGCGAACTCTACCACGGTAGTGGTGACCGTTTCGCTCGAAGGCCATCGAAAGTCCAATTTCACGCGTTTCGAAGATTATATCGCTCGAGTCGATGAGATCGTCGAGTGCATGGCGACGGGGGGCGGAATGGACTATGTCTTGAAGGTCGTGGCGCCTAGTCTTTCCGCCTTTCAAAATGTCATGGATCGGCTGCTTTCGGAAGAGCTGGGCATCGCGCGTTATATGACATATATCGGTACCCGAGAGATAAAGTCGACACAGCTCAATCTCTCCAGCCTGATGGCTAACCACGACGACTAGTTTCTCCCTCCTCGCCGAGTCTCTCTCCGCGCGGTAAGCGCCACGCCCTGGCGCGCGACAACGCAGGCGGGTGGGCTTCCCCACCGTTATGCGGCCTTTCCTATGGGTGCATGAAATAACTTCATATTTATCATGTGGTTGAGTGACTTTTGTGGCGATGGCGACCTGCCGTCGTCGAGCTTCCGTCCGCCCCTGGGGCTCGTCGTCCGAGGGCCGTCGCTTGTCGGCCGGGACGACCGGTGGTGGCGCTGTTGAAGACGGCGGGGTCGCATCCGGTTGGGGCTAGGCTAAACGGTCTGCGGCCGGCCGAATCTTGGCCCGTTCATGCTGGTTTCTGTTCGCTTTTAGGCCGACTTTCAATGTCGCCTGGGTCTATAGTCAGCGGTGCCGAATAAGTGAGTTCGAGCAGCACAGTGAGTTCTATATCACAATAAAGGTAGCTGTCATGACAAACGTCACGCCCAGCAATGTAGTCAAGATGGAAAAGAAATCTGATTTCGGGTTCGGGACACAAATCCGAAAGTCTCCCTACTTCGATGCGACGGTACGTTGGGGGGCAACGGCCTTTTCGGTATATAACCACATGTATATCCCGCGTGACTTCGGCGACCCGGAGCAGAATTTCTGGAACCTCGTTAACGATGCGATCCTTTGCGATGTTGCCGCCGAGCGTCAGGTGGAAATCACTGGGCCCGATGCGGCTCAGTTCGTGCAGCTGCTGACGCCGCGTGATCTGTCGGAGATGGCCGTCGGGCAGTGCAAGTACATTCTTATCACCAATGCCGATGGTGGCATCCTGAATGACCCCATTCTGCTGCGTCTGGCAGAGAACCACTTCTGGATCTCATTGGCCGATAGCGACATCTTGTTGTGGGCCCAGGGCGTGGCGATCCACTCCGGTCTCGAGGTGACTATCCGCGAGCCCGATGTGTCTCCCTTGCAGTTGCAGGGGCCGAAGTCCGGCGAGATCATGAAGACCCTCTTCGGCGAGGGCATCATGGACCTTCGCTACTACTGGCTTCGCGAGCTGGAGCTCGACGGTATTCCGCTGATCGTCTCGCGTACCGGCTGGTCTAGCGAGCTGGGCTATGAGCTGTATCTTCAGGATGGCTCCCGCGGCGACGAGCTGTGGGAGAGAATCATGGCGGCGGGGCAGCCCTTCGGATTGCAGCCCGGACACACCTCCTCCATTCGCCGTATCGAAGGCGGGATGCTCTCCTACCACGCCGATGCCGATATCGGTACCAACCCGTACGAGCTGGGGATGGAGCGACTGGTGAACCCGGATATGGAAGCCGACTTCATCGGCAAGGCGGCCCTGCAGCGTATTCGCGAGAATGGCGTGAGCCGCCAGCAGGTGGGCCTGGTGATCGACGCCGCGCCGCTCAAGGGGCCGAATACCTCCTTCTGGTCGATCAGTCACCATGGCGAGGTCGTCGGCAAGGTCACGTCCGCGGTCTACTCCCCGCGGCTCGAGCAGAATATCGCCCTGGCCATGGTGGCCGTTGAGCATGCTCGCCTCGGAACCGAGCTGGAAGTCCAGACCCTGTCGGGGCCGGCGAAGGCGCGGGTTGTCGAAAAGCCCTTCTTCGACCCCAAGAAGAAGATCGCCGTATCCGCCTGAGGAGCGATCTATCGGGCGAGCGACCGGGGGGATGCATGAGGCGCCGTCAAGTCGCGTTAGGAGGCCCGGGATCGCCAGCCGAGATGACCGGGAGGGGGCCCGGGCCATCTCGGCAAGCCAGGGCCCACCCCGTACCGAGGCCGTGGGATCTGGTGGAAGCCGGTGACCGTCAAGCGGCGCTCGCCGAGTGGCCCCTCCTCGATGGGGGCATTCGGGTCCTGGGTGAGCGATCCACCAGGGAGGTGTCATGAACCCAGGATGCAACAATTGGCTCCACGGCGGTGCTGCCGTGGCAGGAGACGCTTGTGTATTCCCTTCGTTTATGGGCCGCACGACACGCGAGAGTGTTTGAGCTCACCTATCGGGCCTTCGAGCCGGTGGTCGTCAAGCTGCATCCGCTGTGGAAGTCGGTGGGTTATCGGCGTGCAGAAAAACCGATGGGCAAGCTGGAGAGGCTCTGCAAGGGGCTGCTGTTCGACTGCCAGATGTGCGGTCAGTGCGCTCTCAGTGCGACCGGCATGTCCTGTTCCATGAACTGCCCCAAGACCATGCGTAATGGCCCCTGTGGTGGTGTCCTGCAGAACGGGAACTGTGAGGTCTACCCCGAGAAGCGCTGTGTCTGGGTGGAGGCCTGGGAGGGCAGCCGCAAGATGCGAGGGGGCGATGCGATACGGGTGGTGCAACTGCCGGTCGATCATCGCCTGAAGGGGAGTTCGTCCTGGCTGCGCGTGGCGCGTGACGCATCGGAATCGGGCGAACGACATCGGGAGGCTGCGAGGTGAACATGACTATTGGCGTCGATCATGACAAGCGGGTATCCGATGGGTTGGGCCATAGCTCTTCCGGACGGCTGGAGCGTGTGTTGAGGGCCGGGCAGTTTGCCGTCACCGCGGAACTCGCGCCTCCTGATTCGGCGAACCCAGAGGAGGTCTATGCCCGGGCCCGTGTATTCGACGGGTACGTGGATGCCATGAACGCCACCGATGGATCCGGGGCCAACTGTCATATGTCCAGCGTGGCGATGTGTGCGCTGCTATCGCGGCGGGGTTACGAGACGGTAATGCAAGTCTCCTGCCGCGACAGGAACCGGATTGCCATACAAGGAGATGTCCTGGGCGGGGCGGCGCTTGGTATCAACAATATCCTCTGCCTGACGGGGGATGGCGTCCAGGTAGGGGACCACCCGCAAGCCAAGCCGGTATTCGATCTGGACTCCATGTCGCTATTGGAGACGGTCGCCGGGTTGCGCGACAAGCAGGTCTTTGCCAGCGGAAGAGCGCTCAGCGATCCACCGAGGGTCTTTCTCGGTGCCGCGGAGAACCCCTTCGTGCCGCCTCACGGCTTTCGGCCCCATCGGTTGGCGAAGAAGATCGCGGCGGGGGCTCAGTTCATTCAGACGCAATACTGCTTTGATCTGTCTCGTTTTCGGGCCTTCATGGATCAGTCCCGGGATCTTGGGCTGCTTGATAAGTGCTTTATTCTTCCTGGGGTGGGCCCGCTGGCCTCGGCGAGGACGGCAGAGTGGATGCGCAGGCATGTCCCGGGGGTACATATTCCGGATGCCATTATTCGGCGATTAGAAGGGGCCAGGGATCAGAGAGTGGAGGGACGAAATATCTGTATCGAGCTTATCCAGCAGCTGCGAGAGATCGAGGGGGTCAGTGGCGTCCATGTGATGGCCCACCGGCAGGAGGCCTATGTCGCAGACATCATCGAGAAATCGGGCGTCTTAGGTGACCGAGCACCATGGTCTCCCTCTTGCAATAAAGCGTTGGAAAAACAGCATGCCTAATGTCGCGGAATAAAAACTCAGCCAGTAAACAGCCTGATATCTCGCCCACAGTCATGCTGGCCAGATAGTAGGGGCAAGGTGGCTATCCGACGTGCCGTAAAACAACCATCGAAGTATAGGGGTTCCTGTTATGAAAACCTCCCTGGATCAGAACAATCAATTCGTCCTCACCGTCAGTTGCGAAACCGGGACGGGTATCGTTTCCGGAATCACCTCATACCTGTCAGAACGTGGCTGCAATATCGTCGAGCTGGCACAGTTCGATGACAAGGTCACCGGCCAGTTCTTTATGAGAAGCGTGTTCAGCATTCTTCCGGACGCTCAGCATGCCTTCGAAGACCTGCATGCCGGGTTCGTCGATGTGGCCGAAAAGTTTGGGTTGGACTGGGCAATGCATGATGCCCTTCGGCCGACCAAGGTGTTGATCATGGTCTCTCGGTTCGACCACTGCCTCGTCGACCTGCTCTATCGCCATCGCAAGGGTGAACTGAATATCGAGATCACCGCGGTGGTGTCCAACCACCTGGATCTGCGTCCGATCGCCGAGCGGGAAGGCATTCGCTTCGTTCACCTGCCGGTGACACAGGAGACCAAGCCCGAAAAAGAGGCCGAGCTGCTCAATATCGTCAACGAAACCGGCACCGAGCTGGTGGTGCTGGCGCGCTATATGCAGGTGCTGTCCGATAGCCTGTGTGAACGGCTTCATGGCAGGGCCATCAATATCCATCACTCCTTCCTGCCCGGCTTCAAGGGGGCCAAGCCCTATCATCAGGCGTTCGAGCGTGGCGTCAAGCTGATCGGGGCCACCGCGCACTACGTGACCGCCGACCTGGACGAAGGCCCGATCATCGAGCAGTCCGTCCAGCCGGTAAACCATGCCTACTACCCGGAAGAGCTGGTTGCCTTGGGGCGGGATACCGAAACGGTCGCACTGGCACGGGCCGTGAAACTGCATGCCGAGCATCGGGTTTTCCTGTCGGGCAACAAGACCGTCATTTTCAAGTAGTCGCGGAGGATGTCATGGCCCAATTAATCGACGGGAAACGGCTCTCGAACCAGGTGCTTCAGGACGTTGCCTGTGAAGTCGAGCGCCTCCGGAGCGAGCATAACGTAGTGCCGACGCTCGCCGTGGTGCTGGTGGGTGAGGATCCCGCCAGCCAAGTGTACGTGAGAAACAAGGTGAAGCGAGCGAAAGAGGCGGGGATGGGGTCCATCCTGCATCGTCTGGATGCCGGAACCACTCAGGGGGAGCTGAATCGGCTGATCGATCGGTTGAATCATGACTCCCAGGTGCACGGTATCCTGGTGCAGCTGCCCCTGCCGTCACACCTCGATGAGGACGAGGTGATCGCCGCCATCAATCCGGCCAAGGACGTCGATGGCTTTCACCCGCTCAATGTCGGAGCGCTCGCCGCCGGGCAGGCATCGCTGGTGCCATGCACGCCCCAAGGCTGCATGATCATGCTGCATCGGGTCATGCCCGAGCTGAGGGGGAAGCATGCGGTAGTGGTGGGGCGCTCCAATATCGTCGGCAAGCCGATGGCGGCACTGCTGTTGCAGGCAGACTGTACCGTGACCATGGCGCATTCGCGCACGCAGGAGATCGAGTCGCTGTGTCGCAACGCCGATATCGTGATCGCCGCCGCCGGCCGGCCGGGGCTCGTCGGGGCCGACTGGATCAAGCCCGGCGCGACGGTCATCGATGTCGGTATCAATGCCGTCGAGGTGGAGGGCACGAGAAAGCTCGTGGGTGACGTGGCGTTCGATGCGGTCTCTCGCACGGCGGGGGCCATTACCCCGGTGCCCGGTGGCGTGGGCCCGATGACGATCGCCTGCCTGCTCCTGAACACGACGCGTGCGGCTAGGCAGCAGTTGGCGAGCCTCGCGCCGCCGCGACCCTCCGTCAGCTGCCCCTAGCGTGTACCCGGCAACGGCAACGGCCCCGCCAGGAAGCCGGCGTCCGTACACAAGAAAGGGGCCCGAAGGCCCCTGTTCTTGCGGTTTCTGGCGTGTCGTGCCATGAAACCTGTGGTTGGTGGAGGCGGCGGGGATCGAACCCGCGTCCGCCGGCACTCGCCTATCAGCTCTACATGCTTAGTTTCGTCTTTTGATTTAACACGGCTGGCTCCGACGAGCAGGATCCAGACGCGCGATTCTTCGAGAGTTTAACGACCGGCGTGAAGACGTCACCGGACGCGATCCCATCAGTCTTGGCTCGTATCCCCTCGGCGATGAATGGGCACATCGCGTTGGGGCCGGACAAGAAGCTAACAGCGTTTAAGCTGCCAGCGCGCCCTGAGCGTAGTTTTCGTCGTTTGCGACTATTTAATTGTGATGTTGGATTTACGAGATACATCACGCTCTCGGCATGCACCTCAAGGGTTGTCACCGGCGTCGAAGCCATGTCGCCCCCATAACTGGGCATTCTATCAGCTTGCCCGAGGTTATGACAGCCTAGGCCTTGGCATGTTCCCGCATGATGCGACCCTTTTGACGATTCCAGTCGCGATCCTTCTCGGTGGCCCGCTTGTCATGCAGCTTCTTGCCGGTCACCAGGGCCAGTTCGCACTTCACCCGGCTACCCTTCCAGTAGAGCTTGAGGGGGACGCAGGTGTGGCCCTTGTCCTGGGTGCGCGAGAAGATCTTGGCGATCTCCTTCTTGTGCAGCAGCAGCTTGCGGGTACGCGTCGGATCGGCGATCTCGTGGGTGCTGGCGGTGTTCAGCGGGGTGATATGACAGCCCATCAGCCAGGCCTCGCCGCGCCGCACCAGGATATAGGTGTCGGTGAGCTGGGCCTTGCCGGCGCGCAGGCTCTTGACCTCCCAGCCGGCCAGCGCCAGGCCGGCCTCGAAGGTCTCGTCAATATGGTATTCGAAGCGCGCCTTCTTGTTCTGGGCGATGACATTGCTGCCGGGGCCCTTGCCCTTGCCTTTCTTGGCCATGGAACCTCGTGTCGTGATCTAGCGTTAGCTGGCCCCTCCGACAGGGAGGGAAGCGTGATACCATTCGAGCAAAACAACCACTCATGATACGCCCAGGGCCCTGTAAAGTCAGCGGAGAGGTAGATGCCTACGGTCAATCGGTCCGCCCTCGTGCGGCACTCCCCCCAGGCCATGTTCGATCTGGTCAATGATTTCGAAAGCTACCCGGAGTTCCTGCCGGGCTGTCGCTATGCCCGGCTGCTGGAGCAGGACGAGGCCCATCTGGTGGGGGAACTGACCCTGGCCAAGGCGGGCATCGAGCAGAGCTTCACCACCCGCAACGACCTGCATGCCCCGGAGCGCATCGAGCTCTCCCTGGTGCGTGGCCCCTTTCGCCGCCTGCAGGGGCGCTGGCTGTTCACGCCGATGGGCGAGAATGCCTGCAAGGTGAGCCTGGAGCTGGAGTTCGAGTTCGCCAGCCGGCTGCTGGGCATGGCCTTCGGCCGACTCTTCCAGCAGGTGGCCGGCCAACTGGTGGACTCCTTCACGCGTCGCGCCGACGACCTCTATGGCCGCTACTGAATCGCTGAGCATCGAGGTGGCGTTCGCGCTGCCGGAGAAGCAGCGCATCGTCGCCCTGGACGTGGCGCCGGGCACCACGCCTCGCCAGGCGGTGCGGTTATCGCGCATCCATGAGCAGTTTCCCGAGCTGCCCGCCGAGACCTTCGAGGCGGCGCAACTGGGCATCTTCGGCAAGGCGCTGCGCGACCCCGAAGCCCATGCCCTGCGGGAGGGCGATCGGGTCGAGATCTACCGCCCCCTGCAGATCGACCCCAAGGCGGCGCGGCGGCAACGGGCCGCCGGAGGCTGAGGTGGCCGGGGAGTCACTCCCCGGTGGGCAGCTCGATATCTCCGGAGAGGTCGCCCTGGGTCGTCACGTCCGCCAGGCGGTCGTTGACGAAGGTCAGGGTGACCCGGCGCTGCTCCACGCCGCCATAGGCCTTGTCGAGGCGGAACACATAGTCCCACTGGTCGGCATCGAAGGGGGCCTCCAGTAGCGGGCTGCCCATCAGCTGGCGCACCTGGCTACGGCTCATGCCGGGTTGCAGCCGTTCCACGACGCTCTGCTCCACCAGGTTGCCCTGGGGCAGGTCACGCTTGTAGACGCCGAAATAGCTGCAGCCGCTGACCAGGGTCAGGGCGACGGAAAGGGTGACTGTTTTAATCAGCTTTTGCATTTGCGCCTGTTCTTCACTATCGTTGATTTGGTCGATCATACCCGACCCTACACCTTACTGCGAAGAGCAACCATGGCCGACCAGAACCATGAATTGCGCAAGGCCGGGCTCAAGGTGACCCTGCCGCGCGTCAAGATCCTGCAGATCCTCGAGAACACCAGTGACCGTCACCTGAGTGCCGAGGATGTTTACAAAGCCCTGTTGGACGCCGGTGAGGACGTTGGCCTGGCCACCGTCTACCGGGTGCTGACCCAGTTCGAGTCCGCCGGCCTGGTAATGCGTCACAACTTCGATGGCGGTCACGCCGTCTTCGAGCTCTCCCATGACGAGCACCATGACCATATGGTGTGTCTGGAAAGCGGTGAGATCATCGAGTTCTTCGATGAGACCATCGAGCGTCGTCAGCAGGAGATCGCCGAGGAGCACGGCTTCGAACTCGTCGATCATGCCCTGGTACTCTATGTGCGCCCCAAGGGCTCCAAGGCGACCCGCCAGGAAGGCATCCAGAAGAAGTAAGCGGACCGCCTCGCCCTGATATCGCTCGGCCCCGATCCTTGATCGGGGCCGAGTGCGTTTGGGCTGGGGCGTGGCGGAGTGGCCTCGATGGCGCGGGCGCTGGCGGGGCATCGAGAGCCGCCAGCCAGCGCTCCTGGCTACCTAGTGGTGCGGACGCTGGCTGGCGTCGAGCATCTCTCGGGCATGGGCCAGGGTCTGGTCCGAGAGATTTACCCCACCCAGCATCCGCGCCAGTTCGCGTACCCGGCCGGCGCCATCCAGCAGCGCCATACGGGTCAGGGTGGTGTCACGCTTGGCCTGCTTCTCGATATGCAGGTGCTGGTGGGCCTGGGCGGCCACCTGGGGCAGGTGGGTCACCGTCAGCACCTGGCCCGCGGCGCCCAGGCGCTTGAGCAACTGGCCGACGATCTCCGCGGTGGCGCCGGAGATGCCCACGTCGACCTCGTCGAAGACCAGGCTGGGAATGGTGGAGTGGCTGGCGGCCACGACCTGGATGGCCAGGCTGATCCGCGACAGTTCGCCGCCGGAGGCCACCTTGGCCAGGGGGCGGGGCGGTTGCCCCGGGTTGGCGGCGATCAGGAAGGCGACGCGGTCCAGGCCCTCGGCGGCGGGGGCCTCCCGCTCGCCGACTCGCACCTCGAAGCGGGCCTTGCCCATGGCCAGGAAGGTCAGTTGCTGCTGCACCGCCTTGGCCAGCCGGCCGGCGGCCTCGCGACGTGCCTTCGACAGGGCCTTGGCCTGCTGGCGCCACCGTTCGCCCAGGGTCTCCACCTCGGTGGCGAGTTGCTCCAGGTCCCCTTCGCCGCCCTCCAGGCCGCCCAGCTCCGTCGCCAGGCGCTGGTGCAGCTCGGTCAGTTCCTCGGGCAGGCAATGATGCTTGCGGGCGATGCGATGCACTTCGCCCAGGCGGCCATCCACCCAGGCCAGACGCTCCGGGTCCAGCTCGGTGGTATCGGCGAAGCGCTGCAGTTCGCGGCTCGCCTCGCCGACCTGGATCTGCGCCTCCTCGAGCAGGCCCAGGGCCTCGGCCAGGGCGCCGCGATCGCTGCCCGGCAGCACGCTCAGGCGGCTGGCCGCCTGGTGCAGCAGGGCCAGGGCACCGCCTTCGTCGTCGTCGCAGCACTGGGCGGCGAACTGCGCCTCACGCAGGCTCTCCTCGGCATGGGCCAGGGTCTCCTGTTCCTGTTCTAGGGTCTCCAGCTCGCCGTCGGCCAGGGCCAGGGCATCGAGCTCATCCACCTGGTAGCGCAGCAACTGGCGTCGGGCGGCCAGTTCCTCGCCGCTCTCGGCCAGGCGCTTGAGGCGTCGGCGACTGGCCTGCCACTGGCGGAAGGTCTCGGCCAGCTCGGCGGCGGCGCCGGCCTGGCCGGCGAAGTCATCGAGCAGGCTGAGGTGGGTCTCCTCGCGCAGCAGCGCCTGGTGGGCGTGCTGGCCATGCACCTGGATCAGGCGCTCGCCGAGGCCGCGCAGGTCGGCCACGGTGGCGGGCTGGCCGTTGATCCATGCCTTGGAGCGACCATTGGCGGTGACTACCCGGCGCAGTAGGCAGTCGTCGGCGGGCAGGTCCCGAGCCTCCAGCCAGGCGCGCGCCTCGGGCAGGGCGCTGATCTCGAAGCGGGCGCTGAGGTCGGCGCGCTCGGCGCCGTGGCGCACGCTGCCGGCATCGGCGCGCTCGCCCAGGCACAGCCCCAGGGCGCCCAACAGGATCGACTTGCCGGCGCCGGTCTCCCCGGTAATGGCGGTCATGCCGCCACCCAGGTCCAGTTCCAGGTCGTCGACGATGGCGTAATCGTGGATCGCAAGCTGCACCAGCATGGCCTATTCCTCCCTGGGTCGTGCGGCGGGACCGGCGAGTCAGTCTGTTCTTTTATACAGTGTTTTATACAGTAGCCCAAGGGCGACGACAATGCTCCCGCGATTCCTCCCTTGAGATCGCCGCCGGCATCCCCATATCAGGGAGCAACTCAAGCTCAACCCCAAGCGTGGTGGCTTCGCGCCGCCGCCGACGTCAGGAGATACCCATGGCCAAAGACCCGCAGACCCCACTGGACGAGGAACTGATGCGCCAGGAACGGGAGGCCGAAGCGCAGCCCGTGGAGGGCGAGGTGGAGTCCGCCGCCGAGGCGGTCGAGCAAGCCGAGAGCCAGGGCGAGCCCAGCGACAACCCCGAGGCCGAGGTGCTGGCGGCCCGGGTCGAGGAGCTGGAGCAGGGCCTGGCCGAGGCCAAGGATCAGGCCCTGCGTGCCGCCGCCGAGGCCCAGAACGTGCGCCGCCGTGCCGAGCAGGAGGCGGAGAAGGCGCGTAAGTTCGCCCTGGAGAAGTTCGTCAAGGAGCTGCTGCCGGTGGTGGACAGCCTGGAGAAGGCCCTGGAGGCCATGGACGAGGAGGCCAGCGAGGCTCACCGCGAAGGGGTGGCCATGACCCTGAAGATGCAGCGCGATGTGCTGACCAAGTTCGGCGTCGAGATGGTGGAGCCCGCCGGCGAGCCTTTCGATCCACAGGTGCACGAGGCCATGGCCATGGTGCCCAACCCCGAGTTGGAGCCCAACACCGTCATGGACGTGATGCAGAAGGGCTATCTGCTCAACGGGCGCCTGGTGCGCCCGGCCATGGTGGTGGTCAGCCAGTCCGTCGGTTGAGCCGCAAGAGGGGGCTTGAAAAGCCGTAAGGCCTCCCCCACATACAGCACAACGCCGCGGCGAAGGCCGCAACGCACGAATTCAAGATCACGACTTTTCGAGGATTTCCTATGGGACGCATCATCGGTATTGACCTGGGGACCACCAACTCTTGTGTGGCCGTGCTCGACGGCGACAGCGCCAAAGTCATCGAGAACGCCGAAGGTGGCCGCACCACGCCGTCCATCATCGCCTACACCGATGATGGCGAGACCCTAGTGGGTCAGGCGGCCAAGCGCCAGGCGGTCACCAACCCGCAGAACACCCTCTATGCCATCAAGCGCCTGATCGGTCGCCGCTTCAAGGACGACGTCGTTCAGAAGGACATCAAGATGGTGCCCTACGCCATTACCGAGGCCGACAACGGCGACGCCTGGGTCGAGGTGAAGGGCAAGAAGCTGGCGCCGCCGCAGGTCAGCGCCGAAGTGCTGAAGAAGATGAAGAAGACCGCGGAAGACTACCTGGGTGAGGAAGTCACCGAGGCGGTCATCACCGTGCCGGCCTACTTCAACGACAGCCAGCGTCAGGCCACCAAGGATGCCGGCCGCATCGCCGGCCTCGAGGTCAAGCGCATCATCAACGAGCCGACCGCGGCGGCCCTGGCCTACGGCATGGACAAGTCCCGCGGCGACAAGACCATCGCGGTCTATGACCTGGGGGGCGGCACCTTCGATATCTCCATCATCGAAGTGGCCGACGTCGACGGCGAGACCCAGTTCGAGGTGCTGGCCACCAACGGCGACACCTTCCTGGGTGGCGAAGACTTCGATATGCACCTGATCAACTACCTGGTCGATCAGTTCAAGGCCGACAGCGGCATCGACCTGTCCGGCGACAACTTGGCCATGCAGCGCCTCAAGGAAGCCGCCGAGAAGGCCAAGATCGAGCTCTCTAGCGCCCAGCAGACCGACGTCAACCTGCCCTACATCACCGCCGACAACACCGGTCCCAAGCACCTCAACGTCAAGGTGACCCGGGCCAAGCTGGAGTCGCTGGTGGAGGAGCTGGTCAAGCGCTCCCTGGCGCCCTGCAAGACCGCCCTGGCCGATGCCGGCCTGTCCGCGTCCGAGATCGATGATGTCATCCTGGTCGGCGGCCAGACTCGCATGCCGCTGGTGCAGAAGAGCGTGGCCGAGTTCTTCGGCAAGGACGCCCGCAAGGACGTCAACCCGGACGAAGCCGTGGCCGTGGGTGCGGCGATCCAGGGCGGCGTGCTGGGCGGTGACGTCAAGGACGTGCTGCTGCTCGACGTGACTCCGCTGACCCTGGGGATCGAGACCCTGGGTGGCGTGATGACGCCGCTGATCGAGAAGAACACCACCATCCCGACCAAGAAGACCCAGACCTTCTCCACCGCGGATGACAACCAGACCGCCGTGACCATCCACGTGCTGCAGGGCGAGCGCAAGCAGGCGGGCGGCAACAAGTCCCTGGGTCGCTTCGACCTGGCCGACATCCCGCCGGCGCCGCGCGGCGTGCCGCAGATCGAGGTCGCCTTCGACCTGGACGCCAACGGCATCCTGCACGTCTCCGCCAAGGACAAGGCTACCGGCAAGGAGCAGTCGATCGTCATCAAGGCCTCCAGCGGCCTCTCCGATGACGAGATCGAACAGATGGTCCGCGACGCCGAGGCGCATGCCGACGAGGACAAGAAGTTCGAGGAGCTGGTGGCCCTGCGCAACCAGGCCGACGGCATGATCCACGCCTCCAAGAAGACCCTGGAGGAAGCCGGCGACAAGGCCAGCGACGAGGAGAAGCAGGCCATCGAGAGCGCCATCGGCGAGCTCGAGGAGGCGCTGAAGGGCGACGACAAGGACGAGATTCAGGCCAAGCTGGACAAGCTCACCGAGGCCTCCGGCCAGGTCGCCCAGAAGATGTACGCCGAGCAGGCCGAGGCCGCCCAGCAGGCCGGTGGCGAGGCGCAGGACGCCGGTGCCAAGCAGGACGATGACGTGGTCGACGCCGAGTACGAAGAAGTCAACGACGACCAGAAAAAGCAGTAAACCACGACATCGGCATCAAGGATGACACCAGCGCGGGGGCCTGACTCCCGCGTTGGTGTTTCCGCGGTGCCGCGACGGAGGCGGACAGACCGATGTCCAAACGCGATTATTATGAGGTGCTGGGCGTAGAGCGCGGTGCCGACCAGAAAGAGATCAAGAAGGCCTACCGACGCCTGGCCCAGAAGTATCACCCCGACCGTAACCCGGACGACGATACCTCGGCGGAGAAGTTTCGCGAGGTCTCCGAGGCCTACGAGGTGCTGGCCGACGGCGAGAAGCGCGCCGCCTATGACCAGTTCGGTCATGCCGGCGTCGACGGCCAGGCCGGCGGCTTCGGCGGCGGTGGCTTCGGTGGCGCCGGGGCCGGCGGCTTCAGCGATATCTTCGGCGATGTGTTCGGCGATATCTTCGGTGGCGGCGGTGGTGGCCGGCGTAACCCCAACGCCCCCCAGCGCGGCAGCGACCTGCGCTACAACCTGGAGCTCGACCTGGAAGATGCCGTCACCGGCACCAGCGTCGATATCCGCGTGCCGCGCCATGTGGAGTGCGAGCGCTGTGACGGCGAGGGCGCCGAGCCCGGCTCCACCAAGGAGACCTGCCCCACCTGTAACGGTCATGGCCAGGTGCGCATGCAGCAGGGCTTCTTCGCCGTGCAGCAGACCTGCCCGACCTGTCACGGCAGCGGTCAGCACATCAAGGTGCCCTGCCACAAGTGCCACGGCGAGGGCCGGGTGCGCGAGACCCGCACCCTGTCGGTGAAGATTCCCGCGGGGGTCGATACCGGCGACCGCATTCGCCTGAACGGCGAGGGCGAGAGTGGCGTCAACGGCGGCCCCCCCGGGGACCTCTACGTCCAGGTGGCCATCAAGCCGCACCCGATCTTCCAGCGCGACGGTCGCCACCTGCAGTGCGAGGTGCCGATCAACTTCGTCGACGCGGCGTTGGGCGGCGAACTGGAGGTGCCGACCCTGGACGGCCGGGTCAAGCTGAAGATTCCCGCCGAGACCCAGACCGGCAAGCTGTTCCGCCTCAAGGGCAAGGGCGTCAAGCCGGTGCGCGGCGGCCCCGCCGGCGACCTGCTGTGCCGAGTGGTACTGGAGACCCCGATCAGCCTCTCCGAGGAGCAGAAGGAGCTGCTGCGCAAGTTCCAGGAGAGCCTCGGCGAATCCAATAGCCACTCGCCGCGCAAGAAGAGCTTCTTCGACGGCGTGAAGAAGTTCTTCGAGGATATGAAGCCCTAAGCGGCCTCCTCCCTCGACGAGCCCACCAGGCCCCGGTATCCCCAGATACCGGGGCCTGGCCGTTTCGGGGCGTCAACTCAGCAAGCGTTCCAGGCGCCAGGCCAGCGCCTCGCGGCAGGGCTGGCGGTCGGGATCCCTGGGCAGCACCAGCGGGTGGTCGTCCAGGTCGCAGAGCCAGCGATTATCGCTATTCAGCGTGTCGATACCGGGGCTGACGTGCCAGCGATGGTCCGGTCCCGGGGCGATCAACTGGTTGTCCATGGCCCAGTGCAGGTTGGGCGTCAGGGCGATGCCGTTGGTCGGTCGATCGTCCTGGCTCTCGGCGAAGGGGATCAGGTGGGCGGCCTCCACCAGGTAGCGATAGTCCGGTGTGATATAGCGCAGGCGGCTTGCTGCGCAGCGGTAGTCGTAGGCCTCCAGCACCAAGGAGCGAAAGGCGGCGGAGCGGGCATAGGTCTGGCTTTGTTCTTTCACACTGCCTTTCAGTCGCTCGGGATGCCGCTCATAGTTGCCGCTTTCCAGTGCCGTGGTCAGGTAGGTGTGCAGTGCCTGGTAGGCTTTCGGGGCGGCGGAGAAGTAACGAGATACCAGCAGGGCGCACGCCTCTCGCGAGACAGGTTCACTCCGGAGGGCCTCGAAGAGGGTGGCGTCCAGTCGGGCACTGGTAAAGCGCTCCCGAAGCTTCCTGAGGGACTTGGGCTGGCCGAGTTGTGGCTCCACGGCGCTCAGGCTGTCCGTGAACTCCGGCGACCAGAGGGGGCCCGATGGGCCCTGGTCATTTCTCAGATGCCAGAGGGGAAGCTGGGGGTTGGCGGACGACCTGTTCCCGGTGGCTGCTTCATAAAGGTCGTGATAGCGGGCGATCAGCCGGTCATCGATGGTGACCCGGGGAGAGGCGATATGCCCCGCCTGGATTTCGCAGATGATCGCCAGCAAGAGGCAGGGCTTGTTGGGGGCCGGCACTCCCTTGCTATGCCCGACCCTGAGCCTGCCCAGGCACTCCAAGGATGCATTCACGTCGTCTTCCTTTATCGCCTTTTGTGAATTCAAGCCCAGCCTAGCATGGCGGCCCCTGAGTGGCTCCGCAGAGACAAAAAAGCCCCCTCTGGAGAGGGGGCGGAAAGCGCAGCAGGTTGTGCCGGGTGGCGTGGCGGGGCTAGAAGAGCAGCTCCGGCAGCCACAGGGCGATGCTCGGGAAGATGATGATCAGCGCCAGGCCGAGGATCTGCAGGCCCACGAAGGGCAGGGCCGAGCGATAGATATCGGTGATGGTGATCGACTTGGGCGCCACCGAGCGCATGTAGAAGAGGTTGTAGCCGAAGGGTGGCGTTAGGTAGGCGGACTGCATGCTGAGGATAAACAGCACCGCGAACCAGGTGGTGTCGAAGCCCAGTTCCCGCACGATGGGCACATAGAGGGGGATGGTGATAAAGAGGATGGCGAAGTCATCCAGGAACATCCCCAGCACGAAGAAGCTCAGCACCATGACGATGATCACCGTATAGGGCGACAGGGCGAAGTCCTCGATGATCTCGCTGAGGATCATCCCGGCGCCCAGGCCCATGTAGATTCGGCTGAAGAAGACCGCGGCAATCGCGATCCACAGCAGCATGCCGGTGATCTTGGTGGTATTGAGCATCACGTAGCGCAGCAGCCCCCAGTTGAGCTTACCGCGCAGGGCGGCGATCAGCAGGGCGCCACCGGCACCCACGGCGGAGGCCTCGGAGGGGGAGGTGACGCCGCCGATGATGCAGCCCAGCACGGCGAAGACCAGCAGGCCCGGGGCGATCACATGGCGCAGCGACTTGAGCTTCTCCAGGGGCGTGAAGCGCTCTTCCTTCGGCGCCGCCGGGCCCAGTTCCGGGTTGATTCGGCAGCGGATCAGGATATAGGCCATGTAGATGCCCGCCAGCATCAGCCCCGGCATCAGGCCGGCGGTGAACAGCTTGCCCACCGACTCCCGGGCCAGGAAGGCGTAGACGATCATCAGCACGCTGGGCGGAATCAGAAAGCCCAGGGCGCCGCCGGCCATGATGGTGCCAGTGACCAGGCGCTTGTGATAGCCACGCTTGAGCATGGCGGGCAAGGCGATGATGCCCAGGCTGACCGTGGCGGCACCGGAGACGCCGGCCATGGCGGCGATCAGTGCGCAGATCAGCACCGTGCCCACGCCCAGGCCGCCGGGTAGGCTGCCCATCAGCTTATGGATCATCTCGAAGAGATCATCGGTGATCCCCGAGCGCTCCAGCACCAGGCCCATGAAGATAAACAGCGGCAGTGAGACGAGCAGGAAGTTGTCCATCGCGCTGAAGGCCGAGGCCAGCAGCAGATCCAGCCCGCCGGGCCCGAACATCAGGTAGGCGCTGCCCATGCCGGAAATCATCAGCGCCCATGCCAGGGGGGCGCCCATTGCCATCAACACCAGCATGGAGAAGAACATGATGGCGGTAATCGTTAGGGGCTCGAAGCCAGCCATAGGAAAGCCCTTTGCAAGACGGGCCCGAGTGGGGCCGTCGAATGTGTTTCTATCCCTGTCGCGATGTGGGGGTCTCGACGAATCCGGCCTCAGGCCGTCTCGCTGGCCTCATCATCCCTGGGGTCGTCGTAGCGCACCCCGGCCACGCGTAGCGCGGCACGCACCAGCTCGGCCAGGCACTGCAGGATCAGCAGGCCGACGGCCAGCGGAATGGTGGCCTTGATCGGCCAGAGGGGCGGACGCCAGAGGCTGCTGTTGGAGAATTCGCCGATGCTCCAGGAGTGGTAGGCGAAGTCCACCGCCATGCGGAAGAAGACCGTCAGTACCAGGATGCCCAGGGCGAAGACCACCAGATCGCAGAAGGCCTGAGCGCGCAACGGCAGCAATCGATAGACCACGTCGCTACGGACATGACCGTGATGGCGAAGGGTGTAGCTGCCCGCCAGGATGCTCAGCGCACCGAAGAACATGGTCGACAGTTCATGCCCCCAGATGGTGGGGGCATTGAGGATATAACGAGCCACGACTTCGTAGAGCAGTACGCCGATGATGCCCAGCGTCAGCCAGGAAGTGGCCCTTCCGACCCAGTCGGAAAGGCCATCCTGCACCCTCAGATAGCGGGTGACTTTACTCACTCAGGCGTCCTTGCTCGATGGCGTTGTTGATCAGGATATCGATGGCTTGGGCGTGGCGCTCGCCCTTCTCGGCTTCGGCTTCCCAGATCGGCAGGGCGGCCTCGGCGAGGCGGTTGGAGTCTTCCTGCGGCAGCACGGCGAATTCGAACAGCTCACCCTCGTCGATGATGCGCTGGTTGCCCTCTTCCAGCCACTGGTGCACGTCCAGCAGGTACTGATCGATGGCGTCGGTGAGGATCTGCTGCTGCTCCTCGTCGAGGCGCTCCCAGGTGTTGGGGTTGATCAGGGCGTTCTCGGTCCAGCCCGGGTTGAGCAGGTTGAGGTCGGTGTAGTGGCCGGCCACTTCATGCAGCTTGAGCTGCTCGTATTCCACCGGGCCGCCGTAGACGGCGCCGTCGATCACCCCGGTGGAGAGGGCCACGTAGAGCTCCTGGCCGGGCAGGAAGACGGTGGGAATATCGAACGGCTCCAGCACCGCGGCGATGGAGCTGGTGGCGCGGATGCGCATGGACTGCAGGTCTTCCAGGCTGGTCACCGGCTCGCGGGTCACCAGGCCGTAGTCGCTGCCGAAGCCGCGGCCGATCAGCTTGACCCCGCGCTCCTCGTAGGCGGCGGCGACCAGCTCCTCGAGGCCCTGATTCTCGAAGATATCGCGGGCTTCTTCGACGTTGACCCAGGCGCCCGGCAGGCCACCCTCGATGGTGCCGATGCTCACGGCGCCCGGCCAGTAGCTGCCCACGCCATGGGCGATATCGATGGTGCCGCGGGACACCGCATCGACGAACTGGTCGCTGTCGACGAGCTCGCCGGCACGGAAGAACTGGATGCGGATGGAGCCGTCGCTGGCCTCATTGACCCGGTCGCGCAGGTCGCGGGCGATGTCGTCGACCTCGGTGCCGTAAAAAGTGTGCATGCGCAGGCGCACGGTGTCGGCATGGACGGTGTGGCTGGCGACGATGGAGGCGGCCAGGGAGGTGGCCAGGGCGCCTTTGACGAAAGTGGAGAGCTTCATGGGACCTCGTTGCGATGCAGTTATGGAGTTATAGATTGTCATCGATGGTCGGTGTGGCCCCGACCTGTCAGACTGCGCTTTGAGTAAATCACACGGGTGATGAATATTCCATACGCATCCCTTCAACGTTAGGATAATGTCTACATTTTTTAATGTTTGTTGCCTAACTAGCTTTTTGTCAAAATCTTCGCCCTGATTGCATCGATGCGCCACGCTGGCGAGGCCGCATTGTCTGCCGGCGGGAGGCTGACTAGAGTGAAGGCACCGCGCCGCTCGCTCCCCAACACCTATTCAGCGTAGCCTCGGTGACGCGAAAGGCCACGTCGGGGTGGGAGTCCCGGCGTACTCCGTTTTTCCGGCCGGGGGCGATGCGCCCCGGCCCCTGCCCAGCAAGGAACCGCAGGCATGACTCGCGAGACTCTGGTCCTGGGTGCCGGTATGGTCGGCACCTCCATCGCTTATCACCTGGCCCGGCGCGGCCGCTCGGTGACCCTGGTCGATCGCCGGGCGCCGGGGGAGGAGACCTCCTTCGGCAATGCCGGCATTATTCAGCGGGAGGCGGTCTTTCCCCATGCCTTTCCCCGCGACCTGGGCACCCTGCTGCGGGTGCTGCCCAATCGCAGCATCGACATTCGTTACCGCCTCAAGGGCATGGCCGCCGCCGCCGGGCCGCTCTTCCAGTACTGGCGGCGCTCGGCGCCGGCCAGCTATCGGCAGATCGTCCCGGAATACGCCTCCCTGATCATGCGCTCCACCGAAGAGCACCAGCGCCTGATCGACGCCGCCGGCGCCGAGGCCCTGATCAGTCGCAAGGGCTGGTTCGACGCCTTCCGCAGCCAGAAGCACCTGGAAGCCTTCGCCGGCGAGGCCGAGGAGGCCGCCCGGCGTTTCGGCGTCGGCTATCGCTCCCTGACGCCTGCCGAGCTCAAGGCCCAGGAGCCCGACCTGGCCGCCGAGGCCTTCGTCGGCGCCATCGAGTGGACCAATAGCTGGACGGTGCTCGATCCCGGTGGCCTGGTGCGGGCCTATGCCGGGGCCTTCGAGGCCGCCGGTGGGCGCTTCCAGCGCGGCGAGGTGCGCCAGGTGGTGCGTACCGCCAGCGGCTGGCGCCTGGACCTGGCCGACGGCAGCCTGGAGGCGCAGGAGCTGGTGCTGGCGGCGGGCCCCTGGAGCGGCGACTGGCTTCAACAGCTCGGCTATCGCCTGCCGCTATTCCCCAAGCGCGGCTATCACATGCACTACGCCGGCGAGGGCGAGGCGCGCCTGAATCACTGGCTGATGGATTTCGATGCCGGCTACCTGCTGGCGCCGATGCGCGCCGGGGTGCGCCTCACCACCGGTGCCGAGTTGACCACCCGGGACGCGCCGGCGCGCCATGAGCAGCTGGCCGCGGCGGAGAAGGTGGCGCGTCGGCTCTTCCCCCTGGGGCCCCGCCAGGACGCCGCCCCCTGGGTGGGCAATCGCCCCTGCATGCCGGATATGAAGCCGGTGATTGGCCCGGCCCCCCGTCACAAGGGGCTCTGGTTCGCCTTCGGTCATGGTCACCAGGGCTTTACCCTGGGCCCCGTCACCGGGCGCCTGATGGGTGAGATGATGGATGGCGAGGAGACCGCGGTGCCCATGGCACCGTTCCGGGCCGAGCGTTTCGCCGGGGTCTGAGTGGCGGGGGTGGCGTCCCGGCTGGCCGCGCCTTAGTCTAGAGGCGTTGAGTCCACCGCCAGGAGGCCGCCATGCCCATTTCCCGCGCCGTGATCGCCACCGACTCCGGGGCCCGCTTGATCCATCGCCTGTGCAAGCACTGGGCCCACAAGCTCGAGGTCGAGCAGGAGGAGAACCAGGGGCGAGTCGCCTTCGAGGAGGGGGTCTGCCTGATGCGCGCCGATGATGCGGCCATGACCGTGGCCATCGAGGCCCTGGACGAAGAGGCACTGGATCGCCTGGAGGGCGTGGTCAGCAGTCATCTCGACCGCATGGCCGGCAAGGAGCCGCTGGATATCGTTTGGGAGAACTGAGTCGCGCCCACCTGGGCATGCTGCTCTGGGCCCTGCTGGTGGGGCTCTCCTTTCCGGTGGTGGGCTGGCTCGGTGCGCTGCCGCCCCTGCTGCTGACCGCCCTGCGTTTCGTGATCGCCTGTGCCGGCCTGATCTGGCTGGTGCGCGGCGAGGCGGCCTTCCTGCCCCGCGGTGGGCAGTGGTGGCTCTATGGCCTGCTGGGCGCCTGCCTGGCGGGCTTCTTCGGCGCGATGTTCTGGGCCGCCCACCACACCACGCCCCTGGCCATGGCCACCCTCTTCGTCAGCGTGCCCCTGCTCGCCTACCTGCTCGGCCTGCCGCTCGGCGTGGAGCGCCCGGGGTGGCGATTGCCGGCGATCCTGGCGCTGGGGGCCCTGGGCGCCCTCGGATTGGCCCTCGCCGAGGCCCGGGGGGCGCCCGCGGGGCTGGCCTTCGGGGCCGGCGAGGCGGTCTTCTTCCTGGGCTGCATCGCCTCGGCCTGCTATCCGGTGCTCAGCAAGTGGGGGCTGGCGCGGGGCTGGCTCCCCGCGTCGGCGGCAGTCCGTACCTTCTGGAGCCTGGCCTGCGGGGCCCTGCTGGTGGGGGTGGCGGGGCTGGCGCTGGAGCCGCCGTCCCGGCTGCTTGGCCTGGGCTGGCGGGATGCCCTGCTGATCGTCTACCTGGGGCTGGGCTCCAGCGCCCTGACCTTCTGGCTGCTGCAGCGGGCCACCGCCGTGCTGAGCCCGGCCAGCGTCACCGCCTACGGCTACCTGGTGCCCTTCGTCTCCATGCTGCTGCTCCTGGTGCAGGCGCCGTCACGCCTAGGCTTCGCCTGGCTGCCGGGCAGCCTGCTGGTGCTGCTGGCCATGGGGCTGCTGTTTCGCCAGGGGCGCCGGGAAGCGAGAGGCTGAGGGCGGCCCGGCGCCCTGTTATACTGGCGCCCCTTTCCCAGTCGCCACCTTTCAGGAGTCCACATGACCCGTATCGCCATCGTCGGTGTCGCCGGCCGCATGGGCCGCACCCTGGTCAACGCCGTGCAGCAGGACCCCCAGGCCAGCCTGGCCGGGGGCAGCGTCGAGCCGGGCAGTTCCCTGGTGGGGGCCGATCTGGGCGAATTGGCCGGCCTGGGCAAGCTGGGCGTCACCGCGGTGGACTCCCTGGCGGCCATCGTCGATGACTTCGACGTGCTGATCGACTTCACCGCGCCCCGGGTGACGCTCGCCAACCTGGCCTTCTGCGCCGAGCACGGCAAGCGCCTGGTGGTCGGCACCACCGGCCTGGATGACGACGAGCTGGCTCAGCTGGACGCCTATGGGAATCGGGTGCCCTTCGTCTTCGCCCCCAATATGAGCGTGGGCGTCAACCTGACCCTCAAGCTGCTGCAGACCGCCGCCAAGGCGCTGGGCGACGAGGGCTACGATATCGAGGTAGTCGAGGCCCATCATCGCCACAAGGTCGATGCCCCCTCCGGCACCGCCCTGAAGATGGGCGAGGTGGTGGCCGAGTCCCTGGGGCGCACCCTCAAGGAGCATGGCGTCTTCGAGCGGGTGGGGCAGTGCGGCCCGCGGACCGACAAGGAGATCGGTTTCGCCACCCTGCGTGCTGGCGATATCGTCGGCGAGCACACCGTGATGTTCGCCACCGAGGGCGAGCGCATCGAGATCACCCACAAGGCGTCGAGCCGCATGACCTTCGCCAAGGGCGCGGTGCGCGCGGCCCGCTGGGTCGCGGAGCGTCCGGCCGGCCGCTACGATATGCAGGATGTGCTGGGGCTGGCGGACTAAGCGCGGCGCGGGTAGCCCCGGCCTCCGAGGAGAGGGCGTGTTAACGGCAATCGCTCTGCGATGAGGTAGACGGGGGGGTGGTGAGCCTGCGGCGAATCCTGTAATATTCCAAAAATTTTGGCCGGGCGCTGCGAGAATCTGTCCCGCAGAGGCGTGTCGAGGCGGCCCAAGGGCATAGAATAATGCTAAAAAGCGGGATGAAACCGGTCTTATCGGCTTTCGTCCCGCTTTTTTACGACTCGAATCAGGCGCCCACCAGCGATCACTTTGTCGGTTATCGAGACCGCCTTCCCGGCTGGTCTCACGAGCATGGGAGGAAGTTGCGTTGAACAGACCCGCGATATTGGCCTTGGAAGATGGTAGCGTTTTCCATGGGTCTGCCATCGGAGCCGATGGCCTGACCAGCGGTGAGGTGGTGTTCAATACGGCCATGACCGGCTACCAGGAAATCCTCACCGATCCCTCCTATTCCCGACAGATCGTCACCCTGACCTACCCGCATATCGGCAACACCGGCGTCAACGCCGAGGACGTGGAGTCCGGGGCCATCGCCGCCGCCGGCCTGGTGATCCGCGACCTGCCGCTGCTGGCCAGCAGCTTCCGCTGCGAGCAGTCCCTGGATGCCTACCTCAAGGGCCAGAACATCCTCGGCATCGCCGATATCGATACCCGTCGCCTGACCCGCATCCTGCGCGACAAGGGCTCCCAGAACGGCGCCATCCTGGCCGGCAGCGAGGCCGAGGGTGAGGATGCCGTGGCCCGCGCCCTGGAGGCCGCCTGCGCCTTCCCGGGCCTCAAGGGCATGGACCTGGCCAAGGAAGTGACCTGCCAGCACGCCTACGAGTGGAGTGAGGGCGAGTGGGCCCTGGGCGAGGGTTACGCCGACGCCGCACAGGCCGAGCGCCCTTATCATGTGGTGGCCTACGATTACGGCGTCAAGCGCAATATTCTGCGCATGCTGGCCTCCCGCGGCTGTCGCCTCACCGTGGTGCCGGCCCAGACCCCGGCCGCCGAGGTGATCGCCATGAATCCGGACGGTATCTTCCTCTCCAACGGCCCCGGCGACCCCGAGCCCTGCGACTACGCCATCCGCGCGATCCAGGAGATCCTCGAGACCGAGATCCCGGTGTTCGGCATCTGCCTGGGTCACCAGCTGCTGGCCCTGGCCAGCGGGGCCAAGACCGTCAAGATGGGCCATGGCCACCACGGCGCCAACCACCCGGTGCAGGACCTCGACGGCGGCCAGGTGATGATCACCAGCCAGAACCACGGCTTCGCCGCCGACGAGGCGAGTCTGCCCAGCACCCTGCGTGCCACCCATCGTTCGCTCTTCGATGGCACCCTGCAGGGCATCGAGCGCACCGACCGTCCGGCCTTCAGCTTCCAGGGGCATCCGGAAGCGAGCCCCGGGCCGCGTGACGTGGCGCCGCTGTTCGACCGCTTTATCGAGATGATCAAGGCACGCCGATAATCGCCCGACCGCCATCGAGATGATCCGGGCGCGCCGTCATTCGCCCGTCCGTCGATCCTCGTTCGTCACCCTTTTTCTGCGGGAAGCACCATGCCCAAGCGTACAGACATTCAAAGCATCCTGATCATCGGCGCCGGCCCCATCGTCATCGGCCAGGCCTGCGAATTCGACTACTCCGGCGCCCAGGCCTGCAAGGCGCTGCGCGAGGAGGGCTACCGGGTCATCCTGGTGAACTCCAACCCGGCCACCATCATGACCGACCCGGCCATGGCCGACGCCACCTATATCGAGCCGATCACCTGGCAGGCGGTGGAGAAGATCATCGAGGCCGAGAAGCCCGATGCCATCCTGCCCACCATGGGCGGCCAGACCGCGCTCAACTGCGCCCTCGACCTGGACAAGCACAGCGTGCTCGACAAGCACGGCGTGGAGATGATTGGCGCCAACGCCGACGCCATCAACAAGGCCGAGGATCGCGACCTCTTCGACAAGGCGATGAAGAACATCGGCCTGGCGTGCCCCAAGGCCAAGGTCGCGCACACCATGGATGAGGCCTGGGAGATTCAGGCCGAGCTGGGCTTCCCGACCATTATCCGCCCCTCCTACACCATGGGTGGTTCCGGCGGCGGCGTGGCCTACAACAAGGAAGAGTTCGAGGAGATCTGCACCCGCGGCTTCGAGCTCTCCAACAACCATGAGCTGCTGATCGACGAGTCGCTGTTGGGGTGGAAGGAGTACGAGATGGAGGTCGTTCGTGACAAGAACGACAACTGCATCATCGTCTGCGCCATCGAGAACTTCGACCCCATGGGCGTGCACACCGGTGACTCCATCACCGTGGCCCCGGCCCAGACGCTGACCGACAAGGAATACCAGATCATGCGCGACGCCTCCCTGGCGGTGTTGCGCGAGATCGGCGTCGAGACCGGTGGCTCCAACGTCCAGTTCGGCGTGGACCCCCGGACCGGTCGCGTGGTGGTCATCGAGATGAACCCGCGGGTCAGCCGCTCCTCGGCCCTGGCCTCCAAGGCCACCGGCTTCCCGATCGCCAAGATCGCCGCCAAGTTGGCCATCGGTTACACCCTGGACGAGCTGCAGAACGACATCACCGGCGGGCGCACCCCGGCCTCCTTCGAGCCGTCCATCGACTATGTGGTCACCAAGATCCCGCGCTTCACCTTCGAGAAGTTCCCCCAGGCCAACGACCGCCTGACCACCCAGATGAAGTCGGTGGGCGAGGTGATGGCCATCGGCCGCACCTTCCAGGAATCGCTGCACAAGGCGCTGCGCGGCCTGGAGACCGGCAACGACGGCCTCGATCCGATCGTCACCGACTTCACCACCGAGGGCATGGCGCAGATCAAAGGCGAGCTGCAGGCCGCCGGCGCCGAGCGCATCTTCTTCGTCGCCGATGCCATGCGCGCCGGGATGAGCGTCGGCGAGGTCTTCGCCCTGACCAAGATCGATCCCTGGTTCCTGGTGCAGATCGAGGACCTGATCAAGACCGAGGCCGACCTGGCCACCCGCTCGCTCTCCGAGCTGGATGCCCGGGCCCTGCTGCGCCTCAAGCGCAAGGGCTTCTCCGATGCCCGCCTGGCGCGCCTGCTCGGCGTCTCCGAGAAGGAGTTCCGCAAGACCCGCCAGAAGGCCGGTATCCGCCCGGTCTACAAGCGCGTCGACACCTGTGCGGCGGAGTTCGCCTCCGATACCGCCTACATGTACTCCACCTACGAGGAGGAGTGCGAGGCGGAGGTCTCCGATCGCCAGAAGATCATGGTGCTGGGCGGTGGTCCCAACCGCATCGGCCAGGGCATCGAGTTCGACTACTGCTGCGTCCACGCCGCCTTCGCCATGCGCGACGACGGCTATGAGACCATCATGGTCAACTGCAACCCGGAGACCGTCTCCACCGACTACGACACCAGCGACCGCCTCTACTTCGAGCCGGTGACCCTGGAGGACGTGCTGGAGATCGCCGACAAGGAGAAGCCGGTCGGCGTGATCGTACAGTTCGGCGGCCAGACGCCGCTTAAGCTGGCCCGCGAGCTCGAGGCCGCCGGCGTGCCGATCATCGGCACCACCCCGGACGCCATCGACCGCGCCGAGGATCGCGAGCGCTTCCAGCAGATGATCGACAAGCTGGGCCTCAAGCAGCCGCCCAATGCCACCGCGCGCAGCTTCGACGAGGCCTTCGCCAAGGCCGAGGCGATCGGCTACCCGCTGGTGGTGCGCCCCAGCTACGTGCTCGGCGGCCGGGCCATGGAGATCGTCTACGACGCTTCCGAGCTCGAGAACTACATGACCCACGCGGTCAAGGTCTCCAACGACTCGCCGGTGCTGCTCGACCACTTCCTCAATGCCGCCATCGAGATCGATATCGATGCGGTCTCCGACGGCCAGCAGGTGGTGATCGGCGGCATCATGCAGCATATCGAACAGGCCGGCGTGCACTCCGGTGATTCCGCCTGCTCGCTGCCGCCTTACTCGCTGCCCGCCGAGGTGCAGGACGAGATGCGCGAGCAGGTCAAGCGCATGGCGGTGGAGCTGGGCGTCAAGGGCCTGATGAACGTGCAGCTGGCCTGGCAGGACGGCGAGATCTATGTGATCGAGGTCAATCCTCGCGCCTCGCGCACCGTGCCCTTCGTCTCCAAGTGCATCGGTACCTCCCTGGCCCAGATCGCCGCCCGCTGCATGGCCGGCACCACCCTGGCCGAGCAGGGCTTCGAGCAGGAGATCGTGCCGCCCTTCTACAGCGTCAAGGAGGCGGTCTTCCCGTTCAACAAGTTCCCCGGGGTCGATCCCATCCTGTCGCCGGAGATGAAGTCCACCGGCGAGGTGATGGGCTCCGGCGAGACCTTCGCCGAGGCCTTCTTCAAGGCGCAGCTGGGCGCCAGCGAGCCGATGCCGGGCCTCAATGGCCAGCGGCTGGCCTTCCTCTCGGTGCGCGAGCCGGACAAGGCCGCCATCGTCGAGGTGGCGCGTTCTCTGCTAGCATTGGGCTTCTCCCTCTGCGCCACCCGCGGCACCGCCGCCGCCCTCGAGGCGGCCGGCCTCGAGGTGTCGGTGGTCAACAAGGTCTACGAGGGGCGGCCGCATATCGTCGATATGCTCAAGAACGACGAAGTGGCTTATATCGTCAACACCACCGAGGGGCGTCAGGCCATCAACGACTCCTCGATCATCCGCCGCACCGCCCTGGCCCATAAGGTGCCCTATGCCACCACCCTGGCGGGGGCCCGCGCCGTTTGCATGGCGCTGGAATACGGCAATCAGATCACCGTGCGGCGGCTTCAGGAATTGCATGCAGGAGCCAGTCAATGAACAAGGTCCCGATGACCGTAGCAGGCGAGCAGCGTCTGCGGGACGAGCTGGATCAGCTCAAGAGCGTCGAACGGCCGAAGGTGATCAATGCCATTGCCGAGGCTCGTGAACACGGCGACCTCAAGGAGAACGCCGAGTACCACGCGGCCCGCGAGCAGCAGGGCTTTATCGAGGGGCGCATCCAGGAGATCGAGAGCAAGCTCTCGGCTTCCCAGGTGATCGATGTCACCAAGCTGCCCAAGACCGGCAAGGTGATCTTCGGCGTGACCGTGGGCCTGCTCAACCTCGATACCGACGAGGAGGTGACCTACCGCATCGTCGGCGAGGACGAGGCCGACATCAAGGCGGGACGCATCTCGGTGACCTCGCCCATCGCCCGTGCCCTGATCGGCAAGGAAGAGGGCGACGTGGTGCTGGTCAAGACGCCCGGCGGCGACGTGGAGTACGAGATCGCCGGCGTCGAGCACCTGTAAGCCAAGCTCGAGGCCTTGAGCCGGACGCTTGAAGAAAAACACCCCCGCAGCCATGGCTGCGGGGGTGTTTCGTCTCTACGGCGAGTGAGTCATGCCGTCGACAGACGGCCTCCCGCTCGCGCGAAGCGTCAGTGCCGGCCGTGGTGGCCTTCGAAACGCTGGATATTCGAGAGCTTGGGGTTGGCCTTGGGGTTCTTGCGGTAGAGCAGGGCCATCTTGCCGATGGTCTGCACCAGTTCGGCGCCGCTGTTCGCCACCAGTTCGGCGATCATGGCGGCCCGGTCGTCGCGGTCGGGCAGGGCCAGCTTGACCTTGATCAGCTCGTGATCCGCCAGCGCCCGGTCCAGCTCGGCCAGGACGCCCTCGGAGATGCCGTTCTCGGAGAGGGTGACCACGGGGTTGAGGTGGTGGCCGATGCTGCGAAATGCTTTCTTTTGTGCCTGTGACAAGCTCATGGTATCTTGAGATTTCCGGTTGCGCTGAACCCGCCATGGTAAGGCGAAAGCCGTCGCGGTGAAAGCCTCCCGTCGGCGCCGACCGACCCCGCTCTCCGTGTGGCGAACTCCCGATCCCAGGTGCCCTAGTGACATCTCCTTCCCGTCCCCGCAAGTCCGCGTCTCCGCGTCATGCCAGCAAGTCCAGTGCCGGTTGGCTCAAGGAGCATTTCGACGATCAATATGTGCAGCGCTCCTGGCAGGAGGGCTACCGCAGCCGCGCCAGCTACAAGCTGCTCGAGCTGGATGCCAAGGACCGGCTCTTCACGCCGGGCATGACGGTGATCGACCTGGGGGCGGCGCCCGGCGGCTGGAGCCAGGTGGCCGCCGAGAAGGTGGGCGCCAAGGGCCTGGTGATCGCTTCCGATATTCTCGAGATGGATGCCCTGGCCGGGGTCGAGTTCATCCAGGGGGACTTTACCGAGGAGGCGGCCCTGGAGGCGATCCTCGCTACCCTGGGGGAGCGGCCGGTGGACCTGGTGATGTCCGATATGGCCCCCAATATGAGTGGCATGGCCGCCATCGATCAGCCCCAGGCCATGTACCTGGTGGAGCTGGCGCTGGATCTGGCGCGCCAGACCCTGAGCCCCGGGGGGCGCTTCCTGGCCAAGGTGTTTCAGGGTGAAGGTTTCGATGCCTACCTGAGGGAGCTGCGCGGCAGCTTCGCTCGGGTGGTGACCCGCAAGCCGGAGGCCTCGCGGGCGCGTTCCCGCGAGGTCTACCTGCTGGCGGAAGGATTCAAGGGCTAGGGCGGCGATAGCTTCCATCAACCGAGGCAATAGCCGGACAGGGGGCGAAAGATATGCCACTGTCGTCCCGTCAGGGTGGTTGAACACCCGCGGCTGCTGTAATGTCGAAGGTCTAGCCGGTACGCAGATCGATTTAGCAATGAGGGTGTTCCCTTGAATGATATGGCGAAGAACCTGATCCTGTGGTTGGTCATCGCGGCAATATTGCTGACGGTGTTCAACAACTTCAGTGTCGATAACTCACCGCAGACGATGAACTATTCCCAGTTCGTCCAGCAGGTGCAGAACCAGCAGGTGCGCAGCGTCACCATCGATGGCTACACCATCACCGGTGAGCGCAGCGATGGCTCGTCCTTCCAGACCATTCGCCCGGCGGCGGAAGATCCCAAGCTGATGGACGATTTGCTCTCCAATAACGTCACCGTGGTGGGCAAGGAACCCGAGCGCCAGAGCCTGTGGACGCGGCTGCTGGTGGCCAGCTTCCCGATCCTGATCATCCTGGCGATCTTCCTCTTCTTCATGCGTCAGATGCAGGGCGGCGGCGGCGGCAAGGGCGGTCCCATGAGCTTCGGCAAGTCCAAGGCCAAGCTGCTCTCCCAGGACCAGATCAAGACCACCTTCGCCGACGTGGCCGGCTGTGACGAGGCCAAGGAAGAGGTGGAGGAGCTGGTCGATTTCCTGCGCGACCCCTCCAAGTTCCAGCGCCTGGGCGGCACCATTCCCCGCGGCGTGCTGATGGTGGGCCCGCCGGGGACCGGTAAGACGCTGCTGGCCAAGTCGATCGCCGGCGAGGCCAAGGTGCCTTTCTTCTCGATCTCCGGTTCCGACTTCGTCGAGATGTTCGTCGGCGTGGGCGCCTCGCGGGTGCGCGACATGTTCGAGCAGGCCAAGAAGCAGGCGCCCTGCATCATCTTCATCGACGAGATCGATGCCGTGGGCCGTTCCCGTGGCGTCGGCATGGGCGGCGGCAACGACGAGCGCGAGCAGACCCTCAACCAGCTGCTGGTGGAGATGGACGGCTTCGAGGCCAACGAAGGCATCATCGTCATCGCCGCCACCAACCGCCCCGACGTGCTCGATCCGGCGCTGTTGCGCCCGGGCCGTTTCGACCGCCAGGTCACCGTGGGTCTGCCGGATATTCGCGGCCGCGAGCATATCCTCAATGTGCACCTGCGCAAGGTGCCCCTGGCCGATGACGTCAAGCCGTCGTTGATCGCCCGCGGTACCCCGGGCTTCTCCGGTGCCGACCTGGCCAACCTGGTCAACGAGGCTGCCCTGTTCGCCGCGCGTCGCAACAAGCGCCTGGTGGGCATGGACGAGCTGGAGCTGGCCAAGGACAAGATCATGATGGGCGCCGAGCGCAAGTCCATGGTGATGTCCGAGAAGGAGAAGCTGAACACCGCCTATCACGAGTCGGGCCACGCCATCATCGGCCTGGTGATGCCGGAGCACGATCCGGTCTACAAGGTCACCATCATTCCCCGTGGCCGCGCCCTGGGGGTGACCATGTTCCTGCCGGAGGAGGATCGCTATAGCCTCTCCCGTCAGCAGATCATCAGCCAGATCTGCTCGCTGTTCGGCGGGCGCATCGCCGAGGAGATGACCCTGGGGCCGGATGGCGTGACCACCGGGGCGTCGAACGATATCAAGCGCGCCACCGAGCTGGCCCACAACATGGTCGCCAAGTGGGGCCTCTCCGAGGAACTCGGGCCGATCATGTACGACGAGGACGAGTCGCACCAGTTCCTCGGCGGCCCGGGCCAGGGCGGCGGCAAGTTCAAGTCCGGTGAGACCACCTCCAAGCTCGACAAGGAAGTGCGGCGCATCATCGACGACTGCTACGCCAAGGCCAAGCAGATCCTCGAGGAGAACCGCGACAAGCTGGATGCCATGGCCGAGGCGCTGATGAAGTACGAGACCATCGATGCCGACCAGCTCAGGGACATCATGGAAGGGCGCGATCCGCGTCCGCCCGAGGGTTGGGATGACGATGGCAGCGGTGGTGCCGGCATTACCCCGGATGCCCAGGCCAGGCCGGACGATGCCGAGGCGCCCTCCGCCGAGGAGGGCGATGACGAGGAGGATGACGAGCCGCGCCGTCGGCCCTCGGATCCCCTCGGCGGTCCCGCCGGCCAGTAGGTCGGGAGTGACGGAACCACAGCAGGCGCCCCTCGGGGCGCCTGTGTCGTCTCTGCCTGTCGTCTTGCATGGTGCCGGGTGGCTGATTAGAGTAGGTTCCCTCTCTTTGCCTACCCTGTCAGGACCCGCCCCATGAGCGACGGACAACCCGCGACCATGCTCCATTGTGGTCGCCATCGGCTCGATCTCTCCTATCCCCGAGTCATGGGGATTCTCAATGTCACCCCGGACTCCTTCTCCGACGGCGGGCGCCATGTGGCGCTGGATGATGCCCTGCGTCACGCCGAGCAGATGCTCGCCGAAGGAGCCGCCATCATCGACGTGGGGGGAGAGTCGACCCGACCCGGCGCCGTGCCGGTGGCGCCCCAGCAGGAGCTGGATCGGGTTGCCCCGGTGGTGGAGGCCCTGGTGCGCGAGCTGGATGCCCTGGTCTCGGTGGACACCAGCAGTCCCGAGGTGATGCGCGAGAGCGCCGCCCTGGGGGCGGGGATGCTCAACGACGTGCGTGCCCTGCGTCGCGAGGGGGCCCTGCAGGCGGCGGCCCATAGCGGCCTGCCGGTATGCCTGATGCACATGCTCGGCGAGCCCGGCGACATGCAGGTGGCGCCTCATTACGAGGTGCCGGTGGAGGAGGCGGTGGCCGACTTTCTCGAGGCGCGGGTGGCCGCCTGCCTGGCCTCGGGGTTGCGCCCCGAGCGGCTGCTGCTCGACCCCGGCTTCGGCTTCGCCAAGACCGTGGAGCATAACCTGCGCCTGCTGCACCGCATGGATCGTCTGCAGGCACTCAAGCTGCCGCTGTTGGTGGGCATGTCCCGCAAGAGCATGATCGGCAAGGTGCTGGAGCGCCCCGTCGAGGAACGCCTGCCCGGCGGCCTGGCCCTGGCGGCCCTGGCCGTGGAGCGCGGCGCGCGAATCCTGCGTGTCCATGATGTGGGGCCCAGCGTGGATGCCATCAATATGACCTGGGCCGTACTCCAGGAAGGATGTGACCCATGAGTCGACGCTATTTCGGCACGGACGGGATCCGTGGCACCGTGGGGGAGTTCCCCATCACCCCCGACTTCATGCTCAAGCTGGGTTGGGCCACCGGCCGGGTGCTGGCCCGTCAGGGGCGCACCAAGGTATTGATCGGCAAGGATACGCGGATCTCCGGCTACCTCTTCGAGTCGGCCCTGGAGGCGGGGCTCTCCGCCGCCGGAGTGGACGTCTCCCTGTTGGGCCCCATGCCGACCCCGGGGATCGCCTACCTGACTCGCACCTTTCGTGCCGATGCCGGTATCGTGATCTCGGCCTCCCATAACCCCTTCGCCGACAACGGCATCAAGTTCTTCTCCGCCGAGGGGGCCAAGCTGGATGACGCCATCGAGGCGCGCATCGAGGCCGAGCTGGACGAGCCGCTGACCACGGTAGCCGCCGCCGAGCTGGGCAAGGCAGTGCGCATCAACGACGCCCCGGGGCGCTATATCGAGTTCTGCAAGTCGACCATCCCCGACCGCCTCAGCCTGCATGGCATGAAGGTCGTGCTCGACTGCGCCCATGGGGCCACCTACCACATCGCCCCCAGCGTGTTCCGCGAGTTGGGCGCCGAGGTGAGCCTGATCGGCGCCGAGCCGGATGGCCTCAATATCAACCGCGAGGTGGGCTCCACCCATCCGGCGGCCCTGCGTGCCGCGGTGATCCAGCGTGGCGCCGACCTGGGCATCGCCTTCGATGGCGACGGCGACCGGGTATTGCTGGTGGATGCCGACGGCCGTGAGGTGGATGGTGACGATATCCTCTACCTGATCGCCAAGGATCGCCATGAGCGGGGCGAGCTGGGCGGCGGCGTGGTCGGCACCCTGATGACCAACTTCGGCCTCGAGCTGGCCTTCGCCCGCCTGGGTATCCCCTTCGAGCGCGCCAAGGTGGGCGACCGCTACGTGATGGAGCGCCTGGCCGCCAATGCCTGGCAGCTGGGCGGCGAGTCTTCCGGGCATATCGTCTGTGGCCATGTGCAGACCACCGGCGATGGCATCGTCGCCGCCCTCCAGGCGGTGGCCATCATGGTCCGCGAGGGGCAGCCCCTGGCGCGGCTGCTCGCCGGCCTGGAGAAGGTGCCCCAGGCGCTGGTCAACGTGCGCCTGGCGCCGGGGAGCGACGCCAAGTCGCTGATGGCGGCGCCGGCGCTGCAGGAGGCGGTCGCCGCCGTGGAGGCGGAGCTCGGCGATGAGGGGCGGGTGCTGCTGCGCCCCTCCGGCACCGAACCGCTGATCCGGGTGATGGTGGAGGGGCGTGCCCACTTCGACGTGGAGGCCCTGGCCGAACGCATCGCCGCCGATGTGCGCGCGCAGATGGCCTGAGGCCGAGGGTCCGCGAGGTTGTCAGGCGGCGGTTGTCATGCTAGGGCCGCTCCTATACCATTTCGCTCCACCGTGAACGAGGACAGTCTATGCGTACGCCGCTGATTGCCGGCAACTGGAAGATGAATGGCTCGGCCGACCTGGTCGAGGCGTTCGGGCGTGCCTTTGCCGAGGCCGAGCTGCCGGACGGCCTCGAGGTGGCGATCTTTCCGCCGTTTCCCTATCTGGAGGCGGCGCGGCGTGCCTTCGCCGAGACGCCCATCGGCCTCGGGGCCCAGACCCTGAATCCGCTCCACTCGGGGGCCCATACCGGCGAGGTGAGCGGGCGCATGCTGTGTGAATTCGGCGTGCGTTATGCCCTGGTGGGGCATTCGGAGCGTCGCCAGCTCTATCGCGAGAGCGACGAGCAGGTCTATGACCGCCTGCTGGCCGCCCTCGGCGTCGACCTGATCCCGGTGCTCTGCGTGGGCGAGACCCTCGAGGAGCGCGATGCCGGGCGTACCATGGAGGTGGTGTTGCGTCAGGTGGGCTTCGTGATGTCGCGCCTCGAGCCGCAGCAACGCTCGCGTGTGGTGATCGCCTATGAACCGGTGTGGGCGATCGGTACCGGCCGCACGGCCACGCCGCAGCAGGCCCAGGAGGTGATGGCCGCCATCCGCGACTACCAGGCGAGCTTCGATGCCGAGCTCGCTAGCGCCATGCGGCTGCTCTACGGTGGCAGCATGAACGCCGGGAATGCCGGCGAGCTGCTTTCCCAACCCGATATCGACGGCGGCCTGGTGGGCGGAGCCTCCCTCAAGGTCGACGATTTCCTAGCCATTTGCCAGTCAGCAGGTTGAATCCATGCAAGTTGCCATTCTGATGATCCACGTGGCGATCGCCATCGCCCTGGTCGCCCTTATCCTGCTGCAGCAGGGCAAGGGCGCCGAAGCCGGTGCCGCCTTCGGTGGCGGTGCCTCCCAGACCGTGTTCGGCTCCCGGGGTAGCGGAAGCTTCCTGGCCAAGCTGACCGGCATCCTGGCGGCGGCCTTCTTCGCCACCTCCCTGACCCTGGCCTACTTCGCCAGCCAGGCCGGCAATGCGCCGGAGGCCGGGATTCCCGATGCGCGCCTGATCGAGCAGCAAAATTCGCTGCCGACCCTTGACGAAGGGCAGCAAGATCTGGATAATTCAGCGCCAGTGCTCGAGGAGACAGGCGAGTGAGCCGGTCTTCGCATAGCACTCCCCTGATGCCGAAGTGGTGGAATTGGTAGACACGCTATCTTGAGGGGGTAGTGGCCTTATGGCCGTGCGGGTTCAAGTCCCGCCTTCGGCACCATTCGAAAACGCAGGTTGCGTTTTCCGCAAGATCAGCACCATGGCGACGTAGTGGCTTGACTCTAAAGCAACCATTACCTATACTCGCCGACCTGTAGATGCGGGGTGGAGCAGTCTGGTAGCTCGTCGGGCTCATAACCCGAAGGTCATCGGTTCAAATCCGGTCCCCGCTACCATTTTGGCGAGACGGCCAATTTGGTGTGAAAGGTTTCTTGTAAAAGGCCCCTTCCAGTGAAGGGGCTTTTTGTTAGCCGCTCATCCACTTGGCCGTCTAGTTGACAGCCTGTCTGGCAGCACGCCCATCGGTCACCTAGCTTATCTATCGCTCCTGGCCAGGTGCCTGATGCAACGGCTGTAGGAGTCTTCGTCGTGGCAATCAAGGACTCAGCGCTCAAGGCGCTCATCGAACCGGTGGTGACCGCCATGGGCTTCGAGCTCTGGGGGATCGACTACCTTTCCCAGGGCAAGCATTCCCGACTGGTGATCTATATCGACGGCCCCGAAGGGGTCACGGTGGACGACTGCGCGGCCATCAGCCGTCAGGTCAGTGCCATCTTCGATGTGGAGGATCCGATTCCCGGCGAATACCGTCTCGAGGTGTCATCCCCGGGCATCGATCGACCCCTCTTTACCCTCGACCACTATGCGCGCTATCGCGGTCATACCGTGACGCTCAAGTTGCGTCTGGCCTTCGAGGGGCGGCGCAAGTTTCAGGGCCTGCTGGCCGGCGTCGAGGGCGACGAGGTGTTGTTGCAACTCGATGGCGAGGAGTACTGCTTTCCCATCGACAGCATCGAGCAGGCGCGCGTCGTGCCGCGGTTCGATGACTAAGGACAGGTTTATTGGCGAGGCTATGGCATGAGCAAAGAGATTCTGGCGGTCGTTGACGCCATCTCCAACGAAAAGGGCGTGCCGCGCGAAGTGATCTTCGAGGCGGTGGAGGCGGCGCTGGCCAGCGCCTCTCGCAAGCGCTTCGAGGACCAGGAAGTCAGCGTCCGGGTCAAGATCAACCGCGTCACCGGCGAATACGAGACCTTCCGTCGCTGGGAGGTGCTCGACGACGACGACTTCGAGAACCCCGACGCCGAGATCAAGCTCAGCTATGCGGAGCGGCGGGATCCGCCCCTCGGCCTGGGCGACGTGGTGGAAGAGAAAATCGAGAATGCGGCCTTCGGCCGCATCGCCGCCCAGACCGCCAAGCAGGTCATCGTGCAGAAGGTGCGCGAGGCGGAGCGGGCCGAGGTGGTGCGCCTCTACTCCGATCGCGAAGGCGAGCTGGTCTCCGGGATCGTCAAGAAGACCACCCGCGATGGCCTGATCGTCGACCTCGGCGATAACGCCGAGGCCTTCCTGCCGCGCAGCGAGATGATTCCCGGCGAGCGTTACCGTATGAACGAGCGGGTTCGTGCGGTGCTGATGAAGGTCGATCCCGAGGCCCGTGGCTCGCAGCTGATCCTCTCGCGCACCTGCCCGGAGTTGATCATCGAGCTGTTCAAGATCGAGGTGCCGGAGATCGCCGAGCAGCTCATCGAGATCAAGGGCGCCGCCCGCGATCCGGGCTCTCGGGCCAAGATCGCCGTCAAGACCAATGATCGCCGCATCGATCCGGTGGGTGCCTGCGTCGGCATGCGCGGTTCCCGGGTCCAGGCGGTCTCCACCGAGCTGCAGAACGAGCGGGTCGATATCATCCTCTGGGACGACAACCCCGCGCAGCTGGTGATCAACGCCATGGCGCCGGCCGACGTGGCCTCCATCCTGGTGGACGAGGAGTCCGGGGCCATGGATGTGGCCGTGGCCGAAGACAACCTGGCTCAGGCCATCGGCCGTAGCGGCCAGAACGTGCGCCTGGCCTCGGAGCTCACCGGTTGGCGGCTCAACGTCATGACCGAGGAAGAGGCCGAGGGCAAGCGCGAGCAGGAGATCGACAGCCTGGTGGAGCACTTCATCCAGCACCTGGAGATCGACGAGGACCTCGCTCGCCTGCTGGTGGAAGAGGGCTTCACCACCCTGGAAGAGATCGCCTATGTGCCCGCCGAGGAGATGCTCGAAATCGAGGAGCTCGATGAAGAGCTGATCGAAGAGCTGCGGGCACGGGCCAAGGACGAGCTATTGAACCTGGCCATTGCCTCCGAGGAGGAGCTCGATGGTGCTCAGCCCGCCGATGACCTGCTGGCGATGGAGGGCATGGAGCGTCACCTGGCCTTTATCCTCGCCAGTCGCGGCATCGTCACGATGGAGGATCTGGCCGAGCAGTCCGTCGACGACCTGGCGGACATCGACGAGTTGGACGAAGAGCGCGCAGCGGCACTGATCATGACTGCCCGTGCGCCATGGTTCGAGAGCGAACAGTAAACAGGTCACGGGCTCAGGAGGGTCGCAATGTCAGACATGACCGTTAAAGATTTTGCAGCCAAGGTGGGGCGCGACGTGCCTCGCCTGCTGGAACAGATGAAAGAAGCCGGGCTGTCCCATAAGTCCGAGAGCGACGCCGTCTCCGAAGAGGACAAGCGGTGCCTGCTCGATTACCTCACCAAGAGCCACGGCGGCAGCGGTGCCGGGGCCAGGAATCGCATTACCCTGACCCGCAAGACCAAGAGCCGTATCAAGACCGGTGAGCGGGGCAAGACCATCGAGGTGCAGGTGCGCAAGAAGCGTACCTACGTCAAGCGCGAGGAAGAGCAGCTCGCCGAGGAACCCAAGGCGCAGGATCATGGCCCCCGCCAGCTGGTGGGTGACATGGCCGAGGCCGAGGCCAAGCGCGAGGCCCGCGAGGCGGAAGAGGCCAAGGCGCGTGCCGCCGAGCAGGCCGCCCAGGAAGCCGCCGCCAAGCTCGAGGCCGAGAAGGCCGCCGAGGTGCCGGAGGTGCCGGTGCCCGAGCTGGATACCAGCGAGCCCGCCGGCGACCAGCCCCCGGCGCCGCCCAAGGAGGGTCGCACCGACCGTCGCACCGCGCCGCCCAAGAAGGCCTCCGCCAAGAAGGGCCGCCACGATCGCGATGACGACCGTGAAGAGCGTCGCCGTGGTGGTGCCAAGAAGGTCAAGCGCGCCGAGCGTCGCAGCACCCGCCGTGGCGGTGGTCGCGATAGCGGCGGCAAGCACGGCTTCCAGAAGCCGACCCAGCCGATCGTGCGCGAGGTCTCGATCCCCGAGTCGATCAGCGTCGCCGACCTGGCCGACAAGATGTCGATCAAGGCCAACGAGGTGATCAAGGCGATGTTCACCATGGGCGCCGCGGTGACCATCAACCAGACCATCGATCAGGACACCGCCGCGATCGTGGTGGAAGAGATGGGCCATACGCCCAAGCTGGTCAAGGACGATGCGCTGGAGACCGAGGTCCTCGCCGGCATCTCCTACGAGGGCGAGGAGATCACCCGCTCGCCGGTGGTCACCGTGATGGGTCACGTCGACCACGGCAAGACCTCGCTGCTCGACTATATCCGTCAGGCCAAGGTCGCCACCGGCGAAGCCGGCGGCATCACCCAGCATATCGGCGCCTACCATGTGGAAGGCCAGCACGGTGGGGTGACCTTCCTGGACACCCCGGGTCACGCGGCCTTTACCGCCATGCGTGCCCGCGGTGCCAAGGCCACCGACGTGGTGATCCTGGTGGTGGCCGCCGATGACGGCGTCATGCCCCAGACCATCGAGGCGATCGAGCACTCCAAGGCCGCCGAAGTGCCCATGGTGGTGGCGGTCAACAAGATCGACAAGCCCGCCGCGGATCCCGATCGGGTCAAGAACGAACTCTCCCAGCACGGGGTCATCTCCGAGGAGTGGGGTGGCGACACCCAGTTCGTGCATGTCTCCGCCAAGACCGGCGAGGGCATCGATGACCTGATCGAGGCCGTGCAGCTGGTCTCCGAGGTGCTCGAGCTCAAGGCCGTGCCGGAAGCGCCCGGCAAGGGCGTGGTGGTCGAGTCGCGTCTCGACAAGGGCCGCGGCCCGGTGGCCACCGTGCTGGTTCAGAACGGCACCCTGAAGAAGGGCGATATCGTCCTCGCCGGCCTGCACTACGGCCGGGTGCGCGCCCTGACCAACGAGCTGGGCAAGCAGGTCGACTCCGTGGGGCCGGCCATGCCGGTGGAGATCCAGGGCCTCGACGGCACCCCGGACGCCGGTGACGACTTCATGGTGGTGGCCGACGAGAAGAAGGCCCGCGAGGTCGCCAACTTCCGTCAGGGCAAGTACCGCGAGGTGCGCCTGGCCCGCCAGCAGAAGGCCAAGCTGGAGAACATGTTCAGCCAGATGGGCCAGGACGAGGTGGCCAAGGTCAATATCGTCCTCAAGGCCGACGTCCAGGGCTCCCTGGAGGCCATCAAGGGCGCCCTGGAAGAGCTCTCCACTGACGAGGTGCAGGTCTCCGTGGTCTCCTCCGGGGTCGGCGGTATCACCGGTACCGACGCCAACCTGGCGCTGGCTTCCGAGGCCATCGTGGTGGGCTTCAACGTGCGTGCCGACGCCGCCGCCCGCGAGATCATCGAGCGCGAAGGCCTGGACCTGCGCTACTACAGCGTCATCTACCACCTGATCGACGAGGTCAAGCAGGCCATGAGCGGCATGCTGGCACCGGAGTGGAAGGAGGAGATCGTCGGTGTGGCCGAGGTTCGCGACGTCTTCCGCGCGCCCAAGATCGGTGCCGTGGCCGGCTGCATGGTGGTCGAGGGTACCGTCTACCGCAGCAAGAAGATCCGCGTGCTGCGCGACAACGTGGTCATCTACGAGGGCGAGCTCGAGTCGCTGCGTCGCTTCAAGGACGATGTCCAGGAAGTCCGCAACGGCATGGAGTGTGGCATCGGCGTGAAGAACTACAACGATGTCCAGGTCGGCGACAAGATCGAGGTCTTCGATCAGGTCAAGGTCGAGCGCTCGCTGTAACGCCCTAGGAGCAGAGTCCCATGCGCGAATTCAAGCGTACCGACCGGGTCGCCGACCAGCTGCAGAAGGAGCTGGCGGTACTCATCCAGCGTGAGGTCAAGGATCCGCGCCTGGGCATGGTCACCGTCAGCGGCGTCAAGGTGAGTCGTGACCTCGGTTATGCCGATGTCTACATCACCCTGCTGGGCGAGAACGATGCCGAGACGATCAAGGCCAACCTGGGCATCCTGCGCCGGGCGGCGGGCTTCCTGCGCGGTCAGGTCGGCCGTCGCATCAAGCTGCGCCATGTGCCGGAGCTGCGCTTCCACTACGATGAGAGCGTGGTACGCGGCCAGCGGCTCTCCTCGCTGATCGACGAGGCGGTAGCCAGCGATCGCGGCCAGCGGGATGACGAGGAGTCGGAGTAATGGCCAGGCGTCGTCGCGGGCTGCCCATCGACGGCGTCCTGCTGCTGGACAAGCCCCAGGGGCTGTCCAGCAACCAGGCCCTGCAGCGCGCCCGGCGCCTCTATCAGGCCCAGAAGGCCGGGCATACCGGCACCCTGGACCCGATGGCCACCGGCCTGCTGCCGGTGTGCTTCGGCGAGGCCACCAAGTTCTCGTCGCAGCTGCTGGACGCCGATAAGGTCTATCGCGCCCGGCTGCGCCTGGGGGTGACCACCACCACCGGCGACGCCGAGGGCGAGGTGCTCCAGGAGCGGCCGGTGCCGGCGCTGGATGAGGCGAGCATCGAGGCGGTCCTGGCGCGCTTTCGCGGCGAGATCGAGCAGCTGCCGCCGATGTATTCGGCGCTCAAGCATCAGGGCCGCCCGCTCTATGAATTGGCCCGCGAGGGCAAGACGATCGAGCGTGCAGTCCGCCGCGTGACGGTTTATGATGTGCGCCTTCTCGCCCTGGAGGGCGAGGAATTCACGCTGGAAGCCAGCGTCAGCAAGGGCACCTATATCCGCACCCTGGCCGAGGACATCGGCGAGGCGCTGGGATGTGGGGCTCATCTTACCGCCCTGCGGCGCCTGAAGACCGGGCCCTTCACGGCGGAAGGAATGCTGACCCTCGAGGCCCTGGAGGGATTCGAGGACGCTGAGCGCCAGGCGCATCTGTTACCCATGGATGTGCTGGTGGCGCATCTGCCGTCATTGACGGTGGCGGCCGACGCGGCCAAGCGGCTGACCCACGGTCAGCCGGCGCGGCTCGAGGTCGGAGCGCTGGCCGTGGAGAGCACGGTACGACTCTATCATGACGGGGCCTTCCTGGGCCTCGGTGTGGTGGCGGGGCCACAGGAGGTGGCGCCGAAGCGGCTGCTGAGTAGCGCGGCCGCATCTTAGGGAGCATCGCCGAGACTGCAAATATGCGTGGTCTCACCCATTCATCATTCAGGCATATTGCTTACTGGAGATACAGATGGCACTGACCGCTGAACAGAAGGCCGAGATCGTCAAGGAATTCGGCCGTGGCGAGAACGACACCGGTTCCCCCGAAGTGCAGGTGGCCCTGCTGAGCGCCAACATCGATGGCCTGCAGGATCACTTCAAGAGCAACAAGCAGGATCACCACTCCCGTCGTGGCCTGATCCGCATGGTTAACCAGCGTCGTAAGCTGCTGGACTACCTGAAGCGCAAGGACTTCGAGCGCTATCAGGCTTTGATCCAGCGCCTCGGCCTGCGTCGTTAAGAAAAGGGTATTTCGCGACTGCGCTCGATATCCTGGCTGCCGGCGGTGCTCGGAATCCTCATGTAGCAGGCTACACTCCGGTTCCTGCGCTCCGGCGGCAGCCAGCCTCTCATCGCTCGTAACGCGAAATCCGCCTTTTCTTTCAGGTCTCGAAAAACGGGTAGCCCTCAGGGGCTGCCCGTTTTTTGTCTTTGGCGGAAAAGCGGTTGCGGTGGCCCTTGGGGGCGGCAGGCCCTAAAATGATCGCCGAGTCGAGTAGACCGCAAATGAAAACGCATCGAAAGGTAAGGACGTCACCGTGAACCCGGTAAAGAAAACATTCCAGTACGGTCGTAGCACCGTCACCCTCGAGACCGGCCGCATCGCCCGCCAGGCCACCGGCGCCGTGCAGGTCACCATGGACGATACCGTGGTGCTGTGCACCGTGGTGGGCAAGAAGGAGGCGAACCCGAATCAGCCCTTCTTCCCGCTGTCGGTCCACTACCAGGAGAAGACCTATGCCGTGGGCAAGATCCCCGGTGGCTTCTTCAAGCGCGAAGGGCGTCCGACCGAGAAGGAAACCCTCACCTCTCGACTGATCGACCGCCCGATCCGTCCGCTCTTCCCCAAGGGCTTCATGAATGAAGTCCAGGTGATCTGTACCGTGCTCTCCGCGGATCGCAACCAGGACCCGGATATCGCCGCCATGCTGGGCACCTCCGCGGCCCTGGCCATCTCCGGGATTCCCTTCAACGGCCCCATCGCCGCCGCGCGGGTCGGTTTCAGCGAAGACAAGGGCTACTTCCTCAACCCCAGCGTCGAGGAACTCACCACCTCCGAGCTGGACATGGTGGTGGCCGGCACCGAGAAGGCGGTGCTGATGGTCGAGTCCGAGGCCAAGGAGCTGCTCGAGGACGAGATGCTGGGTGCCGTGCTCTTCGGTCACCAGGAGATGCAGGTGGCCATCCAGGCCATCAACGAGCTGGTCGCCGAGGCCGGCAAGCCCAAGTGGGACTGGCAGCCGGCGGCGGAAAATACCGCCCTCAAGGAGGCCATCACCGCCGGCTTCGAGGCCAAGGTGGGTGAAGCCTATCGCATCACCGACAAGATGGCCCGCCAGGATGCCCTCAGCGCCGCCAAGGCCGAAGCCGTCGAGCAACTGGCCGGCGAGGGCGAAGGTCAGTTCGATGCCGACGAGGTGAAGGGCGCCTTCGCCAGCCTGGAGAAGCGCGTGGTGCGTGCCCGGGTCACCAACGGCGAGCCGCGTATCGACGGCCGCGACCACAAGACCGTGCGTCCGCTGGCCATCGAGGTGGGCAGCCTGCCCAAGACCCATGGCTCCGCCATTTTTACCCGCGGCGAGACCCAGGCCATCGTCATCGCCACCCTGGGCACCCTGCGCGATGCGCAGCTGATCGAGTCCCTGGAGGGCGAGCGCAAGGATCGTTTCCTGCTGCACTACAACTTCCCCCCCTACTGCGTGGGCGAGGCCGGCTTCATGGGCGGGCCCAAGCGTCGCGAGATCGGCCACGGCCGCCTGGCCCGTCGTGGCGTCCAGGCCATGCTGCCTGCCGAGGACGATTTCCCCTACACCATCCGCGTGGTCTCCGAGATCACCGAGTCCAACGGCTCCAGCTCCATGGCCTCGGTGTGCGGCACCTCCCTGGCGCTGATGGATGCCGGCGTGCCCCTCAAGGCCCCGGTGGCGGGGATCGCCATGGGTCTGGTCAAGGATGGCGAGAAGTTTGCCGTGCTCACCGATATCCTCGGTGACGAGGACCACCTGGGCGACATGGACTTCAAGGTGGCCGGTTCCGCCGAGGGCGTCACCGCCCTGCAGATGGACATCAAGATCGAGGGCATCAACGAGGAGATCATGGAACTTGCCCTGCAGCAGGCCTACGACGCCCGTCTGCATATCCTCCAGCAGATGAATGCCGTGATCGACCAGAGCCGCGACGAGCTCTCCGAGAACGCGCCTTCCATGGCCACCATCAAGATCGATCCGGAGAAGATCCGCGACGTCATCGGCAAGGGCGGCGCCACCATCCGCAAGATCTGCGACGACACCGGCGCCTCCATCGACCTGGACGACGACGGCACCGTGCGCATCTACGCCGACGACAAGGCGGCGGCCAAGGCGGCCATCGATATCGTCCTGGAGATCACCGCCGAGGCGGAGATCGGCAAGCTCTACAAGGGCAAGGTGGTGCGTATCGCCGACTTCGGTGCCTTCGTCAATATCATGCCGGGCACCGACGGCCTGGTGCATATCTCCCAGATCGTCCCGGAGCGGGTCAATGACGTCCGCGACTTCCTCAACGAGGGGGATGAGGTGATCGTCAAGGTGCTGGATATCGACAACCGCAACCGCGTCAAGCTCTCCATCAAGGAGATCACCGCGGAAGAGAAGGCGGCCTTCGAGGCGGAAGTCGCCGAATAAGCGACGCCTGTGGCACGACGACGCCCCCGCATTCGCGGGGGCGTCGTCGTTTAGGGGTCAGCAATCCGGCGTGGAGACCACGCGCACCCGTCCCAGGTTGCTGAGGATCACCTGGGCGCCGGTTCCCAGGCGCCCGCAGACGCGGAAGGTACCGTTGTGTCCCGCCGAGCGGCCCAGGGCGGTATAGCGCACCGGTCGCAGGTCCTGGCGGAAGCTGACCCGAGTGCCGCGCCCCGGAGGCAGCTCCTTCAGCAGGGGCGCATCGCTCAGGTCGCCATCGTCGGCGCTACCCTGGACGATGACCAGGGGCGCCGCCCAGTCGGCGCCATCGCAGGCCAGGCGATCCCGGCTGGGGCAGACGGTGATGGTGGTGCGGCGCGTCACGGCGGTATTGCGGGCCTGGGCCAGGGCGGTCTTGAGGCGCAGCACCTCGGCGGCCACCTCGTTGCGAGCGCTGAAGCGCTGATAGCTAGGCAGGGCCCAGGTGGCGAGGATGGCGGCGATGGCGATGGTCACCAGCAGCTCGATCAGGGTCAGCCCCTTTGCCTGCCGGGGGGCCTTGCCGGTACTGTATACAACATCCTGGATCTCGGGGCGCATCTTGCCCTCCCGGATCGCTCCTCAACCAAGGGGTGATTCATTAACCCTAGTTCGCACCGCGATCCTGCCTGTCAGCCGGAACGGAAGAGTGCCGTGAGTGATTTCGTAATCGTGGGAGGGGGCGTCATCGGCATGATGAGCGCCCTGCAATTGGCCGATGCCGGCCATGAGGTGACCCTGGTGGAGCGCCAGTCCTGTGGCCAGGAGTCCTCCTGGGCCGGGGGCGGGATCGTCTCGCCCCTCTATCCCTGGCGCTACAGTGCCCCCATCTCGCGGCTCTCGAGCTGGTCCGAGGGCTACTACCCGGAGTTGGCCCTGCGCCTGCTGGAGGAGACCGGGGTCGATCCTGAGTACCGGCAGAAGGGGCTGCTCTATCTGCGCGTTGACGACGAGGCGCGTGCCCTGGCCTGGGCTCGGGAGGTGGGCAAGCCCCTGGAGCGGGTGGGAGCCGACTTTCTCTATGACAAGGAGCCGGCGGCGGCCCCCGGCTGCGACGAGGCCCTGTGGATGCCGACCCTGGGCAGCATCCGCAACCCACGCCTGGTGCGTGCCCTGCGGATACGGCTGGCGGCCATGCCGCGGGTGGAGCTGCGCGAGCAGACCGAGGTGACGGGGCTGCGCGCCGCAGGGGGACGGATCACGGCGGTAGAGACCGCCACCGGCCCCATCGCCGGGCAGCAGATCGTGGTCTGTGGGGGGGCCTGGGCCGCGGACCTGCTGGCCGGGGTGGGCGTGGCGCTGGCGGTGCGCCCGGTGCGCGGCCAGATGATCCTGTTCCGGGCGCCACCGGGCCTGGTCAAGCGGGTGGTGCTGATGGACGGGCGCTACGTGATCCCCCGTGCCGATGGCCGGGTGCTGGCCGGCTCGACCCTGGAGGAAGTGGGCTTCGACCAGGGGACCACCGAGGCCGCCCGTGACTCGCTATGGGAGAGTGCCACCGCCATCGTCCCGGCGTTGGCCGAGTGCCAGGTCGAGCACCACTGGGCGGGGCTGCGCCCCGGCTCCCCGGATGGCGTGCCCTTTATCGGCGCCGCCCCCGGCTTCAGCAACCTGCACGTCAATGCGGGGCACTACCGCAATGGCCTGGTATTGGCACCGGCCTCGACCCGCTTGCTGGTGGATGGCCTGTTGGGCCGCGAGCCGATCCTCGACCCGGCGCCCTATGCCCTAAGCACGCCCCGCGGCTAGGCCGTGCCTAGCCGCTAGTCGCTTTTCTGCTCTTCCAGGTACTTGTCGCGATGGGCGCTGCTGCAGAACCAGTCGCCCCGCTCGCGCAGGGCATCGGTTTCGGGTAAATGCACCTGGCAATAGCGGCAGCGCACCATCTGGCCCTGGCTGGCGGTCCCCTCGTCGGGGCTCAGTAGGTCGTCCCGGTCGAGTTTCCATTCCCGGTAGATGCGATAGAGCTTGAGGCCGGCGAAGAACAGCACGGCGAAGATGATCAGGCGTATCAGCAAGAGATTCATCCTAGGGTGGCTCCCTGGTCGGGCGGCTTGGCTTTGCTACCGGAGCGGCCATGCGGGACAATGTCGACTACCCGAGAGTTTCGAGAGATTTCCGCGACCATGCAAGACCTGACGCTGGTGATGGCCCAACTCGACCCTTTGGTCGGCGATATTCCCGGCAATACCGCGCGCGCCATCGAGGCGGTGCGGGAAGCCCGGATCGAGCACGGGGCCGATATCGTGGTGCTGCCGGAGCTGTGCCTGACCGGCTATCCGCCGGAGGACCTGCTGCTGCGCCCTTCCATGGAGAGCCGCCTGCGCGAGGCGCGGGCGAGGATGGCCGAGAAGGTCGCCTCCGGCGTGCTGGTGATCGTCGGCTACCCCGGCATTCGCGAGGGCAAGCGCTATAACCTGGCCGGCCTGCTCTACAACGGCGAATGGCTCGATGAGTACGCCAAGCAGAGCCTGCCCAACTATCAGGTCTTCGACGAGCAGCGCTATTTCGAGGCGGGCCATGAGCCCCTGGTGATCGACCACCTCGGCGTGCGCCTGGGCATCCTGATCTGCGAGGACCTGTGGGCCGAGACGCCGGTGCTCCAGGCGCGGGATGCCGGGGCCGATATCCTGGTCAGCCTCAACGCCTCGCCCTTCCACCATGACAAGCCCGCCGAGCGCCTGGCGCTACTCGAGGCGCGGGCCGCCGAGGCGCGTCGTCCCCTGGTCTATGCCAACATGATCGGCGGCCAGGACGAGCTGGTCTTCGATGGTGGCTCGGCCTGCGTCGACGCCGAGGGGGCACTGCGGGTCCAGGCGCCCCACTGGGAGGTGGGGCTGATGCCGGTACAGCTCGTCAATATCGATGGCCTCTGGGTGCCCCAGGCCGGCGAATGCGTAGCGGTGCCCGACGCCGAGGAGAACCTCTACTGCGCCCTGGTCACCGGGCTACGCGACTACGTCAACAAGAGCGGCTTCCGGGGCGTGGTGCTGGGCCTCTCCGGGGGCATCGACTCGGCATTGTCGCTGGCCATCGCCGTGGACGCCCTGGGGCCCGAGCGGGTCCAGGCGGTGATGATGCCCTATCACTATACCGCCGAGATCTCCCAGGAGGATGCCGCCGAGCAGGCGCGGCTGCTCGGCGTGCACTACGAGGTGCTGCCCATCGCCCCCATGGTGGAAGCCTTCGGTGCGACCCTGGCGGAGAGCTTCGCCGGCACCGAGCGGGACACCACCGAGGAGAACCTGCAGTCGCGTACCCGCGGGGTGCTGCTGATGGCGATCTCCAACAAGAAGGGGCTGATGGTGCTGACCACCGGCAACAAGAGCGAGATGGCGGTGGGCTATGCCACCCTCTACGGCGACATGGTGGGGGGCTACAACGCCCTCAAGGACGTCTACAAGACCTGGGTCTATCGCCTGGCCCGCTGGCGCAATGCCCAGGAGCCGGCGATCCCCGAGCGGGTCATCGAGCGCCCGCCCTCCGCCGAGCTGGCGCCGGATCAGCAGGACAGTGACTCCCTGCCCGACTACGATACCCTGGACGCCATCCTGGTGCGCTATATCGAGGGCGACATGAGCGCCGAGGCGATCATCGCCGCCGGCTTCGACCGCGACGACGTCTATCGGGTGGTGCGCCTGGTGGATCGCTGCGAGTACAAGCGGCGCCAGGCGCCGGTGGGGGTGCGGGTCACGCCGCGGGGCTTCGGCCGCGATCGCCGCTATCCTATCGTCAATGGCTGGCAGCCCGGCGAGTAACCCGCCCGGCCAACGCAAGACGCCACCCCGAGGGGTGGCGTCTTGCCGAGTGGCGCTGATAGGCGATCGAGGGCGACTGCCTAGGCCGAGATCGCCGGTGCCTCGATATGCTTCGGCTGGAAGCTGCGCCCACGCAGCTGCTCGTGGTCGGGGGCATTGTCGATCAGGGTGCGCAGCACCTCCCGGGCCCGATCACTCATCTCCAGGCCCATGTAGCCCTCCACCATCACCGCCAGGGCATCCCGGGTGGCCGGCGTCTGGGGATAGTTCTCGATCACCCAGCGGCCACGCTCCACGGCGGCCAGGTAGGCGCCGCGGCGCAGGTAGTAGTCGGCCACATGCAGCTCATGACGGGCCAACAGGTTGCGCAGGTAGACGATGCGCTGGCGGGCATCCGGGGCGTACTCGCTCTGCGGGTAGCGCTCCACCAAGACGCGGAAATCGGTGTAGGCGTCACGGCTGGCGCCCAGGTCGCGCTTGGAGATATCGATCAGGCGCAACCGCTCGAGGCTGAAGCGTCCCGCCTGCCAGGAGGCCAGGCCGCGCAGGTAGAGGGCGTAGTCCGCCTGGGGATGGCTGGGGTTCAGGCGAATGAAACGGTTCGCCGCGGCGCGGGTGGCCTCCCAGTTATCGTTCTGGTAGTAGGCATAGATCAGGTCGAGCTGGGTCTGCTCGGCATAGTCACCGAAGGGGAAGCGGGTATCCAGTGCTTCCAGCTCGTTCAGGGCGGTGGTGTAGTGGCCGCGCTCCAGGGAGCTGCGGGCCTGCTCGTAGAGTGCCTGCTCCTCGAGCTCGGGAACGCTCTCGCTGGTGGAGGCGCAGCCGGCGAGCAGCAGGGCGGCCAGGGCGAAGGCACCGAGCCGGGTGCCGCTGGTAAAAACGCGCATTATCATCCTCGCATCAAACAACCCGGGGGCCGTGGTAGAATCGCCCCACTATAAAGCACCCACTATAAAACACCCAGGCCCCAGCGGGGAAACCGGGTGTTAGCAGAGGCCAACGCCAGACCCATGCCCGAGATTCTCAATCGTGAAGCCCGCGTGCTCGACGCCCAGGCCGGCCAGCGCCTGGACCAGGCGGCGGCGGAACTGTTCGGCGACTTCTCCCGGGAACGCCTCAAGCAATGGATCCTGCAGGGGGCCCTGACCCTGGACGGCGCGCCGGCGCGGCCCAAGGCCAAGGTCTATGGCGGCGAGATCCTGCGCCTGGAGGCCGAGTTGGAGGAGCAGACCGCCCAGCACCGGGCCCAGGCCATCGACCTGACGATCGTCCACGAGGACGAGGCGGTACTGGTGATCGACAAGCCTGCCGACCTGGTGGTGCATCCCGCGGCGGGCAACCCCGATGGCACCCTGCTCAATGCCTTGCTGCACCACTGCCCGAGCCTGTCCCAGGTGCCCCGGGCCGGCATCGTGCATCGCCTCGACAAGGACACCACTGGCCTGATGGTGGTGGCCAAGACCCTGAGCGCCCAGGCGGCCCTGGTGGAGCAGCTCCAGGCGCGAACGGTCTCCCGGGAGTACGACGCCGTGGTCGCCGGGGTGATGACCGCCGGCGGCAAGGTGGACGCGCCGATCGGCCGCCACCCCAAGGATCGCAAGCGCCAGGCGGTGGTCACCGGCGGCAAGCCGGCGGTGACCCACTACCGGGTGGTGGAGCGCTTCCGGGGCCATACCCATGTGCGTTGCCGACTGGAGACCGGGCGTACCCACCAGATTCGCGTGCACCTGGCGCACCTGCGTTACCCCCTGGTGGGGGACCCGGTCTATGGCGGGCGCCTCAAGCTGCCGCCGGGGGCCGCGGATGAGCTCAAGGAGCTGCTGCGGCTCTTCCCACGCCAGGCGCTGCATGCCCGCAAGCTGGCTTTCATCCACCCCGTCAGCGGCGAAGCGGTCACCTTTCGGGCGCCCCTGCCGGACGATATGCTGGCGCTGCTCGATTACCTGCGCGACGACAGCGAGGGGGTGTGATGAACGACGCCTACGACGCCGCCCTGCAGCCCACGCTGCTGCTCCCGGACTGGCCGGCGCCCAGCACCGTGGGGGCCTTCGTGACCACCCGCGAGACCGGCCCCAGCCAGGGGCCCTTCGCGGCCTTCAATACCGCCCGCCATGTGGGCGACGAGCCGGCCATGGTCGAGCGCTGCCGGGAACTGCTGCGCGCCGAGCTGGATGACGACCGCCCCCTGCTGTGGCTCGATCAGGTGCATGGCGCCAAGGTGCAGCTGGGGTATGTGGCGGATATCCCCCAGGCGGATGCCGCCGTGGCCCTGGATCAACGCTATGCCTGCGTGGTGCAGACCGCCGACTGCCTGCCGGTGTTCTTCTGCGATCGCCGCGGTACCCGGGTCGGCCTGGCCCATGCCGGCTGGCGGGGCCTGGCCGGCGGCGTGCTGGAGGCCACGGTGGCGTCCCTGCGCTGCGAGCCGGAGGAGCTGATGGCGTGGCTGGGGCCGGCCATTTCCAAGGCGCAATTCGAGGTGGGGCCCGAGGTCTTCGAGGCCTTCGTCGCCTTCCAGCCCGAGGCCGCCGAGGCCTTCGAGCCTAGCCCCTATCGCCTGGGCCACTATATGGCGGATATCTACCGCCTGGCGCGGTTGCGCCTGGAGCGCCTGGGAATCGGTCAGATCAGCGGCGGCCACTTCTGCACCGCCTGCGAACCGCGCTTCTACTCCCACCGCCGCGACGACGGCCAGACCGGCCGCATGGCCAGCGTGATCTGGCTGCGCTAGCCCGGCTTCGCCGGGAGCTTGATATATATCAAGCTCCCGCGGTTAATCCCTCCGTGCCTCTTGAAAGCCGCCTACCCTACCTCCATTGATTAGGTCAAGACATGATCGAGGGTCAAGCGGTGCGTCCGAACGTATCGCTACCCCCAAGGAGGAGAGCGATGCGCTTCGAGAAATTCACCAGCAAGCTGCAGACCGCCATTGCCGAGGCCCAGTCCCTGGCGGTGGGGCATGGCCATAACCAGATCGATCCCGGCCACCTGCTGATGGCCCTGCTGGAGGCCCAGGACACCGGCATCAAGGCGCTGGTGCAGAAGGCCGGCGGGGACGCCACCAAGCTGCGCGGCGACCTCACGCAATACCTGGAGGACCTGCCCCGGGTCGGCCAGTTCGATGGCGAGGTGCAGCCCTCCCGGGACCTGGTACGGCTCTTCAACCTGGTCGATCGGGAGGCCCAGAAGCGCGGCGATCAATTTATCGCCAGCGAGCTGGTGCTGCTGGCGGCCCTGGAGATGAATCATGCGGTCAGCAAGCTGCTGGCCCGGGCCGGTCTCGAGGCCAAGGCCCTGAGCGCGGCCATCGACAGCCTGCGCGGCGGCGAGCGGGTCAGCGACGCCAACGCCGAGGAGAGTCGCGAGGCGCTGGAGAAGTACACCCTGGACCTCACCGAGCGGGCGGCCAGTGGCAAGCTCGATCCGGTGATCGGTCGCGACGACGAGATTCGCCGCACCATCCAGGTGCTGCAGCGGCGCACCAAGAACAACCCGGTGCTGATCGGCGAGCCCGGCGTCGGCAAGACCGCCATCGTCGAGGGGCTGGCCAGCCGCATCGTCAACGGCGAGGTGCCGGAGGGGCTCAAGGACAAGCGCGTGCTCTCCCTGGACATGGGCTCGCTGCTGGCCGGAGCCAAGTTCCGCGGCGAGTTCGAGGAGCGCCTCAAGGCGGTGCTCAAGGAGCTCTCCCAGGAAGAGGGCCGGGTGATCCTCTTCATCGACGAGCTGCACACCATGGTCGGCGCCGGCAAGGCCGAGGGCGCCATGGACGCCGGCAACATGCTCAAGCCGGCCCTGGCCCGCGGCGAGTTGCACTGCGTGGGCGCCACCACCCTGGACGAGTATCGCCAGTACATCGAGAAGGACGCGGCCCTGGAGCGGCGCTTCCAGAAGGTGCTGGTGGACGAGCCCAGCGAGGAGGACACCATCGCCATCCTGCGCGGCCTCAAGGAACGCTACGAGGTCCACCACGGGGTGGATATCACCGACGGCGCCATCATCGCCGCGGCCAAGCTCTCCAGCCGCTATATCACCGACCGTCAGCTGCCCGACAAGGCCATCGACCTGATCGACGAGGCCTCCTCGCGGATCCGCATGGAGCTCGACTCCAAGCCCGAGGAGATGGATCGCCTGGATCGCCGCCTGATCCAGCTGAAGATGGAGCGCGAGCACCTCAAGAAGGAGACCGACGAGGCCTCCAAGAAGCGCCTCGAGACCCTGGAAGAGCAGATCGAGGCGCTGGCTCGGGAGTACGCCGACCTGGAGGAGATCTGGAAGGCCGAGAAGGCCAGCATCCAGGGCGCGGCCCAGTTCAAGGATGCCCTCGACCGGGCCCGGGTGGAGCTGGAGCAGGCGCGCCGCCAGGGCGACCTGGGGCGCATGTCGGAGCTGCAGTACGGGGTGATTCCGGAGCTCGAGCGCAAGATCCAGGAGGCCGGGGAGGGCGAGACGGACACCGCCAAGCACCAGCTGCTGCGTTCCAACGTCACCGAGGAGGAGATCGCCGAGGTGGTCTCCCGCTGGACCGGCATCCCGGTGGCCAAGATGCTCGAGGGCGAGCGCGACAAGCTGCTGCGCATGGAGGAGGCGCTCCACGAGCGCGTGATCGGCCAGGACGAGGCGGTCAAGGCGGTGGCCAATGCGGTGCGCCGCTCCCGGGCCGGCCTCGCCGACCCCAACCGCCCCAACGGCTCCTTCCTGTTCCTCGGCCCCACCGGGGTGGGCAAGACCGAGCTCTGCAAGTCGCTGGCCAACTTCCTCTTCGATACCGAGGAAGCCATGGTGCGCATCGACATGTCGGAGTTCATGGAGAAGCACTCGGTGGCGCGGCTGATCGGCGCCCCCCCCGGCTATGTGGGCTACGAGGAGGGCGGCTACCTGACCGAGGCGGTGCGTCGCAAGCCCTACTCGGTGCTCTTGCTCGATGAGGTGGAGAAGGCCCACCCGGACGTCTTCAATATCCTCCTGCAGGTGCTGGAGGACGGCCGCCTCACCGACGGCCAGGGGCGCACCGTGGATTTCCGCAACACCGTGATCGTGATGACCTCCAACATGGGCTCGGACGTGATTCAGCGCCTCGGCGGTGACGATAGCCACTACGAGGAGATGAAGAGCGCGGTGATGGAGGTAGTGGCTAACCACTTCCGCCCGGAGCTGATCAACCGCATCGACGAAGTGGTGGTCTTCCACGCCCTCGGCCAGGAGCAGATCCAGGCCATCGCCGGCATCCAGCTCGATCGCCTGCGGGCGCGGCTGGCCGAGCATGACCTTCAGCTTGCGGTCAGCGACGAGGCCCTGGCCCAGCTCGCCGTGGCGGGCTTCGATCCGGTATTCGGGGCGCGGCCGCTCAAGCGCGCCATCCAGAGCCGTATCGAGAACCCCCTGGCCCAGGACCTGCTGGCGGGCCATTACCTGCCCGGCGACACCATCCATGTGGACGCCGAGGAGGGCCATCTGGTGTTCCACAAGTAACTATCGAGCGGTGTATCGAGTGTCGCGGGCCCACCCTCCGGGGTGGGCCCGCACGCTTTTGGGGATACTCGCGGCGAGAATTCTTGCCGAATCGGCCTGTTTGGACTACTCAAGCTCCCCTGGCGGTTGACAGCCTCGCGACGCTATTGGAATCTTGACGGTTCCTGATCGCGGGCGCGGACTCCGCTGGGCGACCCCCAGATACCGTGTGAAGGGTAGGCCGCAGGGCCTCTACCCGCCGAAGGACTTCCGGGTTCGGGCTATCCGCCCGGCCTGGCCAATGCCCCGACGCGGCGAACCGCCGCGATGAGAGTGCAGGCCCTAACCGGGCCCCATCAGCCAGGGTTTGGCATCAGGTGCCGGCATGGGCCGGCAGCGGCGTACCGCCGCACTCGAACTCCGCCACCGCTTGATGCGGTGGGGACTCGCACTCGAGACCTCCAGGGGAGAAACACAGTGGAACTGCTTTCCGGCGCCGATATGATCGCCCGCTTCCTCCAGGATGAGGGCGTCGAATACATCTATGGCTATCCGGGGGGGGCGGCGTTGCATATCTATGACGCCCTCTTCCGTCAGGACAAGGTCAAGCACATCCTGGTGCGGCACGAACAGGCCGCCACCCATGCCGCCGACGGCTATGCCCGGGCCTCCGGCAAGCCCGGCGTGGTACTGGTCACCTCGGGCCCCGGCGCCACCAATGCCGTGACCGGTATCGCCACCGCCTACATGGACTCGATTCCCATGGTGGTGATCTGTGGCCAGGTCATGAGTCACCTGATCGGCGATGACGCCTTCCAGGAGACCGATATCGTTGGGGTCACCCGCCCCATCGTGAAGCACAGCTTCTCCATCAAGCACCCCAGCGAGATTCCCGAGGTGCTGAAGAAGGCCTTCTACCTGGCCTCCACCGGCCGCCCCGGCCCGGTGGTGGTGGATATTCCCAAGGACATGACGTCACCCACCGAGCGTTACGAGTACGTCTATCCGAAGAAGGTCAAGCTGCGCTCCTATAATCCGGTGACCCGCGGTCATACCGGCCAGATCAAGAAGGCCGTGGAGCTGATGCTCAAGGCCAAGCGCCCGGTCTTCTACACCGGCGGCGGCGTGGTCAGCGGCGGCGCCAGCGAGGCCCTCACCGATCTGGTGCGGCGCCTGGGCTACCCGATTACCACCACCCTGATGGGCATCGGCGCCTACCCGCAGGGCGATCGCCAGTGCCTGGGCTGGCTGGGCATGCACGGCTCCTATGAGTCGAACATGGCCATGCACCATGCCGACCTGATCATCGCCATCGGCGCGCGCTTCGATGACCGGGTGACCAACAACACCTCCAAGTTCTGTCCCACCGCCAAGATCATCCACGTGGATATCGACCCCAGCTCGGTCTCCAAGACGGTGCGCGCCGACGTGCCCATCGTCGGCCCGGCGGGCAGCGTGATCAACGAGATGATCAGCCTGGTGCAGGGCAAGGAGATCGCCCATCCCGAGGCCCTCGGTGAATGGTGGCAGAAGGTCGATGGCTGGCGCGAAGAGCGCGTCGGCAAGCTCTACGAGCCCTCGGGGCCCGGCGAGAAGATCAAGCCCCAGGAAGTGATCGAGGCGATGTGTCGGGTCACCCGTGGCGAGGCCTTCGTCACCACCGACGTGGGCCAGCACCAGATGTTCGCGGCCCAGTACTACAAGTTCGACAAGCCCAACCGTTTCATCACCTCCGGCGGCCTCGGCACCATGGGCTTCGGCTTCCCGGCGGCCATGGGCATCAAGCAGAACTTCCCCGAGGATCAGGTGATCTGCGTCACCGGCGAGGGCAGCTTCCAGATGATGATGCAGGAGCTCTCCACCTGTAAGCAGTACGGGGTGGGGGTGAAAATCGTCAACCTGAACAACGCCTCCCTGGGGATGGTGCGCCAGTGGCAGGACCTCAACTACAAGTCTCGCCACGCCCACTCCTACATGGAGTCGCTGCCCGACTTCCAGAAGCTGATCGAGGCCTATGGGTTCACGGCGCTGCGGGTGGAGACCCTGGACGAGCTCGAGCCGGCGCTGGAACGCACCTTCGCCGACAAGCACGAGCTGGTGTTCCTCGATGTCCAGGTGGACCCCCGTGAACACGTCTATCCGATGCAGGTGCCCCTCGGCTCCATGCGCGACATGCTGCTTTCGAAGACGGAGCGAACCTGATGCGCCATATCATCTCGATCCTGATGGAAAACGAACCCGGCGCCCTGTCTCGCGTGGTGGGTCTCTTCGCCCAGCGTAACTACAATATCGAGACGCTGAACGTGGCGCCCACCGAGGATCCGTCCCTGTCGCGGTTGACCGTGACCACCGTGGGCGACGACCGGGTGATCGAGCAGATCACCAAGCACCTCAACAAGCTGATCGACGTGGTCAAGCTGGTCGACCTCACCGAGGGCAACCATATCGAGCGCGAGCTGATGCTGGTCAAGGTCAAGGCCCTGGGGGCCGCCCGCGACGAGGTGAAGCGCACCGCGGATATTTTCCGCGCGCAGATCGTCGACGTGACCGCCAGCCTCTACACGGTGCAGATCACCGGCGATGCCGGCAAATTGGACGCCTTCCTGCAGGCCATGGCGCCCATCGGCATCCTCGAGGTGGCACGCACCGGGGTGTCGGGGATTGCCCGCGGCGATAAGGTATTGTCCCTGTAAGCCTGACCGCCGTCAGACCACAAGCGCCGCCCCTCGGGGCGGCGCTTGCGTTTAGCGGGCCGCCACCTGCTGCCAGAGCGCCCTCAGCAGGGGGCTCTTCAGGCGGCGATGCAGCACACACAGGCCCACATCGTAGTGGGGCAGCTCCGGCTTGACCGCCAGCGGTCGCACCCGCGCCCGCAGCGGGCTGTTATCCAGCACGATCTGCGGCACCACGCCGATGCCGAAGCCCAGCCCCACCATGCTGACGATCGCCTCGTGGCCGGCCACCTGGGCATAGATGCGTGGCGTGATACCCAGCGCCTTGAACCAGGTGTCGGCATACTCCCGGGAGAGCCCCGACTCGGAGAGGATCATCGGTACCTCGGCCCAGGCCCGGGCCGAGGGCTCCTCGGGCGTGGCCGGCAGCCATGCCGGGGTCTCCCGGGGGGCGATAAACACCAGCGGCGAGCGGGTCAGCGACTTGAAGGCCAGGGCCTCGGGAGGCAGCCGGGGACGCGGGGTGATGGCCATGTCCTCCTCGCCGGCCAGTACCCGGGCCATGGCCTCCGCCGGGTCGCCGGTATGCAGCTTGAGCTCGATACGCGGGTGGTGGCGGCGAAACTCGCTGAGCAGCTCGTAGAGGAAGCTATAACTGGCGGTCACCGAGCAGTAGATGCTGATCTCCCCCTGCAGGGCCTGGCTCTGTTCCATCAGTTCGTGGCGTACCAGTTCCCACTGTTCCAGGGCCTCCCGGGCATAGGCCTGGAAGCGCAGGCCCTGAGGCGTCAGGGCCACGTGACGATTATCCCGTTCGAAGAGCGCCACCCCCAGGCTCTCTTCGAGCTGGCGAATGGTGCGGCTCAGGGTCGAGGGGCTGACATGGCAGGCCTCGCTGGCGCGGCCGAAGTGCAGGCCCTCGGCGAGGGCCAGGAACTGCTTGAGGGGGCGCATATCCATGGTGTTATTTCACAATTCGGTTCGTTGTATTGCAAATATAGCGTTTTACGCAACGCAGTGCGCGGCGTAGAGTCAAGCCATCGATCGGGCACGAGACCCGACGCCACAATCCCAGCGCCGCGTTAGACGGCGCGGGTGGCCATCGACGCTGACACCGCAACCACTACGGTCAACGACTCCAGGAGTGCACCATGCGCGTTTATTACGATAAAGATTGCGATCTCTCGCTGATCCAGGCCAAGAAGGTCGCCATCGTCGGTTACGGCTCCCAGGGCCATGCCCATGCCAATAACCTGAAAGAGTCCGGCGTCGATGTCACCGTGGCCCTGCGTCCGGGGTCCTCCTCCGCCGCCAAGGCCGAGGCCGCCGGTCTCAAGGTCGCCACCGTCGAAGAGGCCAGCCAGGCCGCCGACGTGGTCATGGTGCTGGCCCCGGACGAGAATCAGAAGGCCATCTACGAGACCCAGATCGAGCCGAACCTGAAGCAGGGCGCCACCCTGGCCTTCGCCCACGGCTTCAATATCCACTACAACCAGATCGAGCCGCGCAAGGACCTGGACGTGATCATGATCGCGCCCAAGGCCCCGGGCCACACCGTGCGCTCCGAGTTCGTCAAGGGCGGTGGTATCCCCGACCTGATCGCCATCCACCAGGATGCCTCCGGTTCCGCCAAGGAGCTGGCGCTCTCCTACGCCGCCGGCGTCGGTGGTGGTCGTAGCGGCATCATCGAGACCACCTTCAAGGACGAGACCGAGACCGACCTGTTCGGCGAGCAGGCGGTGCTGTGCGGCGGCGCCGTGGAGCTGGTCAAGGCTGGCTTCGAGACCCTCACCGAGGCGGGCTACGCCCCGGAGATGGCCTACTTCGAGTGCCTGCACGAGCTCAAGCTGATCGTCGACCTGATGTACGAGGGCGGCATCGCCAACATGAACTACTCCATCTCCAACAACGCGGAGTATGGTGAGTACGTGACCGGCCCCGAGGTGATCAACGACGAATCCCGTGCCGCCATGCGCAATGCCCTGAAGCGTATCCAGACCGGCGAGTACGCCAAGATGTTCATCAACGAGGGCGAGACCAACTACCCCTCCATGACCGCGCGTCGCCGCCTGAACGCCGAGCACGAGATCGAGCAGGTGGGTGCCAAGCTGCGTGGCATGATGCCGTGGATCGCCGCCAACCAGCTGGTGGACAAGTCCAAGAACTAAGCGCTTCGCGTGAGGTTCTGGAATGCGAGGGCGCGGCCATGGCCGCGCCCTCAGCGTTTCCGCCAGATGAGGCCGTCGTGTCGTATGAGCCTCCGCGGTGTGTAGAATAGGGGCAGCCGCCGGTCATCCGGCGGCTGCCCTTTCCGGTAATGGACGAGAACTATGAGTCAGGATTCCAGCAACACCGATCAGCGACGCGATGACCTCGCCGAGGAGGATATCGCCTCGGCCTTCCTTCGCGATACGGAGGTGGTCGAGGAGGCGGTGGAAGATGGCAAGAAGGTGCGGCGACGCGGCATCTACCTGCTGCCCAATCTGTTTACCACCTCGGCGCTCTTCTCCGGTTTTTTCGCGGTGGTGGCGGGGATCAATGGTGACTTCACCGCCGCGGCGGTAGCGATCTTTATCGCCATGCTGCTGGATGGCCTGGATGGACGCGTGGCGCGCATGACCAACACCCAGAGTGCCTTCGGGGCGGAGTATGACAGCCTCTCGGACATGCTCTCCTTCGGGGTGGCGCCGGCCTTGGTGGCCTTCACCTGGATCCTCCAGGACATCGGCAAGACCGGCTGGGTGGTGGCCTTCCTCTATGTCGCCTGTGCCGCCCTGCGCCTAGCGCGCTTCAATGTGCAGATCGGCAGCGTCGACAAGAAGTGGTTTATTGGCCTGCCCAGCCCCTCGGCGGCGGCCCTGGTGGCGGCCAGCGTCTGGACCTTCCATGATTTCGATGCCGATGCCCTCGGGTTCAAGCTGCTGATGCTGCTGGTGGTCGGCGCGGCCGGCGTGCTGATGGTCAGCAATATTCGCTACTACAGTTTCAAGGAGTTCGACTTCAAGGGGCCGGTGCCCTTCGTCGTGCTGCTGGCGATCGTGCTGGCCTTCGTGGTGATCTCGGTGCAGCCGTCGGTGATGTTGCTGCTGCTGTTCGGCGCCTATGTGATCTCGGGGCCCATGCTGGCGCTGATGCGCAAATTGAAGCGCCCGGCCAAGCCGGTGGGGTAGTCTCCTCGCATCCAT
>NZ_BJUK01000007.1 GCF_007989625.1 Bisbaumannia pacifica
TTCGCTAGGCCCTGATAGGCCAGGCCCAGAAACGAAGAAGCCCGGCGCTAGCTGGGGAGCTCGCCGGGCTTCGGGTAATGCAGACAGGAGTAAGCGTAATGCAGGACACGCGAGTGATCAACCGCCCAGATAGCAGCAGCCCGGCGCAGAACGATACTGCTGCCCGGCTGATCGCCGCCCACAAGCACGCCGTGGAGGCGCCTTTTCAATGAGTGTTGAAGCCATGGGCTGGGCAATGAACCAGCAGATCGTCACCGACTCTGGCGCGCGGTTCGTCCTGGTGGGCTTGGCCAACCACGCCGACAAGTATGGCCGGCACGCCTTTCCTTCGAACGAGACGCTGGCCGAGTACACCGGGCTTACCGGGCGCACGGTGACCCGCAAGATTAATGACCTGCTCGAGCTGGGGGTCATCCGCGAGGGCAACCAGGCGATTGCCGCGGCACATATCGAGCGCGCCGACCGGCGCCCGGTGGTGTACGACATCATCATGTCTGACCTGCCCGAAAAGCGGGGTGACAGAGCGTCATCCCGTAGGAAACGGGGTGACACTGGTGCAGCAACGGGGTGTCATCCTGACGCCAACGGGGTGACATCTGTGCAGGAACGGGGTGACACAGTGTCACCCGAACCGTCCTTGAACCGTCCTTATGAACCATCCAATGAACCGGTTGCGCCGGGGGCTGCGCCCGCCGGCTGCGATCTGATCGGCGAAGTCGTTGAGGAATCCCCCAAGCGCGACGAGCCCCGCGTCGCCATCCCGGCCGATATGCCAGGGCCCAAGGACCAGGGCGCCAAGACGTTCAAGCCCTGGGCGAACTATGCGATCACCTACCGCCAGCGGTACGGGGTCTACCCGATCTGGAACGCTCGCACCGCTGGCCAACTGGGCCAGCTGGTGGACCGGGTAGGCCCCGACATCGCCCCGGGCATCGCCGCGTACTACCTCCGCATGAACAACCAGTTCTACGTGACCAAGGGCCACCCCGTGGGCCTGTTGCTGGCGGACTGCGAAACCATCGCGATGCAGATGCAGACCGGCCAGCAGATGACCGCCACCCGTGCCCGCCAGATGGACGGCACGCAAGCCAACGCGAGTGCCGCCGACGAGGCCAAGCGCCTGCTGGCTGCATCCGGCTGGGAGGACTGAGCCATGCCACTGACACGAGACGATGCCGAGCAGCTCCTCGAGCAGCTCTACGCCACGGCCGAGGTGCTGGGCTCCGAGATCAAGCCCGCCGCCGCCACGCTGATGATCCGTGACCTGCGTAACTACGAGCGTGCCGAGGTGGAGCAGGCCCTGGCCCGCTGCCGCGCTGAGATCAACGGCCGGCTAACCCTGGCGGCGATCCTGGAGCGGGTGCCATCCGCCAACGCCTACCTGTCAGCTAACGAGGCCTGGGCCCTGGCGCTGGCCAGCATGGACGAGGCCGAAACCGTGGTCTGGACCGAGGAGATCGCTAAGGCGCTGGGTGTGGCATCACCGATCCTGACCGAGGGCGACAAGGTGGGCGCCCGCATGGCGTTCATCGCTGCCTACGAGCGCGAGGTGGAACAGGCCAAGGCTAAGGGAAGCCAGCCGTCATGGAAGCCATCGCTTGGCCATGATCCGCAACGCCGGGAGATGGCGCTCCAGGAAGCGGCCGAGGCCGGGAAGCTGCCGGCGCCCCGGGTCGAGGCCCTGTTGCCGCCGCCGGAGAAGCCGGTGACCGAGGAGGGGCGCGCGCAGGTTCGGGAGATCACCAACCACCTGCGTGACCTGATCGCCGGTCGAGACCAAGAGGCCGCACGCCGGCGAGAGGAGCAGCGCCAGAAGCAGGAAGCCCGCCGCCAGGAGTTGGTTGCTCAGGCCGAGCAGCGGATGCGCGAGCGGAACAACGCTACCCAGAGGAGGGCATGAGCATGGGCACCGTCACCGAACTGCGCCGCCGGGATCGGCGCCTGGACAACCCCGCGAGCCAGCTGGGCCGGGTCTACCTGGTGCTGCGCGACGCCGACTACTGGCTGCAGCTGCATGAGATCGGCGAGGCCATCCTGGCCCGGTTCGAGCAGATGGACAGCCATGCCGCTATCTCGGCGCGCATCCGCCAGTTGCGCGGCTACGGCCAGACCATCGTCAGCCGCGAGGTATCAGGCCCTGGTAGGGCCCGGCCCCACGAATATCGGTTGGTGACCGCCTGGGGCGGTGGAGGTGATGCGGCATGAAGTTTCGCCTTGGCCCCTGGGAGGTGGTTATCCGCCGTGTTCCGCCGCGGCGCCCGACCCGACTTCACGACCATAGCGGCTCCAGCCTGGGGCGGCAGAAGATCGCGACACGCGGAAGGAGCTCGCTGTGACCAAGACTCGACGCCAACCCATCTACCTGCGCACCCGCCGCCTGATCGACCCGGCCACCGGCCAGGAGGTCAGTGCCCTGGTGCCGGCCGGCGCTGCCGATGCCGAGATGATCCGCGAACGCGGGGTCACTATCGGCCAGATGCTTCGGGCCGACCTGACGAAGCCGCGCAACCCGGAGTTTCACCGCCTGGCCCATGCCCTGGGTGACCTGGTGCGCAAGAACATCGAGGGCTACGAGGGGTGTTCAGCCCACGGGGCCATCAAGCGCCTGCAGGAGCAGTCGGGGATCGGCTGCGAGATCACCCGCACCGAGATCCCGGGTGTGGGCGTGCTGGTCAGCAAGCAGCCCCGCAGCATTGCCTACGACTCCATGGACCAGGGCGAGTTCTTCGAGCTGGTTCGCAGTCTGTGCCGCTTCATTGCTGAGCGCTACTGGCCGCAGTGCACCGCCGAGGAGGTGGAGCAGATGGTCGAGCTGATGCCGCTGGAGGGAGCCGCCTGATGCTGAAGCGAAAGCGAATCGAGAGCCAGCACATCCGCCGGGCCGCCCGGGGCGAGCGCTGCACGGTGGAGATCCTCGGCACCTGCAACCGTGACCCGGCGACCGTAGTGCTGGCCCACCTGCCGGACGAGAGCCATGGCCTGGCTCGCAAGAGAGATGACCTCTCGGCGTGCTTCGCCTGTGATGCTTGTCACGCGGTGCTCGATGGGCGAGTGCCCTGGCCGGACGAGTTCGAGAAGGGGTATCGGGAGTGGTATCAGCGGCGGGCCATGGTGAGAACCTGGCGCCGGCTGGTGGAGCCGCCCACCTGCTGGTCCGCGATGCCGTGAAGCGTGCCGGTAGTGTCCCGCCGATCACCGGCCGGGTGGACCTGTCATTCACGCCGCGCTTGGGCAAGGGCGTGCGCCGCCGGGACACCAGCAACTACTCGCTCAACGTGAAGCACCTTGAGGACGGCCTAGTTGCCGCCGGCATCCTGCCGGATGACCGCGGTGAGTATGTGCGCCGAGTGATCCTCGAGCCGCCGGAGATCGACCGGAAGGCGGAGACGGGCACCTGGGTGGAGATCATTGAGATCGAGGGGGAGTGATGGGGATTCATCGGAGTGCTATCGAGGAGCTGGGGTGCGATAACCCTGTGGTGCGCCGTGCGCTGGACGGCTACCGCTACGGGTACATGGACTACGAGACAGCGATGGAGTCAGCAGTGCTTGCCCTGGTGGCGAGCAATCGAGAGCTGACGAACCAGTGCGTGAATCTGCTCAAGACGCAGCCATTGCACGTCGTCATGCCAGGGGCGCCATGCTGTACGGAGTGAAGCCGGAGGGCATGACGGCAGCAGACTGGACGGTTGAGTGCCAATGCCGCCACGTCGCCCGGGAGATGCGTAGGGGACGCAACAGCACCGAGCGCGGGGCCATCTTCGACCGCTGGCAGAAGCAACTGCCGGCGGTGACCCGGGCCAGGGTAGGGGAGATATGGCGGGAAGGGGTGCCGATGCCAGGCAACGGCAGAGGCAACGGATAGGCAACGAGCCAACGAATTCAACGCAACACGGGCAACAGACGGCAACGGAAGGGGCGACAGGATGCGATTCGGATCAGCACGACAGATGATCTTCGATGCCTATCAGGCGCAGCGGGGCAGTGTGATGGAGTCGGCAGCGGAGGTAGCCAGACTTGGTGTTAGGGTGCAGACATCTCAGAAGCAAAACAACGACTGGCGGATCGTCCACGGCCTGGAGGCGGGCCAGGTGATTGCCAGGGTGGAGTCACTACCTCAGCACCTGCAGGCTCTGGCACGATATTGCTTCGGCCCCTTCACTCGAGACGAGCTCGCAGCGGATGCTGAGGTGGTGCAGATTGCACTGTACCAGCAGCTCCTAGCCGATGGCGTGAAGTTGCCAGGGCAGAGGAGAGGGAGGCCAACGGCTGAGCAGCTTGATGTGCTGCGACTATTTTGCGGGGCTGTGCTGCACCATCATGCTGAGGTGACTTGGCCATACTCTCGGCCGGGATTGCCTACACCAAGGATGGTAAAGCGCTGGGTGATGGATCAATTTGGCTTAGATCTGGATGTCAGGTTCTGGAAAAGAAAGGATAGAGCATCTTGGGGATCTGTATGGAAAAATTCGCTAAATATTTTGGATTCATGGGAGGCTGAGGTGCTAGTGTCTGTGTCTGATATGGTTTCATGTGTAGCTTGATTTTAGTCTAGTCTTGGGAGGAAGATGTGGAGTGGAAGGAGGAGTTCTTGCAGTCTGTGGTTAGAAAGGAGGGGGTTGACCCCTTTCTTCTTGAGAAAATGTCAAACCATTACATGCCAAAAAAGTTCTATAGATACAGGTCGTTTAATGAGAATAATAAAGACGCTTTGTTGCTTGGCTATGAATGGATGTCATACCCAGATGAATACAACGACCCATTTGATGCGAGGCTTTTTTACAGTCATCAAGACTTTTCTGACTATGTTTTTAATGGTGTTTTTGTTTCCAGGGCTAATCCTAGGATCTTGAAATTAATAAGAAAGCTTATAGGGGTTAAAGATATTGATCTCGGCGCGGGTCGTATCGATAGGCAGCTGGAGGTGGCATCTAAGAGGAAGCATGGAAAGGTAGTGTCTGCAGCAAAGGATATGATTAGAGATGTTGGATCAATGGCCAGGGATTTTTCTGGGAACCTGGTAAGAGAGTTGGATGAAAGAGTTAGGCGAAGCTCTTTAATTTGCTCTTTTTCAACTTCTTTGAGCAATGAGCTTATGTGGGCTCACTATTCTGACTCACACAAAGGGTACTGCCTTGAATATGGTTGTCCAGAAATCATTCCAGAAAATGGCGGGCTGTTTCTCCCCGTGGTTTATAGAGAAGAGCCTTTGGATGTAACAAAGGCCATGAAGGATTCTTTTCCAGATGGTAAGGGGGCTGGGAATGCTGTGATAGCTAGTGCCATAGTGAAATCTTCGAAATGGGAGTATGAAGATGAGTGGCGATACTGTGTCCTGTGCCAAGAGGAAAATCGTCATCTCAGGGCTTTCGAGCCCCAAAGGCTTTTGCTAGGTTGTAAGGCTCAAAAAAATGTTAGAAATGAATTGGCTGAAATATGTAGAGATAAAGGTTTGCCAATGTACCAGATGCAGCGATCTTCTACATCCTTTTCCATCGTTGAGGGTGAGCGCATAGTCTAGCTTGCGTTATGCATCTTTTTTCCTTACTCTATCCCCATATTCGAACACTGCGCCCTGGCCTCGAGCCGGGGCGCTTTCGTATCAGGCCCTGCCGGTTCCCGGTGGGGCGCCGTGGCCCTAGGTCAGGATGGCGAACCTGGAACTCCATGTCTAAGCTGAGGTTTGTGCCAGAAGGCGCATACAATCAACGACATGGAGTCAACTCATGACAGACCGTAGGGTTACAGCAACTGGCAAAGACGACGATGGCGACATCACTAAGCTTTGTGGAGGTTTAGGCTCCTGGGGCAGCGTTTCCAAGAGTCAGGCTATCAACGAGATCGAGCGCGGGGATTACACCTACTATGTACAAGAGGAGCCCGGCCCCCGGGCGACGGTTCGAGTCGTAGGCACGTATCCGAACAAGTATCTCCGCACAGATGCTGACTCCTCGAGCAATAACAACCTCGATAACTTGCCACACTGCTAGGTACAACGCCTGCATACACAGAGGCTCGCCATCGGCGGGCCTTTTTCGTTTCCTCTCACGCCGTGAGGCGCCGGAGACCTATCATGACGCACCCCCTGCAACGTCGCCTGATCGATGAGCTGATCGACCGGGAGGGCGGCTATGTCGATCATCCCGCCGACCGGGGCGGGCCGACGCGCTACGGCGTGACCGAGGCCGTGGCACGCGAGTATGGCTATCGCGGTGACATGCGTGAGCTGCCCATCGAGCTGGCCCGTGAGATCTCCGCCGACCGCTACTGGCATAGCCTGCGCCTGGACGACATCGTGCCGCTTCACGAGCCGCTGGCCGAATACCTGTTCGACTATGGCTATCACTCCGGCCCGGGGCGCCCGGGGCGCGACTTGCAGCGGCTGCTCAACGTGCTCAACCGCCAAGAGCGCGACTACCCGGACGTGGTGGTCGATGGCGCGGTGGGGCCGAAGACGCTGGCGGCGCTGGGCGGGTATCGCGATACTCGGCGCGCCCCCGGCCTGGTGGTGCTGGCCGAGTCGCTCAATGGGCTGCGCAAGGCCTTCCTGGTCGAACTGGCCGAGAAGCGGGAGAGCCAGGAGGCGTTCACCTACGGGTGGCTGCGCCGCGTCCTCGAGCTGCGAGACGGAGGCGCCTGATGCCATGGAAGGATGTGAGCTGGTGGCAGGCGCTGCTGGATGCCGCCTCGATCTGGTGGGAGGACGCCCTACTGGCGGTCTCGGTGGGGTTCGCGGTCATGATCGGGCTGCTCGCTAAGATCGCCCACGAGGTCCAGTCGGGGCAACGGCGGCGCTTCATCACGCGCCGGCTGTGGCTGGATATTCCCGCCCTGGTGGCCATGGTCTCCGTGGCCGCGGGCATCAACGTCTATTTCGAGCTGGATGGCTGGCCATCCTCCGCCGTTGGCGTGGTGTGCGGCTGGCTGGGACCGCGCAGCATCGACGTGCTGCTGATGGCCGTGGCCGAGCGTGTCAGGGGAGGCAAGTGATGGATTGGTCCGATGTGGCGGAAACGGTGGCCCGTGTGGCGCCTGCTGCTGGCGGCGCTCTTGGTGGCCCAGCTGGTGCTGCTGTTGGCGGTCTCATCGCTCGTGTGTTGGGCGTGGACGAGACGCCGGAGGCGGTTGCTCAAGCGGCAGCAGACCCGCAGGCGGCCGAGCGTCTCAAGCGGCTCGACCAGGAGCATGAACGGGAGATCCTCTCGCTGACCCTGCAGGCCGAAACCACCCGGCTCACCGAGATCAACAAGACCATGCGCGCCGAGGTGGGCAGCGATTCCGCCTGGCGTGCCGGCTGGCGACCGTTCAACGGCTGGATGCTGGCCCTGTCACTGGCTGTCGTGAACTTCGGCCTGGTGGCTGTGGTGCTGCGAGACCCGGCGCAGCTGGCCCAGGTGGTGGACGTGCTGATCTGGTCCGTCGTCGCCCAGGGGGCTGTGCAGGGGGTGAACATCAAGCAGCGCTCCAACGACAAGGCTCGGCAGTTGGGCCAGCAGCCTGGTGGCCTCATGGACCTCGTGAGGAGCGCCCGCAAGTAACCGAATCCCCTATAGGATAGGGCCACGCCGTGAGGCATCAATCTACTCGGGCCCACTGTTGACTTGCTCCTCTGGAGAGCCCCCATGAATGACTGCCCCGATTCGACTGAGGCGCTTGAGTTGTCTGGTGTACGCCGCAGCTTCGAAGGACAGCCAAGCTGGTATCACCGCTAGGATGATGATCGCTACTGCAATGGCTGGATCAAAGAGCTCCATGCCTAGAGATGCAAAGCCTAGGAAAACCATCAGTGCGGCCAGGAAATAGATGCTTAGCGCAGACCACGACCAGATCTTCACTCGCTTCTCGGTAGGGAACGAGTGGGGTCTAGTTGCCACCTGGAACTTCCCATTCCGGTAGATGACCTTGTGAGTGGCCCGCCTCAGGTCTTGGAAGACCTGGACCGCACTATCCGAGCGGAACGCTATGGCCACCAAACGATGGTTGACATGTGTTTTGCAGTAGTCAGTAGCGGAGAACTCAAGCTGTGCCCTGATGGCATCATCGTCAGGCTGCTCCCGGTACTGACGATAGACCTCGCATAGGCGGTCGAAAACCTCCGTATTTGATTTGCGCTTCTGTTCACGCCACTCGGGCAGGATCTGGAAGAACAGCCGGGGCCCGGGCACCAGAATGGCGAAAGCTAGCGAGGCGGCGATAGAGAGCTGAGGGAGTTTCTCAGCCAGTAGTGGCAGCATGATCAATCCCTGATGTGGCCTTGGAAACGGCTGAGGGTAACCAAGATTTCAGTTTTCGGCACGCCGTGAGGCGTCCCCGCCGGCTCGTCGTGAGACGCCCGGCACCCTACAAACGTCTCGGTCCACGAGCGCTAAAGGAATGGGTGGCGTTGCCGATGACGCCTACTCAATTCACTTTGCTTATCAGGAACCGATTCATGAAGAGAAGTACCAGAGCACTCGTGTTTGGGGCCGCTGCCTTGTTGTCCACCAGTGCTGTCGCCTTCGGTGAGAGAGGGCAGTGGTCCAGCGGCTGGGGGCAGGGCACGTCGGAGTATGCCGCAGTCAACCAGCGGGGAGACCGGCTGTACATTGCCTGCAATCCCTATCAGCCGGTGAGGATGACCCTGACCGTTGGCGGCCGTGACTACGGCAGCTACGGTGATGGCGAGTTCTCGCTGGTGCTCGATGGCAATGAGGTCCAGACCCCTTACGAGACGAACTCCCGCGTGGGCGAGAACAACTTCTTCTATGCCTGGGAGCATCTGCGCAAGTCGCACAGCATCGTGGCCGTCACATCTGATGGCCAGCAGGTTGAGCTGCCAAGCCAGGGGTCGTTTAACACCCTGCCCGAGGCTTTCACCCCTGAGTATCCTTGCAGAACTGCTCTGCAGATCTGAATGACTAGCGCCCTGCGGGGCGCTTTTTCATTTCAGCTCGTGCGGTTCTCTCATCACGGAGGCGCCGACCGTGAGGTCCGCGCAAGATCAACTATGGCTCGATACGACTGGGAGGCGATCAAGGCCGATTTCCGCACCGGCCGCTATTCGCTGCAGCAGCTCTCCGACCGGCATGGCCCCAACAAGAGCACGATCAGCAAGAAGGCGGACAAGGAGGCCTGGGAGAAGGACCTCTCCGATGCGGTACGGCAGCGCACCCGGGAGAAGGTGTCCCGGGCCCAGCTCGACCCGGCCGCCCGCGAGGTGCTCGACAAAAGCGATGAGGAGCTGGTCGAGGAGGCGGCGAGTCTGAACGCAGCCATCGTCCAGGGGCATCGCAAGCACCTGGAGCGCTGGCGCAACCTGGCCGGCAAGTATGCCGAGCTGCTGGAGGCCCAGCTGGATCGTGGTGCCCTGGCGGTGCAGCTCAAGAGCGGCGACGTGGCCGAGGTGGACCTGCCGCTGGACTACGTTGGTAAGAGCATGGCGTCCGGTACCCAGGCCCTGGAGCGCGTGGTGAAGCTGGAGCGCCAGGCCTACGGCATGGACGAGGAGCAGACCGACCCAGGCATGACCTTCGAGGAGCTCATGGCGTCGGTGGCGCCGGACGACGATGGCGAGGAGTGATCGCGTTCGAGAGGTCAAGCGCGCCGAGGCCTACCTGCGCGCGCACGCCAAGGGGCGGCTTATCGAGAAGGCGGATCTGATCGAGGCGCTTGGGCTCAAGTGGTTCCGACTCAACTCCCTCTACAAGATCAAGGACAAGAATGGCCGGGTGCGGCGCTTCCGGCCCAACCGGGCGCAGCGGCAGCGCTACCTGGATGGCCATGTGCGCGACATCATCCTCAAGGCCAGGCAGCTGGGCTTCACCACCTTCGAGATGATCGACGCCCTGGATGACTGCCTGTTCCGTGACAACTTCGCCGCCGGCTGCATCTGCCACAAGCTCGACGACGCGACCGACATTTTCCGCAACAAGATCAGCTTCGCGTACCAGAACATCGAGAGCGCCTGGCGCTCCATCTTCAAGATGCTGGGCATCCGCATTCCCAAGCCGGTCAGCGACAAAAGCGGCTCCGGGGCCTACGTCTTCGACAACGGGTCCAGCATCAAGGTATCGACCTCATACCGGGGCGGCACGCTGCAGCGGTTGCACGTCTCCGAGTTCGGCAAGATCTGCCGGCAGTACCCGCACAAGGCGCAGGAGATCGTGACGGGCGCCTTCGAGGCCGTGGGGCTGGGCAATCAGATCACGCTGGAGAGCACCGCCGAGGGGCGAGAGGGCTACTTCTTCGACTACTGCGAGGCCGCCCGCCACCTGCAGGAGCTGGGCCGCGACCCCACCGAGATGGACTTCCAGTTCCATTTCTTCCCGTGGTGGCAGGAGCCGGCCTACACCCTCGATCCGGCCGGCGTGGTGGTGCCGCCCCGGCTGCTGGAGTACTTCGAGGAGCTGGAGCACAAGCACGGCATTCCGACCAGCGCCGGGCAACAGGCGTGGTACGCCAAGAAGGCCGAGGTGCTGCAGGACGACATGCAGCGCGAGTACCCCTCGATCCCCGAGGAGGCCTTCGCCCAGAGCGTCGAGGGTGCCTACTACGCCAGCCAGATGCGCTTCCTGCGCAAGCACAAGCGCATCACCGCCGAGGTGCAGGTCAACCCCAGCCTGCCGGTCTACACCGGTTGGGACCTGGGCATGAATGACACCATGGCCATCTGGTTTGCGCAGATCGTCGGGCGCGAGGTGCACCTGGTGGACTACCTCGAGGGCGAGGGTGAGGGCATCGAGTACTACGCCGACATGCTCAACAAGAAGGGCTACCGCTACGGCGGCCACTTCGGCCCCCATGACCTGGCCGTGCGCGAGCTGGGCACCGGCAAGAGCCGCGCCGACGTGGCCCGAGGCTTCGGCATCAAGTTCGAGATCGTGCCGCGCATCTCCAACCACGCCGAGGGCGTGCAGGCGGTGCGCAACTTCCTGCCGTCCTGCTGGATCGCCGAGGAGGAGTGCCACGACGGCATCCTGTGCATCGACAACTTTCGCAAGGAGTGGGACGACAAGCGCGGCGTCTACAAGGACACCCCGCGCCATGACTGGGCCTCCCATGGCGCCAAGGCGCTGGAGACCCTGGCCCGGGCCTCGCTGTTCGAGGTTCACCAGCGCGGCAGCATGCCGGCCAGCACCGGCGGTCGTCGCCGCGGTGGCTGGGCCGCCCACACCTGACACCACCGCCGAGAGGCAGAGGACTCCATGTCGAAGATCATCACCGAGCCCAACGGCGACCTGCAGCGTCGCATGCAGCGCACCGCGAACAAGCTGGCAGGACTGAGTCGCGAGGAGGTGCTGTCCATCATGCGCGACAGCGCCAAGGCCATCGCCGAGGAGCTGGTGAAGCAGGGCATTCCCATCGAGACGCAGCGCTTCCGCCCCGACGTGGGGCCGATCCAGATCGACATGATCGTGATCGAGGAGAAGGTCACCAAGCCCGAGCCCGGCATGCGCCTGCAGTTCGAGGTCGAGGGCGGCATGGGTGTAACCCTGACCATCAAGCTGCTCGAGTTCCTCAAGGACCCGGCCCAGTACGTGCGTGACCTGTTCAGCCAGCTGGGACCGATGCGCCGCAACGTGCTGCGCATGCGGACCAACAAGCGGGAGCGTAACAGCCGCCTCTACGACGCGCTGACGAAGGGAGCCGCCAATGGCTAGTCTCGGCCTGCTGCAATACCGCTCCGCCGCCGACCTTCAGGCCGACGAGCAGGCCGAGGCCCAGCGCATCCGCGACGAGCAGGAGCGCCGCCGCCAGCTGGTGGAGTCTTCCCTGGGCGCGCATATCCGGCGCAGCTGGGAATCGGCCAAGATGGCCAAGCAGGAGGTGGAGTATCGCCTGCTCGACTGTCTGCGCCGGCGGAAGGGGGAGTACGACCCGGACAAGCTGACCGCGATTCGCAAGGAGGGCGGGGCCGAGATCTACATGATGCTCACCGCCACCAAGTGCCGCGCCGCGGCCGCGTGGATCCGCGACATCATGATGCCGGCCAACGAGAAGCCGTGGGGGCTGGACCCGACGCCGGTGGCCGAGGTGCCCGACGCCTACCTGCGCCCGCTGGCCGCCCAGATTCAGGCCCAGGCCCAGCAGATGCAGCAGCAAGGCCAGCCGGTGGACATGGCCGCCCTGGTCGAGCAGGCCCGTGAGCAGATTCGCCAGGCAGTGCAGGAGAAGGCCGACGACGCCGCCAAGCGCCACGAGGACGTGATCGAGGATCAGCTGGCCGAGGGTGGCTGGGACGAGGCCTTCGAGGCGTTCATCGACGACTTCGTCACCTACCCGGCGGCATTTCTCAGGGCTCCGATCCTGCGCCGGGTGCCGACCCTGGCCTGGCTGGAGGGCTGGCAGCCCATCAAGACAGAGACCATCCGCCCCGAGTTCGAGCGGGTGAGCCCGTTCGACCTCTACCCGAGCCCAGACGCCACCAGCGTGGACGACGGCGCCTACCTCATCGAGCGCGCCCGCTTCACGCGCGGCCAGCTCAACCAGCTGATGGGCATCGGCCAGGGCAGCGGTTACAACGACGAGGCCATCCGCCGAGTGCTGGAGCAGTACGGCCAGGGCGGCCTGCGCGACTGGCTGTGGACCGACGGCGAGCGCGCCGAGCTCGAGGGGCGTGGCCACGAGTGGTTGACCCCAGGCGACACCATCGACGGCCTGATCTACTCCGGCGGCGCCCAGGGCGTGACCCTGCTGCAGTGGGGCGTCAGTCCCGATGAGATCGAGGACCCGCTGGCCGAGTACGAGATCGAGGCCATCCTGATCGGCCAGCACGTCATCCGGGTGCGTATCAACCGCGACCCGCTAGAGCGACGCCCCTACCACAAGGCGAGCTTCCAGCCGGTGCCGGGCAGCTTCTGGGGCCAGGCCATCCCTGAGCTGATGGCCGACATCCAGGACGTGTGCAACGCCACGGCCCGCTCGCTGGTGAACAACCTGGCCATCTCCTCCGGCCCCCAGGTGGAGGTCTACGAGGATCGCCTGCAGCCGTCCGAGGACCCCACCGACATCTACCCGTGGAAGATCTGGCGCACCAAGGACAGTGCCGTCACCGGCAACAATCGCGCCCTGAACTTCTTCCAGCCGCAGAGCAACGCCGCCGAGCTGCTGTCGGTCTACGACCAGTTCGAGCGCCGCGCCGACGACGCCACCAACATTCCGCGCTACATCTACGGCAACGAGCGCATCGGCGGGGCCGGCAACACCGCCAGCGGCCTGTCGATGCTCATGGAGTCGGCCAACAAGGGGATCAAGGACGCCATCCGCCACATCGATCGCGGCGTGCTGCGCCGGGTGATCGGCGCCCTGTGGCTGCACAACATGCAGTTCAGCGATGACCAGAGCATCAAGGGTGATGTCAACGTGGTGGCGCGCGGCTCAAGCGCGATGCTGATCCGCGAGCAGACCCACCAGCTGCGCGAGCAGTTCCTGCAGCTGACCGCCAACGACTACGACATGGGCATCATCGGCCACGACGGGCGCCGCAAGCTGCTCGACAGCATCGCCGAGAAGCTCGACATGCCGGGCCTCATCCCCTCCGAGGAGCAGATGCAGCAGAACCTGGCCAGCCAGCAGGAGGCGCAGCAGGCCCAGGCGAAGATCGAGCAGGCCAAGGCCCAGGCCGAGATCGCCGAGAAGCAGGCCCGGGCCCAGAAGTACGGCGCGGACGCCGGCCAGGTGCAGGCCGACGTGGTGCAGACCCAGACCGAGACCGAGGCCGCCCGGCAGATGGCGCCCCTGGAGGCCCAGAAGCTGCTGGCCGAGATCGCCAAGTTGATCGCCGAGACGCGAAGGAGCACCGATGGAGGAGCAGGACTGGAAGGCGCTGGCCCGGCTGGCCGAATCCCCGGAGGGGCGGCGCCTGGTGGCGCTGCTCAGGGCCGAGCGGGAGGAGTGCCGCGACAGCCTGGAGAAGTGCCGCGACAGCGCTGAGGTGGCCCGCCTGCAAGGGCAGACGGCCACGCTCGCCGGGCTGATCGAGAAGTTCGACCAGGCCCGCGAGGTGGTCCACAAACGCTTCATCCAGTAAGCCGCCGGGCCCGGCCCGGCCTCACCACAAAGCCGCTCGGGTTGCCCTGGGCGACTTTGTCGTGGGTGCGCTCTGGACTGCAGCCAGAATCCGTTACCCGAATCGTGAACCCCGGCTCATGCCGGCTCACAGGTCGCGCCGTGAGGCGCCACAGGAGTGGAAATGTCCCTACCCAAGTCCGTACAGGCCCAAGCCGAGGCCGCCCGCCAGCACTTCGAAGCCAAGCCCGAGAATCCCGAGGAGCAGCCCCCCGCTGACCCGGCTCCCGAGGGCGGCGAGCGAAACCCGCAGGAGGAGCCCCCGGCGCCTGACGAGCCCAAGCCCGAGGAGAAGACGCAACCCGCCGACGATCCCGCCAAGCACGAGCCCAAGGCCGAGGACCCGGATGCACTGTATTGGAAGCACCGTTTCCAGGTCATCCAGGGCAAGTACAACCGTGAGATCCCGGCGCTGCGCCAGGAGAACGACGAGCTCAAGCAACAGGCGGCCGACAAGGATCGGCGCATCGCCGAGCTGGAGCAACAGGCCCCCACCGCCGACGGCAGCGGGCTGAGCGACGAGCAGATCGCCCAGTTCCGCACCACCTTCGGCGAGGACCTGGTGGATTTCGTGGAGCGCATGGTCACCCAGCGTGCGCCGGCACCCCAGGCCGATACCGGCAACACCCGAGAGCTGCAGGAGCGCCTCGAGCGTCTCGAATCCGAGAAGCAAGAGGACGCCCAGGCACGCTTCTGGGTGAACCTGGAGCAGGCCGTGCCGACGTTCCGGGAGGTCAATGCCGACCCGAAGTTCCATCAGTTCCTGGCCCAGTTCGACCCTCAGACCGGCAAGCAGCGTCAGCAGACGCTGAGCGAGGCTCAGCAGGCCCTGGACGCGAAAGGGGTGGCCGACATCTTCCGCGCCTACCTCAACCAGGCGGCCCCGGCGCCGCGCCCGACGGTCCCCGAGGAGCAGGTCGAGCCGCGCACCACCCGGGCCACCGAGGCCCCCCAGGGCAAGAAGCTCTGGACCCGCGCGGATATCAACCAGTTCTACCGGGACAAGACGGCCGGGCGCTACGGCGCCGAGGAGGCCGAACGCCTGGAAGCCGACATCTTCGCCGCCCAACGTGAAGGCCGGGTCCGCTGACCCGGCCGGCGGTTCCCGATTCCTCGCCGTGAGGCGACAGCAAGAGGTAACACACCATGGCAGGTCCGACTCGTGACGGGAGCCATCCCGACTACTCCAGCTCCTCCACCGCGGGGTTCATCCCCGAGGTGTGGAGCGGCAAGATGGTCGAGAAGCTCTACCAGCGCACCGTCTTCGCCGAGATCTCGAACACCGACTACGAGGGCGAGATCAAGAACCAGGGCGATACGGTGCAGATCCGTACCACTCCCTCCATCACCATCAACGACTACGTCATCGGCGGCGGCCTCAGCTACGAGAAGCCGACCAGCGACAAGGTCGAGCTGCACATCGATCAGGCGAAGTACTTCGCTTTCGAGGTGAACGACATCGACGCCTACCAGGCGGACATCAAGCTGATGGACGACTGGTCCGACGATGCCGGCCAGCAGATGAAGATCGCCATCGACAAGGTGATCCTGGGCGACGTGTTCGCCGACGCAGCGGCCGAGAACGCCGGCGCAGCGGCGGGCGTCGAGTCCGGCAGCTACAACCTCGGCGAGGCCGGGGCCCCGGTGGCTGTCACCAAGGACAACATCCTCGACACCCTGGTGGATTGCGGCTCCGTCCTGGACGAGCAGAACGTCCCCGACGAGAACCGCTGGGTCATTTTGCCCGCGTGGATGAACGGCATGCTGAAGAAGTCCGACCTGCGCGACGCCAGCGCGATGGGGGATTCCACCAGCGTGTTCCGCAACGGCAAGGTCGGCATGCTCGACCGCTTCACCGTCTACGTGTCCAACAACATGTCGAAGGTGACCGACGCGACCACCACTCGCCAGGCCACCAACGTCATGTTCGGCCACAAGAAGGCGCTCACCTTCGCGTCCCAGATGACCAACATGGAGTCCCTGCCCAACCCGCAGGACTTCGGCAAGCTGGTGCGCGGCCTGAACGTCTTCGGCTACGAGGTCATCGACCCCGACGCGATGGGCCACCTCTACGCCGAGCGCGGCTGAGCGTAACGCCACCCTCCGGGGTGGCGTTCTTCTTCTGATGCAATGAGGACAACGCCATGTCACTGATCAAGCAGATCGAAGACGCCGAGACCAAGGATCAGCTGGAGGAGATCGGCAAACAGCCTCCGCTGGGCGTGGACGTCGATAAGCGCAAGGGGGTCGAGACCATCCGCGCCGAGCTTCTGGAGCTGGCCGAGGAGCAGGCCGCCCAGGAAGGCACCGGCCAGGAGGAGCCTAGCGCCGCGGACGAGGAGCAGCAGGGCGGCGACCAGGGCGAGGAGCGTCCGGCCCAGCAGGCCGCCCAGGAGGCGCCGCGCAAGGACGCCTATCGCGGGCGGCTGCTCAAGCACCGCAAGTCGGGCCGGCTGTTCCCCTGGACCGCGCAGCTCGCCAAGAAGCGCGACATGCAGGAGGTATAAGCCATGGCGCAGACCGTCGGCGACATCATCAGCAGGGCCAAGCGGATCCTGCAGGAGCGCGGCCAGGGCGTCCGCTGGACCGACAGCGAGCTGATCGGCTGGCTCAACGAAGCCTATGTCGCCGTCGCCGTCCAGCGACCGGATGCCCACGCCAGGGTCGGCATGATCGACCTCCAGGCGGGTGCCCGGCAGACGCTGCCGGCCGACGGGCTGCGCCTCATGGAGGTTCTGTCCGGCGAGTCTGGGCGCGCCATCCGCGAGACCTCGCGGCGCACGCTGGCCACCATGCGCCCCAACTGGCAGGCCGAGGAGGCCGACAGCGAGTTCGAGTTCTACCTGCACGATGACCTCCATCCCGCCGTCTTCTGGGTCTACCCGCCCGCCTTGGCCGGCGCCCGGGTGGAGGCGAGCTATGTCGCCACGCCTGCGCAGCACAACACGGCTTCGCTGTCAGCGGTCGAGGCCAGCGCCATCAGCGTCAGCGATCGCTACGCCACGGCGCTTCTCGACTTCGTGCTCTACCGCGCCTTCGCCAAGGATGCCGAGGCGCAGGCCAACCAGGCGCGTTCTCAAGGCCACTACCAGGCCTTCGCGGCCGCCATGGGCGGCAAGGTCCAGGGCGACACGCTGATCGGAGGCACCGATGACGCTTGATGAGCTGATGGCGGACGTGGCGCTGGAGGTGCCGGACGCCCCGCGCGCCTCGATCCGCGACATGATCCGCTGGGCGGCCCGGGAGCTCTGCACCGAGGCCGACGCCTGGGTGACCGAGGAGGGGCCGGTGATCTACGGTGCCGATTCCGATTATCCGGCCATCGTGGCGCCCGCCGGCGAGCCGCTGCGCATCGTTTCGCTCACTCTGGGCGGCCGAGAGGTCGGCCAGGGCGATCAGTTCGAGCAGCGCTCGCCTACCGACATCCACTTCTACCGCCAGCCCGGCGAGTCCGTGGTCAATGGCCGCCTGGCGTGCCGACCCCGCCCCGGTGAGATGCCGCCTGACGCGGTGACCTCCCGCTGGGCTAGCGCCATCGGCGACGGCGCTCGCTGGCGACTGCTGCTGCTGCCGCAGCCGTGGCGCAACCCGGAGCTTGCCTCCTACTACCAGCAACGCTTCCTGGCAGGCATTGCCGATGCCAGGCAGCACTCCCGACTCGGCCATGCCCGAGGAGGCGCTCGCGTGATGATGCGGCGCTTCATCTGACCACCCACTCCCCAACTTGCCGAGAGGTAACACCCATGGGAGCCATGTCGAACTACCTGGAGCAGCGGATGATCAATGCCACGCTGCGCGGCGACAACTTCACCGCGCCGGCCGTGGCCGATCTTCACCTCGCCCTGTTCACCGCCGACCCCACCGATGAAAACACCACAGCCAACGAGGTTACGGAGGCCTGGTACGGCCGCAAGCCGACCGGCAACTGGTCGAGCCCGAGCGTTGATGTGGAGGGGCGCACACGGACCGACAACGCCACCAGCATCACTTTCGATGCCGTCCAGGACGGCGACCCTGCCCACACGATCACCATCACCCACATCGGCATCTATGACGCCGACGTGGCCGGCAACCTGCTCTACCACGAGGCGCTGACCACGCCCAAGACCCTGGAAGTGGGCGACGTGATCTCCTTCGCGGCCGGCGCCCTGATCCTGCGCCTCGATTAAGGAGTAACCGATGCTCAACGGCTCCCGTTTCAACGGCGCGGCGTACAGTGCCGGGTCGGGCGGCGTTCGCGTGCTGCTGGCCTCCGCGGTGCTGGCGGTCTCCGCCACGGGGGCCGCGGAGCCGTTGCGCACCCAGCATGGCGGGACGAATGCGCCTGTCCAGGCGTCGTTCTATGGGCCGCGGGCGGTTGCCGACAGGGCGGCCGCTGCCATCGGCTACCCGACCGCGACATTCGATGTCTATCGGCCCTGGGATCTGGCCGCTGCCGAGCTGATGGCCAGCGCCAACCTGGCGCCGGACCACCTGGTGTTGCGCGCCGGTCTTTCCGAGCCGCTGTCGTCTGCATCCCTGTCGGCCGAGGCCATTCGCTACGCCTTCTTCTCGAGCCTGCAGGCGGAGGCAGCTTTCGATCCCGTCCAGGCCTGGGGCATTCGCCCCGGGGTGGCCGGGATTGCGGTGACGGCCGAGGGCGAAGTCCGGGCCACGCGAGAGCATCCTGGCGATACCTCGCTGTCCGTGTCGGCGGTGGCCGAGTTCAACGGTGACGTCTATGCCGGCGGAATCACCACCTTCGAGCCCGGCGCATCGCTGTTCGCGGAGGCGCACCTCAACGGTATTCAGCCCGGCTACGCCGCCCTGGCACCTGATATCTCCCTGGGGGTGAGCGGCGACAGGCTGGCCGGCGGCCGCGTCGATGGTGGCGTGGATTCCTGGTTCGAGGCCTCGGCCCTTCCCGGGCGGGGCACCCTGGTGGATGAAGGGCTGGTCACCGCCGAGCTGACCGCCGTGTGGTGGGCCTTCAACTACGAAACCGCCACGATCACCGCATCTGCCGCGCTGACCGCCAGCCCGACGCGGATCGCGGCAGGCGCCGGACTGATGGACGTGTCGGCGACGGCTCGCTCTCAGTGGTCGCTGATCATCGAGCCGCGCAAGAGCATGGTGGGGGCGAGCGCATCGCTGTCTGCCACGGCGTGGCGCATCCGTCCGACGTCCGCCGACGCGACCGTTGTCGGCGGGGCCTCCGCCTACGGCAACCGGATCACCCACAGCGGCGCCGTCATGGAGGGCGTGGGCTCGGTGATCCGCAATCGCCTGAGCGTCAACCTCACCAATCCCGCCCCGCCGAATCGCCAGATGACCGTGCCCCAGGAGGATCGCGTCATGGTGGTTCCGGCGGATAACCGAACCATGGTGGTGACCTGATGGCCATTCTTGGCACGCACACGATGCAGCCCGCCGACGAGTGGGACTACGACATCGACTACAACCGCTGGCTGCCGGCCTCGGACGGTCTGTCCGAGAATGTGGCGCCCAATGTCTCGGTATCGCCTGAAGGCCTGGCTGTCGAGTCGGTCACGCGCGACTACGACAACCGCCGCGTCAAGGTGTGGCTGTCGGGCGGCGAAGACGGCACCCGCTACAAGGTCGAGGTGACCACGCGAAGCCGAGAGGGGCGCGTCCGCCAGGACGAGTTCTTCGTCATCGTAAGGAACTTCTGACATGGCAGAGATCTACGCCAACAACGCCCGCGGCAAGCTGGCATCGCCAGTCACCTCGGGCGACACCAGCCTGCCGCTCCAGGCGGGGCACTCCCTGATCGATCCCGGGGACGACTGGTACCGGGCCACGCTGTATCGCTGGGAGTTCACCAGCGAGGGCATCCGCGAGTTCGATCACGAGATCGTCAAGGTGACCGCCCTGTCGGCGGACACCCTGACTGTGGAGCGCGGACTGGAGGGCACCACGCCTCAGGCATTCGACCCCGACACACCGGTCGAGCTCCGGATGACCTCCGGCAGCCTACGCGACGTGGTAATCCCCTGGAGGCAGGTGAGCGGCATGCCAAACCTCACCCGCGCTGTCACCCAGACCCTGGTGGCGCCGCCGGAGATACGTGACATCGACACCTGGGAGATCGACGCCAGCGCCCTGAGCCGCCACAGCGGCGGGAGCGTGGCCTTGTTCGAGGTGGTCTGGTGGGACGACACTACCGAGACGATTGCGGCCAATGGCGGCGCGGCGACGCTGTCCCGGGCCGTGGACCAGCCCATCGGCGGAACCGTATCGGCCACGGTGCGCGCCCTGGACGACATCGGCAACGCCAGCGACAGCGAGACGGTGACGGCGAATGTGATTGCTAACAGCGCCCCGGCAGGGCCCATCATGATCGGTGCCCCCACCCAGACGGCCAAAAGCGGCACCTTCCAGGCCTCCTTCAGCGGCGCTACCGACCCCGACGGTGACCCGCTTACCTACACCGTCACCGACCCCGGCGTCTTCACTTTCGCCAAGGCCTCCGACATCGCCGAGGGCGAGATCGTCGAGGTCACGACGCCAGAGGTCGAGGCCGACACGGACGTGACCTTCAGCGTGGTGGCCGAGGATAGCCAGGGCGCCCAGTCGGCCGTGTACAGCAAAACCGTCACGGTGCTCGCCTCGCAGGTGGTTGGCGTTGAGATGATCGCCACCGGCGGCCCGGGCGGCACCTGGGGGCACATCGACGAGGCCGGCGCCGCCATCGCCTCGCCCACGACCAGCTGGTTCAACGGCCACCCGGTGTTCGGCGGCATCGGCGATATCACGGTGGACGGCCAGGACATGGTCGAGATCCCCAAGTTCTACTGGAGACGCGGCACCTCGGCCGGCGGCAACCCGGCCTGGTGGATCAACGACCGGCCTATGGCGGGGTTTACCGTACATCCGGCCTTCGTGCTCGATGGCGTTGAAGTGGACAGCTTCCAAGTGGGCAAATACCAGGCCTCGCTCTCCGGTGGCAAGTTGCAGTCGATCCCCGGGGTGTTACCGGAGACAGACACTGCGATCGCCCAGCTCATGAGTGCTGCCGAGGCGCGCAATGTCGGTGGTGTCGAGGGCTTCCGCATGTGGCACTACGATATGTGGCTGGCGATCCAGTGGCTGTACCTTGTCGAGATGGCCAGCATGGACTGCAAGACCGCCACCGGCGAGGGACGGATCGCCGCATCGGGAGCGGCCAACGTCGATGCCGCCGACGTGGCCGAGGCTACCTATCGCGGGATGGTGGGGCTGTGGGGCAACGTCGCTATGAGCCTGGATGGAGTGCGGACGTTATCCAGCGTGCTGGAGCGCCGCACCTACAACGGCGGCTGGAACAGTGCCGGCGAGGCCGTCCCGAACGGTGGCTCGTTTCAGTATCCGATCACCTTCCGCGCCGGCGACGAGCAGTTCATCGCCGACACTTTCACGGCAACAAGCGACAACACCGCGACGCTGCCGGATAGCCGGCGCTGGAGGGGTAGCGGGGAGTATTACCCGCTCGTGGGCGGAACCTCCCCTGACTCGGGTCTCTGGTCTGTGAATTGCTCATACGCCACTGCGGGTTCCTACAACGCCAGTACGCGCATCGCCCGTATCGTTTAAAGGAGGTCACGAATGCAGGTTATCACCACCTCGACCGGCCGCGCCCTGGAGCACGACGGCGAGCAGGTGCCACTGCCGGCTCTGCCGGTGGACGCCACCGTCCACGCCTACACCACACCCGCCGGCCTGTGGGTCGGTATTCAGGAGCCTGGCCAGCTCCGCCCAGTCTACCCCGGGGCGGGCGGCCAGCGCCTCGGCGCCCTCGAGCTGGAGGCTGACCCCGCCGCCGTTGCCGCTCAGTGCAAAGCGCGCCTCGTCGCCGAGCTCGAGCCACAGCGTAAGGCGGCTGAGGCCGAGGGCGTGATGATCAATGGCGTGCGCTACGCCGGTGATCCCAGTAACCGCCAGGCCCTGGGTGAGGCGCTGGAGTATGCCGCCTCCGCAGGCGTCACGACCTTCTCCGGCTGGAAGGATTCGGACGACCAGTTCCACGCGGAACATCCCGTCGCCGACGTGCAGGCCGCCTACGAGGCCATCGGGCATCGCCGTAGCGCCCTGATCGCGCTCGAGGGCCAATATGCCGCCCAGGTCATAGATGGCACCCTGGTCAGCGTTGCGGGGCTGAGCTGGGAGGTGTCGCAGTGAAGCTCCAGCACGGCGCCTTCCGTGGCGAACTGCCGATCCTCGATGCTCGCCTGCTGCCGGAGAACAACGCCCAGGTGGCGCGCAACCTGTATCTCCGTCGCGGCACGCTCAAGCCGGAGCGGGCGCCCGCGGCCGTCGCCTCGCTGCCGGGCGTCACCAGCCCGGCCAATCTCTACCACTATGACGTGGGCAATGATGGTGACGGTTTCTGGTTCAGCTGGAGTAGTGCCTACGATGTCGACGTCGCTCGCTCGCCCATCGCCGGTGACGAGCATGCCCGGGTCTACTGGACCGGCCAGGGCGCCCCTAAGATGAGCTCGCTGAGCATGGCGACCAGCGGCAGCGGGCCCTATCCCTCGGCCTGGTACCAACTGGGGGTGCCCGCGCCTCCCAGCGCGCCCACCGTGGCCGAGCCGGGCGACCGCGTGGCGCCGGACCCGATCACCAACGGGAACGGCGACGTGGTGGAGGAGATCGCGTATCCGCCGCGCACCGCGCTGGAGACCGCCTATGTGGTGACCTGCGTGACCGCCTTCGGTGAGGAGGGGCCGCCCAGCGATCCCTCGGGCTTCATCCTGCGCTGGAACAGCGGGGCGGAGATCCCGGCGGGCGGCTCGGTGGAGGTGGGCCTGCCGCCAATTCCCAGCGGCAACCTCGACATCGTGGCCAAGCGTCTGTACCGCGTGGAGAGCGGCGGCCAGTACCAGCTGGTGGCCGAGCTGCCGGCGTCGGCGATCAGCTACACTGACAGCGTCAATTCGGACGCTCTGGGGCGCACCCTACAGAGCCTCGACTGGGACATGCCCAGCCCTGCGCTGCGCGGCCTGGTGCAGATGCCTAACGGCATCCTTGCTGGTTTCTTCGAAAATACCGTGGCCTTCTGCGAGGCCTATCGTCCGCACGCCTGGCCGGTGGGTTACCAGCTGGCGTTCGACGACCCGGTGGTTGGGGTCGCGGTGGTGAGCGGCGGGCTGGTGGTGGTGACCACCGGGCAGCCCTGGCTGGTAACCGGCTCGAGCCCGGCCGCCATGGCGGCCATGAAGCTCGACGTCAACCAGCCGTGTGCCGCCAAGCGCTCCCTGGTGGACATGGGCGGCTACGCGCTCTACGCCTCGCCGGACGGCCTGGTGGCCGCCGGCGGTGACGGCGCTCGGGTGGTGACCCGGGAGGTGTTCTCCCGGGAGCAGTGGCAGGCCATCAATCCGGCGTCGATCCATGCCTACCGCTACGACGGCCGCTACCTGGCGTTCAGCGATGGCGGCTGTTTCGCCTTCACGCCTGGCGAGGGAGTGGAGTTCTTCGACATCGATGCAAGCGCCGGTCATTACGACGTCACCCGGGACACCCTCTACCTGGTGCAGGGCAACGGCGTGTCGGCCTGGGGCGAGGGAGCGGCCATGACCTATCGCTGGCGGTCGCGGCTGCACGAGGTCCCGCCCGGGGCCGCCGGCTTCAGCTGCGCCAAGGTGATCGCTCGCGACTACCCGGTCACGCTGCGTCTGATCGCCGATGGCGAGAAGGTACTCGAGCACGAGGTGCTGGATGCTGGCATGTTCCGCCTTCCTGCTGGGTTTGCGCTGTCTCGCGACTGGGAGATCGAGATCGAAGGCAGCCAAGAGGTGCACTCCGTGCAGGTCGCCACCTCCCCGGGCGAACTGGTATAACCCCTGCAACGCCAAGCCGTGAGGCTCGCATGACCAACAATCGACGCAAGACGCTGCCGCCAATCGACCCGGCGACAGACCGCAAGCTGCGCCCCATCCTCGAGGCGCTCAAGGAGATCCAGGAGACTGGCGAGGGGGTGAGGGGCGACCCGCTGGACCGCAAGCTGACCGTGCGCGACCTGGTAGAGGCTGGCCTGGCCCGGCTTCGCCCAGGCAGTCAGAGCGACATCGGGCCTGTCGATGACGACCCCATCGACAACGACCCGCCTGGCTCGACCCTGATTCCTCCTCGCCCCACCGGTTTCAACGCCGTGGGCAGCTTCGGCTACATCGTGCTGTCGTGGGGCATTCCTCGCGATCTTTACGCCAACCACGCCTTCACCACCATCTACCGCGGCGAGACCGACAACTTCGCCAACGCGGAGATGATCGGCCGCGACACCGGCATGATGTACACCGACCATATCCGCGAGGTCGATGAGCATGGCGTGGGCTTCTACTACTGGATCACCTTCACGAACACCGACGACGTTGAGGGCCCGGCAAATGCCACGGCGGGCACCTATGCCGAGGTGATACCGGATCTCGGATTCCTGATGGATCGCCTATCGAGCGAGATCGACGACAGCAAGCTGGCCCAGTCCTTCCTTGAGCGCCTTCCTGGCTACCAGGAGACCGTCTCCGGCAGCGGCGACATCTACACGCTGACGCTCAACCAGAACGGCTATATCTCGGGGCTGGGGGCCTACAACGACGGGACCACCAGCGACTTCACGATCATCGCCGACCGCTTCTGGGTAGCACCGCCCAACAGCACTGGGCGCCGCAAGCCGTTCATCATCCAGAACGGCAATGTCTATATCGACACCGCCTTTATCCGCGAGGCATCGATCCAGGAAGGCCAGCTCGGCCCGATCTCCTTCGGCAAGATCACCGATGCCAGTGGCAGCCCGGTCACCACGGTGGCCGGCAAGCTCAAGGGCGCGCTGATCGAGGCCGAGAACCTGCGCGTGGCCGAGGCGGCCAAGTTCTATGGCGACGTCTACTCCAACAACTACCGGCAGGGTGTCAGTGGGTGGGCCATTCGCCAGGACGGCTATGCCGAGTTCAATACGGCAGACTTCCGCGGTTTGATCAACTTTGCTGATCTGCGAGTCAGTGGCAATCCGGTCAACGAGCATGTCTCGGGCAGTATCAGCGCCGGATTCGTCGGTCATGAAACATGGAGCACGGCGTGGACCTGGTCGCGCTTGTTTTCTGAGTCCACCAGCACCGGACACATCATCCTGTCAGGCTCATATGTATTCCGGGGACGCAGCACAGGGAGCGTCAGAGTGGATAGCCACACTGGCACTGACAACTACGCCGCCATTACATATGACTACAGCTCGGCATTCGAGTATCAGCTTCAGGCGAGGGTCGATTACAGTTCCTGGGTGACGTTACAGCAAGGCCGGGTTCGGGGGCCGGCTGGTTCCGGCGCGTTGAAAGCTTATGGCAATGGCTTTGCAACCGACTCCATCGGTCAAGATGGTGATTATGGGATGAGTTTCTATGCACCGCTCCACGTTGGCGCTCATCAAGGCAGTTTTCGCGCGGAGTTCCGGCTGCGAGTACGTCCAACAAAGGAATTTCACTACGCCAAGGGCGACGGCGCAATGACCGTTACCGATACCATAGAAATAGAGCATGTCAACGGCTCCCTTAGTCCGGCCAGCCTCTACCTATATCGCTTCTGACGCAATAAATCGGCGCCGGGTTTTGCTACACTGCTCGCAACCCAGGCCCCACCGTGAGGTGCTGCCATGCCCCGCCAAGACGAACACGCCTTTCTGTGTCGCGTACTGCCGAATCATCCGGCTGCCGTGGCCTTTTGCGAGACTCTGTTTCGCATCTCCCAGACCCTCGATGATTTGATCGATCGCGACCACCCGGTCAGCGATGAAGCCATCATGTCCGCCTTCTGGCAGGCGCTGATCGAGCTGCCGGCCAACCCCTTCTATCGCCAGCACGAGCTCTATCTCCGGCCGCTGATGGCCAGCGCCCTGCAGGACTGGCGCGACAGCGTGACCCTGGAGCGCTCCGGCGATCATCACGGCCGAACGCTGGCCTTCGTACTACGCGACCAGCTGACTAGCCTGGTGATCCAGTGCGCCTACCTAGTGGGCGGTGAGGGCTGGATGAACAGCGTCAGCGTGCCGATCCGCCAGCACTTCCACGAGGACAGCCTCGACGATTACCTGACCGACCTTGAAGGAGGCGAACAATGAGTGGTGGCGGCGACAGCACAGTAGAGGACACCCCCGAGCAGCGCGAGCTGGCGGCCGTGGCGGCTGAAAAGTGGAACTTCGCTCAGCAGGAGCTGGCTCCGTTGGAAGACGCCTACATGCGCCAGGTCGATGACCTGACCTCAGAGGAGAATCTGGGCTACATCCGCGGCCGGACCATGCAGGCTCAGCAGCAGGCGGCGGACGGGCTCATGGATGAAGCAGGCCAGAGGCTCACGGCCGCCGGCATTGATCCCTCCAGCGGGCGTTACCAGGGCGCCATGACAGGCCTGGCGCTGGATACCGCCCAGGCCGGCGGCGAGACCCTGGGGCGCGCGGAGTTCGAGCAAGACAACCAGCAGGTTCTGGGCATGCAGAACATCGTCTCCATTGGGCAGGGGCAGGCTGGGCAGGCGCAAGCAGGCCTGGCAGGCCTGGCCGACCAGGCCTCGGCGGATGCGCGTCAGTCGGCCGCCACGCAGTTCAACCGGCGCAGCGCCAACCTGCAGCTGCTGGGCCAGGTGGCCGGCGCCGGTACGTCCTACGGCCTGAACCAGACTGGCGGCACCCCGGGGCTGGGGATGGAGGGTGGCGTCAGTCAGGCCGCCATCAACTCATCGAATCAACTCTGGGGGTAAGTCATGGGCTGGGCAGATTCGGCAACCGGCGGAGGCTATGGCGGCGGCCCCGGCAGAGACAGCGCCGGTGGTGGCTATGGTGGCGGCTTCGGCGCATCGGTGGATACCGGCGGGGTGCGTGGCGGCGGATATTCCGTCGGCTTCGGTGGTGCGGTAGACACGAACGGCGCCGGCACCGGGCATGGCGCCAGTGCCGCCGGTGGCGGCGGGTGGCGTGGCCCGGGAAGCGGGGGCAACCAGCAGGCGCCGCGCCCGCTGACACCCGAGGAGCAGCGCGCCAAGGATTACCTGGCACGGATCGAGGGCTCGGAGCTGGGGCTGATCGATCCCTCCCAGGCCTTCCAGGGCGACCAGGGGGCATCGGAGTTGCTAGGGCAGCTCAACCGCGCCCAGTGGGCCGACTGGAAAGAGCGGTTTGCCCCGTACATCAGGAAGCTGGCCGACAAGGCCACCGACACCGGTGCGGCTAATCGGGCCGCCGGCCAGGCGAAGGACGCCATGGGCCTGGCTTTCGATGCCGGTCAGCGCAGCCTGAACCAGCAGCGCGAGTCGTTCGGCGTGTCGCTGACGCCGCGGCAGCAGGAGGCCCAGGAGCGCCGCGCCGGCGTGCAGCGTGCCGCCGCCATGGCCAGCGCCGGCAACCAGGCGCGCATCTCCGCCCTCGATCGCCAGAGCGCCATCCTCGCCGGTGGCATGGGCCTCTCTAACATCCCGGATAAGGTATTCGAATCATGAGCTATGGGCTGATCGGTTTGAAGCGGCAGATGGAAGGCGAGGCCATGCAGGGCCTGGGGGATCTGGCGAACCAGCAGCGTCAGGCAGAGATGCAAGAAGAGCAGATGGAGCAGGCGAAGCGTCAGCAGACGATGAGCGCCGTGGGCACTGGCGCCGGGATCGGGATGATGGCCGGCGGCCCTTGGGGCGCTGCCATTGGGGCGGGTATCGGCCTCTTGGCCGGGTCACTCTTCTAAGGAGAACAGCATGGCAGGACTCGACACACGTGGCCTGGCGGATGGCTTTGCCCAAGGTTTCGGGCTGATGAATCAGTACCAACGCGGCCAGCGGGCCGACGCGCGCGCTGATCAGCAGATGGAGATCCAGCAGGAGCGCCTGGGCATGCAGCGCGAGCAGTTCGGCATGCAGCAGGAAGAGGCCCAGCGGGCCCGGGATATGGAGGATCTACAGTTCACCCTTGGCAAGATCGGCCAGGGCATGGAGGTGGACGAAAGCGAGATCGAGCTGCTGCAGCGCTACCCGAAGTACTGGGCGGCCCTGGACCCCGATACCGACGCCTCCATCGAGCAGGCCATGGCGGTGATCGATCCCAATACCTCGGTGGATGCCAACGACCCCGAGAGCCTGGCGGCGCTCAACCAGATGTTCGGCGCCGAGATCAACCGTGGTGAGGGCGGCCAGAAGCGGGTGGTCGGCATGGTGCCAGCACCGGACGGAGAGAGCGTGATGCTCGAGCTGGAAGTGGTCGGCGAGGATGGTAGTCGCTACACCGCCCCCATGACAGAGGGCCGCGGCACCGGCGAGGACGATCTGGTCATGGCTGTGCCGGTAGAGCGCCTAGTCGAGCAGACCCAGGGGATGCGCATGCTGCGCAACGTCTTCCGGACCCCCGAGGCTCAGCAGCGTGCCAGCCAGGTACTCGGCCTGCTACGCGGCGACAGCGCCGAGAGCTGGGACCTCGAGGAGCACCCGCGACTGGGGATGATCCAGGTGAACCGCCGTACCGGTGAAATCAAGCCGGTGCGCCCCGGGGCCGGGAGCCCCTATGACCGTAGCGGATCAAGCGGCGGCCGGCCGCCTAGCCGCATCCAGGAGGCCGAGGAGCTGGTCAGCCGCGGCGTCTACGACAGCTTCGCCGAGGCCTATGAGGCGGTGCGGGCCCGGGCGGGTGAGAGCTCCCAGATGGACTCCCGCTATATCGACTTCCTGGGCGACGAGCTGGACCGCGTCAACGGGCAACTGGACAGCCACCAGCTCACCGAGGAGCAGCGCGAGCAGCTCCAGGCGCAACGCGATCAGCTGCAGGCCGAGCTGGATGCGGCGTCGCGCCAGGCGTTCAACCGCCCCAGCCAGGATCCCGAGCCGGGCCCGCAAGGGCAGGGCGGTCTCGAGCCCGGACACGTGGAAGACGGCTATGAGTACCTGGGCGGTGACCCGGGCGACCCTAGCAACTGGAGGCAGCGTTAATGGCAGGTCCCTGGGAGAAGTACCAACAACAGCCGCCCGAATCATCACGGGAGCCCGCCACCGGCGGCCCCTGGGCCAGGTATCAGCGGCAGGACGCCGCGTCTCCGGTCGAGGAGGGCGCCCCTCGCGGCCTCGATATGCAGCAGGCCCCCGAGCGGCCCGCAGGCCAGCCTGGGGTGAGCCAGCTCGATATGGCCGAGCCGTGGCAGTCTGGGTCTGTGGGCCAGGCACCCTCCATGCGCAGCTCGCAGTCCAGCGATGCAGCCGCCTTACCGCCCGAGCCTCAAGAACCCGAGAGTATTCGGGCGCGCGATTTCGGCCTCGAGGCGCTGGATGGTGGCGTCAGCGGTGTTGGTTCGGCGGTGGGCGGTACCGGCGACTTCCTGACCTGGGGCGGCAACCTGGTGGAGTCCGGCCTGCGCAAGCTGGGCCTTGGTGATCTGGTGGAGGCGGGTGACCGCGCCCTGGGCGGGATGGCGCCCAGCGACGCCTTCCAGGCCTTCGAGAGCTGGATGCAGCGCGGCTCCGAACAGATCGATGAGCGCCAGACCGAGGCCTTCCGCGAGACCATGCGGACCAGCACGCCCGATGGCGACCTTTTCAAGCCCAGCACCTGGTCCTTTGGCGACGACCCCAGCGTGACGGGCTACGCTGCCCAGATGGCTGGCTTGATTGGCCAGTTCGCGCCCCAGGCCGCGACGCTGCTGGCCGGCTCGCCCCAGCGTGTGGCCACGGCCATGACGCTGATGGGTGGTGCCCAAGCCGGCGGCTCGCAAGCCAACGAGGCCGAGGAGCGCATCCTTGCCATGGGCGAGGAGGAGCTTGCCGAGTCCTCGGGGCTGTACCGCGACCTTCGCGAGGGCGGCCTGAGCCATGAGGAGGCTCAGCAACAGACCGCCAAGACGGCCGGTGCCGCTTCCTTCCTTGGCGCCGCGCCGACGGGGGCTGCCGGTGGCGCCTTGACCAGCTATGTATTGGGCCCCATGCAGCGGGCCCTGGGGGGTGGCCTTGGTGGGCGCCTGGCCAATAGCGTGGCACTGGAAGGCCCCGGCGAGGCCCTGCAGGAAGTCAGCGAGACCATGCTGGCCCGCAAGAACGCCAATGCTGCTATCAACGGCAATCAGGATATCTCCGAGGGCACCTTCGGGGATGCGGTGCTAGGCGGCATGTTCGGCGCCGGCCTGGGCGTTGCCGGCGCAGCTGGCGGCGGTCTCGATGCCACGCCTGAGCGCACTCCCAACGATGCCGTGCGCGAGCGTACCCCCGAGGATCGCGCCGCGCTCAATGAACAGTTCGAGCGCGAGCAGGCGCGGCGGGCCGCCCCCGAAGGTGCGGTGCCTAACCTTGATCCTGAGACCAGGGCGGCATGGGAGCAGGCCTGGCGCGAGCAGGGCCTGGAGAACCCGAGCGAAGACTTGCCAGACACCACCATCACCATCGGCGGCGAGACGACCGATCAGCCGATGGGGCTTCAGCTGGAGGAGCCGCGCACCAAGGTGGAGCAGGCAGCAGCGAAGACCAACACCGAGCCGACCCCCGCCCAGGCCGAGGCCGGCAACTACCGCAAGGGCAAGGTGCGCCTCAACGGCTTCGAGATCGCCATCGAGAACCCCAAGGGCTCTACCCGTCGCGGCACCGCGCCGGACGGCACCGCGTGGGAAAGCCAGATGGCCCACCACTACGGCGACATCAAGGGCACCACCGCCGCCGATGGCGACAACCTTGACGTCTTTGTTGGCGACAATCCCGAGGCGCCGCGCGCCTTTATCATCGACCAGGTGAACGAGGATGGCAGCTTCGACGAGCACAAGGTGATGCTCGGCTTCAACTCCCTGGAGGAGGCCCGCCAGGGCTATCTCGCCAACTATGACGAGGGCTGGCTGGGGCTGGGTGAGATCTCTGAGGTGAGCGTCGATGACCTCAAGGGCTGGGTACGCGATGGTGCCCCCGACCTGCCGTTCAGCGATATGCAGTCGCCGGAGCCCCAGCAGCCGGAGCCTCGCGGCCTCGATCTTGGCGACGCCCCGCCGCTGTCGCCTGACGCCTCGCGTGCCGAGGAGTTGCGCGAGGAGGTTTCGCCGCCCGAGCCGGACGGCCGCCTGACCCCGCGCCGCGTCCCAGTAAACCGCATCGAGGTAGACCCCGAGGCCTACCAGTTCCGTACCGAGGTGAACGCCGAGGGCGTCGATTCCCGCTTGGAAGGCGTGGAGGAGTGGGACGACCTGCGCGCCGGCAACCTCCTGCTTCATGAGCGTGAGGGCGGTCGCATCTTCGCCGCCGATGGCCACCACCGGGTGGACCTGGCCCGCCGTCTGGAGCAGCCCGATGTCAACGCTATCGTGCTGCGCGAGGCGGACGGCGTCAGCGTAGAGGATGCCCGTCGCCTGGCGGCCGAGGCCAACATCGCCGCCGGGAATGCCACCGCGACCGATGCCGCCAAGGTGTTCCGCAATAGCGAAGGGCAAGTCGAGGACGTGATTGCCGAGCGAAACCTCCCGCGCCGATCCCAGCTGGTGCGCGACGGTGCTGATATCGCCCGCCTTGGAGATGACGCCTTTGGGGCCGTGCTCAACCGGGTCATCAGCGAGAAGGACGGCGCCGCCATCGGCCGCGCCTTCAGCGACCCCGACCAGCAGCTCGCCGCCGTGGACGTGTTTCGTCAAGTGGAACCGCAGAACGACAACCAGCGCGCCCTGTTGGTCAACGAGGTGCGCCAGGCTGGCTTTGCGGAGACCCAGGGAGAGCAGGGCGGCCTGTTCGGCGACGACCCGGCCGAGAGCCTGATCGGCGAGCGCGTGCGCGTGATGGATCGTCTGCGCCAGGAGCTGTCGCGCGACCGCCGCCTGTTCGCTACCCTGAACAACAATGCCCAGGCTGCCGAGGCGGCCGGCAACCGGATCGCCACCGAGCGCAACGAGCAGCTCTCAGATACCGCAGGGCAGGCCATTGCCCTGCTGGAACGTGCGACCACCACCCCCGAGATCAACCAGCAGATCAACGACGCTGCGCGGCGCGTCAACGAAGGCCAGTCCGTGGCCGACGCCGCCCGCGAGCTCAAGGAGGCCCTACTCCGTGGCACTGGATCAGAAGCAGCGCAACCAGATCGTTCACCAGCACCTGGCGGCCGACCGGCTGAGACAGGAGGGCAGGTCGAACGAGGAGATCAGCGAGTACCTGCGCAAGACGACGCACGAGCAACGGGTGCAGGCCAACAACGCCCGGACGGAGCAGAAGGGCAAGTAACCCTCAAGGCCGACGGAACGCCTTTCCAGACCAAGCGCGCCGTCGAGCTCTCGAAGCGCTTCCGTGATACCCCGGGCGCCACGCCGGTCGAGGTCGAAGGCGGCTGGGGGTTTGTCGCCCCCGATGCGGACGCCGAGCCCGACGCTCTGCTCCTCGAAACTCAGACCGAGGAGAGCCTGGCCGCCCGGGAGCGCGAGATTCAGCAGGCCGAGCAGGCCGAGGCCGCCCGCCGCCGCCAGGAGGAGCAGCGCGCCCAGGCCGATGCCGAACTCGCTGACTTCCGCCTCTCCGGCAGCGACAGCCAGGGCGACGTGGCCGCCAGCTATGGCCAGTCTGACCTGCTGGGCGCCCAGCCCGCCCCCGACACCCCTGCTGATCCCGAGCCCGCGGCCGAGTCCGAGCAGGGCGACGCCTGGGGCGCCGACAATACCCTGGTGAGCCAGGATCGCGCCGAGGAGATCCGCCAGCGCCTACGCGCCAAACTGGGCCAGCTCAACAGCGGCATCGACCCTGAGATGCTGGCCCTGGGCACCGAGCTGGCGGCCTTTCACCTCGAGGCCGGCGCTCGTCGCTTCACCGACTTCGCCCGCACCATGGCCCGCGACCTGGGGGCCTCCGTGGAACAGGTGCGTCCGTATCTGCGTGCCTGGTACAACGGTGGCCGCGATATGATGGAAGACAGTGGTCTCGACGTGGCCGGCATGGACGGCCCCGACGCGGTGCGCCAAGCTCTCAGGGAACTGACCAACGAAGGGGAAGCCGATGTACCAGGTGTCAGCCAGCGTGCTGAATCAGATCCTGGCGTCGCAGCCACTGAAGACGCAGTGGGCGGAGACGCTGTTCGCGATGGATCAGGAGGAGCTCAACCAGACGCTGGAGCAGCAAGCCGTGGCGCTGGAGGCCAACGGAGTGCCCGATCCGGTGATCCTGGCGTACCAGAAGATCGCGCCGGTGCTGGCCGAGCAGGAAGCGATAACCGCGTTCATCGAGGAGACGGGGAGTATGGCTCTGAGGGCCAGCCTGCCCGACGTGACGACGCCGGACGCGGCCGCGATGGTGATGACGGAGGAACACCGACTGACCCCCGAGCACGCCGGGCAGTTGCTCGACATGCTCGAGAGGCTGCCAAGGGCCTAGCCACCGAGCCGGCGCCGTCGCCCGATTCCGGCGAGATCGTGCCGGCCTCCCTCGACAGCATCGCCGAGACCGTCCCGCAGCTGCTCCAGGTCCAGCAGGAGGATGTCGCCTTCGCCGAGCGCCGATTCTTCGAGGCCGACGGTCGCGGCGTGCTGTTCTCCAATGGCACCGGCACCGGGAAAACCTATACCGGCCTGGGTATCGCCAAGCGCCACCAGCTGATGGGGCGCCCCAACATCCTGATCGTGGTGCCCAGTGACAAGATCGCCCGGGACTGGGTCGCCTCCGGGGAAAATGTCGGCCTGCCGATCCGCCAGCTGCGCGACACCCGCGACAACGGCGGCGAGGGGGCGGTGATCACCACCTATGCCAACTTCCGCCAGAACAACAGCCTGGCGGAGCGCGAGTGGGACCTGGTGATGGCCGACGAGGCCCACAACCTGCTGCAGCGCGACGAGTTTGAGGAAACCGCGGCTCTTGGCACCCTGCGCGCCCTGACCGGCTACCCGGGATCCTCGCGGCGCCTCGCCGAGATGCGTAACCCGGAACTGGTGGAGCGCATCGAGGCGCTGACCGGCCAGTACGAGGCCGCCCGAGTGGCCGCGCGCGACAGTGGTCGCGCCGAGGATGCGGCCCGCGAGGAGTCACTGCTTGAGCAGCGTGCCGAGGCGGCTCGGGAGCTCGACCGAATTGCCCGCGACCTGGAGGCCGAGCAAACCCGCAAGTGGGAGGAGCGCAGCACCCGCGCCGCCTTCCTGTCCGCCACGCCCTTTGCCTATCGCAAGGCGGTGGACTGGGCCAACGGCTACCTGTTCGATTATGCCGAGGGACAGGCCCGTATCGACGGCATGGCCAGCTACAACGAGGGCGATCACCGTGAGCGCTTCTTCATGCAGCGCTTCGGCTACCGGATGCGCTACAACAAGCTCAATGCCCCGGGTCCCGAGGTGGATGTTGGCCTGCTGGAGCGGGAGTTCAACGAGCAGCTCAAGCGCGAGGGCGCGATGCGCGCCCGCATGCTGGAAGTGGACCAGGACTATGACCGTCGCTTCCAGCTAGTGGCCGACGGCATCGGTACCCGCATCGACGAGGGGCTGGAGTGGCTGTCCGAGCGCGCCCGCAAGGCTCGCGAGCAGGGCCGCGAGGGCGACGAGAAGGCCCAGGCCGAGGCGATGGTCTGGGATGACCTGTCCAATCGCGTCAGCAAGCGGTTCAGCTACCTGAACCGTGCCTACCTACTGGAATCGATCAAGGCCAAGCACGCCATTCCCTACATCGAGCAGCACCTGGCCCAGGGGCGCAAGGTGGTGGTCTTCCACGATTACAACCAGGGCGGCGGCTTCCACCCGTTCCGCCCCATGGGTGGCGAGGGTAACGCCGACGTCTTCCAGCGCCTCAGGGCGGAGCGCCCCGACCTCTACAACCTCGACCTCTCCGGGCTGGCCTCCCCGCGTGATGCCCTTCGTGACGCTTTCGGTGAGCGCATGGTGGAGTTCAACGGCACCCTGAGCAAGGGTGAGCGCGCCAAGAACGTCGAGCGCTTCAATCGCGACGGCAGCGGGGTAGATGTGATCGTGGTGCAGTCCGATGCTGGCGGTGCCGGGATCTCCCTGCATGACACCAGCGGCAAGCACCAGCGCGCGCTGCTGAACCTGGGCCTGCCGGTGAAGCCGACCGCGGCCATCCAGATCGAGGGGCGCATCTATCGCGTTGGCGTTCAGTCCGACGCCATCATGCGCTACATGAGCACCGGGCTCTCGATGGAGCGCTCCATGGTGGCCAGCAAACTGGCCGAGCGCGCCGGTACCGCCGAGAACCTGGCCATGGGCAATACCGCCAGGGCGCTGAAGGACAACATCATCGAGGCCTACCAGGATGCCGATGACTTCCCCGCCGGCGCGGAGGGCGAAGGCCGGGGCGGCAAGGAGCTGGACCGAACCGCCGCCGAGATGACCGACTTCGATCGCGCCAAGGCCTTCTACTACGGCCAGCAGAAGCGCGACCGCCGCAACAGGTCCCGCGAGGGCGCCGACTACTTCGCCACGCCGGAGCCAGTTGGCCTCAAGATGGTGGAGTGGGCCGGCATCCGTGCCGGTGACGACGTGCTCGAGCCCAGCGCCGGGCATGGCGCCATCGCGCGCTGGATTCCCGATACGGCCCAGGCGCATGTAGTGGAGCCGTCCTACGAGCTGGCCTCACGCCTACGCCTGGCGGCCGGGGATGCCAAGGTCTACGAGACCACCTTCGAGGAGCTCGCCAAGGCCAACAAGTACGACAGCATCGCCATGAACCCGCCCTTCGGGCGCGGGGGCGCCACAGCCATCGCCCACCTGGACAAGGCCTTCCGCGAGCACCTGCGCCCAGGCGGGCGCGTGGTGGCGCTGATCCCCACCGGGCCGGCGGCCGACAAGCGCTTCGATAAGTGGCTGGAGGAGACCGACGGCGCATCCATCGCCGCCGACGTGATGCTGCCGACCTCCGCCTTCGACCGCGCCGCCACCAACGTGGCGACCCGCATCCTGGTGATCGACAAGCCGGCCGCGGAGGGGGGCAGCACCGCGCCGGCCCGCCGGATCGACCTGACTGGCGCCGAGGACGTCAACGCGCTGTTCGACCAGATTGAAGGCATCGAGGTACAGCGCAACCGCCCCGAGCTGCCCACCGAGGAGCAGGCAGAGAGCGCCCTGGACAGCGTGACCGGCCAGGAGGCGGGCTTCGAGACCGCCGAGACCACGCATGCCAAGAAGGGCATCGAGCTGTTCGTGGCCAAGATGACCAACCGGGTGGACCGCGAGGCCTTCAACGCCCTGCGCGACCTGGCCAAGCAGCATGGCGGCTACTGGTCCAGCTACAAGCGCCAGGGCGCCATCCCGGGCTTCCAGTTCGAGAGCGCCGACACGCGCCAGACCTTCCTCGATGACGCGGCCGAGGCTCTGGCAGAGCAGCGCTATTCCATGTCGCCCCAGGCGGACCGCCCCGAGGCGGCGCCGGCCGCTGCCGAGGTGAGGGCAGAGCTCGAGGCCCTGCGCCGCGACCTGGGCGACTTCGAGGTGGTCGAGACCTATGCAGACCTGCCGCCGATGTCCCTGCTCAGAATGGCGATCAGCGACGTTAGCCCGCTGGATGTGCGCGGATTCTATGAGGGCAACCGGCTTTATATCATCGCCGCCAACAACGATAGCGTAGAGGAGGCGGTACGCACCGCCATCCACGAGGCGGTGGGGCATAAGGGGATTCGCGGCGTACTGGGCGAGGAGCTGGTGCCGGTGATGCGCCAACTCTACCGCCGCCTGCCGCACAGTCGCATCGGCCGCGAGGCACGCGACGAGGTACTGAGGGACTATCCCTTCCTCGACCGCAACGACCCCGAGGACCAGGTGACCATCGCCGAGGAGATGGTCGCGCACCTGATCGAGAAGGGGCATCGTCCTGCCGCCTGGCAGCGTGCCGTGGCCAAGATCAAGGAGCTGTTGCGCAAGCTGTTCCCGGGCATCCCTTGGACCACCACCGACGTGCTGGAGCTGGGCGAGAAGTCGCGCGACTACCTGCGCCGCCGGCAGGCCGAAGCTGACGACGGCCAGGCCGACGACATGACCTTTGCCCTGCGCCGCCGGATGGACACCAGCCGCGTCTCCGACGAGTTTAGCGACCTCGATGCCGACCAGGCCGAGGCGCTGGACATGATCGGCCCGCTGGGCGTGACCGGATCGGCGATGGCCAAGGTCCGCGAGACCTGGGGTCGCGCCGCGGTGAAGGTGCGCGCCGGCATCGTGGATAAGTTCGCCGCCCTGAAGGAGCTGGACGAGAAGGCCTTGGGCCGTGACTTCATCGAGAACAGCACCGCCTCTTCAAGCTGGATCCTGGCGCGTATGGCGCCGGCCGCCCAGGGGGCGCTGCATACCCTGATCCACAATGGCCGCATCCGCCTGGACCCGGAGCAGAAGGTGATCGAGCTGCAGGACGGCGAAGACGGCGGCCTGCATGCCGTGCTGGCCCAGCTGGGCGATGCCGCCGAGGTCTCGCGCTTCATGGGCTGGATCGCCGGCAACCGGGCGGAGAAGCTGGCCGAGCAGGGGCGCGAGAACTACTTCGAGCCCCGCCATATCCGCGCGCTGATGGAGCTCAACAACGGCCGCGCCAAGAGCGGGGAGGCGCGCCGCACGCTCTACCCACGCGTCTTCGAGCAGTTCCAGGCGATCCGCGATGACGTGCTGAGCATCGCCGAGCAGTCTGGCCTGCTGCGAAAGGCGATGAGCGAGCCCGAGTCTGCCCTGGTGATCGCGCGCAAGCACGGGGCGCCCGAGCCGATCATTCAGCAGCTCGAGCAGGCCGACACGGCGATGAAGCGCTACGAGGACGGTGACCTGCTGGATGAGGCCCAGGCGCTCTACAACGAGGCCCAGGGCAATCTGCAGGAGTGGCTCTGGGAGAGCGTGCAGGACGTCCAGCCCGACGCCATCGACACGCCGACTCAGCGCTATGAAACCATCATGGAGGAATGGGACAGCCTTCAGCGCGACCAGCGGGAAATCTGGGCCGAAGAGTTCTATGTGCCCTTCTACCGGGTGCTGGACGAGAACACCAACGACGTCCAGGGGCCGGCCTCCACCGCGGGACTGAGTCGTCAGCGCGCCTACCAGCGGCTCAAGGGCGCAGACATGCGCATCGGCGACCTGCTCGAAAACACGCTGATGAACTTCCACCACCTGCTGTCGGCCTCGCTCAAGAATCAGGCGGCCGTGCAGGCCATCGCCAACGCCGAACAGGTGGGGATCGCCCGCGAGGTGTCGGAGAGGGAGCGCGACCCGAAGTCCTCGACCTTCGTGCTACGCGATGGTCGCCAGGTCTACTACGAGATCAGCGACGACCTGGTCTACAAGGCGCTGGTCAACATGACCGACGTCGGCATGCAGGCCCTGATGAATAGCGCTGGCATGAAGACCATGCGCTGGTTCAAGCGCCTGCTGACCAACATGGTGACGGTGACCCTGGAGTTCGTGGCCGCCAACACCATCCGCGACTCGCTGCAATCCGCGGCGGTGACCCCGGCCGGGATAAACCCCATCTGGAACGCGGTGCGCGGCGCTGGCTACTACGCCAACAAGCGCAACCGGGCTCAGATGATCGCCAGCGGCGGCTCCTTCAACTTCGGCCACCTCTACGGGGATCGCAGCGACGAACTCAAGGCCCAGCTAAACCGCAACCTGCGCCGGGCCAAGGTGATCAACGACCCGGGTGCCGCCCTGCAGGCGGTGAAGTGGAGTTGGCGGCGCTGGAACGAGGCGACCGAGTTCGCCGAGAACGTGAACCGCGCCAAGGTCTACCAGAGCAATCTGGACCGCGGGAAGCTCTATGCCGCCTTCCAGTCGCGCGACCTGATGGACTTTTCGAGCCATGGCAGCTGGTTCATGACCCGCTTCCTGATCGACACGGTGCCGTTCCTCAATGCGCGTATTCAGGGCTTGGATAAGCTGTATCGTGACGGCTTCAAGCCCACCCTACTGACCGCCTTCGGCCGCGGCAGCGAGTCGGACAGGGTCCGCGCCAAGCGCTTCTCCATCGTGACCGGGGCGCTGGTGGCAGCCTCCATCGGGCTGTTCCTGCACAACGATGACGACGAGGAGTATCGTGCGCTGCCGGACTGGCAGAAGGATACCTACTGGTTCTTCCGCTTTGGCGAGGACGCCTTCTTCGTGCCCAAGCCGTTCGAGGTGGGGGCCATTGCCACCATGGCCGAGCGCATGACCCAGCAGTTCACCGACGATGCGGCCGGAGGAGATCTGCTCAAGGAGCGGCTGTGGCACATGATCAGTCAGACCTTCGCCTTCAGTCCGGTACCCCAGGCGGCGGCGCCGGTGCTGGACATCTACGCCAATCGCGACCCGTTCCGCGACCGGCCGATTGAGCCCTACTGGGATCAGCAACTCTCGCCGAGCCTGCGCTTCCGGTCGAGCACCACTATGCAATCGCGCTGGCTGTCCGGTGGGCTGGAAGGCGCCCTGGGAGCCGATAGCGTCTTGGCGCTCTCGCCGCTGCAGCTCGACTACCTGGTGAACGGCTACCTAGGCAGCGTGGGCAGTTATGCCATGGGCATGGCTGACACCATGTGGCGCCGCGCCAAGGGGATTCAGGCACCTTCGCAGCGCTGGACCGAATCGCGCCCCATTCGTCGCTTCTACCGCGACCTGGCGACCCCGGCTTACTACACCCGGTACCAGGACCTGTTCTACGAGGGGCTCCAGGAGGCCGATCGCGTCTACTCCGATGTGAGGAAGCTCGAGGAGATGGGGGCAATTGAGGAGGCCAGAGAGCGCGCTCAGAATAAGGGGGATTGGCTACGGCTGCGCAAGCAGCTCAACGATGCACGCGGAGATCTCTCTGACATCAACGAGCGCATGGACCAGGTGCGGCAGAGCACTGACATGGACCCGGAGTACAAGCGTCGTGAGCTGGAGCGGCTGCGCACGGTGCGCAACCGTATCACCGAGGCGCTGGGTCGGGATGTCGAGGGGCTGCGCGCCGCCAGCTAGCGGCGACGAAAGGCGTAGATGCCGATCATGATAGCGGCGCCGAACAGCAGTCCATGGGTATTGGCCAGGAGGCCGGCCAGCAGGAAGAAGGCAGGGATGCCGACCCAGCTCACCAGGAGCCAGGTGCCAATGCCACCAGAGACCTGGGTCATGACCAGGCCGCCAAGCATAAGCAGGGTGACGGCAATGCCGAAGAGGTCTGTGAGTTCCATGCGCCCAGCGTAGCCGGGCGCGGAGGGAAGTGCGAGGGCCTAGTATCCCGCCAGTCGCCCACCTTTGATGCCGTGATTGCTTCGCCTGAGTATCAGCAATCGCCTACTTCATGCGTCACCACGCTTGGCTAGCCTGAGGGCGTGACGCCGCCATGCGTGCCGCGGGAAGCGACTCGCCGCCAAGGAGGGCAGGGCGTCACCCTTGTCCGGATGTCGTGGCCTCGGCCAGGGACGGCATTACCTTGGAATCCATCAGGCACGGGCAGTGGGTAGCTCGCTCCAGCTCGTCGTCCAGCGCGGCGTCCGATGCCCGCAGCGTAGGTGCCAGGCGGCATTATTGCGCGGAATTCCCAAGCGGACCGTGCCCCGGCCCATCTTCTGATTGAGCTCGTCTAGGACAGTCATCAGCTGGCTGTCGCGGTCGCGCTGGGCGGCGCGCTCGGGCGTGTCGAGTAGCGAGAGCTGCTGACGGTTGGCATCCACCAGGTCGAGCAACATCATCCCTCCTTTCATAAATCGATATCCCCGGCGATAGATCGCCTCGAGCCCCTGCTGGGCGGCGGCCAGGATCAGGCGGGTGTCGTCGGTGGGCTCGGGCAGTTCGACGACGACGCTGGGGGAGTACTGGGGCAGGTCGGGCCGGTGGCGTTTGGTCTTGAGGAACACGAGCACGGCGCGGGCGTGGCTGTCCTGTTGGCGGAGCTTCTCGGCGCCGCGCTGGGCGTGTTGACGGATGGCATCCTGCAGGTCGCCCAGCTCGCCGGTAAGCCGGCCGAAGGATCGCGAGGTCATGATGCGCTGGCGGGGCTCGTTGGCGTCGTTGAGCTCGATGCAGGGCGTGCCCTGGAGCTCGCGCACGGTGCGTTCGAGGGTGACGGAGTAGCGCCGGCGGATAGCCTTGGGATCGGTCTGGCGGAGATCCCAGGCAGTCTCGATATCCTGGATGGCAAGCCGCTCGACTAGTCGGCGGCCGACGCCCCAGACGTCGCCCAGAGCGGTGCGCTCGAGCAAGCGGCGTGTCTCGTCACCGTCGGCGTGCATCACGCACACGCCGCTGTATTCCGGCAGCTTCTTGGCGGCTCGGTTGGCCAGCTTGGCCAGGGTGCGCGTGGGTGCTACGCCGACGCTGACAGGGATGCCGGTGAACTGGCGCACGGTACGGTAGAGCGTGCGCGCCAGGGCCTGAGTGGTGGCGGCGTCGAATCCGTCGAACTTCACGAACATCTCGTCGATGGAGTAGGGCTCGATGCCGGCGGAGAACTCCTCGAGGACCTCGCGCACCCGGGCGCTCATGTCGCCGTAGAGTTCGTAGTTGGAGGAGAGCAGCACCACCCCCTGGTGACGCACCAGGTCGCGCAGCTCAAAGGCTGGGGTGCCCATCTCTACCCCCATCTGCTTCAGCTCGTTGGATCGGGCGATTACACAGCCATCGTTGTTGGACATCACCCCTACGGGGACGCCCTCAAGCCGCGGTTGAAAGACCCGTTCGCAACTCACGTAGAAGTTATTACAGTCCACCAGGCCGATCATACGGAGTACTCGTGAATAACAGAGCGCACCACGCCCCACATCTGGCAGTCCCGGTCAGAGACAGGGATCGGGGCATAGCGGTCGTTGCCGGAGCTAAGGTAGGGCCGCCGACCGAGGATCTCGTAGCGCTTGACGATTACCTCGCCGTCTACCAAGGCGACGACGATGTGGCCAGGTCGGGCATTCACGGAGCGATCGACCACCAGGATGTCTCCATCCTGGATGCCGAAGCTTTCCATACTGTCGCCGGTGACTGTCATGAAGAAGGTGGCCGAAGGCCGCTTCACCAGCCGCTCGTTGAGGTCGAGCGTGCGACCGACATAATCCTCCGCTGGCGAGGGGAAACCGGAGATTCCCGCCCGAATGGTGGCCAGTGGATGGGGCAGGGCGTGATAAGTGGGGGCAGGATGTGGCTGGAATATATCAGAAGGGCGCATAGTGGGTCTCTCATCAATACTGTTCGTGCATACAGTATTGGTCACTTGGGCACGAGCAGGCAAACGCTAATGCAAGCACGAGACATATGGTCCAGCGGGTGGAAAGATTGCTTGAGACTGATGCAATCCCTCCATATAGAAGGAAGAGCGTGGGGGTTAGGTGGGCGGGGAGAGAGTTAGACTTTAGTCTATTGTTTGCTGGTCTGGGTCTGGCGGTGCAACGGCTATCGTTGCACCCGTTGCACTTTTGCTAGATTCAGAGAGGCAGAAACGAAAAAGGGAACCAGCTAAGTAGCTGATTCCCTGGAATAAAGTGGCGGAGGGACAGGGATTCGAACCCTGGGTAGGCTCTCACCTACGCCGGTTTTCAAGACCGGTGCATTCAACCGCTCTGCCATCCCTCCGGCTCACGGCGGTGTATATTATCAGAACGTTTTCCGACGTCAAGAAGCTTTTGCGATCAAGTCGTTACCCGCCAGGCGAATGGCCCTGCCGGCGAGCGATACAGGAGGCAGGGATGGGCGAGTCCGGGGTGTTGGTGGGGGTCGCGGCCCTGGTGATTCGCGAGGGCCGTTGCCTGCTGGTCTGTCGAGGCAAGGCGCCCAATGCCGGGCGCTGGGCGCTGCCCGGCGGCAGGCTACGGCATGGAGAAAGCCTGGCGGAAGGGGCGCTCCGCGAGTTGCGCGAGGAGACTGGCGTGGAGGCCGATGCCCTGGGCGTGGCGGAGATCAGCGAGGTCCGCGCGGCCTCACATCACTATGTGTTGATCACCCAGGCCTGCCGCTGGCGGCGTGGCGAAGGCGTCGCCGCCGACGATGCCAGCGCCCTGGGCTGGTTCGCGCTCGGGGAGCTGGATGCCCTGGGGGAGGCCCTGTTGCCGGCGGTACGCTCGCTGGTGGAACGCCGGCTCGCCGCCGCGGTCGAAGAAGGGGTCTGGAGCAGTCACCAAGAGTGTCGTTGAAACAAGCCCTTAGCCTAAGGTATTGCGCCCCGCTCGCGGAGGCGGCATCCTTGGGCCACAGGCAAGATCAACAACCTAGGGAGCAATGATCGATGGCCTATCACGATACACGGGTCGCCCACACGCAGACTCGCGACGTCAGTACCAACAAGGTATTGCGCAATACCTATGGCCTGCTGGCCATGACGCTGCTGTTCTCCGCCGTGACCGCCGGGGCCGCCATGTCCATGGGCGTGGAGCGGATGAACATCTTCGTCTTCTTTATCGGTGCCTACGGCCTGATGTTCCTGGTGCACAAGACCGCCAACTCGGCCATGGGGCTGCTGGCGACCTTCGCCTTCACCGGCTTTATGGGCTTTACCCTGGGCCCGATTCTCAACGCCTACCTGGCCCTGCCCAATGGCGCGGCCCTGGTGATGAACGCGCTGGCCATGACCGGCCTGACCTTCGTCGGGCTGTCCGCCGTGGCGCTGGTCTCCAAGAAAGACTTCAGCTTCCTCGGCAACTTCCTGATGGCCGGGGCCATCGTGCTGATCCTGGCCATGGTGGCCGGGCTGATCTTCCAGATCCCGGCGCTGATGCTGATGGTGTCCGCCGGCTTCGTGCTCTTCGCCTCGGCGGCGATCCTCTACCAGACCAGTGAGATCGTCCATCGCGCCGGCGAGACCAACTATATCCTCGCCACCATCACCCTCTATGTCTCCATCTACAACCTCTTCGTCAGCCTGCTCTCCCTGCTGGGGATCATGAGCAGCGACTGATCGAACGGGGAATGAGCCCGACCTTGGCCCCGCCATCGGCGGGGCCAAGGCGTTTCTAGTCGAGGTATTGGCATGCGTTATGCTCTGCTGGTGCAGGGAGGGCCCTATAGCCATCAGGCCACCCACTCCGCCCTGCGCTTCGCCGAAGCGTTGATCCGCCGGGGACATCACCTGGAAACCGTCTTCTTCTATCATGATGGGGTCTACAATGCGGCCCGCCTGCTGGCGCCGCCCCAGGACGAACCGCATCTCGGCGATGCCTGGCGTCGACTCCACGACGAGCACGGCACCCGGCTGCAGGTGTGCATCGCCGCCGGCCTGCGCCGCGGCCTGCTGGATGAGCGGGAAGCCTCGCGTCACGGTAAGGCGGGGGGCAGCCTCGAGGCGCCCTTCGAGCTGACCGGTCTCGGCCAATTGGTGGATGCCGGCCTGAGCCATGACCGCCTGATCACCTTTGCGCCCTGAGGAGGCCCCATGAGCGACGAATCCAATCTGCCTTCCGGCGATCTGCTGGTGGTCCTGCGCCATGGCCCCCACGGCAGCCTGTGGCTGCGCGAGGGGCTGGAGGCGGCGCTGGTGGCGGCCGCCCTGGGGCAGCGGGTCTCGCTGCTGTTTATGGGGCCGGGCGTGGCGGCCTTGGCGGCCAATCAGCAGCGTGGTCCGCTGGAGCAGAAGGGCACCCTGCCGATGCTGGAGATGCTGCCGCTGTACGAGGTGGAGCAGCTACTGGCGGTGGAGGACGATCTGGTGGCCCTGGGGCTCGGTGCCGAGTGCCTGGCGGTGCCGGTCGAACGGGTGGGACCGGCGGCGGTGGCGGCCTTGATGGCGCGCCATCCCCTGGTGCTGAATTTTTGAGTCGGTGAGGGAGCCTCGATGATACTGCATATACTCAACCGCTCGCCCCTGGACAGTCGGGTCTACCGACAGGCATTGACGGCCATGGGCCCCGACGACAGGCTGCTGTTGATCGAGGAGGGCGTCCAGGGGGCCCTGCCGCAGATGGTGCGCCACTTCGAGGGCCTCGATGGCCGGCTCTTCGCCCTGCGCGAGGATCTCATCGCCCGGGGGCTGGAGGGGCGATGCGCCGACGGCGTCCTGGTGATCGACGTGGAGGGCTTCGTGACCCTGACCGAGGAGGCCGACAAGTCGGTGAGCTGGTTCTGATGGCGACGACGGAAATTACCCGCTATCTCGAGGTGGGCGGCGAGCGAATCGGCCTCGATCCGGAAGGCTACCTGGTGGATCTCTCGGCCTGGTCGCCGGCGGTGGCCGAGGCCCTGGCCGCCGAGGAGGGGCGCGAACTGAGTGCGGCCCACTGGGAAGTGATCGAGGTGCTGCGTGACTTCTATGCGCGCTTCGAGACCTCGCCGGCCATGCGCCCCCTGGTCAAGGCGGTGGGCCAGGCCCTGGGCAGTGACAAGGGCAACTCCCTCTACCTGATGCGCCTCTTCCCGGAGAGCCCGCCCAAGGTGGCGGCCCGCCTGGCCGGGTTACCCAAGCCCGCCAACTGTCTCTAGGCGACCATGAACTTCCTCGGGCATGCCTGGCTCGGTCATCGCGGCAGCGATGACTTCCTCTTCGGCAACCTGATCGCCGACGGGGTGAAAGGGCGGGATCTCGGCGCCTGGCCGGAAACCGTGGCGGCGGGAATCCGCCACCATCGCCGGGTGGATGCGCGCATCGATGGCGACCCGGAGCTGCTGGCGCTGCGCCGCCGCAGCCCGGAAGGACTGCGGCGCTATAGCGGCATCGCCCTGGACCTGATGTGGGACCACTTCCTGGCCCGGGATGGTCAGGGCGAGGCCGACCATCGGGCCCTGGTGGCGCGCTGCTATGCGCTGCTCGAGGCGCGTCCGGCGCCGGCGCGCTTGGCGACCATGATGCCGGTGCTGGTCGAGCAGGACTGGCTCAACGGCTATGCCGATTTTGCCTTTACCCAGCGCGCCCTCGAGGGTCTGGCGCGGCGCCTGCCGGCGGGCAATCGGCTGGCCGAACTGGCCCCCTGGCTGGAGGCGGAGTATCCCCGTCTCGAGGCGGCCTTCTACCGTCTCTGGCCGAGCATGGAACGAGAGCTTGGCCGCCCCTGATCAGTCACTCAGCCACAGGCACTCGAGACGATCCCCCGGCGTGACCTCGCTATGGGCCGGCACCACGGCCAGGGCATTGGCCATCACGCAGGAGGAGAGTACCCCGGAGTTCTGGTCGGCGAAGGCCTCGGCCACCGGTCCCTCGGGGGTGAAGCGCAGCATTACGCGCAGGTAGTGACGGCGGGCCTGGGTGCGGGTGGCGAAGTCGGCTCGGGCCCAGACGCTGGTGAGGTGCTCCAGGGCGGGGCAGCCCAGCAGGGCGCCGAGCAGCGGACGCAGGAAGAGCCAGGCGCCCACGTAGCCGGAGACCGGGTTGCCGGGCAGGCCGACGAAGCGCGCCTCGCCGCCGTCCGGTCGGGGCAGGCGCCCCAGGGCCAGGGGCTTGCCGGGGCGCAGCGCCAAACGCCATAGATCGAGTCGCCCCAGGGCTTCCACTGCCGGCTTGACGTGATCCTCCTCGCCGACGCTGACCCCACCGGTGGTGATCACCAGGTCCGCTTGTTCGGCGGCCTCTTGCAGAAGCCGACGGGTGGCCACGAGGTCATCCGGCGCCCTGGTCAGGCACACCAGTTCGCCGCCGAAGTCCTCGATCAGGCGCGCCAGCATGGGCCGATTGGAGTTGTAGAGCTGGCCCGGGGCCAGAGGCGTGCCGGGCTCGATCACCTCATCCCCGGTATTGATCAGGGCGACTCGGGGGCGGCGGCGGACCCGCACCTCGGTAATGCCCTGGCCGGCCAGGTGGCCCAGGGCCGCCGCCTCCAGGCGCAACCCGGCGGGCAGCAGTTCGCTGCCGGCGGCGACATCGCGGCCGCGGCGGCGAATATTGTCACCCGGCGTCAGCTCGGCGGGCAGCCGGATGCCGGCCTCGGTAACCTCGACCCGCTCCTGCATCACCACGCAGTCGGCGCCCTCGGGGAGCTCGCCGCCGGTGAAGATTCGCGCGCAGCTGCCGGGGGCCAGGGGCTCGGCGGGCTGGCCCGCGGCGATGCGCTGGCTCACCGGCAGGCAGGCGCCGGCATCCGCGATCCGCAGGGCATAGCCATCCATGGCGCTGTTATCGAAGCCGGGTACGTCCTGGCGCGCCATGACCGGCTCGGCCAGCACCCGGCCCGCGGCGTGCGTCGTCGCGAGCGGCTCGCCGTCCAGTGGGGCGACGCCCTCCAGCAGTGCCGCCAGCGCCGCCTCGATCGGGGCCAATTCAGTCATGGATGCCTCGCTCGGGGATCACTTCAGCCATGGGTGCCTCTTTCCGGGATCACCAGGTTCGCGTAATTACAGGGTTTATGCCGGCTATCCAGTTGTTCGGCGAGGATACCGTCCCAGGCGGTGCGGCAGGCGCCGGTGGAGCCGGGCAGGCAGAACACCACGGTGGCATTGGCCAGCCCGCCCAGGCAGCGACTCTGGATGGTCGAGCTGCCCACCTCATGGTAGGAGAGCTGGCGAAACAGTTCGCCGAAGCCCTCGATGCGCTTGTCGAGCAGCACGCCCACCGCCTCCGGGGTGGAGTCGCGGCCGGTGAAGCCGGTGCCGCCGGTGGTCAGCACCACCTGGACCTCGGGCTCGGCGATCCAGGCGGCCACCTGAGCGCGAATGCGGTAGACGTCGTCGACGATGATGCGCTTCTCCACCAGTTGGTGGCCGGCGGCGGTGAGGCGCTCCACCAGGGCGTCGCCGCTGCGATCATCGGCGGCGGTGCGGGTGTCCGAGACGGTCAGCACGGCGATACGCAGGGGCACGAAGGCGTCGCGATCCTGGCTCATTGACCGGCTTCCTTCTTGGCCTGCTGGCGGGCCTCCAGGGCGGCCAGCTGCTCGGGAGTGGCCGGGGCCTGGTGCTTGTCCTTCCACTCGCCGTAGGGCATGCCGTAGACGTATTCCCGGGCCGCCTCGTAGTCGAGCTCGGCGCCGCGTTCCTCGGCGGCGGTCACCAGCCACTTGGAGAGGCAGTTGCGGCAGAAGTCGGCGAGGATCATCAGGTCGATGTTCTGGACCTCCTTGTGCTGGTCCAGGTGCTTGAGCAGGTGACGGAAGGCGGCGGCTTCCAGTTCGGTGCGGGTGGCATCGTCCAAGTGTTGCATGGGCTTGTCTCCTCGGGGAATTTTCATTCCAGCATACCAAAAGAGACCGCCGGTGGGCGGTCTCTTTTGCGTCACTTTCGTGGCCTCATTCAGGTCGGTCGTTGGGGCAGGGTGCCATCCTCCGGGGGAGATGACTGGGCGGGAGCCGGCGGCGTCTCGGCGCTCTCCTTGACCTCTTCGTACCACAGGCTGTGGTGCTCCTTGGCCCAGCTTTCGTCCACGTAGCCGCTCTTCATGCCCTCGAAGGAGCCCTCGGTACCCAGGGTGCCGATATAGATATGCCCCAGGGCCACGGCGGTGAGCCCCAGGGCGCCCAGCGCATGGATCAGGTTGGCCCACTGCATGGTGTCGCGGCCCTGGCCGAAGTTGGGGAAGTCGAGGACGAAGCCGCTGAGGATCACCGCTACCCCGGCGGTGGCCAGCAGCCAGTACCAGACCTTCTCGCCGCCATTGGCGAATCCCGCCTCCACATGGCCCTTGCCGATCAGGCCGCCGCCCTTCTTGAACCAGGTCAGGTCCTCGCGGCTGGGCAAGTTATGACGCAGCAGCTTGAGCAGCAGCACCACCAGCAGGATGCCGAATAACGGCCCCAGGTAGTTGTGGGCCACTTTGGAGGCGCTGATCATGGCGCCCCAGATGGCGTCGCCGAACAGCGGCCGGAACACGAACTTGCCGTAGAGCAGGTTGAGCCCGGAGAGGGCCAGCAGGATAAAGAGGGTGGCCACGCTCCAGTGCAGGGCTCGGGTCAGTACCGACCAGCGCAGTAGCAGCCGCCCGGTGCGCGGCTCGTCCAGGGTCTTGCGGCCCACCAGCAGGTAGAAGAGCGCGATCATCAGGGCCATGCCACCGATGGCGATCAGCCCGAAGGGGGAGACCCAGCGGTTGCGCCACTGACGCCAGCCCTCGCCGCTGGCGTTGACCAGGTTGTAGTTGGAGTCGGCGCGACTGTCGCGGAAGTTGGCGTCCACCTCGCCGCTACGGACCAGCCGCCAGGTATCGGGGGTCACCCCCACCACGGCGGTGGCGGTCTCCCGGTCCGCGGTCTCCTGGGCCAGCAGCGCGGGGGCCAGCAGCAGGCCGAACGCCAGCACCAGGGTGACGGCGAGCCACCCGCAGCGCCGGCCGGGATTGGCAGTGTGCATCACGCGCCTCCTTACCCTTGACGGGTGGCGTCATAGGCCAGGTCATCGACGCTGGCCCGGGGGTTGTCCGACCAGGCGCCGTCGGGATGCCCGCGCTGCACCACCCGCTGGCGGAAGATATCCGCCACCGTCTGGGCATCGCCGGCGAGTAGCGCCTTGGTGGAGCACATCTCGGCGCACAGCGGCAGTTTGCCTTCGGCGATGCGGTTGGCCCCGTACTTGGCGTACTCCTCCTCCGGGGAGTCGGCGGGGCCGCCCGCGCAGAAGGTGCACTTGTCCATCTTGCCGCGCTCGCCGAAGGCCCCCTGCTGGGGGAACTGGGGAGCGCCGAAGGGGCAGGCATAGAGGCAGTAGCCGCAGCCGATGCACAGGTCCTTGTCGTGGAGGACGATGCCGTCCTCGGTGCGGTAGAAGCAGTCGGTGGGACAGACCGCCATGCAGGGGGCATCGTCGCAGTGCATGCAAGCCACCGAGATGGAGACCTCCTCGGGAAGGCCGTCATCGAGTGTGACCACCCGGCGTCGCTGGATGCCCCACTCGGTCTCGTTGGCGTTCTTGCAGGCGGTGACGCAGCCGTTGCACTCGATGCAGCGTTCCGCGTCGCACATGAATTTCATCTGAGCCATGGGAATCTCCTGTCACGCAGGCCGTCAGTTGGCTTTCTCGATCCGACACAAGGTGCACTTGGTTTCTTGCATCTTGGTGTTCACGCAGGCGGTGTCGTAGCCGTTGCACTCGATGCAGCGTTCCGCGTCGCATATGCATGTCATCTGAGCCATGGGAATCTCCTGCCATGCGGGCCGTCAGCTGGCTTTCTCAATCCGACACAAGGTGCACTTGGTTTCCTGCATCTGGGTCACGGTGTCGTAGCCATAGGTGGTGGCGGTATTGGCCGCCTCGCCCAGCACATAGGGCGCGCTGCCCTCCGGGTAGCGGTCGTGCAGGCTCTCGCCCTGGAAGATCCCCCCGAAGTGGAAGGGCATAAAGACCACCTCCCGAGCCACCCGCGGCGTCACCAGGGCCTGAACGCGTACCCGGCCGCCCTCGGCACCTTCCACCCAGACCATGTCGCCGTCGGCGACGCCCAGGTCATTGGCCAGCGCCGGGTTGATCTCGACGAACATCTGCTGCTGCAGCTCGGCGAGCCAGGACATGGAGCGGGTCTCCTCGCCGCCGCCCTCGTACTCCACCAGGCGCCCCGAGGTGAGGATGATCGGGTAGCGGTCGGAGTTGTCGTTGTCCTGGATGCTCTTGTAGAGGGTCGGCAGCCGGTAGTGGGAGGCCACGTCGTCCCAGGTGGGGTAGTCCGCCACCAGGTCGCGCCGGCTGGTGTAGAGGGGCTCGCGATGCCTGGGGATGGGGTCCGGGAAGGTCCAGACGTTGCAGCGTGCCTTGGCGTTGCCGAAGGGCGCGCACTCGTGGGCGATGGCCACTCGCTGGATGCCACCGGAGAGGTCGGTCTTCCAGTTCTTGCCCGCGGCCTCGGCGCGCTCCTCGGCGGTCAGCTCGTTCCACCAGCCGAGGTCCCTGAGCATCTGATCGGTGAACTCCGGGTAGCCGTCGTTGAGGTCCGAGTCGCGGCTGAAGACCCCGTCGGCGAGGATATTCTCGCCGTTGTGCTCGATACCGAAGCGGGCGCGGAAGGTCAGCCCGCCCTCGGAGACCGGCTTGCTGGTGTCGTAGAGGATCGGCGTGCCGGGATGATTCATCTCGGCGGTGCCCCAGCAGGGCCAGGGCAGGCCGTAGTAATCGCCGTCGGCGGGGCCGCCCTCGGCGCGCAGCGTCCGGAAGCTGAAGGTGTGCCAGTTCTGTTGATGGGCCTTGAGGCGCTCGGGGCTCTGCCCGGTATAGCCCACGGTCCACATGCCGCGGTTGAACTCCCGAGTAATGTCCTCGATCACCGGCTCGCTGCCCTCCACGCGGATATGCTTGAAGAGCTCCTCGGCGAAGCCCAGCTTGCGGGCCAGCAGGTACATGATCTCGTGATCCGGTTTGGACTCGAAGAGCGGTTCGATCACCCGGTCCCGCCACTGGATGGAGCGGTTGGTGGCGGTGACGCTGCCGGTGGTCTCGAATTGGGTGGCCGCCGGCAGCAGGTAGACCCCGTCGCTGCGCCCATGCATCACGCCAGCCACCGTGGGGTAGGGGTCGACGATCACCATCATCTCCAGCTGCTGCATGGCGCGCTGCATTTCCGGGCCGCGGGTCTGGGAGTTGACCGCATGGCCCCAGTAGAACATCGCCTTGAGCCGGGTTCGCTGGGAGATCGCCTCCTCCTCCTCGAGGACCCCGTCGATCCAGCGCGACACCGTGATGCCGTTGCTGTACATGGGCTGGCCGTCGGTGTACTCGGCCTGGTCGAAGCGGCTCTTCAGCCACTCCAGATCGAGATCCCAGACCCGCGCCCAGTGGGCCCAGGCGCCCTCGGCGAGGCCGTAGTAGCCGGGCAGGGAGTGGGACATCAACCCCAGGTCGGTGGCCCCCTGGACGTTGTCGTGGCCGCGGAAGATATTGGCGCCACCGCCGGAGACGCCGATATTGCCCAGCGCCAGTTCGAGGATGCAGTAGGCGCGGGTGTTGTTGTTGCCGGTGGTGTGCTGGGTGCCGCCCATGCACCAGACCACGCAGCCGGGGCGGTTCTCCGCCAGGCGCTGGGCGGTATCGCGCATCTGTGCCTCGGGGACGCCGGTGATACGCTCCACCTCGGCGGGCGGGAAGTTGGCCACCTCGGCGCGCACCTCATCCATGGCATAGACCCGCTGGCGGATATACTCGCGATCCTCCCAGCCGTTCTCGAAGATGTGCCACAGCAGGCCCCAGATAAAGGCCACGTCGGAGCCCGGGCGGAGGCGCACGTAGTGATCTGCCTTGGCGGCGGTGCGGGTGAAACGCGGGTCGACGACGATGATCTGCGCCTGGCTGCGCTCCTTGGCCAGCAGGATGTGCTGCATGGCCACCGGGTGCGCCTCACTGGGATTGGAGCCGATAAACAGGATGGAGCGACTGTTCTGGATATCGTTGAGCGAGTTGGTCATCGCCCCGTAGCCCCAGGTGTTGGCCACCCCGGCCACGGTGGTGGAGTGGCAGATGCGCGCCTGGTGGTCGGTGTTGTTGGTGCCGGCCAGGGCGGCGAACTTGCGCATCAGGTAGGCCTGTTCGTTGCTGAACTTGGCCGAGCCCAGCCAGTAGATGCTGTCGGGGCCATGCTCCTCGGTCAGTGCCAGGACCCGGTCGCCGATCTCGTCGATGGCCTCCTCCCAGGAGAGGCGCTGCCACTCGCCACCTACCAGCTTCATGGGGTACTTGAGGCGCCGACTGGAGTGGCCGTGCTGGCGCAGGGAGGCACCCTTGGCGCAGTGGGCGCCACGATTGATGGGGTGGTCGAAGGCCGGCTCCTGGCCGGTCCAGACCCCTTCCTGGACCTCGGCATAGACGCCGCAGCCTACCGAGCAGTGGGAGCAGATGGTGCGGCGGGTCTCGACGGGCGCATCCGAATAGGGCGTGCGCTCGGCGGCATCGACGCGGCGCATCATCGGCGCCCCCATCAGGCCGGCGGCGGCTAGGCCGCCGGTGGTCGCGCCGCTGCGCTTGAGGAACTGGCGACGGGAGATGCCGAGGCCGGCGCCGGCCTTGGGGGTCGCATGCTTGGGCGTCAAACGCATGGTGGTTTCCTCCTCAGTCCCGCAGGGTGGCGTAGTAGGCGCGGATATGCTCGCTCTCGTGATAGCGGCGCGGTGCCTCGGCGGTGTGCGGCGAGGCGCTCTCGGCCTGGACCAGGGACACCTGGCCGAGGCCGGCGACCGCCGAGGCCGCGGCGGTGCCGGCGCCGAGGGTCTTGAGGAAGTGCCGGCGCCGGGGGTTTACGGGGGTGTCGGATCGCTGTTGAGTCATGACTTGGCCTCACTCTGGTGGTGGGATGACCGGGGGGCGCTGAACCCGCGCAGGGGCTGAAGTCGGGACGCTTGCTCGAGGCGCGCCTGCTCATGGGCCATAAAGGCCAGGCCCAGCTCGGCGAGCCGGGCATAGAAGGGCGTGTCGACCCGGGCCAGGTCCGCCAGGCAGTCGCTGGCCCAGGGCGCCAGGTGGCGCTCGAAGAAGGTCGCCGCCGCCTCGGGGTGTGACTCGACAAGCATCGCCATGCACTCGAAGAGCGCCGCCAGGTGGTCCTCCGGGTCGGCGTTATCGGCATGCCGGGCGATGCCCAGTCGCTTGAGGTCGCGACGCAGGTCGACCAGCGCCGCGTCCATCAGCTCGCCCTGGCGATACCAGGAGGCGTAGGGCACCACCTCGCCCTGGATTACGCCGATCAGGTGGCGAAAGTGGGCCCGCTCCAGGGCCGTCGGCTGGGCCTGTCGGGCCGCCGCGGCAAGGCCGTCCCAGGCCCGTCCCAGGGGGCCGCCATCCTCCGCCTGCAGTGCGCCCAGCCAGTCGAGCAACTCACCGCTCGGGGCCTGGCGCAGCAGCTCGGCCAGCAGGCGATAGATCTCGGCGTGGAGGGTCGATTCCTCGTCGGCAGGGCCTGCGGTCGTGGTCTCTGTCATGGCGTCCATGGCGTCATACCTTGAGTTGCGCTTCGGGGTCCCGGGCCAGCGAGCGCCAGACGTCGCGGACGCGACAGTCCTCGCACATCTCCAGGCGTTGGGCGGCCTCGCCGGAAAAATAGGGGTGGGCGGCGAGCTTGGCCTTGATGGCCTCGATGGTGGCGGCGCTGGCGAAGGCCTTGCCGCAGCCGATGCAGTGGAAGGGGGCGGCCTCGTGAAGGGGGCGCCGCTCGCTGCGCTCGGGGCCGGCCAGGAAACCGGGCTCCAGGGCAATGGCCTGCTCGGGACAAGTCGCCTCGCACAGGCCGCACTGCACGCAGTCCGCCTCGCGCAGGCTCAGGGCCGGTTGCTCCTGGCCGGCGGCCAGGGCCGGGGTGGGGCAGGTGGAGACGCAGGCCAGGCAGAGCGTGCAACGCTGGCTATCCACCCGGATGCCGCCATAGGCGGCGCCCCGGGGCAGTGCATGGCGGCCGCCATCACCGCCGCCCTGAGCGGCCAGATGATCGAGTACCCGGTTAAGGCGCTCGCGCTTGCTCGGTGCCTCGGGCGCTTTCGTCAGGGGCGTCAGGGCCGGGAGACGCGGCGGGGCATCCCGGGTCGCGGGGTCGGCGTCGATGGCTCGGATTCGCTCCGGGGACAGTCCCAGGGCCTCGAGCAGGCCATGAGCCAAGGCGAGTTCGTCGTCCAGGAAGCTGCGCAGGCGCTCGGGCATCTCGGCCAGGTACTGAATGCGCACCTCCGCCGCCCCGAAGGCCAGGGCCGCCAGCCACTGATCATGGCCGGCGCTGCCCAGCTCCTCCAGGGGCAGGTCGATCAGCTGGCCGGCCACCCGGGCCTCGTCGGCGAGCTCGGCCGCGGCGGCGAAGCGTACCACCGGGTCGCGGCCTCCCGCTTGGCGGTAGTGCTCGAGCCAGGCGGCGAGGGTGTGCTGTAGTTGCCGATCCTCCGGCAGGCGATAGCGAATGGCGCCGGTGGGGCAGGCACTGCTGCAGCTGCCCACGCCATGGCAGCGGAAGGGATCGATCTCGACCCGGGCGGCGATGCGTCCCGGGTGGCTGGCGATGGCATCGGCGGGACAGACCTCGAGGCAGCGGCTGCAGCCACGCTTGCCCTGGGCGTCATGGGCGCAGAGATCGGCATCGATCTCGAAGTAGCGGGGCTTGTCGAACTCCCCGACCAGGGCGGCCCAGTCGGCCAGGGCCGAGGCTTCGAGGGGCGCGCCACGACTGGCCAGGTAGCCCGGTGGCGGCAGTTCCAGGTCGAGCCGCGGTTGGTGGCCCAGGTCGAGAATCAGGTCGAAGTGATCGCGCCCGGCCAGGGCGCGGGCCAGGTCGAGCCACTCGCCGTCCCGGGCCAGGCCGACGCGGAAGTGGCCCAGGTAGCCCTCGAGGGTCAGGGCCTCGGCCTCGCCGCGGTTCAGGGCATGGCTGGGAAGGGCCCGGGTCCGGCGGAGCAGCTCATCGGCCTCGTCGTCGTCGATGGCCGAGGCGGCCTCGCTCAACAGCAGGGTCACGGACGCCAGCCCGTGATCTTCCAGTGTCACGGCGGCGCGGCGTACCTCGACCTCGCTGCCGATCAGCAGGGCATGGCCTTCGCTGGCATAGCTAACGCTGCTGGGCGCGAGGTTGCGGGGCCAGGAGACGCGGCGATAGGCGCTCTCCCGGGCCAGACGGTTACGGTCGTCGGCCGCTAGCGGTTGAGTCATGGTCTCTCACGAATTCTATTCACGGTCTGTAGTCATGGCCCTGTTCACGGTCCTGGCTTGTGACGTTGCCGGGAGCATCGCGGCCGGGCCTGCCTCTTGGGCGTATTTTTTATCGCTAATCAATGAGTGTGGTCGGTTCTGGGTATCTCGCCAGATCATCCTTGGTCTAATGTCTGCGGGGGTTCGGGGCGTGTCTTGTCATCGCCGGCCTCCCGGGACGCGGCGGAGGCCAGGTCGCCAGGCACCGGATCGCCGTCGGCCTCGGTGGATAGGTCGTCTTGGGCCGTCTCTTTTTGCGCCGGATCTTCCTGGGCTGTCTCTTCCGTAGGGCGGGTCCAGCGCCTGAGGCGCTCGGCCAGCTCGCCGGCCAGCGGTTGAAGGCGTCGATAGTCGTCGTCGTAGTCATCCAGGCCGTCGCGCACGCCATACTGCTCGCCGGCGAAGAGACGCCGCAGGGCGCGTCGGCGCAGGGCCTCGCCGACGCCGCTGGCCATAAAGGCGGAGATTTCGCTGCCCGGCGCCAGGTCGTCCGGATCGGGCAGCGGGGTGGCCTCGCCGCTATGCGGGGCGACCTCGGCGATATCGCCGGGCTCCTCGGCGGGTGGCGCGGCCTCGGGCTTCTCGGCCTGGGCCGCCTCACGCTTGCGCTCGGACCAGCGGGCCAGGCGATTCATGGCCGTCTCTCTCATGGCTGCAGCTCCCGGGCGCGGCCGGCGCCCTGGCGTTTTTTCTTGCGGCCCTCCGGGGGCGCCTCGCCGTAACGGGCCAGGTAGGCCTCGATCCAGGCCTGGATGGCCAGCGGCATGGCCACCTCCAGGACCCGCTGTTCACCGTCCATCCAGGCCGCCGCCACCTCCTGGCTGGCGGTGATGGCACTGGGACGGGGCTCGGGGGCATCGCTGTCACCGGCGCGCAGGAAGAGTCGCGGGGTGGAGGAATCGAGATTGAAGCGATAGGCGGCGCGCTCGGTCATCAGCAGTTGCAGCCCCAGGCACCAGGGGCCGGCGTCACCGGGTGTCAGGTCGGTGACTCGCCAGCGCCGCTGAGTAAAGCCCTTGATGGTGACGGGCACGCTCGACAGGTCGAAACTCAGGGAGCAGGATGTCGTGGCAGGCATGGGGCGCTCGTGTCGGCTTGACTCCCCTGCAGTAAAGACACTCCTGGCCGAGACCGCCATGATGTCGATCAACGATTGATTAAGGAGTTGCGAATGCTTGCCTTGCCGCGAACCCATGCCCGGCTGCCGGCCACCCTGGAGATCACCATCGTCGACGAGTATGGCGAGGCTCGGTGCCAGGCGATCGCCGCCGAGCGAGCCCTGACGGTCTACCTCAACAAGCGGGAGATCGTCACCCTGATGACCCTGGGCGCCGACCCGGAGGCCCTGGTGGTGGGCTACCTGCGCAATCAGGGGCTGGTCGCGGCCCGGGAAGACCTGTGTCAGGTGGCGGTGGACTGGGAGGTGGAGTCCGCCGCCGTGGTCACGCGTCACCCCCCCGAGGACCTGGAGGCACGGCTGGCCACGCGCACCGTGACCACCGGCTGCGGGCAGGGCACCGTCTTCGGCCGGCTGCTGGAGAGCATCCCGCCGACGCCGCCGGCGACGCGGTTACGGCAGTCGGTGCTCTATCGGCTGCTGGATAACCTGGGGGCCTATAACGCGACCTACCGCAGTGCCGGGGCCGTGCATGGCTGCGCCCTGTGCCGCCAGGAAACGGTGCTCGATTTCGTCGAGGACGTGGGACGCCACAATGCGGTGGATACCCTGGCCGGGCGCCAATGGCTGGAGGAGGCGGAGTCGACGGCGGCGGACATCTTCTATACCACCGGGCGCCTGACCTCGGAGATGGTGCTCAAGGTGGCCCAGATGGGCATCGGCGTACTGGTCTCGCGCTCCGGGGTAACCCAGAAGGGCGTGGAGCTGGCCAGTCGCTTCGGGGTGTTGCTGATCGCCCGGGCCAAGGGCAAGCACTTCCAGGCCATTCATGGCGAATCGCGGCTGGTGTTGGATGCGGTGCCGCCGCGGCGCCCCGGGGATCGCTGCTGATCACTTTTGGTGCAGATGTTTGATTTTTTGCACAAGGCTGGTGCCTTGTCGTGCCCCGTTATCCCCACGGGTCCTCTTTACTCTTCGGAATCTCGTCGGGCGCTTGTCTCTCCCTTGCTTGTCAATTATCTTTGTCGCCCGTGAAAGATAAGATACATAAACGTCGACAAAATTAAATTCTTACGATAATTCAAGTCTAGAGGCAGACACCCATGACGGATTCCCCTTCCGGAACCCAATTGACCCGCGTGCTGGCGCGCAAGGATGTGCTGGCGCTGGCCTTCGGTGCCATGATCGGCTGGGGCTGGATCGTGCTCACCGGTAGCTGGATTCAGTCCGCCGGCAGTCTCGGCGCCATCGCCGCCTTTATTCTCGGTGGTATCGCCATCGTGCTGGTGGGGCTGACCTACGCCGAGCTGGCCTCGGCCATGCCCCAGGTGGGCGGCGAGCATGTCTACAGCTACCGGGCACTCGGTCATTTCGCGTCCTTCTTCTGTACCTGGGCCATCGCCCTGGGCTATGTGAGTGTGGTGGCCTTCGAGGCGGTGGCGCTGCCCACCGTGGTGGAGCATCTCTTCCCCGGCTATGCGGTGGGGCAGCTGTGGACCATCGCCGGCTGGGACGTTCAGGCCACCTGGGTGGCGGTGGGCGTCGCCGGCTCGCTGGCAATGATGGCGATCAACTATGTGGGCATCCGCACCGCGGCCCTGGTCCAGAAGGTGGTCACCTTGCTGATCCTGGTGGTGGGCGTGATGTTTATCACCGGGGCGCTGTTCGAGGGCGAGCGGTCCACCATGGAGCCGCTGTTCAACACCTCCGAGGGGGTGATGGGCGGCATCATGATGGTGCTGATCATGGTGCCCTTCATGTTCGTCGGTTTCGATGTGATTCCCCAGGCCGCCGAGGAGATCAACCTGCCGTTCCGCGAGATCGGCCGGGTACTGATGATCTCGGTGATCCTGGCGGTGTTCTGGTATGCGCTGATCATCCTCGGCACCTCCCTGATGCTGGATGCCGAGGCCCTGGGGGCCAGCTCCCTGGCGGTCCCGGATGCCATGCAGGCGGTCTTCCAGGCGCCTTGGGCGGGTAACCTGATGGTGCTGGCGGGCATCGCCGGGATCATCACCAGCTGGAACGCCTTCTACGTGGGGGGCTCCCGGGCCATCTATGCCCTGGCCCACTCCGGAATGTTGCCGGCCTTCCTGGCCAAGCTGCACCCCAAGCACCGCACCCCCACCAATGCCATCCTGCTGATGGGGCTGCTCTCCTGCATCGCGCCATTCTTCGGGCGGCCGGCACTGGTATGGCTGGTGGTCGCCGGCGGCCTGGGTATCGTGATCGCCTACCTCTTCGTGTCGCTCTCCTTCGTGGTGCTGCGAATCAAGGAGCCGGGCATGGCACGGCCTTTCAAGGTGCGTCAGGGCATGGCGGTGGGGGTGGTCGCCGTCCTGCTCTCCCTGGGCCTGATCGCACTCTACCTACCGGGTAGCCCCTCGGCCCTGGCGCCGGTGGAGTGGACCCTATTCCTGGGGTGGATGGGCCTGGGCCTGGTGCTCTACGGCTGGTCCCGGGCGCGCTATGGCGTCGCCTTCAGCGACAAGATGATGTATCGCGAGCTGGCCGGCGCCGATCCCTATCCCGGACGCTGATTCACCGCGAGCCGAACCCAAAAGCCCCGGTCATTGACCGGGGCTTTTGCGTCGTGGAAACGATGGCTCAGACCGCATCGCCCCGGGTACAGACCGAGAGCACCACGGCGTCCTCGTCGCTGACCGAGATCAGCGCATGGCCCATGTCGCTGTCGAAGTAGATGCTGTCGCCGCGCTCCAGGCGCAGCGGCTCATAGAACTCGGTGTAGAGCAGGATCTCGCCGTCGAGGACGATCAGGAACTCCTCGCCGTCGTGGCGAACCCACTCATGGAATTCCTCGAAGTGGCGAGCCCGAACGATGGTCTTGAAGGGAATCATGCGCTTCTGCGCCAGTTGCCAGGAGAGCAACTCGTGCTCGTAGGTGGGGGTCGGATGAAGCTGGCCTTCGCCGACCCGGGTGAGGTCGCGCCGCCCCAGGGTGCGCTGTTGGGTCTTGGGGGGGCTGAGCAGCTGGGGCAGGTCGATGTTGAGACCGGTGATCAGCTTCTGCACCGCGCTGAAGGTCGGCGAGATCTGATCGTTCTCGATCTTCGACAGGGTGGAGCGGGCCAGGCCGGTGCGTTGGCTGACGTCGTCCAGGGTCCAGTGGTTGGCGAGACGGATCTCCTTGAGCCGCTCGCCGAGTCGCAGCGGCTCGACGAAGGCCTTGCGTCCCGAGGCGATACGCAGGGCGGCGGCCTGATCGGTGGTGGCGGTCATAGGGCGGGTTCACTATAGGAAAAAACTTTCCCCAAAGCGTACCATAGAACGCCCACCGCCGTGGGGCGGCGCCTGTCCCCCGGCGACACCGGGATAGGCAGCGGCGTCAGCCTGGGTCAGCCCTCGAAGGGCAGCCCGAGCAGCGCCCGCACATGGGCCTCGGCGCAGCGTCCCAGGGAATCCAGGTCATAGCCGCCCTCGAGCACCGAGACCAGGCGGTTGTCGGCGAAGCGGGCGGCGATCTCCAGGGCGAAGCGGGTGACCCAGTCATAGTCGGCCTCGGTGAGGCAGAGTTCCGCCAGGGGATCGTCGCGGTGACCGTCGAAGCCCGCCGAGACCAGTACCAGCTCCGGCCGGAAGGCCTCCAGGGCCGGCCGCCAGTCGCGCTCGATGGCCGCCCGGAAGCGGGCGCCATCGCTGCCGGCGGGCAGCGGCGTATTGATCACGTTGGCGTGCTCCGCCTTGAGGTAGCGCCAGGGGTAGAGCGGATACTGATAGCTGGAGCAGACCAGCACCCCGGGATCGTCCTTGAAGATGTCCACGGTGCCGTTGCCCTGATGGACGTCGAAATCGAGGATGGCGATGCGCTGCGCCCCATAACGCGCCCGCGCATGGGCCGCACCCACCGCCACGTTATTGAAGAAGCAGAAGCCCATGGCCTCGCTGGCCTCGGCGTGGTGCCCCGGCGGACGCACCGCACAGAAGACGTTGTCGGCCTGGTGCCGGTAGACCTGATCGACGCCGCGAATCACCGCACCGGCGGCACACCGGGCCGCATCGAGGCTGGCGGGATTCATCAGGGTGTCGCCGTCCAGGGAGATCAGCCCCTGCTCGGGGACGCACTTGATCAGCGACTGGAGATGGCGATGCGGATGCACCCGTTCGAGTTGCTCGTCGCTGGCCGGCTTGGCCTCGGACTGCATGGTCTGCTGAAGCAGGCCGCTCAGCGACAGGCGGGCCCGAATCGCCTCGAGGCGCAGTGGGCTCTCGGGATGCTCCGGCCCCATATGGTGGTCGAGGCAGCGGGGATGGGTGATATAGGCGGTGATCATGGTGGGCTCCGGCCAGGAAGCCCTACCTTAAACGCGGGGTGGCCTTGCATGACAGTGCCAATAAGTCGTACACAGGGGGCTGACCGATGCGGGGGAATCAGCGGTGAGCACACGTTTTTTGAGACATTTCTTCGAGCCGAGCAGCGTGGCAGTGATCGGGGCCTCGGAGAAGCCCCACTCCATGGGCGGACTGGTGATCCGCAACCTGCTGGAGGGTGACTTCCCGGGGCCGCTCTGGGCGGTCAATCGCAAGGGCTATGCCAGCGTGCACGGCCAGCCCTGCGTGGCGCGGATAGAGGCACTGCCGGAGGTGCCGGATCTGGCGGTGATCTGTACGCCGGTGGCTACCCTGCCCAAGCTGATCGGGCGCCTGGGGAGCTTCGGCGTCAAGGCGGCCCTGGTGCTCTCGGGGGGCTCCCACCTCGACGACGGCGCCGACGGCGAGGGCTCGATCCGCACGCGCATGCTGGCGGCGGCCCGCCCCTCGGGGATTCGCGTGCTGGGCCCGGAGTGCATGGGTATCGTGGTGCCGGGGCGGCGCCTCAACGCTACCTACGCCGGCCAGCCGGTCAAGGCCGGGAAGGTGGCCTACCTGGGGCAATCTGGCATGCTGGGCAATGCCATGATCGATTGGGCGGCGGGACGCGGCATCGGCTTCTCGCACCTGGTGACCCTGGGCGACAGCGTCGATGTCCTGCTCCCCGACCTGATCGACTACATCAACCAGTACGCCCCCGCCCAGGCGCTGCTGCTGCATCTGGAACGCATCCACGACGCCCAGCATTTCATGACCGCGCTGCGCGAGGCCTCGCGACATCGCCTGGTGCTGGCCATCAAGAGCGGCCGCACCGCGGCCTCGGACCTCTCGGGGCTTCCGCCCACCCCGGGGGTGGCCAATCGCGATGTCATCTTCGATGCGGCGCTGGCGCGGGCCGGGGTGGTCCGGGTCAACGACTCCGATGAGCTCTTCGATGCCCTGGAGACCCTGTCGCGCATGAAGCCGCTGCGCGGCGACCGCCTGGCCATCGTCGCCAACGGCCTGGGGCCGGCGATGCTGGCCATCGACAAGCTGATCAGCGCCGGGGGACGCCTGGCCGAGTTCACCGACACGACCCGCGAGGCGTTGCTGGCGGCAGATTTCGACATGACCCTGCCGGGACGCAACCCAGTGGACCTGGGCAGCGACGCGACCCCAGAGCGGCTGGTGGAGGCGCTGGCACTGGTGGCCGCCGATGCCAACGTGGACGCGGTGCTGGTGGTGCATGCGCCGACCCGGCTGGCCCCGGCCAAGGCCACCGCCGAGGCGCTGATCGCCAACCGCAAGCGCTTCCGGCGCAACCTGCTGACCAGTTGGATGGGCCTGGAGGAGGCCATGGCGGCCCGCCATGAATGCCACCTGGCGGGGCTGCCCACTTATATGTCGCCGGAGAAGGCGGTCAAGGCCTTTATGCATATGGTCGACTATCAGCGCGTCCAGGCGCTGCTCCAGGAGACCCCTCCGAGCCTGCCGTTCACTACCTCGGCGGCGAGTCGCGACCGCTGTCGGACGCTGATCGATCGCGCCTGGTCCGCCGGACGCCGGCGCCTGAGCCATAGCGAAACCGCCCAGGTGCTGTCCGCCTACGGCATCGAGGCGGCGCCGTCCCGTTATCCCACCACGGCGGCGGAGGGCGAGGCGGCGGCCGCCGAGCTCGAGGGGCCCCTGGCCCTGAAGGTGGTGCACGACCATAACTGCACCCCCTTTCGCTATCGGCGCCATCCCCACAAGCTCTCCGCCGGGCTGCTGCAGGACCTGGAGAGTCCCGCCCAGGTGGCCGAGGGCATGCATCGACTGGCCGACAAGGTGGCGGAGAAGTTTCCCGACAGCTCGATCCACGAGTTCTGCCTGCAGCCCATGCAGCGCGGCAAGCACTCCATGCAGCTGTGTGCCGGCATCACCCGGGACCCGGTGTTCGGCCCGGTCATCCTCTTCGGTATCGGCGGTTACAAGGTCAATGTCCTGGCGGATCGTCAGGTGGCGCTGCCGCCGCTCAATATCACCCTGGCCGACGACCTGATTCAGCGCACCCATGCCGCGCGGCTGATTCGCGAGCACTCCCGGGACCCGGAGCGCGACCTGGAGCGACTGCGCCGCCTGCTGGTGCAGCTCTCCCAGCTGGCCGCCGACCTGCCGCGGCTGCAGGGCCTGGAGATCAACCCCCTGGTGCTCAATCGCGATGGCATGGTGGCGGTGGACTTCGCCATGGACCTGGGGGCCCCAGCGCGCCACGCCATCATGCCCTACCCGGAGGAGCTACGGGAGTGGCTGACCCTGCCCAATGGCATGCAGGTGGAGGTGCGACCGATCCGTGCCGAGGATGCGCCCCTGATCACCGGCTTCCATACCCAACTCTCCGAGGAGAGCATCCGCTTTCGCTACTTCCACAACAAGGCGTCGCTGACCCAGCGCGATCTCTCGATGCTGGCGCATATCAACTACGATCGGCAGATGGCCTTTATCGCCGAGCGTCATGGTGAGGAGGGCGACAAGGAGATGCTGGGGGTGGTGCGGGTCTGGAACGACCCGGACAATATTCGTACCGAGTTTTCCATCATCATCCGCGATGACCTCCAGGGGCAGGGCCTGGGCAGCCTGCTGATGAACAAGATGATTCGTTACTGCAAGGGGGTGGGGACCCTGGAGATGGTCGGCCAGATCATGGTGGACAATCATCCCATGCGGGCGCTGATGAAACACCTGGGCTTCCGGCTGCGCTACAACATGGAGGAACAGGTGGTCGATGCCACCCTGCGCCTGAACGAACCGAGTAGCGAATGGCAACGCCACCGTCTGGAGAGTCAGCCGGATTGATGCCGTGAGAGGGCGCCGTCGAACCGGCTTGTAACAACTGAATGGCAACGCCACCGTCTGGAGAGTCAACCGGATTGATGCCGTGAGAGGCCGCCGTCGAACCGGCTCATGACAACTGAATGGTGGCGTCACCGCCTGCAGAGTCAGCCGGATTAAGCACCGGACGGCGTAAGACGACGGCCACCCTGGAGTGACCGTCGACGTCTGGCGAGCTCCTCAGGGAGCCAGACGCACCTTGCTCCACTGGCCGTCGCGCAGGCTGTAGCGTACCCGGTCGTGAAGGCGGCTGGGCTGGCCTTGCCAGAACTCGATCATCTCGGGGATGACCCGATAGCCGCCCCAGTTGGCCGGGCGCATCACCGGTTGGCCGTCATAGGCCTGTTCGAAGCGGTTCTGACGCTCCTCCAGCCATTCGCGATCGGGAATCTCCACGCTCTGGGTGGCGATCCAGGCCCCCAGCTGGCTGCCCCGCGGGCGGCTGGTGAAGTATTGATCCGACTCCTCGGGGCTGACCTGGCTGACCGGGCCCTCGATGCGCACCTGGCGATCCAGTTTCGGCCACCAGAAGACCAGGGCGGCATGGGGCACATTGGCCAGCTCGCTGCCCTTGTGACTGTGGTAGTTGGTATAGAAGCACAGGCCCTTGTCATCGATGCCCTTGAGCAGCACGATGCGCGCGTGGGGCAGCCCCTGGCTGTCCACCGTGGCCAGGGTCATGGCGTTGCCATCGTCGCCCTCGGTGTCGAGTGCCAGGGCAAGCCACTCCTCGAACAGGGGCATCGGCGCGTCGGGCGTCGCAGTGGTATCCAGGCGTCCCCCCTCATAGTCGCGACGGATATCGGCGATATTGCGTGTCATGGTGGTCTCCTTGAAGTCTCTTACAGGGTCGCTGGTTGTCGAGGCGAGCTCAACAGCCGCCGAGTCGATCAGGGGGTGGTTTTCTATCTTAAGGGCTCCGGCCCGACGGGACCATGGCCATGTCGGTGACGGTACCGATAACGGTGATTACGACGCCTCGGCGTGACTTGCACCTCGAGGGCTCCGGCCCAACGGGACCATGGCCATATAGCCTGCGGTGCCGATCACGATGGCCATGGCAAGCGGCTGTCGCTTCGACTCATGGGCTCCAGCCCAACTGGACCATGGCCATATAGCTTGCGGTGCCGATCACGATGGAGAGCAGGGCATTGCGCCGCCATAGATGCAGGATGACCACCACCAGGGCGGCCAGCAGCATCGGCCAGCCGTTCGCCGCCGCATTGAGGCGGCCATCGATCAGGGGGCGAAAGTCGCGAAGGGCATAGATCACCAGGATCAGCATGACCGCCGGCGGTAGGTAGCGGCCCAGATGCAGGATCAATGGATGATCGGCCTGTCGCGCCAGGGCCACGAAGGGGAGCAAGCGCGTGGCAAAGGTGGCGAGGGCGCAGACGGCGATAAATGCCAGCAAGGCGGTCAGGCTCATGCATCGGCCTCCCGGTGGTAGCGGTAATGCCCCAGCAGCAGCAGGGTGGCGGCGCCGATGGCACCTAGCAGCAGATGACGTTCCGGCAGCACGAATAGGGCGGCCAGCCCGCAGAACAGGGCGATCACGAAGGGCAGGCCCCGGCGTAGGCGCCGGGCCTGTTCCAGGGTCAGGACGATAAACAGCGCGGTCAGGGCGAACTCGATGCCGCGGCTATCGAAGGCGAGGCCCGCGCCGATGGCGGCGCCCAGAGCCGACCCCAGCACCCACCACAGCTGATTGAGCAGACTGATACGAAAGGCCTGGGCATGGTCCAGGGCGCCGGCCTGGCTGGTCAGCAGCGAGTAGGTCTCATCGGTCAGGGCGAAGATCAGGTAGGGCTTGCGCCAGCCGGCGCCCGAGAAGGGCTGCAATAGCGACAGACCATAGAAGAGATGTCGCGAGTTGAGCATCAGTGTGGCGACCGCCAACTCCAGCAGACTGGCGCCGGCGCCCAGCAGGGCCACCGCCAGGAATTGGCCGGCGCCGGCATAGATCACCAGGGACATCAGCAGGACGCTCCATACCGGCACCCCCACGTCGATGGCCAGGATGCCATAGGCCGCGCCCAGGGGCAGGTAGCCGAACATGACCGGCAGCGTCGTGGAGAAGGCCGATTTCCATGGCCTGTCTTGGGGCATCGCTTAACCTCCCTGTGAGTCGTCGCGAGGACCCCATTATATACGGTGGTTTATGTATTTTCTGGATGGATCACCCGAAAAGCTGGCGATGAGCCGATATATCTAGGGAATAGACCGGATATCCTCAGTGTCTTTTCTGGTTTAGTCCTGGCCGCGTAGTTGACGGCTGCGAAAACGGGCATAGCCGGTGGCGCCGACGAACAGCGTCAGCGCGGCGACGACGATGGCCAGGCCCAGCACACCCAATCCCGGCAGGATGGCGATATTCACCCCCATCATGAAATAGAGCAGGCTGACGAAGGCGAGCCAGGCGTGGCCCCGCGGGCGACCGGAGATCAGGCTGGGCAGGAAGAGCAGCAGCGGCAGCAGATAGATCAGCATGGCGAGAGGGCTATTGCCCCCCTGCAGCCGCCAGCCGGCCAGGGCCAGCAGCAGGGCGAGGACGGCGAAGCTGCCCAATACCAGGCGGCGACTGCCGCGGGTCAGGTGATCCAGGCCGCGGCGGGCTTCCCAGCGTTCCAGAGCGCGTCTCATCGGGCGCCCTCCAGGGCCTGGGCGAGACGCGCCAGGCGCCGCCCCTGGGCAAAGGCGAGGTTACGCTCCGCCTCGTCGAGGGGACGGTCGCTACGCTGCCCGGCCAGATGACTGGCGCCATAGGGGGTGCCCCCGGCGGTGGTGGTGTAGAGCTCGGTCTCGCTATAAGGGAGGCCGGCATAGACCATGCCATGGTGCAGCAGCGGCAGCAGCATGGTGATCAGGGTGCTCTCCTGACCGCCGTGCAGGCTGGACGTGGAGGTGAAGGCAGTGGCCGGCTTGTCGATCAGGGCCCCGCCGACCCACAGCTCGCTGGTGGTATCGATGAAATGTTTGAGGGGAGCGGCCATATTGCCGAAACGGGTCGGGCTACCCAGCGCCAGGGCGGCGCAGTGGCGCAGGTCATCCAGGCTGGCGTAGACGGCGCCCTCGGCGGGGATCTCGGGGGCTACCGCCTCGCAGGTGGGTGAGACCGGCGGCACGGTCCTGAGGCGGGCGACGATGCCCGACCGGGACTCCACGCCGGCGGCGATCTGCTCGGCCATGGCGCGGGTGGCACCCTGGCGGGAGTAGTAGAGGATCAGCACATAGGGGAGGGTGTCAGGCATCGGGACTCCGCATGCAGGAAACGACGGCGAGGGGCGATCAGTCGAGCAGGGCGAGGATCGCCTCGGGGGGACGGCCGATGATGGCTCGATCGCCACGATCGGCGATGGGGCGCTGCATCAGCTTGGGGGTCTCGGCGATGGCGGCGATCACCGTCTCGAGATCGCTGGCCTCCTGGCCGAGGGCCTTCCATTCGGCCTCGTTGCTACGCAGCAGGGCACTGGGATCATCGACTCGGCCGGCCAGTTCGCGCAGTGCCGGAATATCCAGGGGATCGTCCAGGTAGCGATGGACCCGGAACTCGACGCCGCGAGCCTCCAGCAGTGCCAGGGCTTCCCGGGACTTGGAGCAGCGGGGATTGTGGTAGAGGGTGATCATCGACGATGGCCTCGCAAGAGAATCAGTGGGTTGGCGGCTATTGTAGGGAGGGGCTCGGGCCCTCACAAGGCACCGGTGTGGAAGGGCCTTCATTTATACCGTTATCTTGCATTGCGACTCAGGCTATCGATCGGCCTTGCTAGTCGAGTCGTCGATAGACCCAGGCAGGCCTTCCATCGGCGAGGGGCAGGGCGATCCGCTCATAGCGAATTCCCAGCCGCTCGTAGCGATCGAGCCGCGCCAGTTCCTCGGCATCGACCCGCAGCACCAGCCCCTCCACGCTGGCATTGGCGTTGCGGTGGATATCGAGCCCCTCACGACGATAACCAGGCAAGCGGGCCGGCGCCGGGTCGCCACTGCGTCCATAGATCAGCCAACGCAGCGGCGCGTGGCGCAGGGTGCCATAGACGAAGACCCGGTGCTCGCCGGCGGCGATCGGCACCAAATCCTGCGGTGGGGCGTAACCGAAAGGGCTCAGTAGCGTCCACCAGAGATACCCCGAGACCAGCAGTGGCAGGCCCAATAGCCCGGTCAGCAGATAGCGTAGTGGCATGGCGATAGCTCGTGGCCAGGAGGGATGATCGAAGGGGAGGCGGAAGCAGGGGCTGAAGAGTGACAAGGGCCGCCCCACCAGGGTTACCATAGGGATCGGGTCTCAAGGAGGCAATCGCCATGGGTCAGGAAACACAGGAGTTTCGCCATCTGATAGGGGACGTGGAGCCGCTGCGCCGTGGTCAGGGGCGTGCCGACCCGGGACACCGTCGCCGCCCGCCCAGCGAGGCACAGTTGGCTCGGCGGCGCGACGCCGAGGCGGCCGGTGTGGAGCGTAACTTCCTCACCGACGACTTCATCGAGCCACTGGGTGCCTGGGATCCGCTGAGCTATCGAAGCGACGGTATCCAGACCGGGGTCATGGACCGCCTGCGCCAGGGCGGTTATGCCCCCCAGGCACAGTTGCACCTGATCAAGGTGCCCCTCGAACGCTGTCGCCGGGAGCTGTTCGATTTTATTCGCGACGCCGAGGCCCACGACCTGCGTTGCCTGCTGATCGTGCATGGTCGGGGGCAACGGGATGACAGCCCGGCCAACCTGCGCCGCGCCTACCTCGACAAGTGGCTGCGCCAGTTCGCTTCGGTGCAGGCCTTCGCCTCCGCCCAGCCGCAGCATGGGGGGCTGGGGGCCACCTATGTGCTGTTGCGCAAGAGCGAACGGGCACGGGCCGCCAATCGGGAGCGGCAGCAGAAGCGCCGCGGTTGACGATCCCACAGAGGGATAGGAGAGATGGGGAGGGGCGCCGGGGACGGGTCGTAGAGGGGGTCCTATGCCAAGGATGGCATCGGAAGCGCCCAGGGAGGGGTTCACAGCGCCCCCTCATAAGACCTGTCGCCGGATCAGCCCCGACGGAGAGTCAGGCGTTGCCTTTCTGCTCCTTGAGGCGGCGCTCGAAGAGCGCCTCCTGGCTGTCCACCGCCGGCTGGTAGCTGACGCTGAAGGCCCCCAGGGCACGCAGGGCATCGTCCAGGTGCTGGTCCTCGCGCAGGGCCAGGGCGTCGAAGCCGCAGCGGCTCATATAGTAGAGCTGATCCACCAGCACATCGCCGATGGCGCGCACCTCGGCGGTGTAGCCGTAACGCTCGCGCAGCAGCCGCGCCAGGCTGTAGCCGCGGCCATCGGTGAAGGCGGGGAAGTCGATGGCGATCAGCGGCGCCGGCGCCAGGCGCTCGGCCAGCTCCGGCGTCAGCTCGGTGTCGCTGGGCAGCCAGGGGGCCAGGCCCGCGTCGGTGGCGGCCTCCAGCCACAGGGCCAGGGGCACGATCACCGGGCGCTGCTCGGGCAGCGCCTCCGCATGGCGGGACAGGGCCCAGTCGTCCTGTTCCGGTTGACCCAGCTTGATCAGGGTCTGGGCGTGCTCGAGTTGGGTGTCAGGCATAGACCCGCTCCTTGAAGGGCTTGAGACCGATACGGCGATAGGTGTCGAGGAAGGTCTCGTCGTCGTGGCGACGCTCGACGAAGACCTTGAGCACCTTGTCGATCACCTCGGGCACGTCCTCGCGGAAGAAGGAGGGGCCGAGGATCTTGCCCAGGGAGGCGTCGTCGCTGGCGTTACCACCCAGCGAGATCTGGTAGTACTCCTCGCCCTTCTTGTCGACGCCGAGGATGCCGATATGCCCTACGTGGTGGTGACCACAGGCGTTCATGCAACCGGAGATATTGAGGTCCAGGGGCCCCAGGTCGTAGAGGAAGTCGAGATCCTCGAAGCGCTCCTGCAGCGCCTGGGCAATGGGGATCGACACCGCATTGGCCAGGCCGCAGTAGTCGCCGCCGGGGCAGCAGATGATGTCGTTGAGGGTGCCCACGGTGGGGTTGGCCATGCCCAACTCATCGAGCTCCCGCCACAGGGCCTCGAGCTCGTCCACCGGGACGTCGGAGAGCACCAGGTTCTGCTCGTGGGTGACCCGCACTTCGCCGAAGCTGTAGCGCTCGGCGAGATCCGCCACGGCGTCGAGCTGGTCGGCGGTAACGTCGCCGGGGGCATGCTCGCGACGCTTCAGCGACAGGGTCACCGCCTGGTAGCCGGGCACCTTGTGGTCGGTGACGTTATTGGTGACGAAGCGGCCGAAGGCGCGGTTCTCGGCGCGCAGTGCCTCGATGGCGGCGATGGCGTCCTCGGCCACCGGGCGCCGCTCGGGCTCGACGAAATGGGCGCGGGCGGCCTCCACGGCTTCCTGGGTCAGGGTCTGGGGGCCATCCTTGAGGTGAGCCCACTCGGCGTCGACGCGCCGGCGGAACTCCTCGATGCCCAGCGCCTTGACCAGGATCTTGATGCGCGCCTTGAATTTGTTGTCGCGGCGACCGAACTGGTTGTAGACCCGCACGCAGGCCTCCAGGTAGGTCAGCAGGTGCTGCCAGGGCAGGTCCTCGCGCACCACGTCGCCGATCATCGGCGTGCGGCCCAGGCCGCCCCCGGCCAGCACCTTGATCCGCAGCTCGCCCTGATCGTCGTGCCACAGGCGCAGGCCGATATCGTGGACCTGGATGGCGGCCCGGTCGGCGGCGGCGCCGGTCACGGCGATCTTGAACTTGCGCGGCAGGAAGGCGAATTCCGGATGCAGGGTCGACCACTGACGAATCAGCTCGCACCAGGGGCGGGGATCCTCCACCTCGTCCTTGGCGATGCCGGCGAACTGGTCGCTGGTGGTGTTGCGGATGCAGTTGCCGCTGGTCTGGATGGCATGCATCTGCACCTCGGCGAGCTCGGCGAGGATCTCCGGTACGTCCTCCAGCGCCGGCCAGTTGAGCTGCAGATTCTGGCGGGTGGTGAAGTGAGCGTAGCCGCGGTCATAGCGGCGGGTGATTTCGCCCAGGCGGCGCAGCTGGGTCGCGGAGAGCATGCCGTAGGGGATGGCGATGCGCAGCATGGGCGCATGCTTCTGGATATAGAGCCCGTTCTGCAGGCGCAGCGGGCGGAATTCCTCTTCCGGCAGACGCCCGGCCAGGTGGCGCGCCATCTGGTCACGGAACTGGGCGACGCGTTCGTCGACGAGCGTCTGATCGTAGGTGTCGTACCGATACATTCAGGGGTGTCCTGCTAGTCGGGGCCAAAAATAGGGTGCCGTGTGCTGGCACCTTACTCCTCTCTCTTTATTCTATGAAAGAATAAATGATCATAGATTTTTATTAAAGGGTTATTAAAGACGCCCGGGGGCCACTAGATCACCAGGCGCTGCCAGCGCCGGCGCTGCCAGATCAGCGCGAAGCAGGCCGAGTTGAAGCAGCGATAGCCGAGCTGCACCCACCAGATGCCGATCAGCCCCTGCTCCAGCACCACCCCGACCCACCAGGCCAGGGGCAGGAAGAGCAGCCACTGGGTGGCCAGGGTCAGGATCATCACGGTGCGGTTGGCCCCGGCTCCCAGTAACGCCTGGCCCAGGACCAGGGCGGCGGCATCCAGCACGATCATCAGGGCGGTCAACCGCAGGGGCAGCCGACCCATGTCGATCAGCGCCGGGTCATGCAGGAAGAGCGACAGCACCGCCTCGGGGAACAGCAGCATGGGCAGGGCCAGGGTCGTCAGGCAGGGCCAGGCCAGGCGCACCACGTCCCAGCCCCAGCGATGAGCCTCCTGATGGGCCTCCTGTCCCATGGCCTGGCCCACCAGGCTGAGGGCAGCCAGGCCCAGGCCGACCCCGGGCAGGATCAGCAACAGCGACAGGTTCACCAGCACATGGCCCACCGCCACGCTGGCGGTATCGAGTTGGCCGAGGATCCAGAACAGCACCGCATAGCCGGCGGCGAACCACAGCTGCTGGAAGGAGTGGGGGGCGGCCAGGCGCAGGGTGGTGGCCAGGATGGCCGGCCGCGGCCAGCGTCGGGGGCCGACGCGCGGCCCCAGGTGGCGGCGGCTGACCCATGCCCAGAGAGCCACGCCCACCAGCAGCGAGGCCGTGGTGCCGGCGCCGGCACCGGCGGCCTCCAGGCGCGGCAAGCCCCAGTGGCCGAAGATCAGGCCGATGCTGGCCAGCACATTGATCGCATGCATCACCAGGATGATGCGCAGGTAGATGCCGGTGCGCTGGATGCCGTTCCAGTAGCCGCGAAAGCAGAAGATCATCGCCACCGGCACCAGGGAGAGCACCCGCCAGCGGAAGTAACTCACCGCCTCGGCGTGCACGGCCGGGTCCTGATTGATCCACCCCAGCAGTCGGGGGGCCTGCCAGAAACAGAGCAGTGTCAGGGGGCCTGCCACCAGCAGGGCGATCAGCAGGCCCGCCCCCAGGGGATGAGCGCGACCGCCCCAGTCCCGTTCGCCGTGTCGCCTGGCGGTCTGGGCCTGGACCCCGGAGGAGAGGCCGAAGACCACGGCGGTGATCAGGAAGATCGCATAGCCGCCGATGCCGACCCCGGCCAGGGGCGCCTCGCCGAGGCTGCCCACCAGGGCGGCATCGATCAGGTTAAGCAGGCTCTGGGAGAGCATGCCGGCGATGATCGGCAGGGCGAGGCGCAGGATGGTCTGGCGGCGGGTCGACTCGGGAAGCATCGGCTCTCGTCGGCTGAGCGGCCCGCCTACTCACGAGTAGGCGGGCCGGGCGGCTCAGGCGGGGTCGTAGGAGAGCACCGGCGCCAGCCAGCGCTCCAGCTCGGAAAGCGGCATGGCCTTGCGTTCGGCCAGCGCCTCGACCTGGTCGCGGGTGATCTTGCCGGTGGAGAAGTACTTCGACTGGGGGTGGGCGAAGTACCAGCCGGCCACCGCCGCCGCCGGCCACATGGCGAAGTTCTCGGTGAGCGCCAGGCCGCTGTGGGTCTCGGCCTCGAGCAGGCGGAAGAGGGTGGCCTTCTCGGTATGGTCGGGGCAGGCGGGGTAGCCCGGCGCCGGGCGGATGCCCTGGTACTTCTCGGCGATCAGCGCGTCGTTGTCGAGGGCCTCCTCGGGCACATAGCCCCAGTACTCCTTGCGCACCCGCTCGTGGATGCGCTCGGCGAAGGCCTCGGCCAGGCGGTCGGCCAGGGCTTGGACCAGGATGGCGTTGTAGTCGTCGCCGGCGGCCTCGTAGGCCTTGCTGAGCTCCTCCACGCCGTGGCCGGCGGTGACCGCGAAGCCGCCGATCCAGTCCGGCTTGCCGCTCGGCTCTCCATTCGCGTCATAACGGGGGGCGATAAAGTCGGCCAGGCTGTAGCAGACGCCGTCGCGGTTCTTGGTCATCTGCTGGCGAATATGGTGCAGCCGCTCGACCACCTCGGTACGCGACTCGTCCGCATAGACCTCGATGACGTCGTCGTCGACGCTGTTGGCCGGCCACAGGCCGATCACGCCCCGGGCCTGGATGCGCTTCTCGTCGATCAACTTGGCGAGCATCTTCTGGGCATCGGCGAAGAGGTTGCGGGCCGCCTCGCCGACCACCTCGTCCTCGAGGATCCTCGGGTACTTGCCGGCCAGCTGCCAGCTCATGAAGAAGGGCGTCCAGTCGATGCGCTCGACCAGCTCCGCCAGGTCGTAGTCGTCGAAGACGGTTAGGCCCGGGGCGCGGGGCGCCGGCGGCGTGTAGCCGGCCCAGTCGATGGCGAACTTGCGCGCCCGCGCCTCGGCATAGGTGAGGTCGGCGGCCTTGGGGCGACGCTTGGCGTTGCGCTCGCGCACCTTCTCGTACTCGGCGCGAATCTCCGCCACATAGGCCTCCTTGAGGCCCGGGGAGAGCAGCTTGCCGGCCACGCCCACGGCCCGGGAGGCGTCGGTGACGTAGATCACCGGATGCTCGTAGCCGGGCTCGATCTTCACCGCGGTATGCGCCTTGGAGGTGGTGGCGCCGCCGATCAGCAGCGGCAGGGTGAAGCCCTGGCGCTGCATCTCCTTGGCCACGTGGACCATCTCGTCCAGCGATGGGGTGATCAGCCCGGAGAGGCCGATGATATCGGCGTTCACTTCCCGGGCGGTCTGCAGGATCTTTTCCGCGGGCACCATCACGCCGAGGTCGATCACCTCGTAGTTATTGCACTGCAGGACCACTCCGACGATGTTCTTGCCGATATCGTGGACGTCGCCCTTGACCGTGGCCATGACGATCTTGCCCTTGGCTTGGGTCTCCTCGCTCTTCTCCGCCTCGATAAAGGGGATCAGGTAGGCCACCGCCTGCTTCATCACCCGCGCCGACTTGACCACCTGGGGCAGGAACATCTTGCCGGCGCCGAATAGGTCGCCGACCACGTTCATGCCGTCCATCAGCGGCCCTTCGATCACCTCGATGGGACGTGCCGCGGCGGCTCGGGCCTCCTCGGTGTCCTCCTCGATATAGGCGGTGACGCCCTTGACCAGGGCGTGCTCGATGCGCTTGTTGACCGGCCAGGAACGCCACTCCAGGTCTTCCTTCTTGGCGCCGCCGGAGCCGTCGCCCTTGTACTTGTCGGCCAGGTCGAGGAGGCGCTCGGTGCCGTCGGAGCGGCGGTTGAGCACCACGTCCTCCACCGCCTCGCGCAGCTCCTCCGGCAGGTCATCGTAGACCGCCAGCTGACCGGCGTTGACGATGCCCATGGTCAGGCCGGCGCGAATGGCGTGGTAGAGGAACACCGAATGGATCGCCTCGCGCACCGGGTTGTTGCCGCGGAAGGAGAAGGAGACGTTGGAGACGCCGCCGGAGACCATGGCGTGGGGCAGGTGCTCGCTGATCCACTGGGTCGCCTCGATGAAGTCCACGGCGTAGTTGTCGTGTTCCTCAATGCCGGTGGCGATGGCGAAGATATTGGGGTCGAAGATGATGTCTTCCGGCGGGAAGCCGATCTCGTCCACCAGTAGCCGATAGGCGCGCTCGCAGATCTCGGTCTTGCGGGCGAAGGTATCCGCCTGGCCGGCCTCGTCGAAGGCCATCACCACCACGGCGGCCCCGAAGCGCCGGCACTTGGTGGCCTGCTCGCGGAAGGCGGCCTCGCCCTCCTTGAGGGAGATGGAGTTGACCACTGCCTTGCCCTGGACGCACTTGAGGCCCGCCTCGATGATCTCCCACTTGGAGGAGTCGATCATGATCGGCACCCGGGCGATATCCGGCTCGCCGGCGATCAGGTTGAGGAAGCGCACCATCGCCTCCTCGGACTCGAGCATGCCCTCGTCCATGTTGATATCGATGACCTGGGCACCGCTCTCCACCTGCTCCAGGGCCACCTCCAGGGCGGTGGTGTAGTCCTCCTCCTTGATCAGTCGCTTGAAGCGCGCGGAGCCCGTGACATTGGTGCGCTCGCCGACGTTGACGAACAGCGAGTCCGCCTCGATGTTGAAGGGTTCCAGACCCGACAGGCGACAGGCCCGGGGACGCTCCGGCACCACCCGGGGAGTGGTCTCGCGTACCGCCTGGGTGATGGCGCGGATATGCTCGGGGGTCGAGCCGCAGCAGCCGCCGATGATATTGACCAGGCCACTGGCGGCGAACTCGGCGACGATGGCCGCCATCTCCTCCGGGGTCTGGTCGTATTCGCCAAACTCGTTGGGCAGGCCGGCATTGGGGTGGGCGGAGACGAAGGTGTCGGCCTTGTTGGAGAGCTCTTCCAGGTAGGGGCGCAGCTCTTCCGCGCCGAGGGCGCAGTTGAGGCCCACCGAGAGCGGCTGGGCATGGCGGATCGAGTTCCAGAAGGCCTCGGTGGTCTGGCCGGAGAGGGTCCGGCCGGAGGCGTCGGTGATGGTCCCGGAGATCATCACCGGCAGGCGCTCGCCGCGGGCCTCGAAGAGCTCCTCCAGGGCGTAGATGGCCGCCTTGGCATTGAGGGTATCGAAGATGGTCTCGATCAGGATCAGGTCGCTGCCGCCCTCCACCAGGGCCTCGGCGGCTTCCAGGTAGTTCTCGCGCAGTTGGTCGAAGGTGACGTTGCGCTTGGCCGGGTCATTGACGTCCGGCGACAGGGAGGCGGTGCGCGAGGTGGGGCCCAGCACCCCGGCCACGTAGCGGGGCACCCCGGTCTCCGCGGCCACGGCGTCACACACCGCGCGGGCCAGGCGCGCCGACTCGCGGTTGAGCTCGGGAACCAGATCCTCCATGCCGTAATCGGCCTGGGAGAGGCGGGTGCTGTTGAAGGTGTTGGTCTCGACGATCTCGGCACCCGCCTCCAGGTACTCCCGGTGGATGCGCGTCACCAGGTCGGGGCAGGTCAGCGCCAGCAGGTCGTTATTGCCCTTGAGGTCGCTGGGCCAGTCGGCGAAGCGCGTGCCGCGGAAATCGCTTTCGTCGAGGCTGGCGTTCTGCAACATGGTGCCCATGCCGCCATCGAGAATCAGGATGCGGCGCGTCAGGGTATCCAGGAGGGTGGCGATACGGGCGTTCGGGGCAGCCATGGTCGGGGGTCGTCTCCAGCGGTTCCAGCGTCTTTTTTCTGTGCGGGCGGCGAAGCCGGCGGGGGCTCGCGCGACCCGTTATGCTACCAGAATCCTGGCCGCCGCGGGCAGGGGGTGGGATATACCCCAGTAAAAAGCTCGGGATTGTGTCGCCCGGGAGTTTTCCTTACCATGACCCCATCATGACCGTGCCTACCAGGATTCTTGCCCCATGAGCCAGAGCATCCAGATTACCGATAGCGCCCAGGAGTACCTCGCCGAGCTGCTGGAGAAGCAGAACGTCGAGGGCATCGCGGTGCGCATCTTTATCACCCAGCCCGGCACCCCCTATGCCGAGACCTGCCTGGCCTACTGCCGTCCCGGCGAAGAGGAGCCCAGCGACGAGCGACTGGAGCTCGACAAGATCGTCGTCTACCTGGACAAGCACAGCCTGGCGTTCCTCGACGAGGCGGTGGTGGACTTCAATGCCGACCGCATGGGCGGACAGCTGACCATCAAGGCGCCCAACGCCAAGATGCCCAAGGTCAATGCCGACAGCCCCCTGGAGGATCGCGTCAACTACGTCCTCTATAGCGAGATCAATCCGGGCCTGGCCGCCCATGGCGGCGAGATCAAGCTGGTCGAGCTGACCGAGGAGAAGGTGGCGGTACTGGCCTTCGGCGGCGGCTGCCAGGGCTGCGCCGCCGTGGACCTGACCCTCAAGGAAGGCGTCGAGAAGACCCTGCTCGAGCGCATTCCCGAACTCGCCGGGATCCGTGACGTGACCGACCATACGGATACCAGCCAGGCCTACTACCGCTAAGGGGAGTTACCCCGCGTACTCCAGCAAGGCCGCCCGAGGGCGGCCTTGCTGCGTTATGGCGCCATGGTAATCCCGCCGCCGATACCTAATAGACGAAAGGCGGCAGGGAGCCCTCGGCCAGCCGCACCTGAAGCGCCGCCAGCTGGCCTTGCAAGGCCTCTAGCTGCCCCTTGAGGGCCGCATTCTCGCTTTCGCGGGCCGCCAGCAGGGACTCGAGGCGCGCCTCGCCATCGTGCCTGGCCTGGGCTTCGGCCTGCCGCTGTTGCCCTACCCGGTCGGCCTGCTGCTGCGCCTCTTGCCTTGCCTTCTCCGCCTCGGCGGCGAGTCGTCGCTGCTCTTCCAGTTGGCTGTCCAGGCGGCTCAGGCGTGCTTCCAGGCGCTGGTGACGTTCGCGGTGCTGCTTGTCGTCGGCCTGGCGCTGCTGACGCGCCTCGTCGAGCAGCGCCATCAGCCGCGACTCGGCGGCTTCGTGGCGCTGCTCTTCCTGAGCCAGTTGCCGGCGGTGCGCCGCGACCTGTTCGGCCAAGGCCTGCTGGTGGGCGGCCTCCCGGGCCTCGAGTTCCCCGCGCAGGCGGGTCACCTCCGCCTTCCACTCCTCCCGCTCCTTGCCTAGCCGCTGCTCGGCTTCCCGGGCCTGGTCCCGCTCGGCCTCCAGTCGCGAGGCCAGGGCGCCGAGCGCTTCCAGGCGTGCCAGGGCGCGATTGAGCTGCTCGGCCAGGGTCGACTCCCGTTGGGCGGCATCCTCCGCCTGGCGCCGTGCCTGGTCCGCCGCCTCCTGGGCCTCGGCCACGCGCCGATCCGCTTCCTCTCGGTAATGGCTCAGGGCCTGGTTGGCGCGCTCCTGGGCCTCGGTCCAGAGTTCCGCCATGCCGCGCTGCAAGGCCTCGGGCAGGACCTGGGTGGGCGGGGTATCGCGATTGGACTCGCGGCGGGCGCGCCACTCCCGCAGATGATCGCTGATGGTGGTAAAGCTGCCGGTGCCCAGCACCTCCCGCACCTTCTGCACGCTGGGGGTCTCCTGGCGCTGCAGCAGGGTGTCGATGGCCCGCTGCACATCCTCGTACTGCACGCCGCTTCGTGCCATCTCGTCTCTCCTGTCGATTCTGAGCGCCGCCTGGGACGGCCTGGGCGCAGCTTAGCGCCTCGCTAGGCGCTTGGGAAGCCTTTTTACATATTACGTAATACGTAATTTTATTTATTTTATGGGAAATAAAATCATGATTACGCGGCTTATCTTGATTTTTCTCTCCTTATGCGGGGATACTTGGCCGGCCAGGCTATACACCAGCGGCAGGGAGCGAGCGAGAGTTGGAACACGACGGGGAAATGCCCGGGGCAGGGGGGACGATGCTTGCCCTGGAGTCGCTGGCCCGGGCCGGGGAAGTGCTTTCCGAGGCGCCAGAAGGCGTCTCGACGAGCGTTCCTAGGGGCGTGCATATCGGCGCCGAGAGCGATATCGAGGCGGTGGGCTTGTGGCTTAGCGAATACCGCGCCAGCCCCCAGACCTGGCGCGCCTACCGCCGCGAGGCGGAGCGGCTGCTGCTGTGGCTCGATCGGCAGGGGCTGCGGCTTGGCCAGGTGCGCCGGGAGCATCTCGACGCCTTCGAGGCCTTCCTCGGCGACCCGAATCCCCGGGAGGCGTGGATCGGCCCGCCGCGCCCGCGGCGTTCACCCCAGTGGCGGCCCTTTCGCGGCCCCTTGTCGCCGGCCAGTCGTCGCCAGAGCCTGGTGATCCTCCAGGGGCTCTTCGCCTGGCTCGCGGAGGCGGGCTGGGTCGCTCACAATCCCTTTCGACTGATGCGTGACAAGCGCCGTCGCCTGGACAATCGCCAGGCCGGCATCGAGCGCTACCTGGAGCGTCCCCTCTGGGAGTGGTTCTGGGCATGGCTCAATCGCCCGCCGGCGGAGCCCGCCACGCCACGTCAGCGCTTCGAATGGCAGCGTCGACGCCTGGTCTTCGGCTTCGCCTACCTGCTGGCCCCGCGAATCGCCGAGATAAGCGCCGCCCGCATGGGTGACTTCCGGCGCCGGGAGGGGGGCTGGTGGTGGGAAGTGGTCGGCAAGGGGAGCAAGCGGGCACTGATTCCGGTGCCGCCGGATATGCTCGCCCTGCTTGGCGATTGGCGAGAGGAACTGGGCCTGCCCCCCGAGCCCCTGCCGGAGGAGGGCGAGCCGTTACTGCGCAGCCTGGACGGGCGCCGCGGCCTGGGTGATAACCGCCTCTACCGGCTGATCCGCGAGAGCTTCGCCGCGGGGGCCGAGGCCCTGGCGGCTCAGGGCGATGCCCTGGGGGCCCGCCAGCTGCGTCGCGCCACCCCCCACTGGCTGCGTCACACCGCCCTGACCCACCAGGCCCAGGCGGGGGTCGAGCTACGCTACCTGGCGGCCACGGCGCGTCATGCCCGGCTCGATACCACCGCCCGTTATCTGCATGCCGAGGCCGAGGAGTGGCATCGCCAGCAGGCGCGCCACGGCCTGGGCTCGGCAACGGAGCTACAGGGTGGGACGGACGAGGCGGGCGAATGGGAAGAGCAGCCTGCCTATCCCAATCAGGCAACGGAGCCACAGGACAGGGCGGACGAGGCGGGCGAATGGGAAGAGCAGCCTGCCTATCCCAACCAGGGAGGCGCGGACGAGAGAAGCGGCGGGGCGGACGAGTCGGGGAGGGAGCCTGTATAATGGGGCCATTACCAGCGAGGAGTTTTCATGAGCATCGACACCACCGCCGAACAGGCGCAGCAGGAGCTGCTGGAAGAGTTCGAACTGTTCGATAATTGGATGGATCGCTACCAGTACATCATCGACCTGGGCAAGCAGCTGCCGGATTTCCCCGACGAGTGGAAATGCGACGAGCACAAGATCCAGGGCTGCCAGTCCAATGTGTGGATGCGTCACCGCCTGGAGGAAGGGCGCCTGCACTTCGATGCCATCTCCGATGCCGCCATCGTCTCGGGGCTGATCGCCGTGCTGCTGCGCATCTACAGCGACCGCCCCCCCGCGGAGATCCGCGACACCCAGCCCGACTTCCTCGCCGCCCTGGGGCTCGACAAGCACCTGTCACCGACCCGCAGCAACGGCCTGCACGCCATGCTCAATCGTATCTACGAAGTCGCCGAGCGGGCCGCCGCCTAGGTGCCGACTCATCCCGGATGATCATTTTGGTAAGGCCGTCGGCGAGGCCAAGGGGCGACGATATCGGCTAGGCCTCGGCGTCTTGCCCGGGCTCCCTGCGTTGGCGTTCCCGGGCCAGGATCGCCTCGGCATCCAGGTCGGCGATGGCCCCTTCGGCGGGAATCTCTCCGGCCAGCCGCAGGGCCTGGTAGCGTCCACAGCAGACGCGCAGGAAGGAGGCGAAGCCGCCCTGGTCGTGACCGGCTTCGTCGCACTCTCGAGCGAGCCGGCCGATCAGCCGGGCCAGGCTATGGCCATCGCGGCGGGCGATCTCCTCCAGCACCTCCCAGTAGAAACGCTCCAGGCGCACGCTGGTGGAGATCCCCTCCAGGCGCAGCGATCGGGTCTGCGCCTCCCATAGGCTCGGCTCGGCACCGATAAAGAGTCGGCACATGATTGTCTACTCACACGCTAAGTGACCGGGAACACCAGGGTACTCCCGGTCCGAGCATATCGGGAGCCTAGACCTCGAGCCGTGCCCCCAGCACGGCCATGAATTGTGCCAGCCAATCAGGATGCGCCGGCCAGGCCGGAGCGGTGACCAGGCGGCCATCGGTGACGGCGGCATCCACGGCGATATCGGCATAGTGACCGCCGGCGAGCTCCACCTCGGGCCGGCAGGCCGGGTAGGCGGCGCAGCGCCGACCCTCCAGCACCCCGGCAGCGGCCAGCAGCTGGGCGCCGTGGCAGATCGCCGCCACCGGCTTGTCGGCGTCGAAGAAGTGGCGCACCAGGGCAATGACCTCATCGTTCAGGCGCAGGTACTCCGGGGCGCGCCCCCCAGGAATCACCAGGCCGTCGTAGTCATCCGGTGCGACGCCGGCGAAGTCCGCATTGAGGGCGAAGCGGTGGCCGGGCTTCTCGGTATAGGTCTGGTCGCCCTCGAAATCATGGATGGCGGTGGCCACGCTGTCGCCGGCGACCTTGTCGGGGCAGACCGCATCGACCCGATAGCCCACCGCCTGCAGGGCCTGGAAGGGCACCATGATCTCGTAATCCTCGACGAAGTCCCCGCACAGCAGCAGCAGTCGCTTGGTGGACATGGCGTCACTCCTCTTCGTGATCTTGTGATTGGCGTCTCCGCCACAGGCGGAGAGAATCATTCTGGCACGGCGCGAATCGCACGAGGTGGTAGCGGGCTACTACGTCAGTCAGGGTCCAGGGCGAGGAGAGGCCTTAATGATCTCGGCAGGCGTCGTGGCGGGGGCGAAAGTGCTCGTCGAGCTCGGGGTCTTCGCGGCATAGCGCCTCGCTGGGGCCGCCGGGGACCGGGTCGATGCCGCCATCGGCCCCGGGGTGGCAGCGCAGGATGCGCCGGGCCGCCATCCAGCCACCCTTGAGGGGGCCATGCACCCGAAGGGCCTCCACCGTGTAGTGGGAGCAGCTCGGCCAGTAGCGGCAGCGGGGGCCCAGCAGGGGGCTGATCCCCCACTGGTAGAGACGCACCAGGCCGATCATCAAGGCAGCCAGCCCGCGTCGCAAGATGGCGAGCCCGCCGGCCAGGTGGCGCATGCTAGGCCTTGCCCACGCCATAGAGGGTGTCCGGATCGATCAGTGGCTCACTATCGACGCGCCCCTGATCGGCATCCAGGCTCACATAGAAGCAGTGGCGCCGCCCGGTATGGCAGGCAGGGCCGGTCTGGTCGACTTGCAGCAGCAGGGTGTCGCCGTCGCAGTCCAGGGCCGCGGCCTTGAGGTGCTGCTGCTGGCCGGAGCTCTCGCCCTTGCGCCACAGCTTGCCCCGCGAGCGGGACCAGTAGCAGACGCGGCCGCTGCGCAGGGTCTCCTCCAGGGCCTCGCGGTTCATCCAGGCCATCATCAGCACCTCGCCGCTATCATGCTGCTGGGCGATGGCGGGAATCAGCCCGGCATCGTTCCAGGCCACCGCATCCAGCAGTCGGGCGGTGGACTCGCGGGTATCCAGGGGGGCGCGCTCCAGCGCCTTGAAAAGCTCACTCATGGGACTCTCGCAATCGCGGTAATGAAAGGGACAGGGCACTACCCCTGGCTGGCCTCCAGGGGCGAGGCCGCTTCGGCCTGCCCCTGGCGGCAGTCGTCGCAGCTGCCCAGCAGCTCGATGGTCTGACGCTCGACGCGGAACCCCAGTTCCCGGGCACGTCCGGCGAGCTGGGCATCCACGTCGTCCAGGTGCAGCTCCTCGACGCGCCCACAGTGGCGGCAGATCAACAGCTGAAACCCGTGGGCATGCTCCGGACAGGGGCAGGCCACATAGGCATTGAGGGATTCGATGCGGTGCACCAGGCCCTGCTCGATCAGGAAGTCGAGGGCCCGATAGACGGTAGGGGGGCGGGCCGCCGCGTGCTCGAGGGCCAGCCGATCGAGCAGGTCATAGGCCTTGAGGCCCCCTGGGGAATCGGCGATCAGTGCCAGGACGCGCCGCCGAATGGGCGTGAAACGCGCGCCTCTGGCCTGACATTGGCGCTCGGCCCGCTCGAGCAGTTGTCGGGAATGGGGCATGGAAAAGGGTCCTGTCGATACCAGCCTTCAGTCTACCAGAGGCCGGACCCGGCGGCAGCCGCCTGGCCTCAGGCCGGCACCCTGGAGGCCGGCAGCTCCGAGCTCCGCGCGAAGTGGCGCTGCGCGAAGGCGACCCGATCGGCGACCGAGAGCCCGGCGGGCTGCCGTTCGATCAGGTCGAGTCGAGCGCGCAGGCCCTCGCCGTTGGCCATCTGAATCGCCAGGCCGGGACGGGCATTGAGCTCCAGCAACATCGGGCCGTGTCGCGCGTCGAGCACCATATCGGTGCCCAGATAACCCAGGCCGGTCATCTCATAGCAGCCCGCGGCCAGGGTCAGCAGGGTGCCCCAATCGGGAATCCGCAGGCTGGCCAGTTCATGCCCGGTGTCCGGATGGCTGGCCTGGGGGCGATCGAACTGCACGCCCCGCAGCGCGGTGCCGGTGGCGATATCCAGGCCCACCCCCACGGCGCCCTGGTGGAGATTGGCCTTACCATCGGAGGCGGCCGTCGAGAGGCGCATCATGGCCATCACCGGGTAGCCCTGGAAGACGATCACGCGGATATCCGGCACGCCCTCGTAGGTATATTCGGTCAGCGATGGATCGAAGTGGATCAGGTCTTCGATCACCGCCACGTCCGGCGAGCCGCCCAGGGAGTAGAGCCCGGAGAGGATATTGGAGACATGCCGCTCCAGGTCCTCACGACTCAGGTGGGCGCCACTGGGTTTGACGTAGGCGTCACCATCGCGTCTCTCGATAACCAGAATGCCCTTGCCGCCGCTGCCCTTGGCGGGCTTGATCACGAACCCCTGTCGTTCTTCGACGAGCGCCGCCACCTGCTTGACCCCGAACTGGGTGGTCACGGTGCCGATCAATGCCGGCGTGGTAATGCCATGGCGTTCCGCCAGCAGCTTGGTCTTGAGCTTGTCGTCCACCAGGGGATAGAGACGCCGGCTATTATAGCGACCGATATAGCGGATATTGCGCCGATTCATGCCGATAATGCCCTTGGCAGACAGCTTGCCCGGACGGACCCAGGCCAGGGCCCAGTCCAGTACGCTCGTAGGGGAGGTCGCCATGCTCAATCCTCCGCCACCGGCTTGAAGCGACGCAGTTCCAGCAGCCGATAGCCGGTGTAGTTACCCGCCAGCAAAATCAACGCCATCAGTACCAGCTGCAGGCCCAGGAAGTTGAAGGTGATATGGCGAATCCAGGGGTTGTTCATGGCCAGGTAGGCCAGCACCGCGGTCAGCAGGCTACCGCCACCCTGGATCAACACCTGCTTGGGACCTTCCTCCTCCCAGAGGATCGACATCCGCTCGATGGTCCAGGCGAGGATGATCATCGGGAAGAAGGTAATCGTCAGGCCGGCGTTGAGGCCGAAGCGGTAGGAGAGCACCGAGAAGATGGAGATGATCGCGATGACCGTGATGATCACCGCCGAGACCCTGGCCACCAGCAGCAGGTTGAGGTGCGACAGGTAGCTGCGAATCACCAGCCCCACGGAGACGACCAGCAGGAAGCCGATCAGCCCGGTGGACAGGCTGGTCTGGATAAAGGCCAGGGCGATCAGCACCGGCATAAAGGTCCCGGAGGTCTTGATCCCCACCAGGATACGTAGCAGTACCACCACCAGGGCACCGATGGGAATCAGCAAGATGGTCTGGAAGAGCGCCTGTTCTTCCAGCGGCAGGCTGTGAATGGAGAAGTTGAGCAGGGTATCGTCGGCCAACTGGCTGCGCACCGCCGACGCCGCCGGCTGGTTATGGGTGAGCATGGAGAAGCTGACCCGGGAGTTGCTGCCCCCCTGGACCTCCAGCACCGCCTCCCCGGCGCTTTCCCACAGCAGCAGGTCATCGGGGCGCCCCTGTTCGCCCGTCTCGGGGTGGAACAGCGCCCAGTCGTTGCCATCGAAGACCTGAATCCACGGTGCCAGGCTCTGGCGTCGGCGCCCATCCTCCAGGCGCAGGCCACTGACTTCCCGGGCGGCGATGTCGGCCTGGTTGAGTAGCCGGACCAGCAGGGGGGCGCGGTCGTATTGAGTCAGCAACAGGCGGGTGTTCTCGCTCTGGCGATCGCCGCTCATGTCGCGGATCAGCTCCCGGGCGAAGGTGAAGGGCGAAGCACTGCGCGCCCAGGCGCGCTCGATCACCTGACGGGCGGCGGTATCGTAGGGGCGTTCCCAGAGGATCTGACGGGGCAGGGCGGGCAGGGCCTGTGCCGGCGCCTCGGCGTCCGGGGCCACCAGCATCTGCACCGTGTAATAGAGCTGCTGGGAGCCACTGGCCTCGCGGATGGTCCACTGGGCACGACGGCCGCCGTTCTCCTCCCGAAACGCCAGGCCATAGCCGGAGGAGGCGGTGTGTTCGGTCAACAGCCGATAGCCCTGCTGATGGCTGGGCAGGGCCATATCGACGATCACCGGCTCGCCACGGGCGGTCAGGTTCACCTGGGCCTCGATTTCCCATACCTGGCGCTGCTCACCGGGGAGCCAGGGCACGTCGAATTGCAGATGGCGATGCAGGGTCAGGCCAATACCGGCCAGCATCAGCACACTTACCAGCAGATAGAAGGGCAGTCGCGACATGGGGGCTTCCTTGATCGGGCCGGGCGGCGGTGGCCGACCCGGAGTCATAGCGCTGGCTCGGTCGGCGAGCCGATCCGCGGAGAATTCAGGACTCGCCGTCGTCCAGGTCTAGCGCCTCATCGGCGGCGGCCTCATCGGCGGGGCGACCACCGGGGAATTCCGGCCGCGGATGGAGGTAGCGCTCGGCCACATCGATTACCGCGATATCCATCATGAAGCGGCGCCCCAGCAGTACCGGGTAGTTGAGGTGGGTACGATCATTGAGGGTGAACTCCACCGGCTGGCGGATCGGCCCCAGGGTCATCACCAGGCTGACCACCGGACGCGACTCGCTGCCGGCGGCCTGGAGGATGCGGACTCGCCGCTCCACCGGGGCTTCGATCCACGCCTCGCGCACGTCATCCACCACCACGTCCTCATCGGTGAGACCCAGGCGAAAGCGCACCCAGTCCTGGCCGTCCCGCTCGAAGGGGGTGATCTCCTGGGCCGAGAGCGAGGAGGTGTTGGCCCCGGAGTCGACCCGCGCGCGCAGGTAGGTGCCGACCTCGGGAAGCCCGACCCACTCCGCACGACCCAGCACCTGCTTGCCCTCCAACTGGGAGCTATCGACGCCCTCGCACTGGCGACCGGAGGGCGGCGACGCCTCGTCACGTCGCGCCAGGTCATCGCGCATCGCGCTCAGGCGATCGCCCAGCTCGCGAATGTCCGCCAGCAGATAGCGCCCCAGGCGGGCCTGACGGTCTTGCCAATCGAGGCGGCTATCGCAACGTGCCACCAACTGAGTTTCCAGGGCATCCATGCGTGCCTGGAAGGCCACGGCACTGACGGGAGGCGGCCCGGGTTCGACGACTGGCTGACGGACACAGCCGGCGAGTAGCAACAGGCCGAGTCCGGTCAGCGTAAGGGATGTCAGGCGTCGTGATCGCGGCGAAGAGAACATGGGTGGGCGTGGGTCCTTTGCGGGTCTTACCGTTTCGTCGGTGGCTGCGATGATGGCGAATATAAGAAGCGCCGCGCGCGGCGGTCCGTGCCAACGCAGGGCATCCGTCGATGGCTCAGGGCCCACGGACACCCGGAAACGGCGACAACATCATGACAGAGCGGCGCAAGCTGTCAATGTGGCGAGGGCCGCGAGTGCGGCTGGATGGCCATGATTTAACATAATATACATTATGCGTATCAAGGGAATATCTCCCGTAACCTCAGAACTCCGCCGATCCCACTGGGTCATAGCGTAACAAACCCTATGCAAAGGATTTTACATGTAAAAAATAATGCTTCGCGTGTCACTGATGCTCCTCACCCTCGGGCTGTTGGTCGGCTGTGGCGCCCCATCCATCGAACGTTATGCCGACACCGAGCCACGCCTGGATATCGGCGACTACTTCCAGGGCCAGACCCGCGCCTGGGGCATGGTCCAGGACTACCGCGGCGAGGTACAGCGACGCTTCACCGTGCTTATCGACGGCCGCTACGATGGCCAGACGCTGGTGCTGGATGAGGCCTTCGTCTTCGAGGATGGTGAGACCCAGCGCCGTGTCTGGACCTTCGAGCGCCAGGACGCGACCACCTGGATCGGTCATGCCAGCGACGTGGCGGGCCCGGTAACCGCTCGCCAGTACGGCCACGCCTTCCATATGCGCTACCGACTGCCCATCGAGATCGACGGGCGCGATATCACCTTTACCATGGATGACTGGATGTATCTGCAGCCGGATCGGCGCCTGATCAACCGCACCGCCATGCGCAAGTTCGGCCTGACCCTGGGTGAAATCACCCTGGTGTTCGAGCCAGTGGACGACTGAACCCAGACGAGCGCGCCCCCGGCCATGGCCGGGGGCGCGTTTTACCTAGCTCGTCGCCAGAGGCGATTCAGAGCGGCTGGCTATCGTCGGCCTCGTCCGCCGGCGCATAGGAGCCATCCTCGCGGTGCACTTCCTTGCCACTCAGACCCGGAGTAAAGACGCAGGCCAGGTGCATGGTCTTGTGGGCGCGCAGCAGGTGCTCATCGTGCTGATCGAGGATATAGATGTCGCCCGGCTTGATCGGCCAGATCTTGCCATCGGCCAGGGTCTCCACCTCGCCTTCCCCTTCGATGCAGTAGACCGCCTCGAAGTGGTGCTTGTAGTGGATATGGGTCTCGGTACCCTCGAAGATACGGGTGATATGGAAGGAGCAGTTGCCGCCGTCGTCGGCGAGGCTCAGGCGGGTGCTGTCCCAGTTGCCGTTCTCGGCCTTGACCAGGCGGTCGGTCTTGCGGGCCTCTTCCAGATTGCGAACGATCATCGCGCTATCCTCATGCTGAAACGGTGTCGGGCGCCCTATCCGGGCGCCCGGTTAAGTCAGGGGCTCGGCGCGGCTTAGAAGACCGCCTTGACGCTGGCCTCGAGGATATCCAGGGCCTCGAGCAGGTCTTCATCGCCGATGGTCAGCGGGCACAGGCACTTCACCGCCTGGCCGTCGTGGCCGCTGGTCTCGATCACCAGGCCGCGCTGGAAGGCCTCGGCGGTGATCTTGTCGGCACGCTCGCCGCTGCCCACGTCCAGGGCACGCATCAGGCCGCGACCACGCTCGGAGGCGGTGATGCCCTTCTCTCCAAGATAGTCGGCCAGCTGCTGGAAGCGCTCGGCGACGATGCGTCCCTTGCGCTGGACGTCGCGCTCGAGCTTGTCGTCGCTCCAGTAGGTACGCAGCGCGGCGGCGGCGGTCACCATGGCCAGGGAGAAGCCCCGGAAGGTGCCGTTGTACTGGCCCGGCTTCCACTTGTCGAGCTCGGGGCGCATCAGCACATGGGCGAACGGCAGGCCATAGCCGGACAGCGACTTGGAGTTGGTCACGATGTCCGGGGTGATGCCGGCATGTTCGAAGCTGAAGAACTTACCGGTGCGGCCGCAGCCGGCCTGGATATCGTCGACGATCAGCAGGATCTGGTGCTCGCGACAGATTTTCTCCAGGCGCTTGAGCCAGTCGAGGCCAGCGGGGTTGATACCGCCCTCCCCCTGCACCGTCTCGACGATCACCGCGGCGGGCAGGTCCAGGCCGCTGGAGTTGTCGCCGAGCAGTTTCTCGAAGTAGTCGAGGGTATCCACCGCCTCGCCCATGTAGCCGTCGAAGGGCAGGAAGGCGGCGCCCTGGGTGGGGATCCCGCCGGTGGCCTCGCGGAACTTGCGGTTGCCGGTGGTGGCCAGGGCGCCCATGGTCACGCCATGGAAGCCGTTGGTGAAGGAGATGATGTTATGGCGACCGGTGGCCACTCGGGCCAGGCGAATGGCGGCTTCCACCGCGTTGGTCCCGGTCGGCCCCGGCAGATGCACCTTGTAGTCCAGGCCACGCGGCTTGAGGATCACCTCCTCGAGGGCCTCCAGGTAGTCGCGCTTGGCCTCGGTCCACATGTCCAGGCCATGGACGATACCGTCGGAGGCCAGGTAGTCGAGCAGCGCCTGCTTGATCTTGGGGTTGTTGTGGCCGTAGTTGAGGGTGCCGGCACCGGCGAGGAAGTCGATGTACTGCTTGCCGTCTTCCGCGGTCAGGCGCGCGCCCTGGGCCTTAGTGAAGACCACCGGGAAGGAGCGGGAATAGGTACGAACTTCGGATTCCATGCGTTCGAGAATCTGGGTCTGCATAGGATCTCCTAGCGAATCGGGAATCAATAGGGTGAGTGGCGCCGGCCGCAGGGCCGTCGCCAGCGAATTGGGGTGGAGCCTAGATATGCGCCGGCTGGAAGGGGCCGATACGCACCAGGTTTTCCGGATCATGCTCGCCGCCGAGCTGATCGGTGGAGAAATACTCGCGGCTGTTCAGGGGCGCCTGCCAGCGATCGGCCAGGCGAGTAAAGAGCCCCCAGGACGCCTCGTTGTCCGGCGTGATAGTGGTTTCCAGGTGGCGCACCTCGGCCTGCTCCTCGCGGCGCATCACCGCTTCGACCAGGCGACGGGCCAGGCCGGTGCCGCGGGCCTTCTCGCCCACCGCCACCTGCCACAGGAAATAGGTGTCGGGCGCATTGCTCTTCACGTAGCCGGAGACGAAGCCGACGATCTCGCCCTCCTCGTTGGTGGCTACCGCGCAGGTATCGCGGAACTGGGTTGCCAGCAGCAGGTAGGCGTAGGCGGAGTTGACGTCCAGCGGCGGACACGCCTTGACCAGTTCATAGATGCCCCAGCCGTCGTCCGGATTGGGCTTGCGGATAAACAACGGTGACTGGGGATTTCCCACCACGGCATCGGCCACGCTGGGGCGGGCCAGATCGGAGGAGGGAGTGAAGGGATGCGTCGATACGTTCATGGTTATAGTTCGCTGTTGGCGAATTCGCCCACTACGATAACAAGGATTTATGCATAAATCAAAAGGCGCCTTATCATCGTTGGGCGTATCCATAATCCCTGGTTATGTTTGCTGAGTGAGGCCACTCATCACCCTGAGTTTAGTCACGGATGCCGCGACCGTTGGTCTTTTGCGCCTGCCGATAACGACGAAGGCCATCCCGCGAGGGATGGCCTTCAGGGTGCCGGCGGCGAATGACGCCGGCATGACGGTGCGGTGACTTACTGCGGGTAGCGGCGGCTGATGCTGCGCAGGGTCACGAACTCCTCGGCGCCGGTGGGGTGAATGCCCACGGTGGCATCGAAATCGGCCTTGGTCAGGCCGGCCCGAACGGCGATGGCGATCCCCTGGATCACCTCGCCGGCCTCTTCGCCCACCATATGAGCCCCCACCACCACGTCGCTCTGATCTTCGACGATCAGCTTCATCAGGCAGCGCTCCTCGCTGCCGGAGAGGGTGTGCTTCATGGGCCGGAAGTCGGTGCGGTAGACGCGGATGGCGCCACACCGTTCCCGAGCCGCTTCCTCGGAGAGGCCCACGGTGCCGATATTGGGATGACAGAAGACCGCGGTGGCGATCTTGTCGTAGTCGAGCGGCTTGGGGCTGCCCTCGCCGAAATGCGCCTGCACCATCTGCATCGCCTCGGCCAGGGCCACGGGGGTCAGCTCGGGGCCACCGATGATATCGCCCAGAGCCAGCACGGAGGGCACCGAGGTCTCGAAACGCTCGTTGACCCTGAGGGTACCGTCCTCGTTGAGCTCGACGCCCAGGGCGTCGAGCCCCAGGCCGGCCAGATTGGGCTTGCGCCCGGTGGCCGCCAGCACCGCATCCACTTCCAGCACCTCGCCGTTGGTGAGCATCACCTTGAGGACCTCGCCCTCCTTGTCGATGCGCTCGATATTGGTCTCGAAGTGGAGATTGACGCCCTTCTTGGCCATCTCATCCCGGGTGAACTCACGGACCTCGTTGTCGAAGCCACGCAGGAACAGTTCACCGCGGTAGACCAGGTGGGTATCGCTGCCCAGGCCATTGAAGATACTGGCGAACTCCACGGCGATATAGCCGCCGCCGAGGACCAGGAAACGCTGGGGAAAGCGCTCCAGGTCGAAGACCCGGTTGGAGTCCAGGACGTGCTCCTTGCCGGGAAAGTCCGGCACCCAGGGCCAGCCGCCGGTGGCCACCAGGATCTTCTCGGTGCTCAGGACCTCGCCGGCCACCTCGACGCGATGGGCATCCAGTACCTTGGCCCGGCCATTGATCAGGCGCACGCCGGCGCCCTCCAGCAGGCGGCCATAGATGCCGTTGAGACGCTTGATCTCGGTGATCTTGTTATCGCGCAGGGTCGCCCAGTCGAAGCGCGGCGCCTCGGCCAGGCTCCAGCCGAAGCCGGCGCTCTCCTCGAAGGCATCATGATAATGGGCCGCGTAGGAGTAGAGCTTCTTGGGGACGCAGCCGACGTTGACGCAGGTGCCCCCCAGGTAGCGATCCTCGGCGACGGCGACGCGGGCACCGGTGGCCGCCGCGGTGCGGGCGGCACGCACGCCGCCGGAACCGGCGCCGATGACGAAGAGGTCATAATCGAACTGGGACACGAAGTTCTCCTGAAACCTTGGTCGAAAGGGATGGCGCGATGATACCACCGGCACACTGGCTTGACAGGCTCTTGACCAGATAGGCGATAACTATCAATACCATAGATCGCCACCGATGGACGGCCCACTTTTCCCCGCGCCGCGTTAGACTAGAGGCTTCCGATGGCGCCTCCCCCTGGCGCACCACTCGCCCAGCCAAAGAGCGGATGCATGAAAAAAGAGATCAAACGCCTCGTCGAGCGCAATCGCCAATGGGCCGACGGGGTCCGCCAGCAGGATCCCGGCTTCTTCGATCGCCTGGCGCAACAGCAGAATCCCGATTACCTGTGGATCGGTTGCTCCGATAGCCGGGTCCCGGCCAACCAGATCATCGACCTGCCCCCCGGCGAGGTCTTCGTGCATCGCAACGTGGCCAACCTCCTCCACCACAACGACCTCAATGCCCTCTCGGTCCTGCAATACGCCGTCGAAGTGCTTCGGGTGCGCCATATCATGGTGGTGGGCCACTACGGCTGCGGCGGGGTGCGTGCCGCCGTGGAGGGCGGCGACAACGGCATGGTGGATATCTGGCTGCATTCGGTGCGCGAGCTCTATGCCCGGCACCGCAACGAACTGAGCCACCTCAGCCTGGAGGCGCAGGTGGACCGCATGTGCGAGCTCAATGCCCAGGCCCAGGTCAATAACCTGTGCCGCACCAAGATCGTCCAGCATGCCTGGCAGCGGGGCCAGCCGCTGGCGGTACACGGCTGGGTCTATGGCCTCAAGGATGGCCATGTCACCGACCTGGGCTGCACGGTGGAGCGTCTCGATCAGGTGGAGTCCCTCTACCGTATCGAAGGCCTGAACCCGGTAGGCTGAGGGCCTGGAGTGGCCCATCCCCCGCCCCCAGGGGAGCCGGGCCACCGCTTCTCCGGGCCATGATGCGGATGGCGCATAGGGCCAGTCGGTATTTCGATTGTGCTGATTCCGCGGGGCTCTCTATGGTTAGTGTCGTCACAACACATAACAACCCGTTAGGGATACGACGACATGACTTTCAAGAAGACCCTGCTGGCGTCCGTGATCGGCGCCGCCCTGGCCGCCACCGCCCTCCCCGCTAGCGTCTCCGCCGAGACCCTGCGCATCGGCTATGCCGCCGACCCGGAGACCCTGGATATCCACGAGCAGCTCTCCGGCGGCATGCTGCGGCTCTCGCATCTGGCCTTCGACCCCCTGGTGCGCTGGACCCAGGACTTCCAGTTCGAGCCGCGCCTGGCCACCGCCTGGGAACAGGTCGACGACACCACCGTGCGCCTGAGCCTGCGCGATGACGTGACTTTCCACTCCGGCAACCCCTTCACCGCGGCCGATGTGGTCTGGACACTCGAACGACTCAAGGAGAGCCCCGATTACCGGGCCATCTTCGAGCCCATCGCCGGGGCCGAAGCGGTCGACGAGCATACCGTGGAGATCACCACCGACGGTCCCTACCCGCTGCTGCTCAACCTGGCCACCTACATCTTCCCGATGGACAGCCAGTTCTACAGCGGCACCACCGAGGATGGCCGCGATCGCGGCGAGATCGTCAAGGCCGGCAACTCCTTCGCCTCGCGCAATATCTCCGGCACCGGCCCCTTTATCGTCACCGAGCGTCGCCAGGGCGTCCGGGTGGAGATGGAGCGTTTCGACGACTATTGGGACGAGGACAGCGAGGGCAACGTCTCGCATATCGTGTTGACCCCCATCGCCGAGAACGCCGCCCGGGTCTCGGCCCTGCTCTCCGGCGGCGTCGACTTTATCGATGCGGTCCCCCCCAACGACCTGGAGCGGGTCCGCGAGGCCCAGGGCGTCGACCTGGTGGAGGTACCCGGCACGCGGATCATCGGCCTGCAGCTCAATCAGGCGCGGGTCGAGGCCTTCGCCGATCCCCGGGTGCGTCAGGCGGTGGCCTACGCCATCAACCAGGAGGGCATCGCCGACCGCCTGATGCGTGGCTTCGCCACCCCGGCGGCGCAGTTCTCGCCCCCCGGCTACTCCGGCCACAATCCCGAGCTGACCCCGCGCTACGACCTGGAGCGGGCCCAAGCGCTGATGGCCGAGGCCGGTTTCGCCGACGGCTTCAGCATCGACATGATCGCCCCCAATAACCGCTACGTGAACGACGCCCAGATCGCCCAGGCGGTGGCCAATATGCTGGCGCGCATCAATATCGACGTGAACCTGCGCACCATGCCGCTGGCCCAGTACTGGCCCGAGTACGACGAGCGCACCTCCGATATGGCGATGATCGGCTGGCACGCCGACACCGAGGACAGCGCCAACTTCTTCCAGTACCTCTCCGCCTGCATCGACACCGAGACCGGCGCCGGCCAGTACAACTACGGCAGCTACTGCAACGAGGAGATCGATGCCCTGGTGGCCCGGGCCGACCGCGAGACCGATACCCAGGCACGCAACGCCATGCTCCAGGAGGCCGAAGCCATGCTCCACGAAGACGCCGGCTATATCATGCTGCACTGGCAGAACCTGGCCTATGGCGCCCGCGATGGCGTGGACATTGCCCCGGTGGTCAATGCCCTCGACTTCCCCTACCTGGGCGACCTGGAGATCCAGGGCGAGTGATCCCCCCGGCCACCTCCCGATGGCCGGCCCCTCGCCCGTGTGGCGAGGGGTTCCTTTAGCAACACCCCAGACAGGCTACCCCCATGATCGCCTTTCTTACCAAGCGGCTGATGCACGCCCTGCTGGTGATGTTCATCATCAGCGTCATCGCCTTCGCCATCCAGGACAACCTGGGCGATCCCATCCAGCAGATGGTCGGCCAGTCGGTCCCCGAGAGTGAGCGCGAGGCGCTGCGCGAGCAGTTCGGCCTCAACGACCCCTTCCATGTGCAGTACCTGCGCTTCGCCGGCAATGCCCTGAGCGGTGACTTCGGCACCTCCTACTTCTACCGGGAACCGGCCCTGGAGGTGATCGCCCGTCACTTGCCGGCGACCCTCGAACTGGTCTTCGGTGCCACCCTGCTGATCGTGCTGCTGTCGGTGCCCATCGGCGTCTACAGCGCCATCAAGCCCCGCGCCTGGATCTCGCGTTTCTTTATGGGCGCCTCGATCATCGGCATCTCGATTCCGGTCTTCCTCACCGCCATCCTGCTGATCCAGGTCTTCTCCATCGGCATCACCGTGAGCCTCTTCCCCGAGTCCACCGCCTGGGGCGCCTGGCTCAACGGCCTGCTCTCCACCGACGGCGGCATGCCCTCCTTCGGTCGCGGCCAGGATCTGGTGCCGGTGATCGGCCACTGGGAGACCAACCTGGCCAGCCTCGGCGGCCTGACGCACCTGGTGCTGCCCTCGGTGGCGCTGGCCTCGATCATGCTGCCGCTGTTTATCCGCCTGATTCGCGCCGAGATGATGGAGGTGCTGCAGTCAGAGTACGTCAAGTTCGCCCGGGCCAAGGGCATCGGCGTGCGGCGCATCTATTTCGTGCATGCCCTGAAGAACACCATGCTGCCGGTGATCACCGTCGGTGGGGTGCAGATCGGCACCATGGTGGCCTACACCATCCTCACCGAGACGGTCTTCCAGTGGCCCGGCATGGGCCTGATGTTCCTGGACGCCATCAACCGCGCCGATATCCCGCTGATCGTCGCCTACCTGATGATCGTCGGCGTCATCTTCGTGGTCACCAACACCCTGGTGGACCTGATCTATGGCCTGGTGAATCCCACCGTCAAACTGACAGGCAAGCCCGCATGAGTACCCCCTCCTCCTCCCCGGCGGCGACCCCGGCCGGGGGCCGCTGGCAGCGGCTGCGCGACTCCTATCTGTGGTACAGCTTCAAGCGTGACCGCGGCGCCCAACTGTGCCTGGCGACCCTGCTCGCCCTGGTCGGCATGGCGCTGCTGGCCCCCTGGCTGGCCCCCACCGACCCCTACGACCTGGCGCAGATCGATATCCTCGCCTCGGAGCTGCCGCCCTTCTGGATCGACGGCAGTGACCCCGCCTACACCCTGGGCACCGACGCCCAGGGGCGCGATCTCTGGTCGATCATCCTCTACGGCACCCGGGTATCACTGCTGATCGGCTTCGGCGCGGTGCTGCTCCAGGCCCTGCTGGGGGTGGTCTTCGGCCTGCTGGCCGGCTATCTGGGCGGCCGCGTGGATGCCCTGCTGATGCGCCTGGCGGATATCCAGCTCTCCTTCTCCACCCTGATGGTGGCCATCGTGGTGGGGGCCGTGGTCAAGGCCACCCTGGGTGGCGGCTTCTACAGCGACTACGCCATCCTGATGCTGATCCTGATCATCGGCCTGGCCGAGTGGCCCCAGTACGCGCGTACGGTGCGCGCCTCGGTGCTGGCCGAGAAGCGCAAGGAGTATGTGGACGCCGCCAAGGTGATGGGCCTGAAATCGCGGCGCATCATGTTCCGCCATGTGCTGCCCAACACCCTGTCGCCGATCTTCGTCATCTCCACGGTGCAGATCGCCAACGCCATCATCTCCGAGGCGGCGCTATCCTTTCTGGGACTGGGCATGCCAGAGACCCACCCGTCGCTGGGCTCGCTGATCAAGGCCGGCTTCGACTACCTGCAATCCGGAGCCTGGTGGATCACCCTGATTCCCGGCGCCTTCCTGGTGGTGCTGGTGCTGTCGATCAACCTGCTCGGCGACTGGCTGCGCGATGTCATGAACCCGCGCCTCTACAAGGGCTAAGGAGCACCTCTTATGGCACTTCTCGAAGTTCGCGACCTGGATGTGCGCTTCGCCCTGCGCCAGGGCGAGGTGCGCGCCCTGCGCAATATCAATTTCACCCTCGACCGGGGCGAGCGCCTCGGCCTGGTAGGCGAATCCGGCGCCGGCAAGTCGGTGGCCGCCTTCAGCCTGCTCAACCTGATCGCCAAGCCCGGCTACATCGCCGGCGGCAGCATCCGTTTCGACGGCCAGGAGCTGATCGGCCTCGGCGAGCGACGGCTGCGGCGCATCCGCGGTAACCGCGTGTCGATGATCTTCCAGGACCCGATGATGACCCTCAATCCGGTGCTGACCATCGGCGAGCAGATGGTCGAGTGCCTCAAGGCGCATCGCCGCATCGCCTCCCGGGAGGCCCGGGCCATCGCCCTGCACAAGCTCCAGCAGGTGCAGATCCCCTCCCCGGAGACACGCCTCGATCAGTACCCCCACGAGCTCTCCGGGGGCATGCGCCAACGGGTGATCATCGCCATCGCCCTGCTGCTGGATCCGGACATCATCATCGCCGACGAACCCACCACGGCGCTGGACGTAACCATCCAGGCGGAGATCATGACCCTGCTGCTGGAGCTGTGCGAGAAGCACAACGTCGGCCTGATCCTGATCACTCACGACCTGGGGGTGGTCAGCCAGGTGACCCAGCGCATGCTGGTGATGTACGCGGGACGGGTGATCGAGGCCGGGCCGACTCGGGAGATCATCAACGATCCCCAGCACCCCTATACCCAGGGGTTGATGAACGCCCTGCCGCAGATGGCCACCCCGGGCAGCCACCTCAATCAGATCCGCGGCAGCATGCCGCCGCTGAGCCAGTTGCCCTCGGGGTGCGCCTTCCATCCCCGCTGTGACTTCGTGACCCGCGCCGATGGCAGCGAACGCCCCGCCTGCTCCCGCCAGGTACCCGACTTCGTGGCCTCCGGCAACTGCCGGGTGGCCTGCCATATGGTGGCGGAGATGCTGGCCCAGGAAGCCGCCACCGAGGAGGATCGCCCATGACCGCCCAGGCCCTGTCCCATACCGAGACGCCTACCGAGCCCCGACGCCAGGCGGCACGTCCGTCGGACCAGGAGAATGCCCCGCTGCTGGAGATCCGCGGCCTGCGCAAGCGCTTCGATCTCTCCGGCGACTTCCTCGAGCAGCTGCGCTTCAAGGGCGGTCGCCTGGTGCGTCATCAGGAGTTCGTGCATGCCATCAACGGCGTGGACCTGAGCATCCGGCGCGGCGAGGCGCTCTGCGTGGTCGGCGAATCCGGCTGCGGCAAGTCCACGGTGGCGCGCACCGTGATGGGGCTGCTCTCGCCCAGCGCCGGGGAGATCCACTACGACGGGACGCGTATCGATGATCTCTCGCCCAAGGCGCTGCTGCCCTATCGCAAGCGCATGCAGATGATCTTCCAGAACCCCTACGCCTCGCTGAATCCGCGCATGACGATACAGCAGACCCTGGAGGAGCCGATCCGCCTGCACCATCCCGACTGGGATCGGGAACGGGTGACCGCCAAGGTACGCGAGGTGATGGCCTCGGTGGGTATCGATCCGGAATGGGGCGCGCGCTTCGGCCACGAGTTCTCCGGCGGTCAGCGCCAACGCATCGCCATCGCCCGGGCCCTGGCGGTCGACCCGGAATTTATCGTCGCCGACGAGCCGATCTCGGCGCTGGACGTGTCCATCCAGGCCCAGGTACTCAACCTCCTGATGGATGCCCAGCAGGAGCGCCACCTCACCTATCTGTTCATCACCCATGACCTGGCGGTGGTCGAGCACTTCGGCACCCGCGTCGCGGTGATGTACCTGGGCACCGTCTGCGAGGTGGCGCCGACCCGGACCCTGTTCGCCACGCCCCGCCACCCCTATACCCAGGCGCTGCTCTCGGCGATCCCACGCCTCGAGGACGACCGCCCCCAGCCGATTCGCCTGACCGGCGAGGTCCCCACCCCGGTGAACTTGCCCTCCGGCTGCGTCTTCCATGGGCGCTGCCCCCATGCCGAGGCGCGCTGTCGCCGGGAGGTGCCGAGGCTGGTGGCCCAGGCCGATGGCAGCCAGGTGGCCTGTCATGGCGTCGAGGAGGGACGCCTGTAGGACGGCCGTAGAGACACGACCGTTGAAATGGCAGAATCCACTGTCAAATGGAATAAATCCAATAATAGTTTCGGTGAATCTTATAAATCATGGAAATTCGCTGGCTGGAAGACTTTATCGCCCTGGCCCGTACCCGGCACTTCTCCCGGGCGGCGGAGGCGCGCAATGTGACCCAGCCCACCTTTTCGCGACGTATCAAGCTGCTGGAGGAGGAGATGGGCACCACCCTGGTCAACCGCCAGACCCTGCCCCTCTCCCTGACCCCGGCCGGCGAGGAGTTCCTGAGCCTCTGCGACGAGGTCACGCAACGGGTACAGGGCACCCGGGAACGGTTGTCGCGGCTCGCCGAGGCCCAGGCCAACCGCCTGCGCCTGGCGGCGCCCCAGAGCCTGCTCTCCCACTTCCTGCCGGAATGGCTGGCGGCCCACCATGAGGAGCCGCCCCTGGAGCCCTACCTGAGGGCCACCGGCTGGCTGATCGATGACTACTTTCAGGCCCTCGACCGCGGCGAGTGCGACCTGGTGCTCTGCTACTGGCCCCGGGAGGCGCTGCCGCCGGGGCTCCCCGAGGTCGAGGGCGACTATCGACGGGTCGGCGAGGAGCGTCTGCTTCCCCTCTCGGTGCCGGATGCCCGGGGGCGCCCGCGCTTCTCCCTGGGCAGCGGCCCCCGGGAGAGCCTACCCTTGATCGGCTTTCACCCCCGGGGGTTGATGCATGGCGCCATCCAGGCACACCTCTCGCGCCTCGGCGAGGCCCCGGCCTTCCGGGTCCTCAACGAGAGCATCCAGAGTCATAATGTCCGCGAGCTGATCGGCCTCGGCTATGGCCTGGGGTGGCTGCCGGCGCGGCTGGCCGCCCCGGCCCTGGCCCGGGGTGAGCTGGTCGCCGCCGGCGACGCCCGCTGGCAGGTCCCCCTGGAGATTCGCCTCTATCGCCATCCCGGCGTCGCCTCCGCCGCCCTGGAGCATTTCTGGGCCGACCTGCCCGAGCCACTGGCCGCCCCTGCCGCCCCCATTATGGAGACCCGATGATGCCGCCCCTCGCCGACGCCCAGCGTCGCCACCTGGCCCAACTGGCCCGAGCCTACGAGACCCAGCTGGCGCGCCACGGCTACGATGGCGTGCTGCTCTACAGCGGGTGTGCCCACCGGCACTTCGCCGATGATCAGCACGCCAGCTTCGCCACCTATGGTCATTTCCTGCACTGGGTGCCCCTGGCCGGCCTGGAGCATAGCTGGCTGCTGATACGCCCGGGGCACAAGCCGTGCCTCTATTTTCATGCCCCTCGGGACTTCTGGCATCAGCCTCCCCGCCTGCCCGAGGAGCCCTGGGTGGACGCCTTCGAGGTGGTGCCCCGGGAGGCGAGTGAGGCGCCGCGCCTGCCCGCGGGCCGCTTCGCGGTGCTGGGCGAGGTAAGCGCGGCCCAGCGCCTGGGGGCCGAGGCCAACCCCGAGGCCCTCACCCGGGCCCTGGACGAGCTACGGGTGCGCAAGAGCGACTACGAGGTGGCCTGCCTGCGGGAGGCCAACCGCCGGGCCCTGGCCGGTCACGCCGCGGCCCGGGACGCCTTCCTGGCCGGCGGCGCCGAGCTCGACTGCCAACTGGCCTACCTGAAGGCGGCGCGGATCCGCGAGAGCGAGCTGCCCTACCAGAGCATCGTCGGCATCAATGCCCACGGCGGCGTGCTGCACTACCAGCACTACGACCTCGAGGCCCCGGCACGGGCGCATAGCCTGCTGGTGGACGGCGGGCACCGCTTCCGCGGCTACTGCGCCGATATCACCCGTAGTTGGGCGGGGCCGGCGGCCAGCGACGATTACCGGGCCCTGCTCGTCGGCATGGATCATTTGCAGCGGCAATTGGTGGAGGCGCTGGCCCCGGGCGTCTGCTATGTGACGATGCAGGAAAAGATGCACCAGGGCCTGGCCGAGCTGCTGGTGGCGCACGGCCTGGTCAAGGCCAGCGCCGAGGCGGCTTTCGAAACCGGCATCACCCGCGCCTTCTGCCCCCATGGCCTGGGCCATCTGCTGGGGCTACAGGTCCACGACCTGGGCGGGCGCCAGGACAGGCAAGGTCACCCCCTGCCTCCCCCCCCGACACATCCGGCGCTACGACTGACCCGGGAACTGGAGGCAGGCATGGCGATCACCGTCGAGCCGGGGCTCTATGTGATTCCGATGCTGCTGGATCCGCTGCGCCAGGGTGCCGCCGCCGACCTGCTCGACTGGGCCCGGGTCGAGGCCCTGGGCGCGCATGGCGGGATTCGTATCGAAGACAATGTGGTGATTACCGCGACCGGGCGCGACAACCTGACCCGCGACCTCGAGTTCATCCCTTGACCGAGGACAAGGCCATCGACGGCGGCCCTTGCCTCTGACCGGCACCACGATAAGCTAGGAGAGGTAGGGGCCGCGCCAGGCCCCGGCACGCTCCATGAGGCCGGCATGACCCACGCGATTGTTCCCGCCGATTTTCATCCCCCCCGGGGGCTCGGCAACCGTCACCTGCAGACCCTTCTGCCCCGGCTGTTGCCGCGCCGTCCCCTGGCGCGGGACACCGAGATCGTCAACCTGCCGGATGGTGACTTCGTCGAGCTGGCCTGGGTACGGCCGGCACCGTCGACGCCTCAGGCGCCGCTGTTCGTGCTCTTCCATGGCCTCGAGGGCTCCTTCGACTCTCCCTATGCCCGGGAGCTGCTCGGGGCGGCGGCGGACCTCGGCTGGCGGGCGGTGCTGATGCATTTTCGCGGCTGTGGTCAGGCCCCCAACCGCCTGCCGCGGGCCTACCACAGCGGCGACACCGCCGACGCCTACTGGGTACTGGGCCAACTGGCCCAGCGCTATCCCCAGGCCCTCAAGGTCGCCGCCGGCGTCTCCCTGGGCGCCAATATGCTGCTCAAGCTGGTGGCGGAACAGGGCGGCGACGGCCTCGACTTGGCCGGCGCCATCGCCATCAACGCGCCCCTGGATCTCGCCGCCAGCGCCGATGTCCTCAACCGCGGCGCGGCACGGGTCTATCAGCGCCACCTGCTGGCCTCGCTGAAACGCAAGGTGGCGATAAAGATGGCCCAGGGGCCCCTGCCCATCGGCGTCTCGCCCCATCAGCTCAAGGAGCTGAATACCTTCTGGGCCTACGACAACGAGGTCACCGCTCCCCTGCACGGCTTCGCCTCGGCCAGCGACTACTATCGCCGCGCCTCGGCGGGGCCCCAGCTCGGCGAGATCGAACTGCCCACCCTGCTGCTGCACGCCGCCGACGACCCCTTTATGCCCGGCGACCTCTTCGAGCACCTGCCGACGCCCTCGGCGGCGGTGCGGGTCGAGATCAGCCGTCAGGGCGGCCACGTGGGCTATATCGAGCGGCGCGGCGCGCGCCTCACTTCCTGGCTGGCCCGCCGGGTCGCCCGCCAGCTCGACGACTGGGCCCGGGTGCCGACGGGCTCAGGGGCCTCGCCTATCGCCACCAGTAGTTCCTGATCAGCCGGGGCAGCCGATGCCGGTGCCCTTGAGGCCACAATACCCGCCGGGATTCTTGGCCAGGTACTGCTGGTGATACTCCTCGGCATAGTAGAAGGCCGCCAGCGGCGCGATCTCGGTGGTGATGGTGCCACGCCCGCCCCGGCTCAGGGCCTGCTGATAGCGCTCGCGACTGGCCTCGACGACCTCCCGCTGGGTGGCGTCGGTGGTGTAGATCGCCGAGCGGTACTGGGTGCCGATATCATTGCCCTGGCGCATGCCCTGGGTAGGATCATGGGCCTCCCAGAACACCGCCAGCAACCGCTCCAGGGGCAGCTCGGCAGGATCAAAGACGACCCGCACCACCTCGGTGTGGCCGGTCAGGCCGGTGCAGGTCTCCTCATAGGTGGGGTTGGGAGTGACGCCCCCCGCGTAGCCCACCGCGGTGACATGAACGCCGGGCAGTTGCCAGAAGAGCCGCTCGGCGCCCCAGAAACAGCCCAGGCCCAGCACGATCTCGGCCTGCCCCGCCGGCCAGGGGGGGAAGAGGCTGCGCCCGTTGACATGATGGATGCCGCCGAGGCTCAGCGGCGTGTCTCGCCCCGGCAGGGCCTGCTCGGGGGAGATCGGGGTCTGCTTGTCGAACATCTCACTCTCCACTGTCGCGCAGGCGCGGATTGCCGCGCCTGCTGAAGGTATAGACCAGATCCACCGCCTGGGCGGCCCCCGAGACCGCCTGCACATAGAGGTTGCGCCACAGGGTATAGCGCAGGGTCAGCTCGGCGATGGGCGAGAAGATCCCCACCCCATAGCTGACGCGCAGGTCCTCGGTGAGCTGGCCGGCCACCACCACCTGGCTCTCCTCCCCGGCACCGGCGGTCTCCAGGCGCAGGTCCTCGATGCCGAAGGCCTGCCCCACCTGGCCCACGGCGCCACCGGTGCGGGACAGGGTCAACCCCACCAGGGCGGAGGTCAGGGCCCCATCGGCATCGCTCTCGTCGGGGGCGCGACCGCGCAGCAGGTAGGAGAGCGCCCGGGCCTCGTCCATGGCCGGCTCGGAGAAGATGCGCAGTTCCGGCTCGTCGGCGAGCCCGGTGACGCGCAGGCCGGCGATCACCTCGTCCTGGGTGACGTCCGGATTACGAATCGCCTCCACTTCCAGCAGCGGCTGATCCGGCGGGCCGCTGAAGATCAGCTGGCCCTCGCGGATCAGCAGGTCCTGGCCATAAGCGCGGAAGCGTCCATCCACCAGATTGACGTCGCCGAACAGCTGGACCGGGCCATCGGCCTGGCGCACTTCCAGCTCGCCGGTGAGGCCGGCCTCGAGGCCGTAGGCCTCCAGCTGCATATCCGGGCCCAGGCTCAGGTCGATGCGTACCCGGGTAGTCATGCCGGCCTGGCGCAGGGCCGCGGCGGCGGACTCCTGAGCGGCCAGGTCATCCTCGGAGAAGGCCGCCAGGCGCAGCCGCTCGCGGACCTCTTCCTCGCTGACGATCACCTCGTCGGGACTCGGCGAGACCACGCCCGGCGGCAGCTGACCGATCTGCAGGCGCGCCCAGGGAATCTGTACCCGTCCCCCTACCTCGAGGCGTTGCGGGGTCACGGCGATGGTCAGCTGCGGGGCTAGGCGTAGGCGGCCGATCTCCGGCAGCACCGCCAGCAGGGGATCGTCGCGACCCTCGAGGCGGGCCTCGATGGCCCACTCCGTGAGGCTGGGCCAGGCCGCCTCACCGGCGAGGTCGAGACGCCCCTCCTCGCCCTGAATCATGCCCTCGAGGGTGCCGCGATCGCCGGCCAGCCTCAGGACCAGTCGGCCGTCGCGCACGTTGACCGGCAGGTCGGGGCCAGTGACCCTCAGCCCCTCCAGGGCCAGGTCCCCGCGCAGGTCCGGCGCCTCCAGGCTACCGGCGATGGCGACCCGACCGTCGAGGCGTCCCTCGAGAGTCTCCATGCCCGCCACCAGGCGACGGTAGTCGGCCAGGTCGATGGCCTCGACGCTCAGTTCGCCGCTCAGTGCCTGGCTGCCCAGGGGATCCTCGACGATGGTGCGCAGCGCCACCTCGCCGGCCCCGCTCAGGGAGAGGGCGAGATCGGCCTCGGCACGGGCCTCGCTGGCCTCGAGCCCCAGGCGCAGTCGTGAGTCGGGAAGCTCCCAGGGCTGGCCATAGGCGTCTTCGCCGCTCAGGGCGAAGCGGCTGCCCAGCTCCCCCGACAGCCGCCAGCGGGCGCCGCCCTCGGACCAGCCCAGGATCACCTCGCCATCGCTCTCCCCATTCAGGCTCCAGCCCGGTGGCAGGGCGGGATCGATGAGATCCATGGGCAGCGCCTCCAAGCGTAGCCTCGCCTCGCCGGAGGCCGCCGAGGCGACGAGGGGCGCGACGCTGCACAGGCGTCCGCCCTCGGCACGCACCAGGCAGAAGGGCTCGGCGGTAAGCCGCCCTGCCGGCAGCACCACCGAGAAGCGCAGCCCCTCCGCCAGGGCCAGGGTGCCCTGAGGCAGGCTCGCCTCCAGGGGCAGGAGGGTGCCGCGATAGTCCTGGCGATTCTCGCTCAGCGCACCGTCGAGGCCCAGCACCAGGCGTTCCAGCGGCCCCGATTCCTCGCCCAGCACCTCGAGGTCGAGACGGTGTTCACCCAGGCGTCCCGCCAGGGTCAGGGTCAGGTTCTCGAAGCGTTGTCCCGCGGCGCTCAGCGAATCGGCCTCGAGCTCGGCGGCCAGGCGAGGGTCCTCGAGGCCTTCCACCCGCGCCGTCAGCCCCAGCCTCGCCAGGCGCGTGTCCTGGAAGGCCAGTTGCTGGCCGTCCAGGGTAAGCTCGGCGCGGGGACTCTCCAGGCTGCCGGCCACCGAGAAGTCGCCACTCAAACGCCCCTGGAGCCCCTCCATCAGGCTTTCCAGGGCGGGCGCCTCCAGGCGGCCGGTGAGTGCCAGGGTCTCGGCGATACGCCCGTCGATGGCGAGACGGTTGTCGCCCTGGCGGGCCTCCAGGCGTTCGATATCCCAGCGCATCTCGCTGGTGCCGCTCAGGCTGGCTTGCAACGACAGGGGCTGTTCCTGCAGCTCCCCGTCGATGGCCAGCTCCGGCACTGCCAGTTGCCAGGAGTCGTCGAGCAGTCGGAAATTCACCGCCGCCGTGCCGGAGAGTTGGCCGGCCACCGCCGGTGTGAACAGCCCCGGGTCGAGCGATTCCATGACGAGGTCCGCGGCGAGGTCGATGCCTTCCTGCCAGGCGATGCGTCCGCGGCTGACCAGGCTCCCGCGCGGCAGGGTCAGTGACAGCGGCCGCCAGGTGAAGTGGCCGATATCGCCGCTGCCTAGCAGGGCGAGCTGGGTCATCGGCAGGTCGCCACCGCTGAGCCGGCCCCGCAGGCGGGCCTCATAGCCGAGCAGGTCCCCCTGGAGGTCCAGGGCCAGGTCCTCGACCAGGTAATCGGCGGAGCGGTCCGGCGTCAGGGGCCACTGCACCCGGTCACTGGCCAGGCGTAGATGGAATGGCAGCGTCGGATCCAGGGCGTCGATCTCCAGCCCCAGCCGTGCATCGATCGCCCCGTCACCTTGCAGCCCCGCTTCCAGGTCACCGAGGCCCCCGCTCAGGCGCAGGGTAAAGCGCTCGCCCTCGAGCTCGGGCAATGCCGGCAGCGTATCCACCCTCACCTCGAGGTTGGCCTCCAGGGGGTAGTCGTCGCGCAGGGTCACCTCCGCGGCCAGTCGCACACTGGCCTGAGGGTGGTCGAGCTCCAGGCGCTCCAGGACCAGGGTCTCGCCGCGAGCGCTGGCCTCCAGGTAGAGGCGTTCCAGGCGCTGCGACACGGCGCCGCCGAGCTCGACATCCTCCACCAGCAGCTCGCGCACCGTCAGGCCCAGCGGCAGGTGCACCTGAGGTAGCGAGAGCCGCTCGCGCTCGGCCAGGGGCGGGGCCGGCGGCGCGGGGGGCTCGCCCTCGGCGACGGCGATGGCGGCGTCGATCGCCTCGGCGCCCAGGCGCCCGGCCAGGCGCTGTCCGGGACTCGGCGGCAGGTAAAGGCGCAGCCCCGAGAGGCCGGTCGCCAGCAGGGTGGCGGCCTCTCCCTCCCCCACGGCGCCGCTGACGAATTCCCGCCAGCTTAGTCGGGTGCCATCGGCGAGACGAATCTCGGCATCGCTCACCGACAGCTCACGCAACTCGATGGGCAGCGGCAAAGCGATGGACTCCAGGGGCTCCCCCGGCGGGCTCTCCTCGGCCTCGGTCGCCGCCAGGCGCACGCGCAGACCATCCAGGCGCAAGTGATCGAGACACAGGCGCCCGTTCAACAGGCACTCCTCGGCCCAGGCCCACTCCAGCTGGCGAATCGCGATCTCGGCGGGGCCGGCATCGAGGCGCAGCCCGTCGATGCGCAGGTCGTCCAGGGGCGCCCCCGCGACACTCTGGTAGTCGATCAGGCCGCGTTCCCTGGCCTGATCTAGGACCAGGCCGGTCCCCCAGGGCGAGAGCAGCAGTCCCAGCAGGAAACAGACCAGGCCCAGCAACCACAGGGGCAGCCAGACCAGCAGACGCAGCAGGGCCCAGCTCAGAATTCCGGTCCGATGGCGAAGTGTAGGCGCCACGGGTCCTCCTCATCGTCGAAGGGGTGAGCGATATCCAGGCGGATGGGGCCCACCGGCGAGACCCAGCGAATGCCCAGGCCGGCCCCGGTATTGAGGGTCTCGGGCCACCAGTGATCGAAGGCATCGCCGGTATCGACGAAGGCCGCGCCCCACCAGTCGCCGGTGATGCGCCGCTGCACTTCGGCACTGGCGGTAAACAGCTGGCGCCCGCCGCGCAGCCGGCCCTCGTCGTTGCGCGGCGCCAGGCTCTCGTAGCCGTAGCCGCGCACGCTGCGGTCGCCGCCGGTAAAGAAGCGCAGCGAGGGAGGGATCTTGTCGAAGTCGTCGGTCTCGATCAGGCCCAGGCCGGTGCGACCGATCAGGCGGGTGTTCTCTCCCCACATGCGGATCCACTGGGAATCCAGGGTGGTACGGAAGAAGCGCGCGCTGGAGCCCCAGGCGGTATCGGAATACTCGAAGGCGATGCGCTGGCGATCTCCCCAGGTGGGAAAGCGCGGGTTCCGGGTGCGGGTGCGTGACCAACTGATGCCGGGATAGAGCAGCCAGACCCGTTCCGCCTCGCCCCCCTGGGTGAAGTCTTCGAAGCTGGAGCGCAGGTAGAGGCTCTGCACCCAGGCGTTGTCGAAACGCCACTGGCGGGCCAGCTCGACGCTGCTCTCCAGGCTGCGGGTATCGTCCTGGTCACGGTGGCGCAGGCCATACTGGAGGCGATAGCTGTCCCGCAGCGGGTCGGCCAGGGGCATCCGGTACTCCCCGGAGAAGCGTTGCTCCGGGGCGGAAAGGAAGAGGTCATGGTCGAGGCCATGGCCGCGACTATTGACCCACGGCTGCTTCCAGGCGAAGCGAGTTCGTGGCCCCACGTCGGTGGCATAGCCGAGGGAAACCTCGAACTGGTGGCGATCCGCGGGGGTCAGCTCGACACTGACCGGCACCTCGTCGGGGCCCTCCGGCGTCGCGCCACCCTCCTCTCCGGGGAGGCGTGGACGCACCGTGATCGACTCGAACCAGCCGCTCTGACTCAGGCGTTGGGTGTACTCGGAGAGATCGCCGGCCAGGTAGGGCTCGCCGGAGGCGAAGTTGAGCATGTTCTCGAGGCGGTCGAGGCGAATATGGCTACCGCGGAAGTCGATGGCGCCGAAGCGATAGCGTGGGCCGCTATCGAAGGTCAGGGTGATATGCGCGCTCTGCTCCCAGGGGCGCACCTCCAGGCGACGATCGCGGAAATAGGCCTCGAAGTAGCCCCGCTCCAGGGCCAGGCCCGCCAGGCGGTTACGCAGCCGATCATAGGGCGCATGGAAGAGCGGGTCGCCCTCGGCCAGGCCATGGGACGCCATCAGCTCGTCGAAGCGGGGATCATCGGCGGCCTCGCCGCGCACCCTGAGGGCCAGCCGGCCGATCCTCACCCGCGGCCCGGGGGTCACGGCCAGCTCGACCCGGCTGACCGGCTCCCCGACCAGGGTCAGCGCGAACTCGGGCTCGTAATAGCCGAAGGGGCGCAGCGCCTCGGCGGCTCGGCGGCGCACCTCCGCCTCCAGGCGAGCGGGACTGTATTGCTCGCCATCCAGCGGCGCCAGGTAGTTCTCGATATTGTCCGCCGCCTCGCCATCGATACCCTCGATACGGGCGGACAGCGCCCAGGCGGGCGCCGGCAGGCTCAGGGCCATGGCCAACAGGACCCGCCCCAGGCGACGCCCTCCTCGTCGTAAGTCTCGGATAACACGACCTCCCTGTTAGGCGTCTCGGCGCGCCGCGATTACGGCGCGAGCAGTTCCAGGCGCGCCTCGATGGCTAGCTGGGAGCGGCGCAGCGCTTGCACCTCGGCGTGCAGCGACGCCAGGCGATCGCGTAACTCCCCGCGGGCCTCCTGGGCATTATCGAGGCGGCTGGCCAAAGGCTCAAGGGTCTCGCGAAGCCCCTCGACGGCCAGGCGTCGGCTCGCCGCCTCCTCGCCCAGCCGCCCTTCCAGGGTCGCCAGGCGTTCCTCCAGCGCCACGCCTCGCGCGTCCTCCTCGGCAACCCTTGCCGTCAGGCGCTCATCAAGCGCCTCCTGGGCCGTGGTGCTGCGCGCCTCCAGGCCATCCAGGCGCTGGCTCAGCTCGGCGCGGGCCTCTTCCCCCAGGGTCTCCAGGGCCGCCAAGGAGTCGCGGCTGGCGCTTAACCACTCCTGCAGGGTGGCCTGCTGCGCCTCCAGGCGACTCAGGGCCTCGGCCAGGACCTGGGGCCTGGGGCCCTCCTGGCCCTGGTGCAGCGCTTCGAGACGCTGCCGCTGATCGTCGAGGCTCGCCGCCAGGGTCTCCAGCCGTGAGGCCTGGGCGCGCTGCGCCTCGTCGAGGCGGGTCAGGGCCTCGCCGGGCGCCAGGCCGTCGAAGCGCGCATGGACATTGGAGAACTGCCCCTCGAGGCGGGCGATTTCGGCATGCAGCAGCTGACGCTCTTCCCAGGCCAGGAAGCTCACGCCCGCCAGGCCCAACGCCAAGCCCAGCACCGCCAGGCGCAGGCCCCAGGGTCTGGGCGTTGCCGAGACCGGGGCGGCATGACGAGGCGGTGGGGGATCGAGGCTGGCATCACGGTCGGCCACCAGGGGGGGAGGACGCCGTTCCTCCGGGGGCTGGGCCATGGATGGGACTCCTCTTCGGACGGGTGGGCGCGGGGCCGGCGGGCCAATCCCGAGTGTCGTCGTCGGAATTGGCGACACCCCGGTGGGGTGCTATGATGTGCCGACACCACTTACGCAGATGCTTGGTATTGTAAGGTTTTTTGCGGCGAGACCGATAGCGCCTTGATTCGCTTCGGTTCCGCCCCCACAACACCAGGTGCTGTATTCATCGGTGATAAAAAGGAGCAAACCATGGCATTCGAACTTCCCGCCCTGCCGTACGAGAAGAACGCGCTGGAACCGCATATCTCCGCCGAGACCCTGGAGTATCACTATGGCAAGCACCACCAGGCCTATGTGACCAAGCTCAATGAGCTGACCGACGGCACCGAGAATGCCAACAAGTCCCTGGAAGAGATCATCAAGTCCTCTTCCGGCGGCCTGTTCAACCAGGCGGCCCAGGTGTGGAACCACACCTTCTACTGGCACTGCCTCTCCCCGAACGGTGGCGGCGAGCCCAGCGGCGCCCTGGCCGACGCTATCAAGGCCAAGTTCGGTTCCTTCGACGAGTTCAAGGCGGCCTTCAACGCCAAGGCCGTGGGCAACTTCGGCTCCGGCTGGACCTGGCTGATCAAGACCGACGACGGCGGCGTGGACATCGTCAACACCGACGATGCCGACACCCCCATCGCCCACGGCCAGACCCCGCTGCTGACCATCGATGTGTGGGAACACGCCTACTACATCGACTACCGCAACGCCCGCCCGAAGTACCTGGAGAGCGTGTGGAACATCGTTAACTGGGACTTCGTGGCCCAGAACTTCGCCTAACCCCGCTTGGCGAAGCGGCCCGGGCGATACCCCGGGCCGACACGACAAGGCCCCGCCACACGGCGGGGCCTTGTCGTTGGTGGTGTACCGATTAGGCCTCAGGGATCGGCGCGGCGACCGATGCCACGATAGGTCAACCCCTGCCCCGCCACATAGTCGGGATCATAGATATTGCGCCCGTCCAGGATCAGTCGCTCCCGGAGGCCGGCGGCGAGCCGCGCCCAGTCCGGGTTCCAGTAGCACTTCCACTCGGTGACCAGCAGCAACGCATCGGCGCCCTCGCAGGCGGCGTAGGGGTCGTCCGCGCACAGCGTCAGCAGCGGCTGCTCGCCCACCGCGGCGGCCAGCGCCGGCAGCGCCGCCGGATCGTGCAGGCGGACCTCGACCCCCTGGGCCCAGAGCGCCCTTAGCAGGGGCAGCACCGGGGCCTGATCGATGCGCGCCGTGCCCGGCTTGAAGGCCGCCCCCCAGATCGCCACCCGGCGCCCGGCGAGTTCGCCCCGGAAATGGCTCCATAGCTTGCGGAACAGGGTCTCCTTCTTCTGCTCGTTGATCTCCAGCACCTGCTCGAGCAGGGCCGAGGCACGCCCCTGGGCGGACTGGACGTCGGCCAGCCCCATCAGGTCCCGGGAGAAGTTGGGGCCACCGAAGCCACAACCGGGATAGAGGTATTCGTAGCCGATACGCGAATCGGCGCCCATGCCCTGGCGCACCAGCTCCACGTCGACACCCAGGGTATCGGCGAGGCCGGCCACCTCGTTCATGTAGCTGATGCGGGTGGCCAGCATGCCGTTGATGGCTAGCTTGGTGAGCTCGGCGGCCCGCAGCGGCATGCACTGGAAGACATCGCGCCGGCGGTTGAAGGCGCGCAGCAGCTCCTTGACCCGTGCGGTGGCCCGCGGCGATTCGCTGCCCAGCAGCCAGCGGCTGGGACGGGTGAAGCTCTCCCAGGCGCGCCCTTCCTGAAGCATATCGGGCAGGCAGACCGCCCACTGCTCGGCGCCCAGGCACTCGCTCAGACGCTCGGTCTCGCCCACCGGAAAGGTGGCGTTATTGATCACCACCAGGGGCTCGCGCTGGTCGGCGGCCTGGGCCGCCGCCTCCCGGGCCTCGCGGCGCTGATCCGGCGCCAGGGCCAGCCACAGTACTTCCACCGACTCGGGGGCATTTGCCGCGTCCACGACCAGGCTACCCTCGGCCAGGGCCTGCTCCAACTGACCGAGCAGCTGCGGCTCGCGCCTGAGCCAGTCGGCCCGGGCCAGGCTCGGCCAGGGGGTCTGCGGATGGGGCTGCCAGTGCACGCGGTGGCCGACGCTGGCCAGGGCCGCGGCGGCGGTCACCGCGGCCAGTTCACTGCCGATCAGGCGGATACGCATGCTCAGGCCTCGCCGGCATAGCGGTCCAGCAGGGCCCGGAAGCCCTCCCCATACTTGGGATGGCGCCGGGCGAAGGCGAGGATCGCCTCCAGGTAGCCCAACTGGTGGCCACAATCATAGGTGACGCCCTGCATGCGATAGGCGGCCACGCCGGCGCGCGCGCGCAGGGCCTCGATGGCGTCGGTGAGCTGGATCTCGCCCCCGGCCCCCGGTGGCGTCTCGGCCAGCAGCGGAAAGATCTCCCCGGGCAGCACATAGCGACCGATCACCGCCAGGTTGGAGGGGGCCCGGTCGCGGGACGGCTTCTCCACCATCCCGGCCAGGGGCAGCGATTCACCCGGCGCCGGCACATCGGCCTCGGGCTCGACGATGCCGTATTTCTCGACCCGTTCCCAGGGCACTTCTTCCACCATCAGCTGAGCCTGACCGCTGGCCTCGAAGGCCGCCACCATGCCCGCCAGGTCGTTGCGCGGCAGGCCCTCGCCATCCACCAGCACGTCCGGCAGTAGTACCGCGAAGGGGGCCTCGCCCACCACCGGGCGGGCGCAGAGCACCGCATGGCCGAGGCCCAGGGGCTCGGGCTGACGCACGCTGATGATCTTGACCGTGTCGGGGACGATATTGCGCAGCTCCTCGAGCAGCTCGTGCTTGCCCTTGGCCTCCAGGGTGGTCTCCAGCTCGAAATGCTTGTCGAAGTGGTTCTCGATGGCCCCCTTGCTGGAGTGGGTCACCAGCACGATCTCGGTGATACCGGCGGCGACGGCCTCTTCCACCACGTACTGGATCACCGGCTTGTCGACGATGGTGATCATCTCCTTGGGGATCGCCTTGGAGGCGGGCAGGCAGCGAGTACCGAAACCGGCCACCGGCAGAACGGCCTTGCGAATCATCGGGTTCCTTCCTGAGCGGGATTGAGAGCTCCTAGTATGCCAGACCCTATCCAGGCACGCCGCCCCGCCGCGTTCGCGGTGGGTGGCGGCGGACAAGGCAACGCCGGGCGGGTAGAATGGCGGCATCTTTTTCGAGGAGCCCGACGATGCCCACCCTGCCGGACGTCGACCTGCTGATCGAGGCCCGCTGGCTGCTGCCCATGAGCGAGGGCCTGCCGACCCTGGAGCATCACGCCATCGCCATCCAGGGCGGTATCCTGCTCGGCCCCTGGCCCATCGCCACGGCCCGGGAACATGTCAGTCCCCGGGAGACGCTGCGTCTCCCTCACCATGCGCTGTTACCCGGGCTGATCAACGCCCATAATCACGCCGGCATGAGCCTGATGCGCGGTTACGCCGACGACCTGCCACTGATGACCTGGCTCGACGAGCATATCTGGCCCGCCGAGGGGGCCCTGGTGGATGCCGACTTCGTCACCGCCGGGACGCGCCTGGCCTGCGCCGAGATGCTGCGCAGCGGCACCACCACCTTCGCCGATATGTACCTGGCCCCCGAGGCGGTGGCCGAGGTGGTCGGCGAGATGGGCCTGCGGGTGCAGCTGTGCACTCCTCTGATCGACTTTCCCACCGCCTGGGCCGCCGACTTCACCGAAGGCCTGGCGCGTACCGAGGCCCTGATCGAGCGTTATGCCGAGCATCCGAGGGTCCATCTGGCCCTGGGGCCCCATGCCCCCTACACGGTGAGCGATGCCAGCCTGGCGCGCCTGGGCGAGGCCCGGGCGCGCTGGGGGCTGCCGATCCAGATGCATGTGCACGAGACTCGCGACGAGGTCGAGCGGGGCCTGGCCGAGGATGGCCGCCGGCCGTTGCGGCGGCTCTTCGAGGCCGGCCTGCTGGGGCCACACTTTCAGGCGGTGCACATGACCCAGGTCGACGATGATGACCTGGCGCTGCTGGCCGAGACCGATACCCGGGTCATCCATTGCCCCCAGTCCAACCTCAAGCTGGCCAGCGGCTTCTGCCCGGTGACGCGGCTCCGGGACGCCGGGATCACGGTGGCCCTGGGCACCGACGGCGCCGCCAGTAACAACGACCTGGACCTGTTCGATGAGCTGAAGTGTGCCGCCCTGCTGGCCAAGGGCATCAGCGGCGATGCCGCCGCCCTGCCCGCCATGGAGGCCCTGGCCATGGCGACCCGCGATGGTGCCCGCGCCCTGGGCCTGGACGCGCAGCTCGGACAGCTGCGTCAAGGCTATGCCGCCGACCTGATCGCCGTGGACCTGCAACGCCTCAATACCCTGCCGGTGCACCATCCCGCCTCGGCGGTGGTCTATGCCATGCATAGCCACCAGGTGAGTCATGCCTGGGTGGCTGGCCGGCCGCGTCTCGCCGATGGCCACTTTATCGATATCACGCCGGACGCCATCACCGCCGATTGCGAAGCCTGGCGGCAACGCCTGGCGTCCCTGCGCGCACAAGGAGAGAGTTAAGATGCCCCATACCGCCGACCACCGCGATAGCAGCGATGCTGCCAGCACCCAGGATAGCGGCGACTACCGTCATAACGTCGATGCCGCCGAGATCGCCAAGTTCGAGGCCCTGGCGAGCCGCTGGTGGGACAGCGAAGGGGAGTTCAAGCCCCTCCACGAGATCAATCCGCTGCGCCTGGACTTTATCGATGCCCGCGTCGGCCTGGCCGGTAAATCGGTGATCGACGTGGGCTGTGGCGGCGGCATCCTGGCCGAGTCCATGGCGCATCGTGGCGCCCGGGTCACCGGCATCGACATGGGCGAGGCCCCCCTGGCGGTGGCTCGCCTACATCTGGCCGAGAGCGGGGTGGCGGTGGACTATCGCCAGGCCAGCGCCGAGGAGATGGCCGCCGAGGCCCCCGGCCAATATGACGTGGTCACCTGTCTGGAGATGCTCGAGCATGTGCCGGACCCGGCGGCGGTAGTGCGTGCCTGCATGACCCTGGTCAAGCCCGGCGGCGACGTCTTCTTCTCGACGATTAATCGCAACCCCAAGGCCTATGCCGTCGCCATCCTCGGCGCCGAATACGTGCTGCGACTGCTGCCCAAGGGTACCCACGAGTACCGCAAGTTCATCCGTCCCGCGGAGCTCTCCCGCTGGGCCCGGGAGGCCGAGCTCAAGGTCTGCGAGCAGAGCGGTCTGGTCTACCAGCCGCTGACGCGACGCTACCGCCTGGATGCCCGGGATGTCTCGGTGAATTACCTGATGCACTGCCGACGGGAGGCCGAATGAGCGCCCTTCCCCGCGCCCTGCTCTTCGACCTGGATGGTACCCTGGTGGATACCGCCCCGGACCTGGCCCGGGCCACCAATGCCCTGCGACAGCACCATGGCCTGCCGGCGCTGCCCTATGAGGCGATTCGCGCCCAGGTCTCCAATGGCGGCAGTGCCCTGGTGACCCTGGCCCTCGGCCTGCCCCTGGAGGCGCCGGGCCATGGCGAGGCACGCCAGTTTCTGCTCGATGCCTATGGCCGGGACGTGGCGGCCGAGAGCCGCCTCTTTTCCGGGCTGGAGCGGCTGATCGCCGGCTGGAGCCTGGCACCGCGCGCCTGGGGCATCGTTACCAACAAGCCGCGGGCCTATGCCGCCCCCCTGATCACGGCCCTGGGGCTGAGCCCCGGTGCCCTGCTCTGCGCCGATGACCTGCCGGTGAAGAAGCCCGCGCCGGAGCCGTTATGGGTCGCCGCCGAGCGCCTCGGCGTCGCCCCCGAGGCGTGCTGGTATATCGGCGATCATCGTCGCGATATGGAGGCCGCCCGGGCCGCCGGCATGACCGCGGTGGCGGTGGGCTATGGTTACCTGGACGCGGCGGAGTCCATCGATGAGTGGCCGGCAGAGTTGCGCTTCGCCACCCCCGAGGCCCTGGTTAGCGCCCTGCTGCAGCCCTGATATCGACACTCTCAGCGAGCCTGACGGGGCTGACCTGAGGGTAGGCACTCCACGAAGACGCTGTGAACCCATCCCTGGGCGCTCGACTTTTTCATCCCTGAAAAAGACGCTTCGTTGCGGCCTACCCTCAGCGCCCCTTAGTCATTCTGGCAGGGGGCGGTTAATCAACCCTTGGGCGGCTGGGCATCGAAACGCTGCCCGGTAACGCCACGGCTCTCCGGGCCCATCAACCACAGGTAGGTGGGCATGATCTCCTCGGGGGTGCGCAGGGTATCCGGGTCCTCGGCGGGGTAGGCGCTGCGCCGCATCTGGGTGCGGGTGGCCCCCGGGTTGAGGCTATTGACGCGCACCGCGGTGAGGTTCTCCAGCTCGTCGGCCAGCACCTCCATAAAGCCCTCGGTGGCGAACTTGGAGACCGCATAGGCGCCCCAGAAGGCACGCCCCCGGCGACCCACGCTGGAGGAGGTGAGGATCACCGAGGCGTCCTCGGAGGCCTTGAGCAGCGGCAGCAGGGCCTGGGTCATCCATACCGGGCCATTGAAGTTGACCTGCATCACCTGCTCCCAGAGCTGGGGATTGTACTGGTCGAAGGGGGTCAGGCGCCCCAGCAGGCCGGCATTGTGCAGGATGCCATCCAGGCGCCCGAACTCCCGTTCCAGGGTCTCGGCCATGTCCTGGTAGTCCTTGAGGGTGGCGCCCTCGAAGTTGAGCGGGAAGATCGCCGGCTGCGCTCCCCCCGCCGCCTCGATCTCGTCGTAGACCTTCTCCAGCTTGGCGATGGTCCGCCCCAGCAGGATCACGGTGGCGCCATGCCGGGCATAGGAGAGGGCCGCGGCACGACCGATGCCATCGCCGGCACCGGTCACCAGCACGATGCGTCCCGCCAGGAGATCCGCGGGGGGACGATAGTCGATCTTGCAGTTCATCGGGACTCCTAGAGGCCGCTGTCGTTGAGGAAGTCACGCCCCATCACGGCGGCGTTGCTGTCCGGGTAATCGGCGATCAGCCGCTCGAGCAGCTCGCGGCTGGCCTCCGGCTGGCCCTGGCGCGCCTTGAGCAGCCCCAGCTTGTAGAGGGCATCGGGCACCTTGTTGCTCTGCGGGTGATCATCCAACACCCTCTGGAAGGCGGCGGCGGCGGCCTCCAGGTCCTCCTCGGCGGAGTGAAGCTCGCCCAGCCAGTAATGGCCGTTGGCGGCCAGGTCGGTATCCGGGTAGTCCGCCACGAAGGCCTCGAAGGCGGCGATGGCGGCCGGGAAGTCGCGGGCCTGAACCCGCTGGAAGGCGGCCTGATAGGCGGCCTGGGCATCGGCCCCAGAGGCCTGCCCATTGCCGGCGGCGACCGCCTGCGCGGCCGCTGCGTCCACCGCTGCCGGGGCGGTGCCGGCGAGGCGCTCCTCCAGGTCGAGATAGCGGGCCTGGGAGTCGCGGCGCAGTTGCTCGAGCTGATAGCGCAACTCCTCCACCTGCCCCCGTAGTTGCTGGATCTCGCGCTGTTGCTCGTCGAGGCGGTTGAGCAGCAGCAGACTGCCGGATGCACTCTCCCGGGCCTCGGTCTGATCGTAGAAACTACGCGAGCCCGCCGAGAGGTCCTCGATGACCGGTTGGGCCAGTACGGAAAGCGGGAGCACCAGGGCTCCCGCACCGCACAGTCGGGTCAGCCAACGGCGGCTGCTGTGACTGTGATTCATCACTCGCTCCTCGGCCTCAGTAGGCGAACACCACGCGACGGTTCTGGGCGTAGGCATCCTCATTGTAGCCGCTCACCGCCGGACGCTCCTCGCCATAGCTGACCACCTCCAGCTGCGAGGGAGAGACGCCCTGCACGGAGAGGAAGCGCTCGACGGCCTTGGCGCGACGCTCGCCCAGCCCCAGGTTGTATTCGCGGGTACCGCGCTCGTCGGTATGGCCCTGCAGCATCACCCGGGCGCTGGGGTTGTTGCGCAGGTACTGGGCGTGGGCATTGAGCACCGGCTCGAACTCGCCACGAATGCGCTCGCTGTCGTAGTCGAAGTAGATGGTGCGCACGCCGGGAATGCCGGCCTGCTGACCGTTCTGACCGGTGCCGCCGACCCCCACGCCGCCGACCTGGCCATTAGCCGCGCCGCTGGTGCTGACACCGTCGCGACTGCCATCCATGGAGCCATCCTGGGTGCCGCCCGTGCTGGAACAACCGGCCACGAAGGCGAGAGAGAGCGCGATGGCCAGGCTCCTGGCATAAGGCTTGAATTGCATTTTCCACTCCTTGATGAATGACAATATCAGTTCAGAAACGGTGACCATGCGGGTTCCCGCACGTCACCCCGGGCCGCCGGCAGACGGAAGGAGGCTCGTCCATCCGCCGACACGGCGCCCAGTATCCCGGCGCTGCCCTGCTGGGTGGCGAAGAGTACCATGCTCCCGTTGGGGGCAACACTGGGAGATTCGTCCCAGCGACCCTCGGTCAGGGTCACCAGGCGACCGCTCTCCAGCTCCTGGCGGGCCACCTGATAACCGCGATTGCCGCGGTGAATCATAAACAGTGACTCGCCATCCGGGCTGAGGCGTCCCCGGGCATTGTAGTTGCCGGTGAAGGTGAGGCGTTCCACCCGGCCGCTGGCCAGGTCATAGCGGTAGAGCTGCGGGCCGCCGCTGCGATCCGAGGTGAAGACCAGGCTGCGCCCATCCGGGGCGAAGCTGGGCTCGGTATCGATGGCGCTGTTATCGGTCAGGCGCCGGAACTCGCGGCTGGCGATATCCATCAGGTAGAGCTCCGGCTGCCCATCCCGAGACAGCGACATGGCCAGCTGGCGACCATCCGGCGACCAGGCCGGGGCGCTGTTGATGCCGGTGAAGGAGCTGGCCCGGACGCGCTGGCCGGTGGTGACGTCCTGGATATAGATGGCCGGGCGCTCGGTCTCGAAGGAGACATAGGCGAGCTTGGTGCCATCCGGCGACCAGGCCGGCGACATGATCGGCTGATCGGAGTCGAGGATCTGCTGGCTGTTGCGGCCATCGGCATCGGCGATATGCAGGCCGTAGCGGCGCGCGTCGCCGGCGCCCTGGGCCGTGACATAGGCGATCCGCGTGGAGAAGGCGCCGCGGATCCCGGTGATCGCCTCGAAGACCTGGTCGCTGATGTAGTGGGCGGCGGCCCGCAGGCGCTGCGGGTCGGCGGTGACCACCTCGCCCAGCAGGCGGCTCTCGCCATAGACATCGAGCAGCTCGTAGCGCACCCGGTAGTCGCTGCCCTCGGCGGTCACCTCGGCGACGACCAGGTAGTCGGCGGAGACCGCCCGCCAATCGCGGTAGTTGACCGCCTCGCCGCGAGCGGGGCGGGAAATCATCGAATCGCGGGGCAGCGGCTCGAACTGGCCGCTGCGCTCCAGGTCATCGCTGACGATGCGTGCCAGGTCCTCCGGCAGGCCCTCACCGGCGAAAGGCACGATGGCGATGGGGATGGCGCGGTCGCTGCCGCGGGTGATCTCGATGGTCAGATTGGCCTGGGCCTGCTGCACGAAGAGCAGCAGGCAGGCCGCCAGCCATAAGCCAAGATAGCGTTTCATCAGCGGATATCCCCCGGTCGAAAGCGTAGATTGAATTGACGGAACTGACTCTGTGCCGCCGCCGGCAACTGGCGCATTTCACGGAAGGGCGCGGCTCGCTCCACCGCCTGCAGCGCCGAGCGGTCGAAACCGGCGTCGCCGCTACCGCGCACCACACTCACTCCCACCAGCTCGCCGGTGGGGAGCAGGTTGAGCGCCAGGGTCGCCTCCAGGCCATCGACGCTGCCCGGGGGAATGATCCAAGCCTGCTCCACCGCTCGGCGCACCAGGGCCTGGAAACCGTTGGCGGCCTCGTTGGCCTGGCGCGCATTGGCGATGGCCTCCTGCTCGCTGGCGATCAGGCTATCCAGGCTCCCCCCCGCGGCCTCGGCGGCGCGACGCGCGGCCTCTTCGCGGCGGCGTTGCTCCTCGGCCTGGCGTTGGCGTTCGGCCTCCTCTTCGCGGCGGCGCTGCTCCTCGGCCTGGCGCTGGCGTTCGGCTTCCTCTTCGCGACGGCGCTGCTCCTCGGCCTGGCGCTGGCGTTCGGCTTCCTCTTCGCGACGACGCTGCTCCTCGGCCTGGCGCTGGCGTTCGGCTTCCTCTTCGCGGCGACGCTGCTCTTCGGCCTGGCGCTGACGTTCGGCTTCCTCTTCGCGGCGACGCTGCTCTTCGGCCTGGCGCTGACGTTCGGCTTCTTGCTCGGCGGCCTGCTCTTCCCGCAACCGCGCCTGGCGTTCGGCCTCCTCGGCGCGTCGCTGGGCCTCGACCCGAGCCTCCTCTGCCGCCTGGCGCTGAGACTCGGCCTCGGCTGCCTCGCGGGCGGCCTGTTCCTGCGCCTGACGGGCCTCGACCTCCTGGGCCTGACGCTCGGCTTCCCGGGCGGCCTCCGCCTCGGCCTGCTGGCGGGCCGCGGCACGCGCCCTGGCCTCCTGGGCGCGCTGGGCCTGGTCGGTGGCGGTCTCGGTACTCACCAGGGTGGCCTGAACCACCGCGGCGGAGGGTGGCTCGGTCCTGGCACTGGGCACCAGGCTCAGCATGCTCAGGCCCACCACCAGCAGATGCACGCCGATAGCGAGCAGGGCCGGTAGCCCGTAGCCGACACGATGCTCCTCTCTGGCCACCCCTAGCCCTCCTGCGGCGGCGGTTCGGAGATCAGCCCCACATTGCCGACGCCGGCGCTCTGCAGGGTGCTCATCAGGGTCACCACCTGGCCATAGCTGACATTGCGATCGCCACGCACCATCACCGGCGTGCCCGGGTTGCGATCCATGACGATGATCACCCGCTCGGCGAGCTCGTCGAGCCCCAGCGGGGTCTCCTCGTCGCCGAGGGAAATATAGTAATTACCGTCGCGGTCCACCGAGACCACGATGGGCTCGCGCTCCTCGTTATCCTCGATGGGTGACGAACTCACCTGGGGCAGATCGACCTGGACGCCCTGAGTCAGCATGGGCGCGGTGATCATGAAGATCACCAGCAGTACCAGCATGACGTCGATAAAGGGCACCACGTTGATCTCGCCCATGGGGCGGCGGCGACCGCCCCGGTTGAAGGGTCCATGCATGGTGGGGTCTCCGTCAGGCCGCCGCGCTCTCGCCGCGGCCCTGCAGGTTCCGGTGCAGGATGGAGTGGAACTCCTCGGCGAAATCCTCGTACTTGCCGAGCAGGCGCCCGGTCTCCGCGGAGAGGCGGTTGTAGAAGATCACCGCCGGAATGGCGGCGAACAGCCCCATGGCGGTGGCGATCAGCGCCTCGGCGATCCACGGCGCCACGGTGGCGAGCGTCGCCTGCTGGGCCATGGAGAGCGACTGGAAGGAGCCCATGATGCCCCAGACGGTACCGAACAGGCCGATATAGGGACTCGCCGAGGCCACCGTGGCCAGGAACACCAGGTGCAGGTTGAGGCGCTCTTCTTCCCGGGACCAGGCGACGCGCATGCTGCGCTGCACCCCATCGAGGATCGCCTGGGGGCTCTTGGCCTTGGGCAAGAGGCGGTGGAATTCCCGGAAGCCGGCGCGAAACAGGTGCTCGCCTCCCAGGCTCTCGCGTTCGGCGGGAATCTGGCGATAGAGGTCGTTGAGATCGACCCCGGACCAGAAGTGCTCCTCGAAGGCCTTGTGCGCCTTCTTGGCACGGCTCAGCACCAGGCTGCGCTGGAAGATCACCACCCAGGAGAGGATGGAGCCGAGCACCAGGATCAGCATCACCAGCTGCACCACGGTGCTGGCATTCATGATCAGGTGGGGAATGGACATGGTGTCGTTCACGGGCGTCCTCATCGAAGCTCGGGGGTTAGGGCCGCGGCCAGGGCCGCCGGCCAGCGGCGGGGCCGCAGGGTTTGGGCATCCAGACAGGCGATGTCGACACTCGCCTCACACAGGGGTTCCCCGGTGCGGCTGACCCGTTGGACGAAGGTGGCACGGCTGGCGCCCCGCTCGGCGACGGCGGCGCTGACCACCAGGTCGTCATCGAGACGCGCCGGGCGAGCATAGCGGCACTCCAGGCGATGGACCACCAGTTGCACGCCCTCGGCGAGCAGCTCGCGCTGGGTATGGCCCAGGCGCCGTAACCACTCGCTGCGGGCGCGCTCCATGAATTTCAGGTAGTTGACGTAGTAGACGATGCCCCCGGCGTCGGTGTCCTCGATATAGACCCGCACCGGCAGGCGGAACTCGCCCGTGCTACTCATGGGCGCACCTCGCCGCTGGCATCCGGGGTGGCGGAGTCGGGCACCAGGTCGAAGTGGGCATAGGCCTGGCGAGTCACCACCCGCCCCCGGGCGGTGCGCATCATCAGCCCCTGCTGGATCAGGTAGGGCTCGATCACGTCCTCGATGGTGTCGCGCTCCTCGCCGATGGCGGCGGCCAGGGAGTCGACGCCCACCGGGCCGCCATCGAACTTCTCGATCATCGCCAGCAGCAGGCGGCGATCCATATGGTCGAGGCCGTGGTGATCCACATGCAGCATGTCCAGGGCGCGATCCGCCACCTCGACATCGATCACCCCGCGGCCGCGCACCTCGGCGTAATCACGCACCCGCCGCAGCAGGCGATTGGCGATGCGCGGCGTGCCCCGAGCGCGGCGGGCGATCTCCGCGGCACCGGCGCCATCCGCCTCGACGCCCAGCAGCCGCGCCGAGCGGGAGACGATGCCGGTCAGGTCGTCGATGCCGTAGAACTCCAGGCGCTGGACGATGCCGAAGCGATCGCGCAGCGGCGAGGTCAAAAGCCCCGCCCGGGTGGTGGCCCCCACCAGGGTGAAGCGCGGCAAGTCGAGCTTGATGGAGCGCGCCGCCGGCCCCTCGCCGATGACGATATCCAGCTGGAAGTCCTCCATGGCCGGATAGAGCACCTCCTCCACCACCGGCGAGAGGCGATGAATCTCGTCGATAAACAGCACGTCGCCGGGCTCGAGGTTGGTGAGCATGGCGGCCAGGTCCCCCGGGCGCTCCAGCACCGGCCCCGAGGTGGACTTGATATCCACGTCCATCTCGGCGGCGATGATATTGGCCAGGGTGGTCTTGCCCAGCCCCGGGGGACCGAACACCAGGGTATGGTCGAGGCTTTCGCCGCGACCGCGGGCGGCCTGGATAAAGATCTCCAACTGCTCGCGTACCCGCGGCTGACCGATATAGTCGGCCAGCCGCTTGGGGCGGATGGCGTGGTCCTGGACCAGCTCCCCGCCCTGGGGAGCGGCGGCGATCAGTCGATCATTGTCGAGCATAGTGACTTCCGATCCTGCGCGGCCGCGTCAACGGGCCGGCATCGATGGGGGCAGCCACCCTAGCCCGCCAGCTTGCGGGTCAGGGCGGCCTTGATCAGGGCCTCGGTGGAGAGCCCACGCTCGCAGCCGGCGAGCATCTTGGCGGCCTCGGCGGGCTTGTAGCCGAGCGCCACCAGGGCCGCCTCGGCATCCGCCAGGGGGTCGCTCTGGGGGGCCGCGCTCGACTGCCCCGCCGCCGCGGCTTCCAGGGCCTCGAGGCCGCCGCCCTCGTCGCCGGTCCAATGCGGGAAGCGGTCGCGCATCTCGATGATCAGCCGCTCGGCGGTCTTCTTGCCGACGCCAGGCAGCCGGGTCAGCGACTTGATGTCATCCTCGCGCACGCAGCGCACGAAGGCCGCCTCGTCCATGCCGGAGAGGATCGCCAGGGCCAGCTTGGGCCCCACGCCATTGACCTTGATCAGGGCACGGAACAGCTCGCGCTCCTGGCCACGGGCGAAGCCGTAGAGCAGGTGGGCATCGTCGCGAATGCTGAGATGAGTGTGCAGGGAGACCGTGTCGCCCACCGCCGGCAGGGCCATCTGGGTGGTGAGGGAGGCTTCCAGTTCATAGCCGACGCCGGCGACGTCGACCACCAGCCAGGGCGGCTGCTTCTCCACTAGGGTGCCACGCAGGCGTCCAATCATGCCGTGAATCGATCCTTGCTAAGACTGGCGTTCACTATACTGGCCACCCGCTAGGCTGACCAGAGGCCAAAATCGTCATCTAGTGTGCACGCACCCCCGAGGGGATGCGCCGGTTCGAATCGAAGGCCGGGCATCCGTGCCCGGCCCTCAGGACCCGCGGCTGCCGGGGTCGAAGGCGCGCCACCCCTTGCCGCCGCCGCGCCGCCCGCCATAGCTGCCGCGGCTGATCAGGCCTAGCCGCGCATGGGCATGGGTCAGGGCGATGGCCAGGGCATCGGCGGCATCCGCCTGGGGCGTGCCGTCGAGGCCCAGCACGGCGCTGATCATATGCTGCACCTGGGCCTTGTCGGCACCGCCGGTGCCGGTCACCGCCTGCTTGATCTGGCGCGGCCCGTATTCGCTCACCGGCAGGCCATGGTTGGCGGCGCAGACGATGGCGGTACCCCGGGCCTGACCCAGCTTGAGGGCCGAGTCGGGATTCTTGGCCATAAAGACCTGTTCGATGGCCAGCTCTCCCGGGCGATGCAGACCGATCAGCTCGCTGATCCCGGCATAGATCTGTGCCAGGCGCTGGGCCAGGTCATCGCCCCGGGTACGGATGCAGCCGCTGGCCACGTAGCGGGGCCGCGTCTCGCCAACGTCGAGCACCCCATAGCCGGTGATCCGCGAGCCGGGATCGATCCCCAGGATCAGCATGTCCCGCCGTCTCCGGGCGCGTTTCTCTTCATTGTGCGTCGTCTCCCTGACGAGAGTGTCCCAGCCCAACAACATACCGGCGCCACAGGGGCGCCGGTAGGGGTCGTGCGTGTCGGAATGGCTCGCCTTATTCGGCGGCTTCCGGCTTGGCCTTGGCCCGCAGGCGGATATTCAGCTCCTTGAGCTGCTCGGCGCTGACCTCGCCCGGGGCGTCGGTCATCAGGCAGGCGGCGCTCTGGGTCTTGGGGAAAGCGATCACCTCGCGGATGGTCCGCGCCCCGGTCATCAGCATCACCAGGCGGTCGAGGCCGAAGGCCAGGCCACCGTGGGGCGGCGCGCCATACTTGAGGGCGTCGAGCAGGAAGCCGAACTTCTCTTCCGCCTCGGCCTGGTCGATGCCCAGCACCTCGAGGACGGCCCGCTGCATCTCCTGATCGTGGATACGGATCGAGCCGCCGCCCAGCTCGGTGCCGTTGAGCACCATATCGTAGGCGCGGGACAGCGCCTGGGCGGGATCGGCCTTGAGGGCCTCCACGTCGCAGGAGGGCGCGGTGAAGGGATGGTGCAGGGCCTGCATGCGGGCGCTGCCGTCGTCCTCGAACATCGGGAAGTCGACCACCCACAGCGGTGCCCAGTCCTGGGTGTAGAGTTCCAGGTCCTCGCCCAGCTTGACGCGCAGGGCGCCCAGGGCCTCGTTGACCACCCGCGCCTTGTCAGCGCCGAAGAAGATGATATCGCCGTCTTGGGCGTCGACACGCTCCAGCAGCTCGTCGATCACGTTCTCCATGAACTTGACGATGGGCGACTGCAGGCCCTCGAGCCCCTTGGCGCGCTCGTTGACCTTGATCCAGGCCAGGCCCTTGGCGCCATAGATGCCGACAAACTTGGTGTACTCGTCGATGGCCTTGCGGGAGAGCTCGGCACCGCCGGGGACCTTGAGGGCGGCGACGCGGCCGTCGTCGGCCTTGGCCGGGCCGGAGAAGACCTTGAAGTCCACCTGGGCCATCAGGTCATCGACGTCGACCAGTTCCAGGGGGATGCGCAGGTCCGGCTTGTCGGAGCCGTAGCGGCTCATCGCCTCGCTGTAGGGCATGCGCGGGAACTCGGGCAGCTCGACCTCGAGGACCTCCTGGAAGAGCTGGCGGATCATCGACTCGGTAATGCCCATGATCTCGTCTTCGTCGACGAAGGAGGCCTCCAGGTCGATCTGGGTGAACTCCGGCTGACGGTCGGCGCGCAGGTCCTCGTCGCGGAAGCACTTGGCGATCTGGTAGTAGCGGTCGAAGCCGGACACCATCAGCAACTGCTTGAACAGCTGCGGCGACTGCGGCAGGGCGAAGAAGCTGCCGGCGTGGGTACGGCTCGGCACCAGGTAGTCCCGGGCGCCTTCCGGGGTGGCCCGGGTCAGGATCGGCGTCTCGATATCCAGGAAGCCCTGCCCCTCGAGGAAGGCCCGCACGCTGTGGGAGATCCGCGAGCGCAGGCGCAGCTTGTCGAGCATCTCCGGGCGACGCAGATCGATATAGCGGTGTTTGAGGCGCACCTCCTCGCCCACCTTGCCATGCTCGTCGAGCTGGAACGGCGGGGTGGCGGCGGTGTTGAGGACCTCCACCTCCTTGGCCAGCACCTCGATCATGCCGGTGGGCATGTTGGGGTTCTGGGTGCCCTCGGGGCGCGGCCGCACGCGGCCGACGATGCGCAGCACGAACTCGTTACGGCAGCGGTCGGCATTGGCGAAGGCCTCGGCGGTATCCGGGTCCACCACGACCTGGGCGATGCCATCACGGTCGCGCATGTCGAGGAAGATCACCCCACCGTGGTCACGGCGACGGTGCACCCAACCACAGAGGGTGACCGTCTGATCCACCAGTGTCTCGTTAAGCTGGCCGCAATAATGGCTGCGCATGTCGAATCCTGTTTTCTAGCGTTTATCGAAAGGGAGAATCGGGCCGCCTCAGGCGGCGGCCCCGTCCTTGCTCGGCGCCTTGCTGGCCGCGCCGTCACCGGCCAGGTTCTTCTTGCTGCCGGACTTGAAATCGGTCTCGTACCAGCCACCGCCAGCCAGGCGGAAGCCCGCCGCGGAGACCAGACGGGAGAGCTCGGCGGCCTCGCAGCTGGGGCAGTCGGTGAGTGGCGCGGCGCTCACCTTCTGCAGCTTCTCGAGACGGTGGCCACAGGCCTTGCACTCATATTCGTAGATGGGCATGGTTCTAATCACTCCTGAATACGCTATTGGCCTGGAACACACCCCGACCAGGCCGGCGATGGCCAATATGGGGCCTCGCGCCGGCCTTTCCAAGGCCACCGAAAGCCCCGCATTATAGCGCGTCGCGCCCCCTTGGGGGCAAGGTGCCGAAGCCACTCGAGGATTTGTGATGAAAGCCGTGCTACTCGATGCCGCCAGCCTCGGCGAGGATATCGACCTCAGCCCCCTGCGCGAGCGAGTCGACCAACTGACGGTGCATGCCGCCACCGCCACGGACGAGCGCCGGGAACGCCTCGAAGGCGCCCGGGTCGCCATCGTCAACAAGGTGGTGCTGGATGGCGAGCTGCTCGAGGGCCTGCCGGAGCTGAAGCTGATCTGCGTGCTGGCCACCGGCACCAACAATATCGACATGGCCGCCGCCGAGCGCCTCGGCATCACGGTACGCAACGTCAGCGCCTATGGCACCGCCAGCGTGGCCCAGCATACCCTGATGCTGATGCTGGCCCTGGCCAATCGCCTGCCCCGCTACCAGCGCCGAGTCGCCGCCGGTGACTGGGGGCGCAGCGACTTCTTCTGCCTGCTCTCTCCCACCACCCTGCAACTGCAAGGCAAGCACCTGGTGATCGTCGGCCAGGGCGAACTGGGCCGCCGCGTCGGCGAGCTGGCCAGGGCCTTCGGCATGCGCGTCGACTACGCCGCGCGTCCCGGCCGGGAGGACGGCGACTCCCGCCCTGCCCTCGCCGAACTGGCTCCCCAGGCCGATGTGCTCAGCCTGCACTGCCCCTTGACGGAGGCCACCCATCACTTGGTCGATGCGGCGTTGCTGGCCCGACTCAAGCCCGGCGCTCTGCTGATCAACTGCGCCCGGGGCGGGATCGTCGACGAGGCGGCGGCGCTGACGGCGCTGCGCGAGGGCCGCCTCGGCGGCCTGGGGGTCGACAGCCTGCCCGAGGAGCCGCCTCGCCGGGGGCATGCGCTTCTCGAGGCCCTCGCCGAGCCCCTCAACCTGATCGTCACCCCCCATAATGCCTGGATCACCCCGGAGGCGCGGGCCCGGGTGGTCGAGCTGACCGCCGAGAACCTGGCGCGACCGTTGCCCTGAACCGCCAGCGTGAAAACGCGCCATGCGTGCCCCGGCTAGGCTTAGGCGAGACGACGGGGACAATGCCATCGCTTTTTCTCTCCGGCCGACGGGCCGGACCGCAGGAAGGACGCCATGCTCTATAACCTGGGCTCCATCAATATCGATCATGTCTACCGGGTGCCGCACCTGGTGCGGCCCGGCGAGACACTGGCCAGCCGCGACTACCAACGGGTGCTGGGCGGCAAGGGCGCCAATCAGTCCCTGGCCCTGGCCCGGGCCGGGGGCCGCGTCGCTCACTGGGGGCGCCTGGGTCGCGGTGACGGCTGGGCCCTGGCGCCCCTCGAGGAGGCCGGGGTCGCGCTCGACGACGTCGAGCTGGTCGACGCGCCCAGCGGCCATGCGCTGATCCAGGTCGACGATAATGGCGAGAACGCCATTATCCTCTACCCCGGTGCCAATCACGGCTTCGAGGAGGACGCCCTGGTGGCGCGGATCGCCACCGCCGAGCCCGGCGCCACCCTGCTGCTGCAGAACGAGTGCAACGGCCTGGCAGCGGCCATGGCGGCCGCCAAGCAGCACGGCCTGACACTGGCCTTCAACCCGGCGCCCATGGACGAGGCGGCCAACCGGTTGCCGCTGGAGGCCTGCGACCTGCTGTTCGTCAACCGCGGCGAGGCCGCGGCCCTGGCCGGCCTCGCCGAGACCACCCCCGCTTCGGCCCTGCTCGATGCCCTGGCCGAGCGCCTCCCCGAGGTGGAATTGGTGCTGACCCTGGGCGCGGAGGGGGTCCACTACCGCCATCAGGAGACGCGCCTTCGCCTGGCCGCCCACCGGGTCGCCGCGATGGATACCACCGCCGCCGGCGACACCTTTATCGGCGTCTTCCTGGCGACCCGCCAGGCCGGTGCCGATATCGAGACCTGCCTGCGCCGGGCCAGTGCCGCCGCCGCCCTCTGCGTCCAGACCCCGGGCGCCGCGCCGAGCATTCCCTGGGCGGAGGCGGTGGACGCCGCCCTGGCCGAATGGCCACCCTGCCCCTTGGAAAACGACGACGGCCACTAGGCTACCATCCTCTCAACCTGGCCCTTGATGGAGACCGCCCCATGAGCTATCCGATCATCTTCGATACCGACCCGGGCGTGGACGACGCCCAGGCCATCGCCATCGCCCTGCGCCACCCGGAGATCGAACTGCTGGGCCTGACCACCACCTACGGCAACGTCGATATCAATGTCGCCACCCGCAACGCCCTGCTGCTCAGCGAGCTGGCCGGTCGCCGCATCCCGGTGGCCCAGGGCGCCGCCGGCCCCCTGGTCAAGCCCCGGCACCCGGCGCCGGCGCATATCCATGGCGCCAACGGCCTGGGCAATATCGACCTGCCGGAGGTCCACGGCCGAGCGGAGCCGATCGGCGCGGCGCAGTTTATCGTCGAGACGGTGCGCGCCCGTCCCGGTGAGGTCACCCTGGTGGCGGTGGGCCCCCTCGGCAACCTGGCCGCGGCCCTGCAGCTCGATCCGGGCATCGTCGAGGCGGTCAAGCGGGTGGTGATCATGGGCGGCTCGATCAAGGAGGGGGGCAATGTCTCGCCGGTGGCGGAGGCCAATATCTTCAATGATCCCCACGCCGCCTCGAGGGTCCTCACCGCCGGCTGGCCGCTGACCCTGGTGGGCCTGGACGCCACCCATCGCTGCGTGCTGAGCCCCGCCGACATGGACGCCATCGCCGCCGGCCAGGGCGAGCTCGGCGCCGTACTCAAGGGCAGCTACGCCTTCTATCGGGAGTTCTACCAGCAGGCCCTGAGCATCGATGGCTGCTGCCCCCACGACAGCTGTGCCCTGGCCTGGCTGCTGCGCCCGGAACTCTTCACCACCGCCCGGGGCCACCTGAGCGTGGTGACCGAGGGGGATGCCGCGGGGCAGACGCTGTTCGCCCCCGAGGGACGCGCCTTTATCGACGAGCGCTGGTCCCGCACGCCCCTGGTGGAGGCCTGCCTGGGCGCCGACGGCCCCGCCGTGGTGCAGTGGATCGTCGATACCCTGAAATAACTCGGGGAAGGCACCTAGGAGCCTGTCGGACTTAACGCTAATCTGCTACGAAACCCGGGCTTTCGGCCAATTTCATTCGATATGATTCGTTAAATAGCGGGCTATTCGCCTCATCAGATCGATAAACTTGTCTCGAAATCCGTGTTCCTCGCGACGATTGGTCAAATCCGACAGGCTCCTAGAGGGTGATAAAGGCGTCCGGGTCTCGGGGCGCCGCCTCTTCCAGGCTGACCTGGCTGACCCGAGCCGCGGGGGGGCCCTGCCAGAGCCATTGGGTCACCGCGCGGACCGCCTCCTCCTCGCCACATAGCAGCACCTCGACGCGACCATCCGGCAGGTTCTTGGCATAGCCGGTCAGCCCATGCTGCAGGGCCTGCTCCTGGGTGGCCCGGCGGTACCAGACCCCCTGCACCTTGCCGCTGACCCAGGCCTTGATGCACTGCTTGCTCATGCTGACTCCTCCCTTCGACGACCCCGCCGGTGGCGGCCTCCTGTCTCCCCTGTTCTAGCACCCGAGCCGGCCGGCGCCAAGGGGAGGGACGGTAGTGCCCCGCCACCGGCCCGTCCTCGACTGGTGGTCGGCTTATATTAAATGTTATGTTATAACATGTATGGCACCACCCACCGAATGAGCCGTTCATGGACAAGCACCCCTTGGAAGATATTGCTGCCGCGCCGTCGACACGCCTTGGCACGCTGAACTGGGTCGGTATGGAGGGCATTGCCCTGCCGCTCAAGGTGGCCGGCCAAGCCATCGCCGGTCGCGCCTCGGCGGGCGTCAGCCTCGACGACCCGACCGCCCGCGGCATTCATATGTCACGCCTCTACCTGGCGCTGGCCGAGCTGGAAGGCCAGGAGCTCTCGCTATCGCGGTTAGCCGCGGTGCTCGACGCCTTTCTGGCAAGCCATCGAGGGCTGGCGCATCAGGCGTTTCTCGACCTGGAAGGCGAGGCGTTGTTGCGCCGTCCGGCGCTGATCAGCCCCCTGTCGGGCTGGAAGACCTACCCCTTCACCCTGCGTTGCCGCCGTGACGCCCTGGGCCTGCACGCCATTCTCGAGGTCAGCGTGGGCTATTCCTCCACCTGCCCCTGCTCGGCGGCGCTGGCGCGCCAACTGATCCAGCAAGCCTTCGCGGAGGACTTCACCGAGATGCCGGTGACCCGCGAGGCGGTGCATGCCTGGCTGGGCAGCGACCAGGGCGTGCTGGCCACGCCCCATAGTCAGCGCAGCCAGGCACACCTCGCGCTGCGCCTGGCCATCGACGGCGACGCCCTGCCGCTGCTGGCGCTGGTCGACCGCGTCGAGCGGTCGCTCGGCACGGCGCTACAGACCGCGGTAAAGCGGGTGGACGAGCAGGCCTTCGCCCTGGCCAACGGCCAGAACCTGATGTTCTGCGAGGATGCCGCCCGGCGCCTCCATCACAGCCTGCGCGAGCAGCCTGGTATCGAGGGATTCTCCCTGCGGGTAGTCCACGCCGAAAGCCTCCACGCCCACGATGCCGTGGCGCGCAGCCAGTGGAATTGGCAGCAGGCGTGAGGGATATCAGCATGCGGCCGGTAAAGGTCGAGCGGGGCGCGCACGGTCCGAAGCCAAGCAGCATGAGGGTGCCCGCCAGCAACGCGACTTCGCCGGAGGGCCCCGCTGACGGCCCCTGACACTCGCTATCGGCGTGCCCTCCTGATCGCGCCTGCCCCACGACACCCCCAATGAGAACGATGCCATGATCTTGACGCCCTCCTCCGTCGTCGGCGAACGCCTCACCATCCCCCGAAGCCTGCGAGCACAGGCTATCACTCCGGGCGACCGGGAAGGGCCTGATACCCTGCACCACGCCGACCTGCTGGTGCTGGGCGGCCAGGTGGTCACGCCTGCCGGCATCGAGCGCCTGGACGTGGCCTGCCTCGGCGGCCATATCGTGGCCCTGGGCGAACTGCGCAGGAGCTGGTCTGCCGAGAGCACCCTGGAAGCCGCCGGCCTGCACGTGCTGCCCGGGGTGATCGATACCCAGGTGCACTTCCGCGAACCGGGCCTGACCCACAAGGAGACCCTGGAGGCGGGCACCCGCGGCGCCGTGCTGGGCGGCGTCACCGGGGTCTTCGAGATGCCCAACACCAGCCCTTTGACCCTGACGCCGGAGGACCTCGCGGCCAAGTTCGACCGCGCCGACGGCCGCGCCTGGTGCGACCACGCCTTCTATATCGGCGGCTCGGCGGTCAACGCCGAACGCCT
>NZ_BJUK01000008.1 GCF_007989625.1 Bisbaumannia pacifica
TTTGCTCCGGCTTGCCCCCAGCGCCCCTCAGCCTTCGGCCGAGTCGATCCGAGTACAAGACGGCGCCGATTGTCCCGGCGGCCGATAAGCCGCTATAATGCGCGCCCATTCGGCGCCTTTATCGGCTCGCCTCGCGGTCGCCCGCCGCCGAACCACTTGCCCGATACGCTGCCTGCCCTTCCCCAGGGCAGGGCGGCGCGTCGTTATCCTGAAGACCCTGTCCATTCCATTACGGAGACACGCCCCATGGCTACCGAACGTACCCTGTCCATCATCAAGCCCGACGCCGTCGCCAAGAACGCCATCGGCGAGATCATCGCCCGCTTCGAGAAGGCCGGCCTCCAGGTCGTCGCCGCCAAGATGCTCAAGCTGGACGACGACAAGGCCGGCGGCTTCTACGCCGAGCACAAGGAGCGTCCCTTCTTCAAGGACCTGGTCGGCTTCATGACCTCCGGCCCGGTGGTCGTGCAGGTGCTGGAAGGCGACGACGCCATCGCCAAGAACCGTGAGCTGATGGGCGCCACCAACCCGAAAGAAGCCGCGCCGGGCACCATCCGCGCCGACTTCGCCGAAACCATCGACGCCAACGCCGTGCACGGCTCCGACTCCGCCGAGTCCGCCGAGCGCGAGATCGCCTACTTCTTCGGCGCCGACGAGATCTGCCCGCGCTGATCTCCCGGGCGGGGGCACGTCCCCCGCCTCCCCGGCCGCCCTCCCTCCTCCGACCCGCTGATCGCCATGACCACTACCACGCCCCAACGTACCAACCTGCTCGGCATGACCCGCGAGGCGCTGGAAGCCTTCTTCGCGTCGCTGGGCGAGAAGAAATTCCGCGCCGCCCAGGTGATGAAGTGGATCCATATCGAAGGCTGTGACGACTTCGAGGCCATGACCAACCTCTCCAAGCCGCTGCGTGCCAAGCTCAATGAGGTGGCCGAGATCCGTGGCCCCGGCGTGGTCTATGAGGGCACCTCCAGCGACGGCACCCGCAAATGGGTACTGGAGGTGGAAGACGGCAGCTACGTGGAGACGGTGCTGATTCCCGCCGAGAACGGCAAGCGCCGCACCCTGTGCGTCTCTTCCCAGGTCGGCTGCTCGCTGGACTGCAGCTTCTGTTCCACCGGTAAGCAGGGCTTCCAGCGCAACCTCACCGCCGCCGAGATCATCGGCCAGGTGTGGGTCGCCCAGCGCAGCGTGGGCCCGCGCCGCGATACCGCCAATCGCCCGGTCACCAATGTGGTGATGATGGGCATGGGCGAGCCGCTGCTCAATTACGACAACGTCGTGCCGGCCATGAAGCTGATGCTCGACGACAACGGTTACGGCCTCTCCAAGCGCCGCGTCACCCTCTCCACTTCCGGGGTGGTGCCGATGATCGACAAGCTCGGCGACGAGCTCGACGTGAGCCTGGCCATCTCGCTGCACGCCGCCAATGACGAGCTGCGCAACGAGCTAGTGCCGCTCAACCGCAAGTACGACATTCGCACCCTGCTCGACGCCTGCAAGCGTTATCTCGGCAAGTGCGATGACACCCGCCTGGTCACCATCGAGTACACGGTGATCAAGGACGTCAACGATCAGCAGGTGCACGCCCGCCAGCTCGCCGAGCTGCTCGAGGAGCTGCCCTGCAAGATCAACTTGATTCCCTTCAACCCCTTCCCCCACTCGGGCTACGAGAAGCCGTCCCGCAACCAGGTGATGCGCTTCCAGCAGTGGCTCTATGAACTGGGCTATACGGCGCCGATCCGCACCACTCGCGGCGACGACATCGATGCCGCCTGTGGCCAGCTGGTGGGTCGGGTCAAGGATCGCACCAAGCGTCACGAGCGTTATATCCAGTCGATCCAGATCGACGCCGACTGAGCCGTCGGTCACCTTGACTTCAACCGGGCGGGGCGCTTTGATGGTGAGGCCTTTTGCCAAGGCCTCGGCCTCTCGCCGAGCCCTGTTCCCACTTAGTCGTCATGCGAGGATTCGATGAGCCGTCGTTCCACCCAGCCCCGCCCCCCACGCCGCCTCGCCCTTCCCCTGCTGCTGGTTGCCAGCCTGGGCCTGGGAGGCTGTGCGGGCCAGGCAGTGCAAACGACGAGCACCTCGCCCGTCGAGGCCTATACCGAGCTGGGGCTGGGCTACCTGGAGCGCAACAACCTGCCACGCGCCCTCGCCGCCCTGGATCACGCCCTGCAGGCCGATCCCCAGGACGTGGAAGCCCTGCAGGCCATGGCCATCGTCTATCAGCGCCAGGGCGAATCGCGCCTGGCGGAAGAGTACTTCCAACGCGCCCTGGCGCAGGCTCCCGACTTTACCCGGGCGCGCAATAACTATGCGGCCTTCCTCTATGATCGCGGCCGCACCCGCGAAGCCTGCGAGCAGTTGGCGCAGGCCTCCCGAGATACCCAGTACAATAATCGCGCCCAGTTGTTTGCCAACCTGGGCCAATGTCAGCAGGAGATCGGCGACGTCGCCGCGGCGCGCCAGAGCCTGGAGCGCGCCCAGGCCATCGACGCTCGCGCCCCGCGCAGCTACTTCCTGCTGGCCCAACTCGAGTACGCCCAGGGAAACTATTCGCGTGCCCGGGAGCAGCTGCAGTTGTTTATGCGTCTGGCCGGCGCCACTCCCGCCAGCCAGCGCCTGGCCAGCCAGATTCGCGCCGCCGAAGGCGGCGCCACCTCGTCATCGAACTCGCCGCTGCGTCCTCATGGCACTCTCTGACCCCCGACTCTCGATCAAGGATGCTCAGTCATGAGCGACATGCACGACCCCTCACTCGATGCGGTGTCCAGCACCCCCTCTCCCGGCGCCCTGCTCAAGGCCGAACGGGAGCGCCAAGGGCTCTCCCTGGAGCAGATCGCCGCCGGCCTCAACCTGCGCCCGGCGGTGATCGGCGGCCTGGAGGAGGACGACTACGGCGAGGTCCCGGTCTCCGCCTACCGGCGTGGCTACCTGCGCGCCTATGCCCGCTTCCTGGGCATGGACGACGGCCCGGTGATCGGCGCCTACAACGCCCGCCACGGCAGTCAGGAGGCGGAACGCCCGGTGACGCCGGTGCAGGTCACCAAGCCACCGTCGCGACTGGGGGCCTGGCTCTTCAAGCTGGTCACCCTGCTGGTGCTCCTCGGCCTGGTCGGCCTGACCCTGCTGTGGTGGCAGAGCCGCGGCGGGAACGAGCTCGGCGGCCTCGAGGACGAGGCGCCGGTGGCGGTGGATAGCCTCGACGGCACGCCGGCCAACGAGCCGAGCCGCGACTGGTCCAGCCAGGTGGCCACCGACCAGGGCCCCGAGCCCGAGGCCCCCGCCGCGATCGAGACGCCCGGTATCGAGGCGCCCGGTATCGAGACGCCCGGTATCGAGGCGACGCCCTCAGAGGTCGTCCCCGAGCGCGACGCCACCACGGCCGATGATGCGGCCGGCGTGGCCGACGAGGCCGATGCCGCGCCCCCCAGCGCCGAGGCGGCCGACGAGCCCGCCACCGAGGAGGAAGCCACCGAGGAGGCAGCCGCCGCGGACCCGCGTCGCCTGGAGCTGACCTTCAACGAACAGTCCTGGACCGAGATCTTCGACGCCAACGGCCAGCGCATCCTGATCGGCCTGCAGGAGCCGGGGCAGACCGCCAGCCTGGAGGGCGAGCCGCCCTTCCGCCTGACCGTCGGCAATGCCAGCGGCGTCGAGCTGCGTTACCGCGGCGAGACCATCGATCTCGGTGCCCGCGCCGGCGCCAATAACGTCGCGCGCTTCACCCTGGGAGAATGACCCTAAGTCCTATGCACGCCCAATCTCCGATCATCCGTCGTCAGTCGCGCCAGATTCATGTGGGCTCGGTGCCCGTGGGGGGCGATGCGCCCATCTCGGTGCAGAGCATGACCAACACCAATACCCTGGACGTGGCCGCCACCGTGGCCCAGATCCAGCGTCTGGAGGCCGCCGGCGCCGATATCGTGCGGGTCTCGGTACCCGACATGGACGCCGCCGAGGCCTTCGGCCAGATCAAGCGGCAGGTGGCGGTGCCACTGGTGGCGGATATCCACTTCGATTACAAGATCGCCCTGCGGGTCGCCGAACTCGGCGTCGACTGCCTGCGCATCAACCCCGGCAATATCGGCCGCGAGGAGCGGGTGCGTGCCGTGGTCTCCGCGGCCCGGGACAACGGCATCCCGATCCGCATCGGCGTCAATGCCGGCTCCCTGGAGAAGGACCTGCAGAAGAAGTACGGCGAGCCGACCCCGGCGGCGCTGGTGGAGTCCGCCATGCGCCATATCGATCACCTCGATCGTCTCGATTTCCAGGAGTACAAGGTCAGCGTCAAGGCCAGCGACGTCTTTATGGCGGTGGCCGCCTACCGCGACCTGGCCACCCGCATCGAACAGCCCCTGCACCTGGGCATCACCGAGGCGGGGGGGCTGCGCTCCGGCACCGTCAAGTCCTCCATCGGCCTCGGCCTGCTGCTGATGGACGGCATCGGCGATACCATCCGAGTGTCGCTGGCCGCCGACCCGGTGGAAGAGATCAAGGTCGGCTTCGACATGCTCAAGAGCCTGCGCCTGCGCGCCAAGGGCATCAACTTCATCGCCTGCCCCAGCTGCTCGCGGCAGAATTTCGACGTCATCGGCACCATGAATGCCCTTGAGGAGCGCCTCGAGGACGTCATGACGCCGCTCGACGTCTCGGTGATCGGCTGCGTGGTCAACGGTCCCGGCGAGGCCAAGGAGAGCGATCTCGGCCTCACCGGCGGCAGCCCCGCCAACCTCGTCTATATCGATGGCAAGCCGGCCAGCAAGCTGCGCAACGACAACCTGGTCGACGAGCTGGAGGCGCTGATCCGCACCAAGGTGCGCGAGAAGCAAGCCGCCGAGAAGGATACGATCGCCCGCGGCTGAGGGCGCCCCATCAAGGAGTCAATGTTGAGCAAGAAGATCCAGGCCATTCGTGGCATGAACGACCTGCTGCCGGAGCAGTCCCCGCTGTGGCAGTACTTCGAGGGCAAGGTACGCGACCTGATGCGGCGCTACGGCTATGCCGAGATCCGCACCCCCATCGTCGAGCAGACCGCCCTGTTCGCGCGCTCCATCGGCGAGGTCACCGACATCGTCGAGAAGGAGATGTACACCTTCGAGGACCGCAACGGCGACAGCCTGACCCTGCGTCCCGAGGGCACGGCGAGCTGCGTGCGCGCCGCCATGGAGCATGGCCTGCTGCATAACCAGACCCAGCGCCTCTGGTACCAGGGCCCGATGTTCCGCCACGAGCGCCCCCAGAAGGGTCGCTACCGCCAGTTCCATCAGGTCGGCGTGGAGACCTTCGGCTTCGAGGGCCCCGACGTGGACGCCGAGCTGATCCTGCTCACCGCCCGCCTGTGGCAGGAGCTGGGGCTGATGGAACACGTCACCCTGGAGCTCAACTCCCTGGGCTCCCTGGAGGCCCGCGCCGCCTACCGGGAGACCCTGGTGGCCTACTTCGAGGAGCACCATGCGCTGCTCGACGAGGACTCCCGGCGTCGCCTGACCAGCAACCCGCTGCGCATCCTCGACTCCAAGAACCCGGACATGGCGGCCATGCTCGACGCCGCGCCGCGGCTGATGGATCACCTGGACGCCGAGTCCCGGGACCACTTCGCCGCCCTGACCGCGATCCTCGACGACGCCGGCATCGATTACGTGATCAACCCGCGCCTGGTGCGCGGCCTCGATTACTACTCGCGCAGCGTCTTCGAATGGACCACCACGGCCCTCGGCAGCCAGGGCACCGTCTGCGCCGGTGGCCGCTACGATGGCCTGGTGGAGCAGCTGGGCGGCAAGCCGACCCCGGCGGTGGGCTTCGCCATGGGCATCGAGCGGTTGATCCTGCTGCTCGAAACCCTGGAGCTGATGCCCGCCGCGGCCCGGCCGAGCCTCGACCTCTATGTGCTGGGCATGGGCGAGGCCGCCAGCCGCGCCGCCCTGTTGCTCGGCGAGGAGCTGCGCGGCGCCCTGCCCGAGCTACGCCTGCAGGTGCACTGCGGCGGCGGCAGCTTCAAAAGCCAGATCAAGAAGGCCGACAAGAGCGGGGCACGCCTGGCCCTGCTGCTCGGCGAGGACGAACTGGCCGAAGGCCGCGTGACCCTCAAGTTCCTGCGCGAGGAGTGCGACCAGCAGAGCCTCTCCCGGGAGGCCCTGGTGTCGGCCCTGCCGGAACTGCTCGCCGACTGATCCGCGACCCATTCGATCGACAAGGAGACCGCCCGTGGCGGAGCTGAGAACCGAAGAAGAGCAGCTGGAAGCGCTCAAGCGCTGGTGGAAGGAAAACGGCATGGCGCTGGTCGCCGGCGTGGTGCTGGCCGCCGCGGGGCTCATCGGCTGGAATGCCTGGCAGAGCTATCAGGCCAATCAGGCCGAGGCCGCCTCCATCCGCTACCAGCAGTTGATCGGCCTGGCCTCCCAGGAGCGTCTCGACGAAGCCGGCCTGGCCGAGGCCCAGCGCCTGGTGGACGAGATCACCGATGCCCACGACGGCACCCTCTATGCCGACCTGTCGCGGCTGATCGAGGCGCGCCTGGCGGTGGAGGCCGGCGACCGGGTCGCCGCCCGGGCCGTCCTCGGCGACCTGGTGCAGGCCAGCGAGGATGCCTATGTGCGTGACCTGGCGCGACTGCGCCTGGCCCGCCTGCAGCTGGCCGACGACGAGCCCGCCGCGGCCGTGGCGACCCTCGAGGGCGAGCTGGCCGAGGCACTCGGCGCCCAGCGCGCCGAGCTGATCGGCGATGCCCGCCTGGCCCTCGGCGAGGTGGCGGCGGCCCGCCGCGCCTATCGCGATGCCCTGAGCCTGGCCGAGCGCCATGGCCAGGCCCTCTATGGCGTCCAGCTCAAGCTGGACGACCTCGGTCAGGAAGGAGCCGACCAATGAAACCGACCCTGGTAATCGCCTGCGCCGCCCTGGCGCTGCTGGCCGGCTGTGCCAGCAAGAGTGAACCCCAGTATCCGCCCAAGGCCCTGGAGGCCTTCGAGGCCAGCGCCGACCTCGCCAGCGACTGGAGCCGTGGCATCGGCAGCGGCCTGGGCCGTGCCGGCTACCCCATCGCGCCGATCCGCGATGGCCAGCGCCTTTTCGCCGCCGATGCCGAAGGACGCCTGCTGGCCCTGGACGCCGACAGCGGCGAGATCGAGTGGCGCCAGGAGCTCGACGAGGCCGTCTCCAGCGGCCTGACCGCGGTGGCCGGGCAACTCTACCTGGGCACCCGCAACGGCGAGGTGCTGGCCCTGAACCAGGACAACGGCAGCCTCGCCTGGCGCGCGCGGGTGCCCAGCGAAGTGCTGGCCGCCCCCCAACCCAGCCAGCAGCTGCTGGTGGTGCAGAGCGTCGACGGCAGCGTCACCGCCCTGGACCGCGCCAGCGGCGCCGAGCGCTGGGTCTATACCGCCAACGAGCCGGCCCTGACCCTGCGCGGCACCGGCACCCCCCGGGTGATCGAGCCGGTCACCTTCGCCGGCTTCGCCAACGGCCGCCTGGTGACCCTGGATAACCGCAGCGGCCAGTCGCTATGGGACCTGCGGGTCGCCGTGCCCCAGGGCCGCAGCGAGATCGCCCGCCTGGTCGACCTGGACGGCCAGCCGTTGCTGACCCCGGACGGTCGCCTCTATGTGACCAGCTACAACGGCCGCCTGGTGGCCCTGGAAGCCACCTCCGGCGAGGTACTGTGGCAGCGCGACCACTCCAGCTACCTGACCCCGCTGCTGGTGGGCGACTACCTGTTTACCGTCAACGAGGCCGGCCATGTGCTCGCCCTGGACGCCCTCTCCGGCCAGCCGATCTGGCGCAACGAGGCCCTGGAGGGGCGCTGGCTCACCGCCCCGGCCTTCGCCGATGGCAAGCTGGTGCTGGGTGACTTCGAGGGTTACCTGCACCTGCTGGAGGCTCGCAACGGCGAGCTGGCCGGCCGTACCCGCATCAACCGTTCCGGCATCATGCTGCGCCCCCTCACCGAGGGCCGCCAGATCCATGTGCTGGCCAACGACGGGCGCCTCGAAGCCCTGACCATTCGCGAGACACCATGACCCCAGTAATTGCCCTGGTCGGCCGCCCCAATGTGGGCAAATCGACCCTCTTCAACCGGCTGACCCGCTCGCGGGACGCGCTGGTGGCCGACTTCCCCGGCCTGACCCGCGACCGCAAGTACGGTAACGGGCGCCTCGGCGACAAGCCGTTCACGGTGATCGACACCGGCGGCATCAGCGGCGACGAGGAAGGCATCGATGCGGCCATGGCGGAGCAATCCCTGGCCGCCATCGACGAGGCCGATATCGTGCTCTTCCTCGTCGATGCCCGGGCCGGCCTCAACGTGGCCGACGAGGCCATCGCCAACCACCTGCGCGTCAACCAGAAGAAGACCTGGCTGGTGGTCAACAAGACCGACGGCCTGGAAGAGCACTCCGCTATGGCCGACTTCTGGCAGCTGGGCCTGGGCGACCCCTGGCCGATCGCCGCCGCCCATGGCCGCAACGTCAGCCGGCTGATCGAGGAAGTGCTCGCCCCCTTCCCGGAGCAACCCGAGGAGGAGGCGCTCCCGGCCCGGGACGACGGCATCCGCATCGGCGTCATCGGCCGCCCCAATGTGGGCAAGTCGACCCTGGTCAACCGCCTGCTCGGCGAGGAACGGGTGGTGGTCTTCGACGAGGCGGGCACCACCCGCGACGCCATCGAGATCCCCTTCGAGCGCCGCGGCCGACCCTATGTGCTGGTGGATACCGCCGGTATCCGGCGCCGCAAGAACGTCCGCGAGATCGCCGAGAAGTTCTCCATCATCAAGACCCTGGAGGCGATCAAGGAGTGTCACGTCGCCATCATGGTGCTGGATGCCCGCTCCGGCCTGGTCGAACAGGACCTGCACCTGCTCGACTATGTGCTCTCCAGCGGCCGTGCCCTGGTGCTGGCGGTCAACAAGTGGGACGGCCTGGAGAGCGAGCAGAAGGAGAAGATGCGCGCCGAGGTCAAGCGCCGCCTGGGCTTCGCCGACTACGCCGACCTGCACTTTATCTCGGCCCTGCACGGCACCGGGGTGGGCGATCTCTACCCCTCCATCGAGCGGGCCTTCGCCTCCTCCACCACCCGCTGGTCCACCAATCGCCTGACCACCATCCTCCAGGACGCGGTCGGCGAGCATCAGCCGCCGCTGGTGCGCGGGCGGCGCATCAAGCTGCGCATGGCTCACCAGGGCGGCGCCAACCCGCCGATCATCGTGGTCCATGGCAACCAGACCGAGTCGCTGCCGGAGGCCTACAAGCGCTACCTGACCAACACCTTCCGTAAGGTGCTCAAGGTGCGCGGCACGCCGATCCGCTTCGAGTTCCGCTCCGGCCACAACCCCTATGACGCCGATGCCGGCGCCAGCGACCGGGAGAAGGCCAAGAAACGCGAACTGGGCCGCACCAAGGAGGCCCGCGGCAAGCGCCGCCGCTGAGCCTCCCGGGTCCGATCGCCGCCCGCCGTCCTCGACGGCGGGCGGCGTCGTTTCAGGCTTCGCCGGCCAGGCGCCGGCCGCCCACCCACTGGTTGGCGAACTGCCAGGCGGCGCGGCCGCTGCGCCCACCGCGCAGGGTGGCGAAGCGGATCGCCGCGGTCCGGGCCTCGCCGTTCCAGTCCTCGGCCTCGCCCAGCCGGGTCACCCAGTGACAGCAGGCCTCCAGGTAGGTGTCCTGGTTGAAGGGGTGGAAGCCGAGCCACAGCCCGAAGCGGTCGGAGAGCGAGATCTTCTCCTCCACCGCATCGCCGTGGTGGAGCTCTTCGTCCACCAGGCGGCTGGCGTCGTTGTCGCTCATCGACTCCGGCAGCAGGTGGCGACGATTGGAGGTGGCGTAGAGCAGCACGTTCTCCGGCGGCCCGGTGAGGGCACCGTCCAGCACGCTCTTCAGCGCCTTGTAGGCGTCGTCATTCCCCTCGAAGGAGAGGTCGTCGCAGTAGACCACGAAGCGATGCGGCTCGCGGCGCAGCTGCTCGACCAGCAGCGGCAGCCCCGCCAGGTCGTGACGGTCCACCTGGACCAGCCGCAGTCCCTCGCCGGCCAGGGAGTTGAGCAGGGCGCGGATCAGCGACGACTTGCCGCTGCCCCGGGAGCCCCATAGCAGGGCATGGTTGGCCGGCAGCCCCCGCAGGAAGGCGCGGGTGTTGTCCACCAGGGCCAGCTTCTGGCGCTCGATGCCCAGCAGGTCGTCCAGGCCCAGGGCATCCCGGAGCGGCACCGGCAGGAGCTGCCCACCCAGGGCATGACGCTGCCACAGGGCCGCCACGTCCCGGGACCAGTCCACCGCCTGGGGGGCCGGCGGCAGCCAGGGCTCGACCCGTGTCAGCAGCGACAGCAGTCGCTGGGTTAACTCCTCGTTCATTGCTCCACTCCTGTGGTTGACCTGGGGTGACATCGGGGTATCTTGTGGCGAACCCTCGGCGCCGTCCAGGGGCCGGCCAGCGTCGGCCTCCTGCGGCCCGACCAGACCTGAGGAGAATCCCATGGGATGGAGTCGTTTCCTGGCCGTCGGTGCCCTCTGCCTCGGCCTCGCCGCCTGCGCCACCTCGCCCACCGGACGCCAGCAGCTGACCCTCTATTCGGATGAGCAGCTGAACCAGATGGGCCAGCAGGCCTTCGCCCAGTACCAGTCGGACCTGCCCCAGGCGGGTGGCACCGCTCAGCGCTACGCCGAGTGCGTGGCCGGCGCCCTGGTCGCCGCCCTGCCGGAGCGGGTCCGCCACCAGAACTGGCAGATCCGCGTCTTCGACGAGGCGTCGGTCAACGCCTTCGCCCTGCCCGGGGGCTATATGGGCGTGCATAGCGGCCTGCTGAAGGTGGCCCAGACCCCCGACCAGCTAGCCGCCGTCGTGGGCCACGAGATCGGCCATGTACTGGCCAGCCATGCCAACGAGCGGGCTTCGACCCAGTCGGTGACTCAACTGGGCCTGTCGGTGCTGCAGAGCTCCGCCGGCATCGAGAGCCAGCAGGTGTTGGGCCTGATGGGCGCCGGCGCCCAGTACGGCATCCTGCTACCCTTCTCGCGGCGTCACGAGAGCGAGGCGGATATCATCGGCCTGGGCCTGATGGCCGATGCCGGCTTCGATCCCCGCGCCAGCCTGGCCCTGTGGGAGAACATGCGCGCCGCCTCCGGTGGCCAGCCGCCCGCCTGGCTCTCGACACACCCCAGCCATGCCCAGCGCCTGGCCACCCTGCAGGCGGAGATGGGGCCGGCCCTGGCCCGCTACGAGCGCGCCCGTCAGGCCGGCCGCGTACCCAACTGCCAAGCCCCCCGCTAACCCCGACGGAACCCCCATGCTACGACTCGGACTGCTACTGTTGATCCTCCCCTCCCTGGCGCTGATGGGCATCTATTTCTGGGAACTCGCCCAGGTGCGTGACTGCACCTTCGGCGGGGGCCACTGGGACTACCTGGACGGGGTGTGTCGGGAGATGCCTCAGCCCTTCGCCTCCCTGCTGCAACGCCACCCGCTGCTGGTCAACGGCGGCATGCTGCTGTCGGTACTGGGGGTGGGGCTATGCATGGTGGGACTCTACACCAAGCGCCGCTGAGTGATCAGCGTAACCGCACCACTCGCTTGCCGATCCCCTTGCCGGTAAACAGGCCGCAGAGGGCCCGCGGCCAGGCCGCGAGGCCGTCGATTACATCGAGGGGAGCCAGGCCTTCGAACTCGGCCATCTCGGCCTGGAAGCGCGCCCAGTGCTCGGCCTCGTGACCGGGCACCACGAAGGGCATCAGCTTGGCTCCGAGTCTCTGCAAACGCACCAGGTTGGGCGGGGCACGACGCGGGTCGGAGTCATTGTACTGGCTGATCATCCCGCATAGCATGACCCGCCCTCCGGGACGTAAGCAGTCGATGGCGGCGGCGAAGATCGCCCCGCCCAGGTTCTCGAAGTCCAGGTCGAGCCCCTCCGGGGCGGCCTTTGCCAGCTGCGCCGCGAAGCCCTCGGCATCACGATCATCCAGGGTCGCCGACACGCCCAGTGCCTCGCGCAGCCAGGCACGTTTGGTGGCGCTGCCGGCACCGGCGATCACCCGGGCCCCGGCGCGCTGGGCCAACTGCACGGCTAGGCTGCCCACGGCCCCGGTGGCGGCCGACACCAGCACCGTCTCACCGGGACGCGGCCGGCCGTAGTGGCGCATCCCCAACCAGGCGGTGAAACCGGTCATGCCGCGCTCATGGAGCCAACGCTCGGGGGCCGGGGTGCAGGCCGGCAGACAGAACGGCAGCAGGTCGGCTGGTTCGGGGGTCGTCAGGATCGTCCGGTCAGCCACCGGCAGGTGGCCGACCACCCAGTCGCCCTCCCGCCAGCGCCCGCGACTGCGGATAATGCGCCCCAGCCCCCAGGCGGAGAGCGGTGCCCCCGGCTGCCACTTGGCCAGGTAGCCATAGCCCTCGGGCTGCATGCGGGTACGCATATAGGGATCCACGGAGAGCCAGTGCAGTTCGAGCTCTACCTGCCCCAACGAACACGACGGCAACGACACCTCGCGCAGCGTGAAATCGGTAGGCACAGGCGACCCCGTGGGACGCCGCGCCAGATGCCAGCGTCGGGTCGTATCTACCATGCCGCTCAGAGGCTGCGCCGCAGCTCGGCCAGTACCGGGGCGGTATCGGGGCGCTTGCCGCGCCACTGGAAGAAGGCCTCGGCGGCCTGCTCCACCAGCATGCCCAGGCCATCTAGGGGGCGGGCGCCGCGCTCGCGGGCCCAGCGCAGGAAGACGGTGAGCTCGGCGCCATACATCATGTCGTAGGCGGTCGCCCCCGCGGCGAAGAGGTCGTCGGGCAGCGGCGGAAGCGCGCCCCCCAGGCTGGCGCTGGTGCCGTTGATCACCAGATCGAAAGGCCCGGCGACGGCCTCGAAGCCACCGCCCCGGATCGGCCCCAGATCGGCGAAATCATCGGCCAGGGCCTCGGCCTTGGCGGCGGTGCGATTGGCCACCCGGAGGCTCGCCGGCCCCTCGGCCAGCAGCGGCTCCAGCACCCCGCGCACCGCCCCCCCGGCGCCCAGCACCAGGACCCGCGCGCCCCGCAGCATCACGCCATGGCGCTGGAGGTCGCGGACCAGACCGACGCCATCGGTGGTATCCCCGTAGGTGTCGCCATTCTTGCCCAGCACCAGGGTATTCACCGCCCCGGCCCGCCGCGCCCGGCGGCTCAGGGTCGCGCACAGGCGGTGGGCCTCCTCCTTGAAGGGCACGGTGACATTGGCACCGCGACCGCCGGCGGCGACGAAGTCGCGCCAGGCGCCGGCGAAGTCGTCCAGGGGCGCCTCGATGGCGGTGTAGTCGATCGCTTCACCGCACTGGGCGGCGAAGGCGGCGTGGATGGCCGGCGACCGGGAGTGGCCGATGGGGTGGCCGAAGACGCAGTAGCGATCGCTCATGCCGACGCCTCCCCCAGCCAGTCCCGGGGCCGCAGATAGTCCCGGTAGAGCGTCGCCTCCGGGCTGCCCGGCTTGGGCTCCCAGCCGTAGTCCCAGCGCGCCAGCGGCGGCATCGACATCAGGATCGACTCGGTGCGTCCGCCGCTCTGCAGGCCGAAGAGGGTGCCCCGATCCCAGACCAGGTTGAACTCCACGTAGCGCCCCCGGCGATAGAGCTGGAAATCCCGTTCTCGCTCGCCCCAGGGCGTCTCCCGGCGGCGCCGGGCGATGGGCAGGTAGGCGTCGAGGAAGGCGTCGCCCACGGCGCGCTGGAAGGCGAAGCTCTTGTCGAAGCCCCAGTCGTTGAGGTCGTCGAAGAAGAGCCCGCCCACGCCGCGGGTCTCGCCGCGATGCTTGAGGTAGAAGTAGTCGTCACACCAAGCCTTGTAGCGCGGGTAGACGTCGTCGCCGAAGGGCGCGCAGGCGTTCCGGGCCACCCGGTGCCAGTGCCGAACGTCATCCAGCACCGGGTAGAAGGGGGTCAGGTCGAAGCCGCCGCCGAACCACCACACCGGCGCCTCGCCCGCCTTCTCGGCGATAAAGAAGCGCACATTACCGTGGCTGGTGGGCACATGGGGATTCTCCGGGTGCAGCACCCAGGAGACGCCCACCGCATGGAAGCCGCGTCCGGCGAGCTCCGGCCGCGCCGCGGTGGCCGAAGGCGGCAGCTGGGCGCCATACACATGGGAGAAATTGACGCCGCCCTTCTCGAAGAGGGCGCCGTTCTCGATCACCCGGGAGCGGCCGCCACCGCCCTCGTCCCGGGTCCAGGCATCCTCGCGGAACTTGGCCCGGCCATCCTCCTCGGCCAGGCCCTGACATAAGCGGTCCTGCAGCTCCAGCAGGTAGGTCTTGACGGCATCGAGATGGGCGTGGGCCACGAAGCCTCCGGTCGATATTGGGCCGGACGAGTGCCCGACCCGGGTGCATGGGAAGGATCAGCCGCGCAGCACGCGCCCGCTGATCAGATCACGAATGGTGCTGGGCTGGTCGCGCCCGCCAAGCGGGCCCTCCACCAGCGCCGCCAGGTCGTCGCCGAAATAGCCACGCACCTGGTCCGCGCTGAGCGCCGGCGGCTGCCCGGCGGGATTGGCGGAGGTCGAGACGATGGGCCCGCCGAAGGCGGCACAGAGCTCGGCGACCAGGGGATGATCGCTGACCCGCAGCGCCACGCTGCGGTGGCCACCGCGCACCAGGGGATGGGCACGGCCGTTGTCCGGCACCAGCCAGGTATTGGGGCCGGGCCAGCTGGCCACCAGGGGCGCATGCAGGGCCGAGTCGAGCCCCTCCAGCCAGGGGCCGAACTGGGTGATATCGCCGGCGATCAGGATCATTCCCTTGGCCGGGTCCCGGGACTTGAGGCGCAACAGGGCGGTCAGCGCCCGGTCGTCATCCGGGTCGCAACCCAGCCCCCAGACCGCCTCGGTGGGGTAGGCGATCACGCCGCCGCTGCGCAGCGCGGCGACGCCCTGAGACAGAGATTCACTGGAAAGAAGCGCATCACCCATGGCGACCTCATCGCTCTCGCTGAAAAGGCAAAGTCTACCATGGCCCGCGCCTTACGGAAGGCGGATCCAGCCCCCGGCGGTGGCCGTCACCCGGCCCTCCAGCTCCAGGGCCAGCAACTGTCGCTGGCACTCCGCCACCGATAGCCCGGCCAGCGCCACCAGGGCATCCAGGGGCGTGGGCACGTCGCTGAGCAGCGCCAGCAGTGGCGCGTCGTCGGCGGCGGCAGGCTCCGGCTCGGGCATCGATACGGCCAGGGGGCCCTCCCAGTGCCCCAGCTCCTCCAGCAGCTCCTCGGGCCGGGTGATCAGGGTCGCCCCCTGGCGCAGCAGCTGCAGGCAGCCCCGGGCCTGGGGGTTGTGCAGCGACCCGGGCAGCACGAAGAGGTCGCGGCCCTGTTCCAGGGCCAGACGGGCGCTGACCAGGGAGCCGCTGCGCTCGGCGGCTTCCACCACCAGCACGCCCCGCGAGAGGCCGGTGATGATGCGGTTGCGACGCGGGAAATGGCCAGGGTGGGGAGGGGTACCGGGAGGATGTTCCGAAAGCAGCAGGCCGTCTCGGCGCAACCGCTCGTAGAGGGCGCCATGCTGGCGGGGGTAGATCACGTCGATGCCCGTCCCGAGTACCGCCAGACTGGTACCGCCGGCCGCCAGGGCCGCCGCCTGGGCACCGCCGTCGATCCCCAGAGCCATGCCGCTGACCACGCACCAGCCCTGCGCGGCCATGGCCTCGGCGAAGCGAGCCGCGCTCCGCAGGCCATCCCGGGTGGGGCGGCGGGACCCCACCATGGCCAGGCGGGGCGGTGTCAGGGTCGCGAGCTCACCCCGCGCCCAGAGCAGTGGCGGCGGGTCGGGCAATTCATCGAGTAGCCTCGGCCAGGCGGGGTGATCGGGGGACAGCAGGTGGTGATCCTCGGCCGCGTCGCCCCATTCCTCCAGGGCCTCGAGCTCGGCCTGGAGGGGGCTGCGGGCGGGATGCTCGAGCCATAGCCGCAGGGCCTGACGGGCCTGCCCCGGCAGCAGCGCCAGCCAGCCCTCGGGCCAGGCCGGCGACTGGGCCCGCAGCCTCGCCAGTTGCAGGGCCCCCAGGCCAGGCAGCCGGGTCAGCAACCACCACTCCCTGGCGGTCATCGGCGCCTGCGCTCAGGGCGCGTCGGCCAGCAGCTCGCGGCGGTCGGGGTGATAGACCCGATCCCCCACCGCCAGGGTGCGCGTCGCCTGCATCACCAGGGCGTAGCTGACCTTCTCGAAGGGACGGAACACCATCACCAGGCCGGCCTCCTCGCCGGGCAGCTGGATCAGCTCGTTGGTGTTGGGGTCGGTGACCAGCTCGCCCTGCTGCTCGACCCGCAGCACATGTCCCGCCGCGATGCCATCGCGGCGCCCCAGGTCCAGGGCCACCACCTGCAGGCGGCCGATGAACTGCACCCCGCCGGGCACCGCCAGGATGCGACCACTGATGGCGCGCTCCGGCGCCCGGGGCAGGAACTGACCGGCCCACTCGCGCTCTTCCACCGGCAGGATCAGGTCGCCATTGCGCACCTCGAAATCGGACTCGGTGATCTCCAGGCGGCTGATCTCGCCATCGCGACGCAGCCACAGGGCGCGCCCCACGCCAAGCAACTCGATGCCCAGCAGCTCGCCGTTCTGGGGATCCTCGTAGCGCTCGCCCAGGCGATAGATCCCCAGGCGCCCGGTATCGGGCAGCGCGCCGCGCACGTAGATGGCATCGCCCGCGCCACTGACCAGGCGGCGATCGTCGCCGCCCACCACATAGGCCAGGTTCTCGATCCCCTCGGCCTCGTCCACCACCCGATGACGGCGCAGGAAGTGCTCCACCACCTCCAGGGGCAGGGGCGCGATGGCCTCCCGGTGAGGCACCCGGCGCACCTCCGGCGAGAGCCGCACCACGCCCTGCCCCCGCTCCAGGCGCAGGCAGGGGCGACCGTTGCAGTCGGCCAGGTAGATGATGTCACCGGGGTAGATCAGGTGAGGGTTGCGGATCTGCGGATTGACCTGCCAGATCTCCGGCCATTGCCAGGGGTGGCGCAGGAAGCGTCCGGAGATATCCCAGAGGGTATCGCCGCGCACCACCGTATAGCGCTCCGGGGCATCGTCCCTGAGCCCGGCATAGCTCAGCGATTGCGCCTGAGCCGCGGCCACCCACGCCATGATCAGGGCCACCAGCGCCCCGCCGCATAGATATCGCACGCATCGTTTCATCCCTTGGCCCCCCCAGCCCCGCCGGCCCCGATCGGGTACCGGCCGAATGAATTCCCCGCACCTTCATCATGTAGCATTTCGTAAATCAGTGTAATCCCCGTGTCCCGTTCACGCACACCGGGATGCACGATAGGGCATGACTATTACGCCCATGATCGGGTCGCGTGGTTCCGTTGCCGTCGTCACCCCTCTACAATATGGAAAGAAACCCGAACCCCCGCACAACGGTGATTTCAACGCCATGGCCAAGTTACCCATTCTCGAATTTCCCGACGAGCGTCTGCGCACCAAGGCGGCCCCGGTCGACAGCGTCGATGATGCCGTTCGCCAGCTGGTCGATGACATGTTCGAGACCATGTACGCCGCCCGCGGCATCGGCCTGGCGGCGACCCAGGTGGATGTGCACCGTCGCGTCATCGTGATGGACATCAGCGACGACCAGAGCCAGCCACTGGTGCTGATCAATCCCGAGTACACTCCCCTCGGCGAGGAGCGTCAGCCGATGCAGGAGGGCTGCCTCTCGGTGCCCGAGTATTACGCCGAAGTGCCCCGCGCGCTGAGGGTCCGTCTCAAGGCCCTCGACCGCGATGGCCAGCCCTACGAGCTGGAGGCCGATGGCCTGCTGGCGCACTGCATCCAGCACGAGCATGACCACCTCGAGGGCGTGCTCTTCGTCGACTACCTCTCGGCACTCAAGCGCGAGCGAGTCATGAAGAAGATGCAGAAGCGCCATAAGCTGCTGCAGGAGGCCTAAGCCTCCCCCCCACGACAAGGCCGGGTATCCCCCGGCCTTCGTCGTTAAGGGCCGCCTTGCGCTATCATGTCGCCTACCCTGTCAGAACCGACGACCCAGCAAGGCCATCCTGCATGACTCGACCCCTTCGCGTGATCTTCGCCGGCACCCCGGACTTCGCCGCCTCCAGCCTCCAGGCGCTGCTCGACAGTCCCCACCGGGTCATCGCCGTCTATACCCAGCCCGATCGTCCCGCCGGCCGCGGCCGCAAATTGACCCCCAGCCCGGTCAAGGCCCTGGCCCAACAGCATGAACTGCCGGTCTACCAGCCCCAGAGCCTGAGGGATGCCGAGGCCCAGGCCGAACTGGCGGCCCTCGAGGCGGATCTCATGGTGGTGGTGGCCTATGGCCTCTTGCTGCCCCAGGCGGTACTGGATATCCCGCGTCTGGGCTGTCTCAATGTGCACGCCTCCCTGCTGCCGCGCTGGCGCGGCGCCGCGCCCATCCAGCGCGCCATCGAGGCCGGCGATGTCGAGAGCGGGGTGACCATCATGCAGATGGACGTCGGCCTGGATACCGGCCCCATGCTGCTGACCCGTACCACCTCTATCGAGGACACCACCACCGGCGGCGAACTCCACGACCGCCTGGCGGCACTCGGTGGCGAGGCCATCGTCGAGGCCCTCGACCGGCTCGCCGCGGACGGCCTGACCGCCACCCCCCAGCCCGAGGCGGGCGTGACCTATGCCGCCAAGCTCTCCAAGGCGGAGGCGGAACTCGATTTCCGCCGCCCCGCCGCCGAGCTGGCCGCCCGGGTGCGCGCCTTCAACCCCTGGCCGGTGGCCTGGACCCGCCTGGCGGGCCAGCCCCTGCGGGTCTGGCTGGCGGCCGTCGGCGAGCGCCTCGCCGAGGATCCCCAAGCGCCTCCCGGCACCCTGCTCTCCGCCGGCCGCGACGCCCTGCGTATCGCCTGCGGCGAGGACGGCCGCGAGGTACTGGCGGTGAGTCGCGCCCAATTGCCCGGCGGCAAGCCCCTGGCCACCCGGGAGCTGCTTAACGCCGGCCAGGCCCGCTTCACCCCGGGCACCCGCCTGGGCGAGACCCCCACGGAGACGCCCCAATGAGCGATCGTCGCCCCCCCAACGGCCAGGAAGTGCGCGCCGCCGCCGCCCGCAATCTGGTCCCGGTGATTACCGCCAAGGGTTCCTTGGCGAGCCTCGACGAGGGGCAGGTGGGCAGCCGTGATCGGGGCCTGCTGCGCGAGCTCTGCTATGGCGTCTGCCGCACCCAGCCGCGCCTGGAGGCCCTGGCCGGCCGGCTGCTCAAGCACCCCTTCAAGCGTCGCGATGCGGATATTCAGGCCCTGCTGCTGGTAGGCATCTACCAGTTGCTCTACCTGCGCGTGCCGGCCCACGCCGCCGTGGGCGAAACCGCCGGCGCCGCCCGCCTGCTCGGCAAGGAGTGGGCCACCCGGGTGCTCAACGGCTGCCTGCGCCGCCTGCAACGGGAGTCGATGGCGCTCCAGGCCGAGGTGGACAAGGACCCTCATGTGGCCCTGATGCATCCGCCCTGGCTGCTCAAGGCACTGCGTCAGGCCTGGCCCAACGACTGGCGCGCCATCGCCGCTGCCAATAACCTGCCCGGCCCCATGACCCTGCGCATCAACCGCCGTCATGGCGATCGGGAGGCCTACCTGGCCCGCCTCTACGACGTCCACCTTTCGGCACGACTCTGCCTGCACTCCCCGGATGGCCTGACCCTGGAGACTCCCTGCGACGTCTACCAGCTCCCCGGCTTCGAGGCCGGCCATGTCAGCGTTCAGGACGAGGCCGCCCAGCTCGCCGCCGAGCTGCTGGGCCCGGTGCTGGCGCCGCGCCCCGGGGCCCGGGTGCTGGACGCCTGCTGCGCCCCCGGCGGCAAGACCGCCCACCTGCTGGAGGTCTTCGACCTGGCCCTGACCGGCATCGACAGCGACGCCAAGCGGCTCTCCCGGGTCGAATCGACCCTGGAGCGACTCAAGCTGGAAGCCACCCTGCTGCATGCCGACGCCGCCACGGATGACTGGTGGGATGGCACCCCCTTCGATGCCATCCTGCTGGACGCCCCCTGCTCCGGCAGCGGCGTGATCCGCCGCCACCCGGACATCAAGGCCCTGCGCCGTGCCGAGGATATCCCCCGGCTGGCGACGCTGCAGGCCAGGCTGCTGGATGCCCTCTGGGCCAAGCTGGCCCCCGGCGGCACCCTGCTCTATGCCACCTGCTCGGTACTGCCGGAAGAGAACGCCGATCAGATCCAGGCCTTCCTGGCCCGCACCCCCGACGCCGAAGTCACCACCCCCGGCGACGTGGCCTGGGGTCGCCCCGCCGGCGCCGGCCGACAGTTGCTGCCCGAGGAGGATAGCCACGACGGCTTCTTCTATGCCCGGCTGCACAAGAGCAAGGCCATCGCCTGACGCGCCCCGGTGAAGAATTAGCGTTTACCGGCATCCGGTGCCTGCCCCCCTATACTGCCAGGAGCCCCCGCCATCACGGCGGGGCCCCTTCATCGGCACGGGAGGCCCCATGTCCCACGTCTACAAGCATATCGAGCTCACCGGCTCCTCCCCCGAGGGCATCGAGGACGCCGTCAATCAGGCCCTGACTCGGGCCAGTCGCACCATTCACGACATGCGCTGGTTCGAGGTGATCGAGACCCGCGGGCATATCGAAAACGGCAAAGTGGCTCACTGGCAGGTGACCCTCAAGGTGGGCTTCACCCTGGAAGAGTGACCCCCGTGGCCCGGTGGTTTATGCTAGCCGGCGCCTTTCGGTCCGCCGCCGACGCTTCCCCAGCGCCGGCGGCAGCTTGGGTTATCAGCAGACGGAATCCCTGTCATGAAGATCATCATTCTCGGCGCCGGTCAGGTCGGCGGCACCCTGGCCGAACACCTGGCCCACGAGGAGAACGACATCACGGTGGTGGACACCGACGGCGACAAGCTGCGCGAGCTGCATAATCGCCTGGATATCCGCACCGTCAGTGGCCCCGCCTCCTATCCCATGGTGCTGCGCCAGGCCGGCTGCGAGGACGCCGACATGCTGATCGCGGTGACCAGTCAGGACGAGGTCAACATGATCGCCTGCCAGGTCGCCCATACCCTCTTCCGCACCCCGACCAAGATCGCCCGGGTGCGGGCCACCGCCTACCTGACCCGTCGCGGCCTGTTCGCCCACGAGGCGATTCCCATCGATGTGTTGATCAGCCCAGAGCAGGTGGTCACCGACCATATCCGCCGCCTGATCGAGTACCCCGGCGCCCTGCAGGTGCTGGAGTTCGCCGGCGGCCAGGTGCAGCTAGTGGCGGTGGAGGCCTTCTATGGCGGGCCCCTGGTGGGCCAGGACCTGGGCTTCCTGCGCCGCCATATGCCCAGCGTGGATACCCGGGTGGCGGCCATCTATCGCCGCAACCGGCCGATCATCCCGCGGGGCGACACCGTGATCGAGGCCGACGACGAGGTGTTCTTTATCGCCGCCCGTCGCGATATTCGCGCGGTGATGAGCGAGCTGCGCCGGGTCGAACGGGACTTCCGGCGGGTGATGATCGCCGGCGGCGGCAATATCGGCGAGCGCCTCGCCGAGATGCTCGAGCACAGCCATCAGGTGAAGATCATCGAGCACAGCCTGGAGCGCTGCACCACCCTCTCCGAGCGCCTCGACCGCACCGTGGTGCTCCACGGCAGCGCCACCAGCAAGCGCCTGCTGCTGGAGGAGAACATCGAGGAGTGCGATATCTTCTGCGCCCTGACCAACGACGACGAGGTCAATATCATGTCGTCGATGCTGGCCAAGCGTTTGGGGGCCCGGCGGGTGCTGACGCTGATCAATAACGCCGCCTACGTGGACCTGGTTCAGGGTGGCGAGATCGATATCGCCATCTCCCCCCAGCAGGCCACCATCGGCAGCCTGCTGACCCATGTACGCCGCGGCGATATCGTCAATGTCCACTCCCTGCGTCGCGGCGCCGCCGAGGCCATCGAGGCCATCGCCCACGGCGATGCCCGCTCCTCCCGGGTGGTGGGCCGTGCCATCGGCGAGATCGACCTGCCCGGCGGCACCACCATCGGCGCCGTGGTGCGCGGCAAGGAGGTGCTGATCGCCCACGACGACGTGGTGGTGGAGTCCGGCGATCATGTCATCCTGTTCGTCGTCGACAAGCGCCGCATCCGCGACGTGGAGCGCCTCTTCCAGGTCGGCCTGACCTTCTTCTGATGAACCGGGTGGTTTCCCTAAGGACTGCGGCACCATGAGCCTACGCATGATCCTGCGCATCCTCGGGCTACTGCTGATGCAGTTCAGCCTGACCATGGTGCCGCCAGTACTGATCTCCCTGCTCTATCGGGACGGCATCTGGAGCGCCTTCACCATCGCCCTGGGCATTACCGTGGCCACCGGGGCCCTGATCTTCTGGCCCAACCGGCATGCCCGCAAGGAGCTGCGCACCCGCGACGGCTTCCTGATCGCCGCGCTGTTCTGGAGCGTGCTGGGCAGCTTCGGGGCCCTGCCGCTGATGCTCGATGGCGTGCATGCGCTGTCGGTGACCGACGCCTTCTTCGAGTCCTTCTCCGGCCTGACCACCACCGGCGCCACCGTGATCACCGGCATCGAGGGCCTGCCCGAGTCGGTGCGCTACTATCGCCAGCAGCTGCAGTGGCTGGGCGGCATGGGGATCGTGGTACTGGCGGTGGCCATCCTGCCGACCCTAGGCGTCGGCGGCATGGCCCTCTACCGCACCGAGATCCCGGGCCCCCTGAAGGATTCCAAGCTTACCCCGCGGATCACCGAGACCGCCAAGGCGCTGTGGTATATCTACGCCTCCCTGACCCTGACCTGCATCCTCGCCTACTGGGCGGCGGGCATGCACTGGTTCGATGCCTTGGGTCACGGCTTCTCCACCGTCGCCCTGGGCGGTTTCTCCACCTATGACGCCAGCATCGGTCACTTCGACAGCGCCACCATCGAGCTGATCTGCGTGGCCTTCATGGTCGTCTCGGCGATGAGCTTCAGCCTGCACTTCGTCGCCTGGCGGGAGAAGCGCCTGGGCCATTACCTGCGCGACCCGGAGGCGAACTTCCTGCTGCTCTTCCTGGGTGGCCTGGCGCTGATCACCGTCGGTGCCCTCTGGGTCACCGGCACCTATGACGACAGCCTGGGGCTGCGCCACGGCCTCTTCCAGGTGGTCTCGGTGGCCAGCACCGCCGGCTTCGGCGTCGCCGACTTCTCGGCCTGGCCCGGGGCCCTGCCCTTCCTGCTGTTTATGGCCGCCTTCGTGGGCGGCTGTTCCGGTTCCACCGGCGGTGGCATGAAGGTGATTCGCATCATCCTGATCCTCAAGCAGGGCATGCGCGAGATCATGCGCCTGATCCACCCCAATGCGGTGATCGCCGTCAAGGTGGGCAAGCATAGCGTGCCCGATGGCATCGCCCAGGCCGTGTGGGGCTTCTTCTCGGTCTATGTGATGCTCTTCTTCCTGATGCTGGTGGGGGTGATGGCCACCGGCGTGGACCAGGTCACCGCCTGGTCCACGGTGGCCTCCAGCCTCAATAACCTGGGCCCGGCCCTGGGCGAGGCCAGCGCGAACTACGGCGGCCTGCCCGACCTGGCCAAGTGGATCCTGGTGGTGGCCATGCTGCTCGGGCGCCTGGAGATCTTTACCGTGCTGGTGCTCTTTACCCCCGCCTTCTGGCGGCGCTGACTCTCTCCAGGTGGAGAATCACCGCTGGGGGAGGAGCCAAGGGTTTGCGCCGATGGCCCGGCTTTATGGATAATCGCCCCATCCACTCCCAGATGCCGAGCCCCCATGACCGACTCCCAGGACATCACCGCCGCCGAGCCCTCCCGAACGGAGGCCACGACGGCGGGACCGCGCCAGGTGCTGCAGGTGGGCGAGACCCGCTACACCCTGCTGGGTACCGCCCATGTCTCCGCCCAGAGCGCGGCGGAGGTGCGTGAACTGATCCGCTCCGGCGACTTCGATGCGGTGGCCATCGAGCTCTGCCCCTCGCGCCACCATAGCCTGGTGGAGCCGGACGCCCTGGCCGACCAGGATCTCTTCCAGGTCTTTCGCCAGGGCAAGGCGGGCATGGTGGCCGCCAGCCTGGCGCTGGGCGCCTTCCAGCAGCGCCTCGCCGAGCAGTCCGGCATCGAGCCCGGCGCCGAGATGCGCGCCGCCCTGGAGGAGAGCGAGGCGGCGGGCCTGCCCCTGCTGCTGGTCGACCGGGACGTGGGCATCACCCTCAAGCGCATCTACACCAATGTGCCCTGGTGGCAGCGCATGGGGCTGATCACCGGCCTGCTGAGCAGCGTCGTCTCGCGTCAGGAGGTCTCCCCGGCGGAGATCGAGCGGCTCAAGGAGGGCGACGTCCTGGAGTCCACCTTCAGCGAATTCGCCGAGCAGTCCGAGGCCCTCTATACCCCGCTGATCCGCGAGCGGGATCGCTATATGGCGCTGCGCCTGGCGGAGGAGAATCCCGGCCGCTACCGAAATGTGCTGGTGGTGATCGGCGCCGGCCACCTCAAGGGCCTCGGCGAGCACCTGGCGGCGCCCCTGCCCCAGGCCCCCGGCGTGGAGCGTGAGGCCCTGGAACACACCCCGCCCCGCTCGCGGATCTGGAAACTGCTGCCGTGGCTTATCACCGCCCTGGTGCTGACCGGCTTCGCCATCGGCTTCTCCCGGGACACCGGCCTGGGGCTGCAACTGGTGGGCGAGTGGTTCCTGATCAACGGCGTGCTCTCGGCGCTGGGTAGCGCCATCGCCCTGGGCCACCCGGTGACCATCGCCGCCACCTTCGTCGCCGCGCCCCTGACCTCCCTCAATCCCACCATCGGCGCCGGCTTCGTCGCCGCCGGGGTGGAGCTGGCCATGCGCAAGCCCAAGGTACGCGACTTCTCCGCGCTGCGCCACGACGTGGCCAGCGTGAAGGGCTGGTGGCGCAACCAGGTCTCGCGCACCCTGCTGGTATTCATGCTGGCCACCATCGGCTCCGCCGCGGGTACCTGGGTGGCGGGACTACGCATCGCCGGGGCGCTATTCGGCAGTGGTTCCTGAGCGCCCAACGCGCCCTGCCCTAACCCCCTATCGCCCCGGCTCCGCCCGGGGCGATGGCATGTCAGGTGCCGGCGGCGCGGCGTGCCAGCAGCCGCGTCATGGCCGGCGTCGGCGTCTCGAGTTTCTCGAAGCGGCGGCTGGCGGCATAGCTGTCGTTGAAGACCTGGAAATAGTCGTCGAGGATCTCGGCGGCAGCGCCGTCACCGCCCTGGCGCAGCAGCTCGGCGGCCACCTCGGCGGTGCACAGATGGGCCTCGGAGGCGGGCTTGCGCAGCCGATAACGGGTCAGCCGCTCGGTGCGCAGCGGCAGTACCGGTAGCGCCTCGAGATAGGGACTCTTGCGGAAGATACGCCGCGCCTGGCGCCAGGTGCCGTCGAGGATCACATAGACCGGAATCCGTCCCTCGGCCCGGACCGCCGCCACCGCCTCCCTGCCCACCACCCGATGGGCATAGTCGGGCTGGTCATCGGGGAAGATCACGAAGGGGGCATAACGCTCGTCCGCCAACAGCGCCAGCAGGCGCTCGTCCGGGGCGGTGCGATACCAGGTGAAGACCTCGGTATTGCCCAGCACGTCACGGATCAGGCGCCCGGTGTTGGTGGGCTTATGATGCTCCAGGGGGTGGGTCACGAGCCACACCCGGGCCGTGCTCTCGGCCTCGACCCGGTAGGGGCAGAGGCAGTTGAGCGTCGGCAGGTTGCAACCCGCGCAACGCTCCACGAAGCTGCCCCGGGCCTTGAACTCGCGGCGTGGCGGGCGCGGATGGCCGGTGGCGGGATCGCGATCGGTAATGGAGTCGGGGGGAATATCGTCCAGCATAACGCTCGGATTCCGAGAGAGGGGGCCGCACAGTCTACCATCGGCGACCCACGCTTCGATCGTTACGGGGCGTCAGAGCCCCAGAAATCTCACGATGGTGTCGATGATCCGAGCATGCACCACCCCGCGCTCGGTGCCCTCGGGGTCACTGCAGATCGGGTCTTCGCCCTCTTCGACAAGGCGCTCCACCGCCCCGTCGCGGCATTCGGCCAAGAAAGTGAAATGATTGGCCGGGGCGATACTCAGGTAGGTGGCGTTAGGTAGTCGAGCGGCCAGATCGCTGCCTTCCGGCCCCATATCCACGGCCCGCCAACGCGTGTCGGGATCGCCAAGATTGAGCAGCAGTACCGCCCCTTCCACATCGGCGATGCTCTCCTCGGTGAAGGCATAACCAAACCCTGGATCGACGGCAATCGTACGGCTGATCCGCGTATCGAGCGCCTCCTGCTCGATGCCATCGGGCAAGGTGTCGGGGACGATCCCCCCCTTGGCAAAGAACCGGCAATCGACTTCGCGTCCCTGTGACGACGCGCAGTAGTCACCAAATGCGGCCCAGTCTACCCGTAGCCCGGCCAGGTTCAGGGCGGTCGCCCCTCCCAGCGAGAAGCCCAGGGCCGCGATGCGCGAGGTATCCACATGGGCGGCAAGCTGCGGATCGGCCAATAGCTGGTCGAGCGCCGCCGTCAGATCATTGGCACGCTCCTGGAGGCGTATCGAGCGGCGTGGAGAGCTGTCGCCCGTGGTACTGCCGGGATGGTTGACGGCCAGCACCATCGCCCCGTTGAGGGCCAGCGCCGACGACAGCCAGGCCAGCGCGTCCATGTTGCCGCCCGAGCCATGCGATAGCAGCACCAGCGGATGCCTGCCTTCGGCAATCGCGGCGCCGACATAGGCGGGCCGGCCATGGAAGATCGGCCCGCTGCCGATCATGCTACGGTAAGTGGGAGTGCCAACCGGATACCAGATCGAGCCCTCGACGAGGCTGGCACGATGCGACGTATTGATATCCAGGCGGTCGTATCCGGCCAGCGATTCCGCCAGGACAGGCAAGGAAAACATGCCCAGGGCGGCGGCGACACATAGCGCTTTCATCGGTTTCTCCATTCAAGACCTAGGGGCCTCTCATTCTCCGGCGCCCGGCGAGCCTCCGCGTCCTGAATCCCGTTTTAGGTCGAGTGCGACCGATTCCAGGTCTATGATTCCAGCGTCTTAATGGAACCGTTTCTGTCTGCGAGTCTCCCCCATGCCGTCACTGCCCATTCCGATGATCGTCGCCATCCTCCTCGCCTACCTGGCCATTCTTACCCTGGCTCGTCGCGACCGCCCCTGGCCTTTCGTCTTGCTGATACTGGCCTGTGCCGTACAGGGCACCGTCATCTCACTCAATCAGCATTATGGTGTGACGCTATTCCATACCGTCCAGCCGGTGACGGCGACACTGATCCCCCCTCTCGCCTGGATCATCTTTCAGGTCACCGCCATACGCGCCTTTGCCCCATCCCGCCACCTACCGCATCTGCTCTTGCCGGCCTTCGTCGCCTTCTGCATGGCATTCGCGCCCCAGGTCCTCGATATCGTCATTCCCAGCGGTTTCGTCGCCTATGGGGTGGCATTGCTGATCGCCCTGAAACAAGGGCCAGGCAATCTCCCGCTCCCCCGACTGGAAAGCGGCGAGCGTCCCGGCTTGATTTGGCGGGTCATCGCACTGGCGCTGATCGCCTCCGCGTTCAGCGATATCCTGATCCTGCTCGACCAGGTATTGGGACAGGGCCGGCTGCAAGCGTGGATCATCGGCGTCTTTTCTTCGCTGATCTTGCTGGTGCTCGGCGCGCTCTGCCTGTCACGAAGCCTGGAAAGCGAACCCAACGAGGCGTGCCCGGCGGCAGAACCCCCACCAGTAATGGATCTCGAACAAAACCGCGCACTGATAGAGCGACTCGACCACCTCGTCACCTCGCAGACGCTGTTCCTCGACCCTGGCCTCACCCTGAACCGGCTGTCACGCAAGCTGGGAGTCCCGGCCAAGCTGCTCTCCAGCACCATCAACCAGACGACCGGCGAAAACGTCTCGCGTTATATCAATGCGTATCGAATCGAGCATGCCTGCCTGCAGTTGGAGGCCGGAGAAAGCGTCACCTCGGCCATGCTGAACAGCGGCTTCAACACCAAATCGAACTTCAACCGCGAGTTTCGGCGAGTGAAGGGACACGCCCCCCGGGAGTGGCTGGCAACGCGAGCGGCGGTCCCGGACTAGGCGATGCCTGAAAACTGGCTGCGCTCGACCGTATGGGGTGAACCAGTCTCGACACCCACGCCGAGCAAGATCCCGGCGATAGGGCCTCGAGGGAGATGGCACCGCGGTGGCGATGATCACCACGATGGCGACCATGGCCACTGAGATAGCGCCTTCTCGCTTACTCCAGCAGCGTCTCCGGCATCCATAGCCGCCCTTCCCGCGTCCAGTGCCGGACCAGGGCCGGCACGCCCTGACCGGCGGGCTGGTTCAAGCGCACCACCCCCGGGGGCGCCAACTGGTGGGCCTGGGGATCGACCAGGATCGCCTCGGCATCCAGCGGGGCCTGGTGCAGCAGGGAGGCCGCCGGCATCACCGCAAGCGACGTGCCCACCACCAGCAGCAGGTCCGCCTCGGCGACGACCTCCTGGGCCTCGACGTAGCGGGGCACCGGCTCGCCGAACCACACCACGTCGGGGCGCAGCTGACTGCCCAGGTCACAGAGATCGCCGAGGCGAATGCCGCCGCGACGCAGCGGATAGCGCATGCCGGGGTCGGCGGTGGAGCGCGCCTGGAGGATCTCCCCATGCAGGTGCAGCACCCGGCGGGAGCCGGCCCGCTCGTGGAGGTCGTCGATGTTCTGGGTGATGATGCTGACCCGGAAGCCCCGCTTCTCCAGGGCCGCCAGGGCCTTGTGGGCGGCATTGGGACGCGCCCGGCGCACCTGGTCGCGGCGCGCATCGTAGAAGCGCAGCACCCGCTCGGGGTCCCGTGCCCAGCCCTCGGGGGTGGCCACCGCCTCCACCGGGTGGTTCTCCCAGAGGCCGTCGCTGGCACGAAAGGTGGCGATACCGCTCTCGGCGCTGATACCGGCGCCGCTCAATACCACCAGATGGGGGGACTCGCTCATGATGAATCGTCAGTGGGTCGGGGCAGCCGTCTCGACGAAGCGCTGCTTGTCACGATAGGGGGTCACGTCGATCACCTTGCCGTCGCGGATCGCTCGTTGCAGCCCCTGCCAGTAATCGGGGTCGAAGAGCTCCGGATGCAGCTCGGTGAACAGCGCGCGCAGCTCGGGGTTGGCGACCATAAAGGGGCCGAACTCTTCCGGGAAGATATCATCGGGTCCCACCGAGAACCAGGGCTCCGCGGGCTCCCCCTGCCCCGCGGCATGGCTGCGGGGAAGGCGCCGGAAGTGGCACTCGGTGAGGTAGCAGATCTCGTCGTAGTCGTAGAAGACCACCCGGCCGTGGCGGGTGACCCCGAAGTTCTTCAGCAGCATATCGCCGGGGAAGATATTGGCCGCCGCCAACTGCTTGATGGCATTGCCGTAGTCCTTGAGCACGGCGCGCGTCTCCGCCGCATCGCACTGCTCCAGGTAGAGGTTCAGGGGCGTCATCATCCGCTCGACATAGCAGTGCTTGATGACCACCTTGTCGTCGCGCAGCGAGACGGTGGAGGGTGCCACCTCCAGCAGGTGGTCGAGGCACTCCGGGTCGAAATGATCGCGGCGGGCGATAAAGTTGGAGAACTCCTGGGTATCCGCCATGCGCCCCACCCGATCGTGACACTTGACCAACTGGTACTTGTCGCGAACGACCTGGTGAGTCACCTCCTTGGCCGGGTCGAAGCGATCCTTGATGATCTTGAAGACGGTGCGATAGGAGGGCAACACGAAGACCGCCATCACCATGCCGCGCACCCCGGGGGCGATAACGAAGCGATCCTCGCGCTTGGCCACCTGGCGGTTGAGGCCACGAAAGAACTCGGTCTTGCCGTGCTTATAGAAGCCGATGGCGGAGTAGAGCTCCCCCTCCGGCTTGTCCGGCATCAGCTCCTGGAGGAAGTCGACGCACTCGCCGGGCACCTGGGTATCGACCTGGAAGTAGGCCCGGGTGAAGGAGAAGATGATCGAGACCTCCTCCGGCTCGATCAGCACCGTATCCAGGTGCAGGCCCTCGCTGGCCCCCGCCTCTTCGCCATAGCCATCGCCATGACGGATCGGCAGCGCCAGGGGCAACTGCTCGGCGCCGCCGCGCAGCCGCCCCACCAGGTAGGCGCCCTTGTTGCGATAGAAGACGCTCTCCAGCAGCTCCATCTCGGTATCGTCGGCGTCGCGCAGCATCGCGGGGAGATGCCCGACCAGGAAGTCGGCGCCCAGGCGAGCGTCCCGCTCGAGGTCGTCGAAGGGGGTCTCCAGGCGCGCCTCCCCCAGGGCCCAATGGAGGGCGCCGACCCAGTCGCCGGCGACCCGCCGGGTGCGGGTCAGGCAGATGCCCGAATGGCGGGGCGCGCTATCCCGGGAGCTGTAGACGAACATCCAGTCGTCGCGGATATGGCGGTGGTGAAAGACCGAGCAGAACAGGGAGTTGAAGAAGGTCTCGGCGAGCTCGTAGTCGAGGCGCTGGTCGATCAGCTCGGCGTAGTGGGCCTTGGCCTCCCGCCAGCACTCGCAGTGGGTCAGCACCTCGGCCTGAAAGGTGCGCTGGAGTCGCCCCAGGGTCGCCGCCACCTTGTCGTCGTAGAGGTTGATGCGCGCCGCCGAGGCCTGCTGCGCCTCCCGCCAGGCGGCGTCCCGGAAACGCCGGCTAGCGTCCCGGGTGATGGCCCGGAAGCGGGTACGGTACTCATCGAAGCCATGCAGGATGGTGGCGGCGAGGCGATAGGCGGCAGAGAGTTTCATGGCGGACTCCAGAGGCGGCACCCCTAGCCTGGCGGAATCCTCTGATCACGGCGAGACGACCAAGGTGGTGGCTCCTGTAATAGGGCGACAGCCATCGTGACAGGACGGCGCCCAGCGGCGACAATAGGCCCCGTTTTGCCGATGCTCAGGTCTTGCAAGTAGTGCCCATAAGCCATTCCCCCGACGACACCCCCATCGCCATCCTCTACCGGGACGCGCACCTGGTGGCGGTGCACAAGCCGAGCGGGCTGCTGGTCCATCGCAGTCCCTTGGCCCGGGGCGAGACCCGCTTCCTGGTGCAGCAGTTGCGCGACCAGCTGGGGCAGCGGATCTACCCGGTGCATCGCCTGGATCGCCCCACCTCCGGGGTGATGCTCTTCGCCCTGGATTCGCGCACCGCCGCCGAGCTCAACGCCGCCTTCACCGAGCAGCGTATCCACAAGCGCTACCTGGCGGTGGTGCGCGGCATCGGCCCCGAGGCGGCGCGCCTCGACTACGCCTTGCGGGAAGAGGATGGGCCCCGCCCCAAGGCCGAGATGCCGGCCCAGGCGGCGCTGACCGAGGTGCGTCGCCTGGATAGCGTGGAGCTGCCGGTGGCGGTGGATCGCTATCCCCAGAGCCGCTACTCGCTGATGGAGGCGCGCCCCCATAGCGGGCGCCGCCATCAGATCCGCCGGCATCTCTCTCGGCGCGGCTACCCGATCATCGGCGACGCCAAGCACGGCAAGGGGGTGCACAACCGCTTCTTCGCCGAACGGCTGGGCTGCCCCCGGCTGCTGCTGGCGGCGGTATCGCTGGGCGTCGAGCATCCCCGGGAGAGCCGCTGGCTCGACGTCACCGCACCCCTGGATGCCGGCATGACGGCGCTCTTCGAGCGCTTCGGTTGGGCCGGCCATCTGCCCCGCGGCGGGGTCGCCTGGCATGAGTCGCCGCCCGTGTCCTGGCCTCAGCCCCAGACAGACTCCGAGAATCCCGTTGATGCATAACGACGATTACGACCTGCGTTTCGGCGGCATCCGCCGCCTCTATGGCCGCCGCGCCAGCGACGCCTTCCGCCACGCCCATGTGGTGGTGGTGGGCGTGGGTGGCGTGGGCAGCTGGACGGTGGAGGCCCTGGCCCGGGCCGGCATCGGCAAGCTGACCCTGATCGACCTGGACGACGTCTGCGTCTCCAACGTCAATCGCCAGCTCCACGCCCTGGACGGCACCATCGGTCGCCCCAAGGTGGAGGTACTGGCGGAACGCTGCCGGGCCATCGCCCCGCAGATGACGGTGGTGGCGGATACCGCCTTCGTGACGCCGGCGAACCTGGCCGAGCGCCTGCCCGCGGACGCCGATCATGTGGTGGACGCCATCGACAGCGTGATCGCCAAGGCGGCACTGATCGGCTGGTGCCGGCGCCGCAAGCTGCCGATCACCGTGACCGGTGCCGCCGGCGGTCAGACCGATCCCACCCGCATCCGGGTGGCGGACCTGGCGCGCACCCAGCACGACCCCCTGCTCGCCAAGGTGCGCTCGCGGCTGCGCCGGGACTACGGCTTCTCGCGCAATCCCAAGCGACGCTTCGACGTGGAGTGCGTCTACTCCGAGGAGCAGTTGGTCTATCCCGGTAGCGACGGCGAGGTGTGCCTGCAGAAGCCCGGCGCCGGCAATGCCACCCGCCTCGACTGCGCCGAGGGCTTCGGCGCCGCTACCTTCGTCACCGGCAGCTTCGGCTTCGCCGCCGCCGCCCGGGTAATGGCTCGCCTCGCCCGCCGCGCCCAGCGCGAGGCGCAGCAGCAAACCACTCAGGAACCCCAGGAGCAGACCCCATGAGCACGACCGTCCCGGCACCCGGTATCTATCGCCACTACAAGGGCCCCCTGTATGAAGTGATGGGCCTGGCCCGGCATAGCGAGACCGAGGAGCCACTGGTGGTCTATCGCGCGCTCTATGGGGAGTACGGCCTCTGGGTCCGCCCCCTGGCGATGTTTACCGAGACGGTGGTGAAAGACGGCGAGGAGCAGCCGCGCTTCGCGCTGGAGAAGGCCTTTCGCCACGGCTAAAAGCGCGGACTACTCCGGCAGGCCATCGAGCCAGGCCAACAACTCCGCGAGCCAAGTCTCCAACAGCCGCTGCTGGGCGGCCAGCCCCGGCAGGGGCCCCGCGGGGGTAAAGACGGTGCGGTCCGACCAGCGCCACTGGGCCACCACTCGCTCGTCCCGATAGAGGCTACTGCGCAGGGCGATCCGCGCCATGGGCGCCTCGCCCCGATAGTCATGCAGCCACTCCACCACCTCGATCTCCAGGCGCGGGTCGCCTCCCTGCTGAATGGCTCCCACCAGGCCGCTGCGGGTCAACTGCTCGACCACCAGGTCACCCAGTTGCTGGCCCAGCGGCGCCCCCCAGCGCACCCGGGCATAGGGGCGACGCAGGAAGTCTTCCTCGCTGTAGAGCAGGTCGTGGGGATCCACCGCGGCGCCGATACGTGGCGACTCCACGCTCAGGCGCGCCAGCTTCTCGGCGTAGGTGGCGGGCGCCGCCACCGGCTCCAGGCGCAGCGGGGTGGGTGCCTCCCGGCTCACCGCCCCGGCACACCCCGCCAGCAGCAGGCCGCATAACAGCACAGGGAGTAGGCGTGACATACGCATAAGCGCTCCTTGCTTGGGGAGTTATCGCTCGCCGGGCCCCGGCGGATGGCGCTCGGGACCAAACAGCAACTGGCGTGGATTGGCCTCCAGCTCCCGGGTCAGCGTCGCCAACTCCTCCACCAGGCGATCGAAGCGGCGCAGGGTCTGGCGCGCCTGCTCGCCGGTCAGGCTGAAGCTCTCGCTGGCTCCACGGGTCAGTTGCTCCAGGGTCGAGCCCAGCTCCGCCAGCACGCCGCGGGCCTCGTCGCCCAGGCCATCCAGATCGGCCAGGGCCCCACCGGAGAAGCGCTCCAGCCGGGTGCTGATCACCGCCAGGTTATCCAGGGTGGTCTGGAAGCTGGCCATGGCCTCGTCGTCCAACAGGGCCTCGAGGCGCTCGGCGCTGCCCGCCACGCTCTCCAGCAGCCGCGCGACCGAGTCACGGTTCTCCTCACCCAGCAGGGCCTCGATACTGGCACCGATGCCGTCCAACCGCTCGGCCATCAAGTCGACCCGATCTAGGGCCTCACCCAGGACCTGATCGAGCTGAAAGAGTCGCGACGGTTGATAGGCGATCGCGGGCGGCGGCCCCCCTTGCGGCAGGGCCGGCCCCTCGCCGCCGGAAAGCTCGACGCTGCTGCGCCCGGTCAGCAGCTGGCTGCGCAGCGTCGCCACGGTGCCTTCGCGCAACGGGTAGTCGGGAGCGACGCGCAGCAGCAACTCGATGCGCTCCAGGTCGGGGCTCAGGCGAATCGCCTCTACGAAACCCACCTCGACGCCCCGGTAGGTGACGGTGGCCCGCTCGCTGAGGCCGGCCACCGACTCGCTGACCTCGACCCGGTAGCGCAGGTAGTCGGACTGGTCCCGATCCCCGGCCAGCCACACCACCATGCCGACCAGCAGCAGTGAGAGCCCCAGCACGAAGCCCCCCACCAGGGCGGGATTGATGCGTGTCTGCATAACGACTCCTCAGCCCCCTCCCGGTGCACGAAAACGCGCGGCGCGGGCATTGCCGAAATAGCGGGCGATCTCCGGTTCGCGACTCTCGCTCAGCTCGGTCGCCGGAGCCACCGCCAGCACCCGTCCCTGGCCCAGGTAGGCGACCCGATCGGTGACGGTGAACAGCGAGTCCAGGTCATGGGTGACCAGCACCAGGGTCAGGCCCAAGGCATGACGCAGGGTATTGAGCAGGGCGTCCAGTTCGGCGGCACTGACCGGGTCGAGGCCGGCGCTGGGCTCGTCCAGCAACAATAGTTCCGGGTCCAGGGCCAGGGCCCGGGCGACACCCGCCCGCTTGAGCATACCGCCGGAGAGTTCCCGGGGATAGCGCTCCGCCGCCGCCGCGGGCAGCCCCACCAGGGCGATCTTGAGGCGCGCGAACTCCTCGACCAGGGTCGCCGGCAGGTCGCTGTGCTCACTCAGCGGCAGCATGACGTTCTCCAGCACCGTCAGCGAAGAGAACAGCGCCCCCTGCTGGAACATCACCCCGATGCGCCGGCGCACCGGGATCAGGGTCGCCTCGTCCATGGCGCTGTCGAGCCGCTCGCCGAACAGCGCCAGCTCGCCGGCGCTGGGCGCCTTGAGCAGGGAGATCACCGACAGCAGCACCGACTTGCCGCTGCCGCTGCCCCCCACCAGCCCCAGGGCCTCGCCACGGCGCACCTCCAGGTCGACGCCGCGGTGTACCCGGGTGGCACCGAAGCGGGTCTCGATAGCGCGCAAGCGGATCGGTGTGGGCACGTCCATGCCTACCACCCCAGTTCGTTGAAGAGGATCGAGAAGAGCGCATCCAGCACGATCACCCAGAAGATCGACTGCACCACGCTGGCGGTGGTGTTGCGGCCGATGCTTTCCGCATCGCCCCGGGCGCGCATGCCCTCGCTGCAGCCCACCAGGGCGATCACCATGCCGAAGACCACCGACTTGCCGATGCCCACCCAGAAGTGCTGGGCCGCCACCACCTCCGGCACCCGCCGGTAAAAGGTCTCGAAGCCCACCCCCAGCAGGCCGTCGGCCACCAGGATGGCCCCCACCAGGCCGGCGGCATTGGCCAGGGCGGTGAGCAGCGGCATGGCGATCACCAGCCCCAGCCACTTGGGCAGCAGCAATCGCTCCACCGGGGAGAGTCCCAGGGTCATCAGGGCATCGATCTCGCGGTTGCCGCGCATGGTGGCGAGCTCCGCGGTAAAGGCGGCCCCAGAGCGGCCGGCGACAATGATGGCGGTGATCAGGGGGCCGAACTCGCGGAACAGGGTCAGGGTGACCAGCTCGACGATAAAGATATTGGCGCCGAACAGGCGCAGTTGAATGCCGCCCTGGTAGGCCAGCACGCCGCCCAGCAGGAACGCCAGCAGGGCGATGATGGGCACCGCCATGGCACCGCTGGCGGTGAGCACATTGAGGGTCTCGCGCCAGCGCAGGCGGCGAGGATCACGGAGCAGAGCCAATAGCGCCAGCAGCAGCTGGCCGAGGATGGTGAGCAGGGAGCGAAGGCTTGCCAGGGGCGCCAGACCCCGCTCGCCGATCCGGTGCAGGACGCCCCGCCGAGGCGAGGCCGACCTCGGGGCCTCGGCCGCGGCCCCTTGCACCAGGGTCACAAGCGGCTGCCAGCGGGGATCGAGCCCTTCGGGAGGGCCGCCATCGCCGAGCAGGCCGATCAGCCGCGCTCCATTGCTGTCCAGGCGTGTCAGGTCATGGGCCACCAGCCGCCAGGGCGCCTGGGGTGCCAGGGCAAGCGCCTCGTCGGCCACCGCCGAGAGGCGCAGGGTGGTCCAGTCGCCCTCCAGATGGAGGCTCTGGCCCACGACCCTGAGGGCCGCCGCGGGGGACGGGGATAATGGCGCCGACATAGCCCTCCTGGCATGACGCCGGCCCACGACTCAGTCGGCGGCGTGCATCTGCTTCTGCAGGTAATTTTCGAGGCCCACCTTATCGATCAGGCCCAGCTCGGTCTCCAGGTGATCGATATGCTCTTCTTCCTCGTCGAGGATATGCCGGAAGAGGTCGCGGCTCACATAGTCCTTGACCTTCTCGCAGTGGGTAATGGCCTCGATCAGGTCCTTGCGCGCCTTGTGCTCCAGCTTGAGGTCGCACTCGAGCATCTCGCGGGTATTCTCGCCGATCAACAGCTTGCCATAGTCCTGCAGGTTGGGCAGTCCTTCGAGGAAGAGGATACGCTCGATCAGGGTATCGGCGTGCTTCATCTCCTCGATGGACTCCTCGTACTCCCACTTGGCCAGGGCCTTCAGGCCCCAGTCCTGGTACATCTTGGCATGCAGGTAATACTGGTTGATGGCCACCAGCTCATTGCCGAGCACGGTATTGAGGTAGCCGATGACCTTGGCGTCGCCTTTCATGGGAATCTCCTCGCTGGTTCTGGATGCCAGGCACGACTCGGCGCACCTTCGGCAGGGGACTCCGAAAGTATGCGACAGAACTTATTAATTTTCCATGAATAACAGCAGGTTACGAGAAGTTATCAGGTGCGGGGAATTACCGCCGGAGAGCGAAAACAGGAATGCGTTAGGTTCACGAGGCTCACACCGCGTAGGCGAGGTCTTGGGCGGCCAGGCTCATCTCCTCGGAAATGGCCTCACGCATGATGCCCTTGCCGGTGCCGGCACACTTGCCGCACTGAGTGGCGCAACCGGTGCGCTCGCGCACTTCACGCCAGCTACGCGCGCCCTCTTCCACGGCGTCGCGGATGGCCCGGTCGTTTACTCCCTTGCACAGACAGACATACATGCGGGTGTCCTCGCGATTCATTACGAGAACAAATGTAAATGATTCGCAGAGACTATGGCAACCCCCTTGCGAATCATTAGCAATTACTTCTTTGGTAGTACGACCACCCGACTGCCCGAGGCGATATCCGACCAGCTACGCTTCTCGCCATCGAAGAGGACCCACCAGTAGCCGAGCCCCAGGGCGACCCAGGAGGCCAGGCCGACGAAGAAACGCAGCAGCGCCTGAGTCAGGCTGATGCGTGCTCCCTCGGGCGTCTGGATGCGCAGCCGCCAGGCCTGCATGCCCAGGGTCATGCCGCCGCGCATCCAGGAGAAGGCGAAAAACGCGAAGGTGGCCACCAGGAGCACGCTATGGAAGAGCGGAGTCTCGTTGGCCTCGCCACCGTTGAGGGCCACGGCGACGAACCCCAGCACCATCCACAGGGCGATCACCACCAGGGTATCGTAGAGCATGGCGCCCAGACGGCGTCCCAACCCGGCGGGCCAGGTGCGATCCAGGTCGGAAAAACGGCCTCGTTGCATCGATTTGCGTCCTCATCTTGCGAATGGGTGCCGGCTTAGCCCGAGCGGCGCAGCAGATAGAGCCCCAGGGCGGCACATAGCAGGGTCGGGCCCAGTACCGCCCAAGCCGGCGAGAAGCCGAACAGGGTCGAGGCCGGCGCCAGCAGGTCCTGCAGGTACTTGAAGCCGAGGCCGGTGATCACCCCGTAGAAGACCCGGGTCCCGGCGGCCACGCTGCGCAGCGGCCCGAACACGAAGGAGGCCGCCACCAGCACCAGGGAGGCCAGGGTCAGCGGCATCAGCAGCTTCTGCCAGAAATAGAGCAGCGGCTGGGTGGCCTGGAGCCCCTGGGCCCGCTGGAAGCGGGCATAGGCCCAGAGTTCGCTGGGCGCCTGACTCTCCACGTCCCGCAGCAGGCGCTCGAGCTGCTGCGGGGTGAACCGGGTCTCCCAGGCCAGGGTGTCGTGCTGGGCCACTCGGGTGCGTTCGTCCTCGAAGCGGGTCACCGCCACCTCTTCCAGGCGCCAGGCCTCGCCCTCCCACACCGCCCGGGCCGCCTGGGTCGCACTGCGCAGGCGGTCCCCCTCGAACTCGTAGCGGGTCAGCTCGATCACGGTATCATCGGCACGGATGGCGCCGAAGCGGTAGAAGGTATCCCCCTCCCGCTGCCAGCCGCCGCTCTGGGAGAGCACGGCGCCCTCCCCCTGCATCTTCTCCAGCCGCCAGGCGGTGGCGAATTGTTCGCTACGCGGGCTGACGAACTCGGCGATGCCCAGCAGCACCACGACGATCAGCAGCACGGGTTTCATCACCCCCCAGAGGATCCGCGTCAGGGAGCGGCCCGCCGCTCGCATCACGGTCAACTCGTTGCTGGAAGCCATGCCCCCCAGGCCGATCAGGGCACCGATCAGCACCGCCACCGGGGCATACTGGTAGAGCCGCCAGGGCAGGCGCATCAGCAGATAGAGCAACACCTGGAAGGCGCCATAGTCGCCCCGGACGTCATCCAGGTCATTGATATAGGTGATCACCAGATCCAGGCCCAGCAGCACCACCTGGACCACGATGATGGCGGCCAGCACATTGCGGGCGATATAGCGGTCGAGACGATCGGCCAGCATCAGCGCATCCCCCGTCGCTGGGCCTGCCACAACAGGCCGAGGCCGATCAGCAGATAGCCCAGATGAATCGGCCACATGCCGATGACCGCCGGCCAGGCCCCCCGAGCGATGCCGTCCTGGGCCGCCAGCAGCAGGCTCAGGTAGCTGATATGCAGAAAGATCGCCGGCAACAGCTTGGCGAAGCGCCCCTGACGAGGATTGACCCGCGACAGCGGCATGGCCATCAACACCAGCACGAAGACCATCAGTGGCAGCGACAGCCGCCACTGCAGCTGGGCCCGGGCCTCGGGATCGGCGTCGTCGAACAGCGCCGCGGTGGTGGCATAGTCGGGACTGCCCAGCTCGCGGCGCTCGACGCCGACGGCGAGGCGCACCGCATAGGTACCGAAGCGTAGCGCCTCCGCCTCAGGGCGGCCCGGGTCGACGCTGTAGCGCTGGCCGTTCGCCAGCACCAGGAAGCGGCTGCCGGTCTCGGGATCCACGGTCTGATAACCGCTCTCGGCACGGGTAACCACGCTCTCCGGGCTGCCATCGCCGCGCCGTTGGCGTTCGCTGATAAAGACGCCGCGCATCTCCTGACCATCCTCGCTGAAGGCCTCGGCATAGGCGGTACGCCCGCCGCCGAACTCCTGGAAGCGCCCCGGTGCCAGGGCGGTAAAGTCGAGGCGGCTGCGCTGCTCCTCCAGGCTGATGGCGGTCTGCAGGGCCCCCGCCGGGGTCAGCCACAGGCTGCACAGGCCCACCAGCACCGCCACCAGGGTCGCCGGCACCAGGCTTACCTGCAGCAGCCGCGCGGGGCTGATGCCGCAGGCCACCAGCACGGTGATCTCGCTGTTGAGGTAGAGCTGCCCATAGGCCAGCAGCACCCCCAGGAAGAAGGCCAGGGGCAGGATCAGCTCCAGGAAGCCGGGAAGGTGAAAGAGCATCAGGTTGCCGAGGATGGCCACCGGAATCTCGCCCTCGGCCGCATTCGAGAAGTAGCGAATGAAACGACTGCCCATGATCACCAGCAGCAGGACCCCGGCCACGGCGGCCATGGTCTGCAGGATCTCGCGGGTCAGGTAACGAAATAGGATCAAGAGGGTCTCCGCATCGATTGCCGTGGCGTCCTTGTCACCCCATGCATTGCGGCCTCGCATTGCGTACACTGGGGGTTCGGCCGCGGCGGCCTGCCGTGCCGGCATTATCCAGAATCCCCCTTCGCTTGTCTTGTGGAGACGCCATGGAATTCCCTGTTCAGACGGCCAATCCGGCCAAGGCCGAGACGGCCTGCCTCGTGGTTCCGGTGTTCAAGGACGCCGAGCTGCTGCCCGCCGCCGCCAAGCTCGACGATGCCAGCGAGCGGTTGATCGGCCAGCTGATCGAGCGCGGCGACTTCTCGGCCGACCTGGGCAAGGTGCTGCTGGTTCCCTTCGCGCCCGGCCTGAACGCCGAGCGCCTGCTGCTGGTGGGCCTGGGCGATGCCGCCAAATGCAACGAGGCCGCCCTGCGCAAGGCCCTGGATGCCGCCTTCGCCCAGCTCGCCGCCCTGCCGGTGGACGACGCCGCCGTGGCCTTCACCGACGTGCCGGTGGCCGATCGCAACAGCCACTGGAAGGCGCGCATGACCGCCGAGGCGGCCCTGCGCGCCGGCTATCGCTTCAGCGACTTCAAGTCCAAGCCGGCCCCCAAGCCGCGCCTCGAGCGGGTTACCCTGCTGGTCAGCGAGGCCGATGACGCCGCGGCCGCCACCGAGGGCGCACGCATCGGCGCCGCCATCGGCGAGGGCATCAACCTGACCCGCCAACTGGGCAACCTGCCGGGCAATGTCTGTACTCCCAGTTACCTGGCCGAGCAGGCCGAAGGGCTGGCCGCCACCTCCGGCGGTGCCCTGACCGCCGAAATCCTCGATGAGGCCGCCCTGGAAGCCCTGGGCGCCCATAGCCTGCTCTCGGTGGGCCGCGGCAGCGAGCAGCCCTCGCGACTGATCGTCATGAAGTATCAGGGCGCCGAGGACCCCGAGGAGTCGCCCCATGTGCTGGTCGGCAAGGGCATCACCTTCGATACCGGCGGCATCTCGCTGAAGCCCGGCGAGGCCATGGACGAGATGAAGTTCGACATGTGCGGCGCCGCCAGCGTGTTCGGCACCGTCAAGGCGATCCTCGCCATCAAGCCGCGGCTCAACCTGGTGTTCGTGGTCGCCGCCGCCGAGAACATGCCCGACGGCCGCGCCACCAAGCCCGGCGACATCATCAAGACCCTCAAGGGGCTCACCGTGGAGGTGCTCAATACCGACGCCGAGGGGCGCCTGGTGCTGTGCGATGCCCTCACCTATGCCGAGCGTTTCCACCCCGCCAGCGTGGTGGATATCGCCACCCTGACCGGCGCCTGCATCATCGGCCTGGGCCACCACGCCACCGGCCTGCTCTCCAACGACGACGACCTGGCCCTGGACCTGCTGGATGCCGGCGAGACCGCCTGGGACCGTGCCTGGCACCTGCCGCTGTGGGACGAGTACCAGGAGCAGCTCGACTCCAACTTCGCCGACCTGGCCAATATCGGCGGTCGTCCCGCGGGCACCATCACCGCCGCCTGCTTCCTGTCGCGCTTCGCCGATCAGTTCCCCTGGGCGCACCTGGATATCGCCGGCACCGCCTGGCACTCCGGCAAGCAGAAGGGCGCCAGCGGCCGCCCGGTGGGCCTGCTGACACAGTACCTGCTGGATCGCGAGGCCGAGGGCCAGATCGAGGACGGCGACGCCGCCTAGGGTTGCCAATCTCGCCGCCAACCTTTACATCTGTGACACCCGGCGGGCCTCGGCCCGCCACCCCGTATCGCTCGAGAGACGCCGGCGCCTGATGCCGCCGGCCATAGCGGAGACCCTTTTGCCGTGTCCACTGCAAGCTTTGACCTGCTGCCCTCCACGAATCCCGCGGCCGACGCCGTGCGTGACAATATCCTCGCCGCCCCCGGCTTCGGCCAGCACTTCACCGACCATATGGCCCATGTGCGCTGGACCCTCGATGCCGGCTGGCACGGTCACGAGGTGCGCCCCTACGGCCCGCTGACCCTGGACCCCGCCGCCGCCGTGCTGCACTACGCCCAGGAGATCTTCGAGGGCATCAAGGCCTACCGCCACGCCGACGGCTCGGTGTGGACCTTCCGCCCGGAGAAGAACGCCGAGCGTTTCCGTCGCAGCGCCCGCCGCCTGGCCCTTCCGGAACTCTCCGACGAGGACTTCATCGGCTCGATCAAGGCGCTGCTGGCCCAGGACCATGCCTGGGTGCCGACGCCGCAGAGCGCGGCCGACGAGTGCAGCCTCTACCTGCGTCCGTTCATGATCGCCAGCGAGAAGTTCCTCGGCGTGCGCCCGGCCCGGGAGGTGGACTACTACGTGATCGCCTCGCCGGCGGCCGCCTACTTCAAGGGCGGCATCGAGCCGGTCTCTATCTGGCTCTCGCAACACTACAAGCGCGCCGCCCCCGGCGGCACCGGCTTCGCCAAGTGCGGTGGCAACTACGCCGCCTCCCTGGCCGCCCAGAAGGAGGCCAGCGACAATGGCTGCGGCCAGGTGGCCTTCCTCGATGCCGCCGAGAACAAGTGGATCGAAGAGCTGGGTGGCATGAACCTCTTCTTCGTCTACAAGGATGGGCGCATCGCCACCCCGCGGCTCACCGACACCATCCTCGAGGGCGTGACCCGCGACTCGGTGCTGACCCTGGCCAAGGACGAGGGACTGACCCCAGAAGAGCGTCCGATCAGCATCGATGAGTGGCGCGAGGGCGCCGCCTCCGGCGAGATCACCGAGATCTTCGCCTGCGGCACCGCCGCGGTGATCACCCCGGTGGGCGAACTGGTCACCGAGGAGGGGCCGATCCGCCTGGCCGCCAAGAGCGACAACGAGGTGGCCAAGCGCCTGCGTACCAAGCTGCTCGACCTGCAGTATGGTCGCAGCGAAGACAAGTACGGCTGGCTGACCCGCCTGGTATAAGTCCTGCCAATGTCGGTCTCACCGCCGTCTCCTCGAGGGACCCTGGGGCAAGCCGCAGTGCTTGCCCCAGGGTAGCCCCCGAGGCCCGGCGGCACCGATGGCCAAATTCGCTATTCCGCCGACCCCCTCAGGGCTCCCATGACCCGAGTCGACTTCTATATCCTCCCCGAGACCACCCTGGACGCCCGCCTCGACTTCGCCTGCCGGCTCGCCGAGACCATCGCCGGCAAGGGCTATCGGCTGCATCTGCACTGCGAAGACGAGGTCATGGGCCAGGCCCTGGACAAGCGCCTCTGGAACTTCCGCGACGACGCCTACCTGCCCCATGCCCTGCTGGGCAGCGCCGAGGCCGAGACGGTGCCGGTGACCCTGGGCTGGGAGGCGCCGCCGGACCCGGCCCGGGAGGTCCAGGCCCTGCTCAACCTGCACCCGGAGATCCCCGAGTGGTTCTCCCGCTTCGAGCGGGTCGCCGAGATCATCAACCAGCACCAGCGGGTGCTGACCACCAAGCGCGCCTGCTGGCAGACCTACAAGAAGCGCGGCTACCCGGTCACCGCCCACGACCTAAGCAAGCGCCGTTAAGCGCCGGCTCCTCCCTCAGAGGCCCGGGGCTATCCTGGGGGCAGGCACTCCGCAAAGACGCTGTGAACCCATCCATGGGCGCTCGACTTTTTCATCCCTGAAAAAGACGCTTTGCGCCGACCTGCCCCCAGCGCCCCTCAGCGATCTCACCCGCGGTCGCTTTGTCTTGGCGGCCCCTCTAGCTGACGCCACCCCCGGCGACAGGCTATAATCGTGCCCATTTTTCCCGTCCCCGGTGGCGCCAAGCGCCCTCCCGGGCGGTATCACCCTTATTGCTCCGGAAGGCCCCATGGACAAGACCTATCAACCCGAACAGATCGAAGCCCGCTGGTACCAGCGCTGGGAAGCCGACAACCGCTTCGCCCCCTCCGGCGAAGGCACCCCCTACTCGATCATGATCCCGCCGCCCAATGTCACCGGCAGCCTACACATGGGTCACGCCTTCCAGGACACCATCATGGACACCCTGATCCGCTGGCGGCGCATGCAGGGTCACAACACCCTCTGGCAGGTGGGCACCGACCACGCCGGGATCGCGACGCAAATGCTGGTGGAGCGCAAGGTCGCCGCCGAGGAAGGCAAGAGCCGCCACGACCTGGGCCGCGATGCCTTCACCGACAAGATCTGGGAGTGGAAGGCCGAGTCCGGCGGCCATATCACCCGTCAGCTGCGCCGCATGGGCGCCAGCGTCGACTGGTCCCGCGAGCGCTTCACCATGGACGACGGCTTCTACCGGGCGGTCCAGGAAGTCTTCGTGCGCCTCTATGACGAGGGGCTGATCTACCGCGGCAAGCGCCTGGTCAACTGGGACCCGACCCTGCATACCGCCATCTCCGACCTGGAGGTGGAGAACCGCGACCAGCAGGGCCAGTTCTGGCACTTCCGCTACCCGCTGGCCGATGGCGTCACCACCGACGCGGGCAAGGACCACCTGGTGGTCGCCACCACCCGCCCCGAGACCCTGCTCGGCGATACCGGGGTGGCGGTCAACCCGGAAGACCCGCGCTACGCCTCACTGATCGGCAAGGAGATCATCCTGCCGCTGGTGGGCCGGCGCATCCCCATCGTCGCCGACGAGCACGCCGACATGGACAAGGGCTCCGGCTGCGTGAAGATCACCCCGGCCCACGACTTCAATGACTACGAGGTGGGACGTCGTCAGGGCCTACCGCTGATCAACGTCTTCACCCAGGACGCCGCCATCCTGGCCCGGGCCGAGGCCTTCGATATCCAGGGCCGGCCACTGCCCGACATCGACCCGAGCCTGCCCGAGGCCTACGCCGGCCTCGATCGCTTCGCGGCGCGGCAGCGGATCGTCGCCGATATGGAGGCCGCGGGCCTGCTCGAGCAGATCGAGACGGTCAACAACACCCTGCCCTACGGCGACCGCTCCGGCGACGTCATCGAGCCGCTGCTCACCGATCAGTGGTTCGTCGCCGTGGAGAGCCTCGCCAAGCCCGCCATCGCCGCGGTGGAAAACGGCGACATCGAGTTCGTGCCCAAGAACTACGAGAACATGTACTTCGCCTGGATGCGCGACCTCCAGGACTGGTGCATCTCCCGCCAGCTGTGGTGGGGCCACCGCATCCCCGCCTGGTACGACGCCGAAGGCAACGTCTACGTGGCCCGCACCGCCGAGGAGGCCCGGGAGAAGCATGGCCTGTCCGCCGACCTCGAGCTGACCCAGGACGAGGACGTGCTCGACACCTGGTTCAGCTCGGGCCTGTGGACCTTCGGCACCCTGGGCTGGCCGGAGGCGACCCCGGAGCTGGCGACCTTCCACCCCTCCAGCGTGCTGGTCACCGGCTTCGATATCATCTTCTTCTGGGTCGCGCGGATGATCATGCTGACCCTGAAGTTCACCGGCGAGGTGCCCTTCAAGCAGGTCTACGTGCACGGCCTGGTGCGCGACGGCCAGGGCCAGAAGATGTCCAAGTCCAAGGGCAACGTCCTCGACCCCATCGACCTGATCGACGGCATCGAGCTCGACACCCTGGTGGAAAAGCGTACCGGCAATATGATGCAGCCGCAGAAGGCCAAGGCGATCGCCAAGGCCACCCGCGCCGAGTTCCCGGAGGGCATCGAGCCCCACGGCACCGACGCCCTGCGCTACACCTTCCTCTCCCAGGCCACCACCGGGCGCGATATCAAGTTCGACATGGGCCGCCTGGACGGCTACCGCAACTTCTGCAACAAGCTGTGGAATGCCTCCCGCTACGTGCTGATGAACACCGAGGGCGAGGATACCGGCCTGAATGGCGAGCCGCTGGAACTCTCCCTGGCGGATCGCTGGATCGTCTCGCGGTTGCAGCAGACCGAGGCCCAGGTGACCAAGGCGATGGAGGAGTTCCGCTTCGACCACGCCTCCCAGGCCCTCTACGACTTCGTCTGGAACGAGTACTGCGACTGGTACCTGGAGCTCTCCAAGCCGGTGCTGTGGGACGACGCGGCCTCCGCGGAGGCCAAGCGCGGCACCCGCCGCACCCTGGTGCGGGTGCTGGAAGCGATCCTGCGCCTGGCTCACCCGATGATGCCCTATATCTCCGAGGAGATCTGGCAGAAGGTCGCGCCGCTGGCCGGCACCCTGCGCGACGTGGGCGACTCGATCATGGCCCAGCCCTGGCCGCTGCCGGAGGAGGCCAAGATCGACGAGGCCGCCACTCGGGATATCGAGTGGCTCAAGGGGGTGATCGTGGCGGTGCGCAACATTCGCGCCGAGATGAACATCGCCCCGGGCAAGCCCCTCGACGTGCTGCTGACCAAGGGCGACGAGGCCGACCGGGCGCGCCTGGAGGCCAACCGTCGCTTCCTCGCCAAGCTCGCCAAACTGGAGAGCATCGCCTGGCTCGACGACCCGGCCCAGGCGCCCCTTTCTGCCACGCAGTTGGTCGGCGAGATGGAAGTGCTGGTGCCCATGGCCGACCTGATCGACAAGGAAGCCGAGCTGGCCCGTCTCGACAAGGAGATCGACAAGCAGGACAAGCTGATCGGCGGCATCGAGAAGAAGCTCGGCAATGAGAGCTTCGTGGCCAAGGCCCCGGAGGCGGTGGTGGAGAAGGAGCGCGGCAAGTTGAGCGATTTCCAGGCCGCTCGCCGCCTGCTGGCCGAACAGCGCGACAAGATCGCCGCGCTCTAAGCATGCAGGCCATGCCAGCCTCGAAGCAACGACGCGCTCCAGGCCCGAACCATGTCGACGCCTAAGCGAGAGGGCGGCTTTCGGGCCGCCTTCCCCGGCGAAGCACGCCGGGGCGAGTCGCCGTCCCCCCGGGAGGGCCTCAGCCCCCAAGCGGTGGACATCCTCTTCCCGATCTTCGAGCAGGCCAGCGCCGGGGCCATCTCGGTGGATGTGGACAGCCGCATCACCTGGATCAACGACAGCTACTGCCGCCTGCTGGGGATCGGCGATCCCCAGGCGGTGATCGGCCGCCCGGTGGCCCGGATCATTCCCCATACCCGCATGCCGGAGGTGGTGCGCAGCGGCCGCCCGATCTTGCTGGATATCATGGAGGCTCATGACCAGCAGCTGGTGGTGATGCGCCTGCCGGTGCATGACGAGATCGACGGCCGGGTCATCGGCGCCGTCGCCTTTATCCTCTACGACGACCTCCAGCCGCTGACCCCCATGATCAGCAAGTACCGTCGCCTGCAGCGCGACCTGGCCGCCGCCCGACGCGCCCTGGCCCGGCGCGGGGCCCGCTACGAGATGGGCGATTTCGTCGGCGCCAGCCCCGAGGTACTCGAGGTCAAGCGCCGCGCCCGCCTGGCGGCGGCCCGCCACACCCCGGTGCTGCTGCTCGGCGAGACCGGCACCGGCAAGGAGGTGCTGGCCCAAGCCATCCATGCCGCCTCGCCTCGGGCCGAGGGCCCCTGGGTGGCGGTCAATGTGGCGGCGGTGCCGGAGGGCCTGCTGGAAGCGGAGTTCTTCGGCGTGGCCCCGGGGGCCTATACCGGCGCCGACAAGCGGGCCCGCCAGGGCAAGTTTCAGCTCGCCGATGGCGGCACCCTGTTCCTCGACGAGGTAGGCGACATGCCCCTGGCGCTGCAGGCCAAGCTGCTTCGAGCCATCCAGGAGGGGGAGGTGGAATCCCTCGGCTCCAACGAAGTGCAGCCGGTGAATGTGCGCCTGATCACCGCCACCAGCCGGGACCTGGAGGCCATGGTAGCCGAGGGCAGCTTCCGCTCTGACCTCTACTACCGCCTCAATGTCCTGACCATCCGCCTGCCGGCGCTGCGCGAGCACCCCGCCGACATGGGCATCCTCTGCGAGGCACTCCTCGAGAAGCTGGCCCTGGAGAGCGGGGAACCCCGCGCCGAGATCGCTCCGGACGCGGTGGCGCTGCTGGCCGCCCAGCCCTGGCCCGGCAATATCCGCGAGCTGCGCAATGTACTGGAGCAGACCCTGGCCCTCAACGAGGCGTGCAGCGTGATCGATGCCGCCACCCTGACTCCCGCCCTGCCTCGGCCCAGCGGCGAGACGCCCCCCGCCCCGCCGCTGCGTCCCCTGGCGGAGGCCGTAGCCGACGCCGAGCGTCAGGCCATTCGCCAGGCCCTGGCCGCCAGTGGCGGCAACCGTTCCCGAGCGGCGCGGTTGTTGGGCATTCCCCGCTCGGTGCTCTATACCAAGCTCGCCAAGCTGTCCTTGAATCCGGACAACTGATCATTTTCGCGGACAGATAAATTCGCACCTTCTCCAACATCGTCCGAAAATACGGACACTCAAGCGGCCCAGACCTTACCAAAACCACTCAACTTGCTGTTTTAAAACAAATTTTCTTTTCTGGCACGGCATCTGCATTTGATCGGGCAAGTGCCGCGACGACGGCACCTCCTCACAACAATGAGACTAGGAGTCCGCATGCCACTCTCACGCCAGACCTTCCGTGCCGCCCCGCTGACCGCCGCCGTTACCGCCGTGATGCTGGGCACCGCCGCCCTGCCCATGACCGCCACCCAGGTCGAGGCCCAGGAGCGGGTCCGCTGGCAGGTCCCCATCGCCTTCCCCTCTCATCTGGTGGGCCTGAGCACGCCGGTACGCTACCTCAGCGAGTCACTGGAGCAGACCTCCGACGGCAACATCACCCTGCGCTACTACGAACCCGGTGAGCTGATCCCGCCCTTCGAGATCCTCGACGCGGTCTCTCAAGGTATCTACGACGCCGGCTACACTTGGGTCGGCTATGACCAGGGCAGCATTCCCGCCCTGCCGCTCTTCTCCGGTGCCCCCTTCGGCATGGAGCCTCCCGCCTACCTGGCCTGGCACTACTTCGGCGGCGGCGCCGAGCTGCTCGAGGAGATCTACGCCGACTACGACGTCCACCCCCTGCTGTGCAGCATGATCGGCCCCGAGGCCGCCGGCTGGTTCGCCGAGCCCCTGGAGTCCCTGGAACAGATCGATGGCCTGCGCATCCGCTTCGCCGGTATCGGCGGGCGCGTCCTCGAGCGCCTGGGCGCCTCGGTGACCATGATCCCCGGCGGCGAGCTCTACCAGGCCATGGAACGGGGCGTGATCGATGCTACCGAGTTCTCCGCCCCGGCGGTGGACCGTATCCTCGGCATGCAGGAGATCGTCCAGAACTATGTCATGCCGGGCTGGCACCAGACCTTCACCACCGCCCACCTGCTGGTCAACCAGGAGAGCTGGGACGCCCTCTCGCCCCAGAGCCAGGCACAGATCGACATGGGCTGCCGCGCCGCCACCCTCTATGGCTACGCCCAGAGCGAGTTCGAGACGCCCCAGGCCCTGCGCGACTTCGAGGCCGAAGGCGTCAACGCCCAGGTGTTGCCCGACGAGGTCCTCGCCGAGCTGCGTCGGGTCACCAATGAGGTGCAGGCCGAGATCGCCGCCGAGAACGAGATGTTCGCCCGGGTCCTGGAAAGTCAGCGGGAGTTCATGGAGGTGCACGGTAACTGGCACCACAAGGGTCACCTGCCGCGCAGCTACTATGCTCCCGAGGCCCTCGCCCGCGACTGATCCCTGACCCGACCGCCGCCCGCGGGTGGCGGTCCGTTCGTTTTGGAGTCCCCCATGCCTGCCCCCGATTCCTCCGCCGGCCATGCCCCGGCGGGTAGCCCCGGGCTACCCACCAACCGCGTCAGTCATCGCCTGGACGTCGTCATCCTGCGCATCGGCCAAGCGGTCTCCTGGCTATGGCTGGCCACCCTGACGGTGGTCCTGACCAATGTGGTCAACCGCTTTATCCTCGGGCGTGGTTCCATCGCCATGGAAGAACTCGCCTGGCACCTGTTCGGCGCCACCATGATCCTGACCCTGGCCTATGCGGTGGTCAGCGACGACCACGTGCGGGTGGACGTGCTGCACGAGAAATTCTCACCGCGCGCCCAGGCCTGGATCGAACTGCTGGGTATCGTGCTGCTGGCCCTGCCGATCCTCTACCTGATGCTGGATGCCCTCTATGCCTACGGCTACCGCGCCTTCGAGCGCGGCGAGCGCTCCCAGGCCCCCAGCGGCCTGCCCTACCGTTTCATTATCAAGACCCTGATTCCCATCGGCCTGACCCTGGTCGCCATCGCCCTGGCCTCCCGGGCGCTGCGCTGCGCCACCCTACTGTTCGGCTTTCCTCGTCGCCTCGAGGGCGACGGCTCGCCGCCCACCCGCTGAGTCACGAGGTTCTCCATGGGACTGGAACAATTCCTGGTATTGGCGATGTTCGCCAGCTTTATGGGCCTGCTGCTGGCCGGCTTCCCGGTCGCCTGGTCGCTGGCCGGCATCGGCTTCCTTTTCGCGCTGATCGGTCATGGGCTGGTGGAGTTCTTCGACGCCGACCTGTGGTTCAGCTGGGCCGGCACCATCGGCGCCCTGGATCGCCGCATCTATGGCATCGTCGCCAATGAGCTGATGGTGGCCCTGCCGCTGTTTATCTTTATGGGCATCATGCTCGATCGCTCCGGCATCGCCGAGCGCCTGGTCAGTTCCCTGGTGCGGGTGCTGGGCGGGCTACGCGGTGGTTACGCCATCACCGTGGTGATCGTCGGCGTACTGCTGGCCGCCTCCACGGGTATCGTCGGCGCTTCGGTGGTGCTGCTGGGCATGCTCTCCCTGGGACCCATGATGCGCGCCAAGTACGACAAGTGCCTGGCGGTGGGCACCGCCTGCTCGGTGGGGACCCTGGGCATCCTGGTGCCGCCCAGCATCATGCTGGTGCTAATGGCCGATCGCCTGGGCACCCCCGAGGCCTCGGTGGGGCGCCTGTTTATGGCGGCCCTGGTACCCGGCGTCATGCTGGGACTGATGTATATCGCCTATATCTTGATCGCCGCCTACCTGAAGAAGGACCTGGCGCCGGCTCCCGAGGATCGCGAGCGACTGGATGCGGCGGCCTTCCTGGGCGTCGCCAAGGCGGTGCTGCCGCCCTTGGCGCTGATCCTGGCCGTGCTGGGTTCCATTTTCACCGGCTTCGCCACCACCACCGAGGCCTCGGCGGTAGGCGCCCTGGGGGCCATGCTACTGGCCCTGGCCAACCGCCGTCTGACCCTGCACACCCTGCGTGAGGCGCTCTATCAGACCAGCCGCACCACCGCTTTTATCTTCGCGATCTTTATCGGTGCCACCGTCTTCGCCGCGGTACTGCGGGGCCTGGGCGGCGACGACGTGGTTCGCCTGGCCCTGACCGGCCTGCCCTTCGACGAGACCGGGATCGTGCTGACCATCCTGCTGGTGGTCTTCCTGCTCGGTTTCTTCCTCGACTGGGTGGAGATCACCCTGATCATCCTGCCCTTGGTGGCGCCGGTGGTCATGAGCCTGGGGGTCGACCCGCTATGGTTCGCCATGCTCTTCGCCATCTGCTTGCAGACCTCCTTCCTGACGCCACCGGTGGGCTTCGCGCTCTTCTATATCAAGGGCGTCTGTCCGCCAGGCATCACCACCCGCCACATCTACCTAGGGGTCGCCCCCTTCGTGGCCATCCAGTTGTTGGGCCTGCTGCTAGTGTTCCTGTATGCGCCCCTGGCCACCTGGCTGCCTAGCGAAATCTATGGCGGCCAATGATTCGGAGACTTCATGATGCGACTCGATGACAAGACCGCGCTGATCACCGGCGCCGCCGGCGGCATCGGCCGTGCCGTGGCCGAACGCTACGCCGCGGCGGGCGCCCGGGTAGCCATCGCCGACCTGGATGCCGAGGCCGCCGAGGCCGCCGCCGAGGCCATCCGCCACGCCGGCGGCGAGGCCCTGGCGTTGGCCATGGACGTGACCGACGAGGCCGCCGTGGAGGCCGGGGTGGCCCGCCTGGTGGCTCACTGGGGGCGCCTGGATATCGCCCTGGCCAATGCCGGTATCCAGCATATCCAACCGCTGCACGAGCTGAGCCTGGCGGACTGGCGTAGAGTGCTGGCGGTACACCTGGACGGCGCCTTCCTGATCACCCGGGCGGCCCTGCGCCGGATGTACGCCCAGGGTGGCGGCTGCCTGCTCTATATGGGCTCGGTGCATAGCAAGCTGGCCTCGCCCCTCAAGGCCCCCTATGTGACCGCCAAGCACGGCCTGCTGGGCCTGTGCCGTACCGTTGCCAAGGAGGGGGCGGCCCATGGCGTACGCAGCAACCTGATCTGCCCCGGCTTCGTGCGCACTCCCCTGGTGGACCGGCAGATCCCCGATCAGGCCCGAGCGCTGGGCATCTCCGAGGAGGCGGTGATCCGCGATATCATGCTCAAGGACACCGTGGATCAGGAATTCACCACCCTGGAGGATATCGCCGAGGTGGCCCTGCACCTGGCCGCCTTCCCCTCGGCGGCCCTTACCGGGCAGTCGGTCGTGGCCAGCCACGGCTGGTATATGCAGTAGCGGCATGAGCGTGTCGCGGCGAGGCTTACCGGGCACTCTCGCGGTGATAGCCAGCCACGGCTGGTATAGGCAGTAGCGGCATGAGCGTGTCGCGGCGAGGCTTACCGGGCACGCTCGCGGTGATAGCCAGCCACGGCTGGTATAGGCAGTAGCGGCATGAGCGTGTCGCGGCGAGGCGCACCGGGCGCGCTCGCGGTCGTAGCCAGCCACGGCTGGTAGGTGCAGTAATAAGCCGATGAGAGCAGTCGAGGGGGAAACACTGTTCTCATTGCGGGGGTTAGCCTAGAATGGCGCCACGTCCTCTCCGATGACACCCTCCATGCTCACCCAACACCCCGACTTCGCGCCGGCTCGGCTGCTCTTCTACAACCTGCTGGGGATCGCCCTGATCCTCGGCTGGTGGTCGCCCAACCTGCTGATCTGGGAGGCACTGGACGATGCCGTCTTCTTTACCACCAATGCCTGGCTGCACGGGGACAACATGGCCTGGGTGCACCTGGTGGCCCTTGCCAATCATCGTGCCTTCGACGGCATCAGCCTGCTGGCGATGGCCGCGGTCCTGCTGTGGGCCATCCGCCGCGACCCGGTGGGGGAGCATCGATGGCTGCGCTGGGGAGGAATCGGCCTGACCCTGCTGCTGACCGCCGGCATCGTCAATCGCATCGAGGCTTATGTCGTCACCTACCGTCATGCCAGCCCCACCCTAGTCTACGACAACGCCACGCGGGTCACCGAGCTGGTGGACTACGCCACCAAGGCGGTCTCGGCGAGCAGCTTCCCCAGCGACCACGGCCTGATGCTGATGATCTTCGCCGCCTTTATGTGGCGCTTCGCAGGGCCTCGCGTCGGCCTGATGAGTGCCGCCCTGGTGGTGCTGTTCAGCGCCCCGCGAATCCTCGGCGGCGCCCACTGGTTCAGCGATATCTATTTCGGCTCCCTGGCCATCGCCCTGGTGCTGCTGCCCTGGGCCCTGTGCACGCCCCTGGCGCCGCGTACCGCATCGGCCATCACCCGTGGCCTAATCGTCCTCGAGGCGCGACTGCTGCCGGCCCGCGCCCGCTAGGTGCGGCGCTTGCCAGACGAAAAGGCCGGGCCCGTATCACGGGCCCGGCCTTTTTCACGACAGGATGCGGTCAGCGGCGCCGAAAGCCGCCCAGCACCCGACTGTCGCGACCGAAAAACACCAGCCGATCATGATCGATCAGGTAGCGGTGGGCGGCCTGCATCATCTCGGCGACCCGAGGCGCCTGGGGGGCACCGCCACAGTCAGGCCCGCTGTCGAGCCCCTCGATGACGATGCGATTACCGTCATCCAGGGCCAGGTTGGCCTCCAGGCGACGGCAGCCATCGCTCCCCGTCAGGCGCCACCCTCCCCGCCCGGACTCGGCCTCGAACCAGGCCGGCTCGGCCCCCTCCCAGCGCTCGTCGGTCCCCAGCAGGATCAGCTGCCAGCGCGGGCCGATCACCGGGGAGTCACCGCTTGCCGTCGGCGCCACGACCTCCCGCTCGGGGGCCGGCGGCGTACTGCCACAGCCCGCCAGGAGACTTATCGCCAGGGCGCCGATCCACCAGGGCCTTATCATCATCCGTCCTCTCGCCGATCCGAAAAACTCAAGGGTGCCCGATCCTTGGCGACTTGACCAGCGCCCCTTCCGGCCACTCGCCGCGGGCTTCATCAGGATTTTCTTTATACGCAAACTGAGGAACAATGAAGCGGCTATGCTAAATGGACTGGGGCCTCTCCCGCCTCGATCAAGGAGCCTTCCTATGCTGCGAGCCCTTCATAACGATGCCCTGGGCAAACTGATCCTGCGCCTCTCGGTCGGCGTGCTCATGCTGCTGCACGGCATCAGCAAGCTACTGAATCCGGGCAGCCTCAACTGGATCAGCGACCTGCTGGCCGGCTACGGGCTGCCCAGCTTCCTGGCCTACGGGGTACTGATCGGCGAACTGATCGCGCCGATCATGGCCATCGTCGGCTGGCAGACCCGGGTGGCGGGGCTACTGATGGCCGGCAACATGCTGGTGGCCATCGCCCTGGTGCACACCTCGGAGCTCTTTATGCTCAATCAGAACGGCGGCTGGCAGCTGGAGCTGCAGGGCCTCTTCCTGTTCGGCGCCGCGGCGCTGATCTTCCTGGGCAGCGGGCGCATGGCGGTCCGCCCGGATTGAGCGCTGCCCGATAACGAGACGCCGCCCGGGTTCCCCCGGGCGGCGTCTTTTCGAAGGCGCCCCTTACCAGGTGCCGTGATTGTCCATCTCGCTCCAGGGCGTCTTGGGCGGCAACGGCTCGCCGGCCTGGAGCAGCTCCACGGAGATGCCATCGGGGCTCTTCACGAAGGCCATATGGCCATCCCGCGGCGGGCGATTGATGGTCACGCCGCCGGCCTGCAGCCTTTCGCACAGGGCATAGATATCGTTGACCCGATAGGCCAGGTGGCCGAAGTTGCGCCCCCCGGTGTACGCCTCCGGGTCCCAGTTATGGGTCAGCTCGAGCATCGGCGCACGATCCTCCCGGGCCGCCAGCTCGTCCTCCGGCGCGGCCAGGAAGACCAGGGTAAAGCGTCCCTTCTCGCTCTCCTTGCGGCTGATCTCGATCATGCCCAGCAGGTCGCAATAGAAGTAGAGAGACGCCTCCAGGTCGCTGACACGGACCATGGTGTGCAGGTATTGCATGGTGGGACTCCTTTACGGCTGAATATGGCGTTGGAAGATCTCCGGGGCAGGGTCTGCGACCTGCCAGCTATAGACCGCATAGTCATCGACGCGGCCGGTCTCCATCCCCGGCGAGCCATGGGGCATGCCGGGTACCGCCAGGCCGGCCACCTCGGGGCCCTCCTCCAGCAGGCGGCGGATATCGGCGGCGGGCACATGGCCCTCGATCACATAGCCGTCCACCACCGCGGTATGGCAGGAGGCGAGCCGCGGCGGCACGCCCCGGTCGATCTTGACCTGGCGCATCTCCCGGGTGTCATGCAGACGCACCTCGAAGCCCTCGGCCTCCAGGTGCTCCGCCCAGGCGGTGCAACAGCCGCAGTTGGGGTCTTTCCACATCTCCACCAGCGGCCCGGCAACGGCCAGGGGCGAGAGCACCAGGCCCAGCCCCGGCAGCACCAGGCGGCGTAACAGTCGTCTTGCCAACATCGCTCGTCTCCGCTTTCAGGCACCGACGGCAGGATACCCCGCCACGACAGGAGTCACCATGCCCCACTACTGCGACACGGCCCCCTCCCATCCCGTGCACGGGCCCTACCATGATCATGAGTATGGCTTCCCCCTCGGCGACGAGGCGGAACTCTTCGAGCGGCTGGTGCTGGAGATCAATCAAGCGGGACTCTCCTGGCTCACCGTGCTCAACAAGCGCGCGGCCTTCCGGGCCGCGTTCGAGGGCTTCGCGGTCGATCGGGTCGCCGCCTATGGCGAGGCCGAACGCGCCCGGCTGCTGGCCGATGCCGGGATCATTCGCAATCGTCTCAAGGTCGAGGCGGTGATTCATAACGCCCGGGTGGTGCGCGAGCTGCGCGACTCCCACGGCGGCTTCCACGCCTGGCTGGAGGCGCATCACCCCCTGAGTCACGCCGACTGGGTCAAGCTGTTTCGCCGCACCTTCCGCTTTACCGGCCCGGAGATCGTCGGCGAGTTCCTGATGAGCAGCGGCTATCTGCCCGGCGCCCACCGGGACGACTGCCCGGTGCAGGCGCGTATCCTGGCCGCCGGCCCCGCCTGGGCCCGCTGACGGGAACCCCGGCCACCGCGAGACCTCATATCGACAGGCCCGCGAGCACAGGAGCAGCACATGGATTCATTGACCCAGGCGGCCCTGGGGGCGGCGGTGGGAGGCGCGGTACTGGGGCGGCGACTGGGCCGCAAGGCGGTACTGATCGGGGCCCTGCTGGGCACCCTGCCGGACCTGGACGTGGTCCTCGACTACGGCGACGCCGTGGCCAATGTCACCGAACATCGCGGCTTCAGCCATTCGCTGTTCGTGCTGACGGGCCTCGCCAGCCTGCTGGCGCTGCTCTGTCGTCGCCTCGCCCCGGCCCGGGATATCTCCGTGGGTCGTTGGTGGGCCTTCTTTCTGCTCTGCCTGCTCACCCACCCGCTGCTGGATGCCCTGACCACCTATGGCACCCAGCTATGGTGGCCCCTGGCGGTCGCCCCCGTCGCCTATCCCATCGTCTTTATCATCGATCCGCTCTATAGCCTGGCGCTGCTCGGCGGCCTCCTCGCCGCCCTGGCCGGTGCCCGGGTCCATCGCGCCTGCGCCTGGGGGCTGACACTCGCCGGCGCCTACCTGCTCTTCGCCGCCGGCGCCAAGCTCGCGGTGGAGCAGCGCCTGGCGCCGGTGTTGGCGGACCGGGGGCTCGAATCGGCGCCTCGGCTGGTACAGCCGACCCCCTTCAATACCCTGCTATGGCGAGCTACGCTGATCGACGGCGACGACCACTACGAGGCCCTGGTGGGGCTGTTCGATGGCGCCGTCGAGCCGACCCTGGAGCGTTATCGCCGCGGCGTCGAGTGGCTGCCCCTGGCCCAGAGCCATCCCCGCGGCCAGCGCCTGGCCTGGTTCGCCGGTCCCTTCCTGCGCTACGAGGTTCGGGACCACCGGGGGCAGGAGACCCTGATCGCCACCGACCTGCGCCTGGGCTTCCCGGGCTTCCACCCCTTCGCCTTCAGCCTGGCGAGCCGCGCGGGCGACGCCTGGCAGCCACTGCCGGTAAGCGAGCAACTACAGGGCCCCTACCCGGCCGATGGCGACCGCCGCCAGGCCCTGGCACGCCTGGCCTCGCGGCTGCTGGGCCCGGAGCCGCCACTGTGCACCAGCCGCTTCGTGGCCGCCGAGTGGCTCGTCGAGGCCCCGAGCCACTGCTAGCCTCGAGCCCCCACAAAAACGGCGCCCCCGATTCCTCGGGGGCGCCGTGTCTCATGGGAGGTAATGGGGTTTAGAGCTGGGCGACCCACTGCTCGATGGCCGTCTTCGCCTCGCCCATAGCGGCCTCCTGGTGGCCCATATTGAGGCCCTCGGCGAAGATGCTGTCCACCTCGGAGATGCCGATCATGCCGAGCATCGCCTTGAGATGCGGGGTCTGGGTGTCCATGGGCGTCCCGACGTACTGGCCGCCCCGGGCCAACAACAGCAGGGCACGCTTGCCTTCCACTAGGCCTTGGGGACCGTTCTCGGTGTAACGGAAGGTGACCCCGGCGCGCATCACCCGATCGAACCAGGCCTTGAGCTGGCTGGGTACCCCGAAGTTGTACATGGGCACCGCCAGCACCACCTGGTCATGGGCATTGAGCTCCTCGATCAGCGCATCGGAGCGGGCCGCCAGGGCCTGCTGCTCGGCGCTGCGCTCGGCGGCATCCACCTGCCAGCTACCCAGCTCGGCGAGGCCCAGGTGGGGCAGGTCATCGGCCACCAGGTCGCGGCGAGTCACGCTGAGGTCGTCGCGGCGAGCCGCTTGGGCGACCAGGTGGTCGGCCAGGGCCTGGGAGTTGCCGCCGAGGATGGAGCTGGTGATAACGAGGATCTTGGTGGTCATGGCGATTCTCCTGATCGAAGGGACAACGGGTCATGGACCGTTGCTGAGCTAATGATCGCCATTTTAAATGTATTTTTTGAGATGATAAGCGCAAAAAAACGCGGCAACCTTTCTAAAAAATAAAAGGATTGCCGCCTTGCCTCGACACACCGCTCAGGGGGCGATGCCCTGGCCGCAGCCCCGGTACTGACGCCCCCCGAGCTCCAGGGTGACCCTGGCCGGGAAGGGCTCGCCGCTCATGTCATCGAAGCAGGCCCGGGCCTCCAGGGTCAGGGTAAAGGGGGTATCGGCACGGCCACTGGCCAGTACCATCCGGCCGGCGTCGTTATCGATCTCGGTAACCCGGTAAGGCAGGCTCAGCTCACGCTGGCCATAGTCCAGGGTCAGGTCCAGCTCCGGCACGTCATGGGCCAGGCTCACCGCCCAGCCCGGCTCGTTGCCGCGTCCGTGGAACATCACCCCGGGGCGCTGCTCCCGGGTCAGGGCCCGCCGGGCGATATCGCCGCGACACTCCAGGCGGCCATGGTCGCTCTCCACCAGGGCGGTATCGCCGCGATTCCAGAAGCTCAGCCCCGCCTGCTCGTAGCGGGCGCCGGAGGCCACCACCGCCGGAGTCAGGCGATAGCCGCCATGGGCCGACCAGAGGCGCAGTTCTTCCTCACCGAAGGCGGCCACCAGGTCCTGGGCCGGGGTGCAGCGCCAGGCGATAAACTCCTCGGCATCGCCGGGAAAGAGCGCCGAGGGCAACAGCGGCGCCGTGGGCCGTACCTGGGTAGCGTCTTCCGCCGCGACCGGGGCGCCGTCGATGCCGGGGCGGCTCTCCACCACGGGCCGCTCCGCGGGCGCCACGGCACAGCCGGCCAGGGCCAGTAGGCTTCCCAGCCACAGCGAACCACGCAGGATAGGGGGGATGCGGGACATGCGAACTCCTTGCAACGTCTGAGACTCCGCCACCAGCATATCAGGCGCCGGGGCCCTTGGCCCCAGGGTAGCCCCGGGCCAGTTCCTCCTCGGCGCCGCTCCGTGGATAGCCCAGGGGATGTGTCAGCGCCATATCTATTCCCTAGAGATATTAAAAACCTTTTTTATGGTATTAATCACTATAAGCATGGAGGAAAGTCTGGCTGGCCAAGATAAGTGAATCAAACTAAATTAATTAATCATTAAAGTGAAATAAGCTCATACTCATGCTGGAACTGCGACACCTACGCACCCTGGTCGCCTTGCGCGATGCCGGTTCCCTGGTGGAAGCCGCCGAACGCGTGCATCTGACCCAGTCGGCCCTCTCCCACCAGATCAAGGACCTGGAGGAACGCCTGGGTAACCCCCTCTTCCTGCGCAAGACCCGTCCGGTGGAGTTCACCCGCGCCGGCCAGCGCCTGCTGGCGCTGGCCGAGCAGGTGCTGCCGCAGGTGCGCATGGCCGAGCGCGACCTGGCGCGCCTCGCCGGCAACGAGCAGGGCCGCCTGCATATGGCCATCGAATGCCATAGCTGCTTCCAGTGGCTGATGCCCACCATCGACCACTTCCGCGATCACTGGCCGGAAGTCGAGGTGGACATTCCCAGCGGCCACAACTTCGACCCGCTGCCCGCCCTGGCCCGGGAGCAGCTCGACCTGGTGATCACCGCCGACCCCCAGCCCCTGCCGGGGGTCTTTTATGAACCGCTGTTCCGCTACCAGGGTCTCCTGGCGGTGGCCAAGCAGCACCCCTTCGCCGAACGCCCCTATGTGCTGCCCCAGGACCTGGCCGAGGAGACCCTGATCATCTACCCGGTGGAGCAGGGACGCCTGGATGTCTTCACCCAGTTCCTCGACCCTGCCGGGGTCAAGCCCAAGGAGGTACGCACCGCCGAGCTGACCATCATGATGATGCAGCTGGTGGCCAGCGGCCGCGGCGTCTGTGCGCTACCCAACTGGGCGCTCACCGAGTACCTGGAGCGGGACTACGTGCGAGGCGTGGCGCTGGGTGACGGCGGCGTCTGGAGCACCCTCTTCGCGGCGATCCGCGAAGAGAACCGCGATGCCCCCTGGATGGAGGACTTCCTGCGCACCGCCCGGGAGACCTCCTTCGCGGTACTGGAGGGCATCAAGCCGGCCTAAAGAGCGGCCAAAGCACGCGCCGCCGAACGTGGTAGAGAGTAATGGAGAGCGGCTATCGTCCACGGCACGAAGCGCAAGAGGACTCAGCGGCGTTCCAGGGGCAATAATAGGCTAAAGCGGGCGCCGCCCAGATGCGGACTGTCGTCCACCGCCACGCTGCCACCATGCCAGGCCATCACCTTCTGAACGATGGAGAGCCCCAGGCCATAGCCGCCGGAGCGGCGGGTGCGACTGTCGTCGAGGCGGGCGAAGGGCTTGAAGATCCCCTCCCGGGCCCGCACAGGTACCCCGGGACCGTCATCCTCCACATCGATACGCAGCGCCCAGGGTTCCTGGGTCAGGCGTACCTCGACCCGGCCGTTGGCGTGGCGACAGGCATTGGCCACCAGGTTCTGCAGGGCGCGCTGCAGATAGCGCGGATCGGCCTGGGCCTCCACCGGGGAGCCGGGCACCAGCAGCAGGTCGAGGTCCCCATGCAGCGGCGCCAGGGCCTCCACCACCCGTTGCGCCATCTCCCGGCAATCCAGGCTCTCGAAGCTGAGTACCTGCCCCTGAGCGGGGTCGCCCCCCAGGCGCGCATAGGTGAGGATCTCGTCCACCAGGGCATCGAGTTCCTCGATATCGGCATCGATGCCCTGCAGCTGGCGGCGAATGCCGCCATCCTCGGTCATGTCCTCGACCATCTGCACCGCGAAGCGGATGCGTGCCACCGGGGTGCGTAGCTCATGGGAGACGGCGCGAATCATCTCCTGCTGGGTGCGCAGCAGCGACTGCACCCGGGCCGCCATGCCATTGAAGGCCATGCCCAGGCGTCCCAGGAAATCGCCGCTCTCCACCTTGACCCGGGTATCCAGATGGCCGGCGGCGATCCGCGTCGCCGCCTGCTCCAGCCCCGCCATCCGCGACTCCAGGCCGCGCACGATCAAGTAGATGCTGGCCGCCAGTCCCATCAGCAGCACACCGATCAGCAGCAGGGCCAGGCTCATCGGCATGGGCTCGAAGGCCTCCATGGGCCCTACCTCCAGCCACTGGCCCTGGCCGGCCTCGCCGCCGGGCAGCGGCAGATAGAGGGAGATGGCCCAGCGCTGGGGCAGCAGGCGAATGGTCACCTCCGCCTCCTGAAGGCGCGACGGCGGCGCCTGGGCCCAGCCCTCGGGGGGCCTGTCGCCGAGGCTGACCGGCAGGGCCGTCTCGGCCAGCAGGCTCAGCCGGGCCTCACGCTCACTGGGAGAGGCCTGGTTCAGCCAGCGTCCCAGCTCCACCGCCAGGCCACGTAGCTGCTGCTCGTTGAGGCTGTCGAGCTCCGCCACCATCAGGCTCGCGTGGTCGGGCAGCTGGCGGCGCAACAGCCAGCCTTGCCCCGCCCTTGGCTCCACCAGGGTCTGGCCCTCGTCGAGGCGGGTGCGTTCGAAGTAATTGAGCGGCAGAGTCGCGATAGGCGCCACCGACAACCGGATATCCAGCTCCCGGGAACGCTGTACCAGCCAGGCGTCCCGGACCGCCTCGGGCAGGCTGGCATAGCGATGGGTCAAGACCAGCATGGGAGCGCTGGCCAACCGCTCCCGGTAGTGCTCGCGGCGCACCTGATCGATCACCGCGAAGCTCCCCAGGGCCAGGCCACCGATCACCACCAGGGCCAGGGCCAGCAGGGCATAGACCCGCAGGAAGGTGCTGTCGGCCAGGGGCCGGGGCAGGAGACGGGTCGGCATCAGCCGTCCTTGACGAAGAGGTAGCCCTTGCTGCGAACCGTCTTGATGCGATGCGGCTGGTTGGGGTCATCACCGATCTTGGGGCGGATCCGCGAGACCCGCACGTCGATGGAACGGTCCTGACCGTCATACTTGATGCCGCGCAGCTGGGCGAAGATCTCCTCCCGGGTCAGCACCCGCCCGGCATTGCTGGCCAGTAACCAGAGCAGATCGAACTCGGCGCTGGTCAGGTCGATGCGCTCGCCGTTCAGCCAGGCCTCCCGGGTGGCGCTGTCGATGGCCAGGTCGCGGAAGCGCAGCTGCGCCTCGCCGCTCGCCTCGCTGGCCTCGGCGCGGCGCAGCAGGGCACGCATGCGCGCCAGCAGCACCCGCGGCTGCACCGGCTTGGGCACATAGTCGTCGGCGCCCATCTCCAGGCCCAACACCTGATCCATGTCATCGGTGCGGGCGGTCAGCATCAGGATGGGGCCCTGATAATCGCCGCGCACCCGGCGGCAGATCGACAGCCCATCCTCCCCGGGCAGCATCAGGTCCAGGATCACCAGGTCCGGCTGCAGCTCGAGAATCCGCGCCACCCCCTTGGCGCCATCGGCCTCGACGCTGACGCGGAAGCCATTGGCCTCCAGATAGTCGCGTGTCAGATCGGCGAGACGCTCATCGTCTTCGACGATCAACACATGTTCCCGGTCGCTGCTTGTCACGCTGCCATCCACTCCCATGAGTGCGTTTCCTTGTTCATATGAGTCCCCCCTTGTGGCGACTGGCCGTCCGAGGTCGCTCCGACCCTAGGTTATCTCATGTGGCGCATTTTCGTCGCCATTACCGGTAACGAAAACGTCGAAGACGGAAGATAATAAGGGTTATCTGAATCAATCGCGAAACCGCACCCCGGTGCCTCCCTCGCCGCCTCTGCCAACCGCCCCCAGAAGAGTCACAAGATACGCACAAGTTATCCACTTGATGAAAGCCACGGAGCACACTATCTTGTGCTCACCGACTGACTCGCCACAAGATGGTGTGCCCCTAGCAATTCCGGGCACCACTGTCAAACGCCCCGCTCGGGGCGCCAACGACGCCGCTTCCCGCGGGTTTTCAACGCACGGCGTCGACGCGACTTCGCTTCATCCACCAACCATCGTCAGGGATACACGGCGCCATGGATACCACCCTTACCCCCGGCAAGACGTCTGTGAACGTGACCGCCCCCCAACAACTGCGGGTGATCAAGCGCAACGGCGACGTGGTCGCCTTCGACGCCAGCAAGATCGGCGTCGCCATGACCAAGGCCTTTATCGCCGTGGAGGGGGACAACGCCGGCACCTCGTCACGGGTTCGGGACTTCGTGGCCCAGGCCAGCCAGGCCATCGTCGAGGCCTTCCAGCGCCGCCTGCCCGATGGCGGCACCCTGCATATCGAGGATATCCAGGACCAGGTGGAGCTGGCGCTGATGCGCGCCGGCGAGCAGAAGGTCGCCCGCGCCTATGTGCTCTACCGCGAGGAGCACGCCCGGGCCCGCGCCGCCGCCGGCGGCGATATCGAGAAGCCCCACCCGACCCTCAATGTCACCCTGCCCGACGGCAGCCGCCAGCCGCTGGACCTGGGCCGCGTCGAGACCCTGGTGCATGACGCCTGCGAAGAGCTGGCCAACGTCGAGCCGGGCAAGATCGTCGAGGACTCCCTGAAGAACCTCTACGACGGCGTGACCATCGACGGCGTCTCCCAGGCGCTGATGATGACCGCCCGCACCCTGGTGGAGAAGGAGCCCAACTACACCTACGTCACCGCGCGCCTGCTGCAGGACAGCCTGCGCCGCGAGGCGCTGTCCTTCCTGGGCATCGCCGAGGACGCCACCTACAGCGACATGGCCGAACTCTACAAGCCCGCCTTCAAGGCCTATGTGGCCAAGGGCATCGAGTTCGAGCAGCTCGACGACAAGCTCGCCGAGTTCGACCTCGAGCGCCTGGGCGACGCCCTGGATCACAGCCGCGACAACGCCTTCACTTACCTGGGCCTGCAGACCCTCTATGACCGCTACTTCATCCACAAGGATGACGTACGCTACGAGCTGCCCCAGGTGATGTTCATGCGCGTGGCCATGGGCCTGGCGCTCAACGAGGACGACCGCGAGGCGCGGGCCATCGAGTTCTACGAGCTGCTCTCCAGCTTCGACTACATGGCCTCCACCCCGACCCTGTTCAACTCCGGCACCCAGCGCAGCCAGCTCTCCAGCTGCTACCTGACCACCGTGCCCGACGACCTGGACAGCATCTACAGCGCCATCCGCGACAACGCCCTGCTCTCCAAGTGGGCCGGCGGCCTGGGCAACGACTGGACCCCGGTGCGCGCCCTGGGCTCCTACATCAAGGGTACCAACGGCAAGTCCCAGGGCGTGGTGCCCTTCCTCAAGGTGGTCAACGACACCGCCGTGGCGGTCAACCAGGGCGGCAAGCGCAAGGGCGCGGTCTGCGCCTACCTGGAGACCTGGCACCTGGATATCGAGGAGTTCCTCGAGCTGCGCAAGAACACCGGTGACGACCGCCGTCGTACCCACGACATGAACACCGCCAACTGGGTGCCGGACCTGTTCATGAAGCGGGTCTTCGACGACCAGGAGTGGACCCTGTTCTCGCCGTCCACCTGCCCGGACCTCCACGACCTCTATGGCGCCGCCTTCGAGAAGCGCTACGCCGAGTACGAGGAGATGACCCGCACCGGCCAGCTCAAGCTGTTCAAGCGCGTCAAGGCCAAGGACCTGTGGCGCAAGATGCTCTCCATGCTGTTCGAGACCGGCCACCCGTGGATCACCTTCAAGGATCCGTGCAACCTGCGCAGCCCCCAGCAGCATGCCGGCGTGGTCCACAGCTCCAACCTGTGCACCGAGATCACCCTCAACACCAGCGTCGACGAGATCGCGGTGTGCAACCTGGGCTCCATCAACCTGGCCCAGCACGTGGTGGACGGCGAACTCGACGATGCCAAGCTCCAGCGGACCGTGCGCACCGCCGTGCGGATGCTCGATAACGTCATCGACATCAACTACTACGCGGTGCCCCAGGCCAAGCGCTCCAACCTCAAGCACCGTCCGGTGGGGCTGGGCATCATGGGCTTCCAGGATGCCCTCTACAAGCAGGGCATCGCCTACGCCTCCCAGGAGGCGGTAACCTTCGCCGACCGCTCCATGGAGCTGGTCAGCTACCACGCCATCGAGGCCTCCAGCGACCTGGCCGCCGAGCGCGGCCACTACGAGAGCTTCGAGGGCTCGCTGTGGAGCCAGGGCGTGCTGCCCATCGACTCCATCGAGAAGCTGCGCCTGGAGCGTGGCGAGAAGTACATCGAGATCGACACCAGCGCCACCCAGGACTGGGACCGCATCCGCGACAAGATCGCCGCCCAGGGCATGCGCAACTCCAACGTGATGGCCATCGCCCCGACCGCGACCATCTCCAATATCTGTGGCGTCTCGCAGTCCATCGAGCCGACCTATCAGAACCTCTTCGTCAAGTCGAACCTCTCCGGCGAGTTCACCGTGGTCAACGCCTACCTGGTCCACGACCTCAAGGAGCGCGGCCTGTGGGACGAGGTGATGATCAACGACCTCAAGTACTACGACGGCAGCGTGCAGCCCATCGACCGCATCCCGGACGACCTCAAGGCCAAGTACGCCTCCGCCTTCGAGGTGGAACCCAAGTGGCTGGTGGAAGCCGCCGCCCGGCGCCAGAAGTGGATCGACCAGGCCCAGTCGCTGAACCTCTATATCCAGGGGGTCTCCGGCAAGAAGCTCGACGTGACCTACCGCATGGCCTGGTTCCGCGGCCTCAAGACCACCTACTACCTGCGCGCCCTGGGTGCCACCTCGGTGGAGAAGTCCACCGTGGATCGCGGCAAGCTCAATGCGGTCAGTAATGGTAGTGGTACCGCACCCGGCGCCGCCCCGGCCCCGTCGGCCAAGCCGGAGGCCAGCGAGCCCCGCGGTATCGAGGACTTCCTGCAGGGCCAGAGCGGCAGCGGCTCCCGGGCCCCCTCGGCGGGCGATATCGACGAGCTGGGCTGCGAGGCCTGCCAGTAACGCCGTAAATCAGAAGCGGGAAGCCGAAAGCACGCGCCTGCGGTTTCCCAGACCCGTCAGCAGGAGCACGCCTTAGCGCGCGATGGGGCCGCAGGCCCCTTCCCCGAGGCGGCGCTCCTGCCCACGATCCGGATCATCGACCGGGAGAGAGATAGAGATGCTGAACTGGGACGAGTTCCACGAAGACGAGACCCCCGTCGCCGAGCAGCCCAAGGCCGCCCCGGCCCCCGCGCCCCAGGCGGCGCCCGCCGCCGAGGTCGAGCCCGCCGTGGCCGAGAGCCGTGGCGACTACCAGGTCGCCGAGGGCGATCGCCTGGCGCGGGCCCGTCAGTCCCTGGAGAATCTCGACGTGGCCGCCGGCCTGGAAGAGCTGGAGATGGGCGCGGCGCGCATCGAGGTCGATCAGAAGCGCATGATCAATGCCCGCGCCGACCTCAACCAGCTGGTGCCCTTCAAGTACGAGTGGGCCTGGCAGAAGTACCTGGACGGCAGCGCCAACCACTGGATGCCCCAGGAAGTGAACATGAACGCCGATATCGCCCTGTGGAAGAGCCAGGATGGCCTGACCGAGGACGAGCGGCTGATCGTGATGCGCAGCCTCGGCTACTTCTCCACCGCCGACTCCCTGGTGGCCAACAACCTGGTGCTGGCGGTCTATCGCCTGATCACCAACCCCGAGTGCCGCCAGTACCTGCTGCGCCAGGCTTTCGAGGAAGCCATCCACACCCACGCCTACCAGTACTGCGTGGAGTCGCTGGGCATGGACGAGGGCGAGGTTTTCAACATGTACCGCGAGGTGCCCTCGGTGGCCGCCAAGTCCGCCTGGAGCCTCAAGCACACCCAGTCGCTGTCGCGCCCGGACTTCCACACTGGCACCCCGGAGACCGACCAGGAGCTGCTGCGCAACCTGATCGCCTTCTACTGCGTCACCGAAGGCATCTTCTTCTACTGCGGCTTCAGCCAGATCCTCTCCATGGGGCGCCGCAACAAGATGACCGGCGTCGCCGAGCAGTTCCAGTACATCCTGCGCGACGAGTCCATGCACCTGAACTTCGGCGTGGACATGATCAACCAGATCAAGATCGAGAACCCGCACCTGTGGACCGCCGAGTTCCAGGACGAGGTCACCCAGATGATCCTCGAGGGCACCGAGCTGGAGATCGCCTACGCCCGCGACTCCATGCCCCGCGGCGTGCTGGGCATGAACGCGGCGATCATGGAGGAGTACCTGCACTTCATCTGTAACCGCCGCCTGGCGCAGATCGGCCTGAAGGAGCAGTTCCCCGGCGCCAAGAACCCCTTCCCGTGGATGAGCGAGATCATCGACCTGCGCAAGGAGAAGAACTTCTTCGAGACCCGCGTCACCGAGTACCAGGTGGGCGGCGCGCTGAGCTGGGACTAAGCTCTGGATCGAGCGCACCGAAGTTCGCTATCGCTCTTCCGGGCCCCGCTTTGGCGGGGCCCGGTCGTTTTCGGGACCTTGACCGCCGTCAAGGACAGGGCGCCGCCCAGGCTGCTAGGGTAGAGGCATAACAGTAGTGGCATAACAAGGAGGAAAGTGCGATGAGCGAGCCCAAGAGCATTATCAAGCGCGTCTATGTGCCGACCCACACCCGCCAGTTGCCCAACGGCGAGCGGGTCACGGTACCCGGTCACTACAAGGCACCGCCGCGCCGCTGATCGCACCTGGCGCCTCGCTGGCGTCCTCTTGAGTGTGACGGCGAACCATGTCGTCACCACACCCTTCCGTCATGCCCCGCGCCACGACGCTCAAGCCTGCCTCCCGTTAGCCCGCAGCGGCCGCCTTGGCCATGCTACTGGCTCAACGCCGCTGTCCAGGGCGGACTGAGGCCACTCAGGGCGAGGCATCGACCAGCCCCGGAGGGTCGATCGAGACCTCCACCCGGTGGGTCTCGATGGTGGAGGGGGTTTCTGGCTCCAGCGTGCGGGGCCGCCAGCTCAGGGTGAGAGCGCGGCCATCGGGGGCCGGCGTCACGGCTTCCAGGCTCACCCGATCGCCAAGAAACAGACTATCCACATGGGTCACGGCCTGGTGCTCTGTGTCGTGCTCCAGCAGGGCCAGGTAGTGAAAGACCCCGGAGCCCTGGTTGGAGACGCTGAACGGCGCCACCAGGTAAATACGACCGTCACGCGACAGGTTGAGGGCGCGTATTCCGCTCGTGTCCATCACGATCCGTCCCCGCTCTGCCCCGCGAGAGTACTCACCCACCACCCGAGTGAATTCGCCCTCCGGCTCGAAACGGGTCAGGGGCACGGCCTGATCGAGCTCCGGCAACCTCAGGGCCAGGGGCCCCCCATCCGCGATCGAAAACAACCGTCGCATGACATCGTCTCCGGCCGCCTGACGCGCCTCCCACTCTTCCAGCGACACCACCTCCCCTGAAGGCGTGCGGTAATAGAGGTCGTCCTGGGTGAAATTGAAGCGATAGATCCCGGCGGCGACCACCAACAGGCCGGCGACGACGAGAAGGGCGAGGAGCAATGCAAACCAGCGGCGTAGCGACATCTCCGACTCCCGACACAGAATAAAATCAATGTCATTTTCCCATAGCCCTCATAACGAGAAACAGGGTTTCCATGAAGGTTACGCGAGCTATTCCCCTCGGTGTCCACCCCGACTCATTGGCTCATCAATCGGCGGTCATCAAACATCGTCGATCCTCGGTTGGCATATCATGAGTCACCGGGGCACGGCCCGGTGACGCGCACCAATCTAAGGACTATGGAAACCGCCCGCCGACGGAAGAAGGCGGGCACAGCGTCTCCTTTGTTGAAGGGACCCCGAGGAGCGGGACCTCCCCGAGGCTCAGGCCTCGTCGCCCCAGCCCGCGACGACGAGCTTACCCCGCCCCCGGCCGCTCTCGATCCACGCATGGGCGCGACGCAGGTTATCGGCATTGATCGGCGACAGGGTCCGGGCGAGGGTGGTGCGCAATCGTCCCGCATCGATCTCGTCGGCCACCCGGTTCAGCAGCCGGTGCTGCTCGATCATGTCCGGAGTCCGGTGCATCGGCCGGGCGAACATGAACTCCCAGTGCAGGCTGGCGGCCTTGGTCTTGAGGTCCGCCATGGGCATCGGCAGGTCGGTGTCGTCGATGGCGACGATGCTGCCCTGGGGACGTATCAGGGTGACCGCCGCCTCCCAGTGGCGCATGTCGTTGAAGATGGCTACGTGATCCACATGCTCGAAGCCCAGGCCCTGAATCTGATCCACCAGGTCGCCCTGGTGGTCGACACGGTGCTGGGCACCCAGCGACAGCACCCAGTCGCTGGTCTCCGCCCGTGACGCCGTGGCGATGACCGTCAGGCCGGCGCGCCGGGCCAATTGGATGGCGATGGAGCCGACGCCGCCAGCGGCGCCGATCATAAGGATGCTACGCCCGGCATCGGCGCCGTCGGGGTCGATGCCGAGGCGGTCGAACAGCGCCTCATGGGCGGTGATGGCGGTCAACGGCAGAGCTGCGGCCTCGGCATGGTCGAGGCGGGTGGGCTTGCGCCCGACGATGCGCTCGTCGACGCGCTGGTACTGCTGATTGCTGCCGGGACGAGTGATGTCGCCGGCGTAGTAGACCTCGTCCCCCGGTCGGAACAGGCTGACGGCCTCGCCGACGGCGACCACCACCCCGCTGGCGTCCCAGCCCAGCACCCGGGGGTAGGGCTCGATGCGGTCCTTGGGGGCGCGGACCTTGGCGTCCACGGGATTGACGGCCACGGCGTGGACTTCCACCAGCAGATCATGGCCACGGGGCACGGGGCGCTCCAGCTCCACGTCCCGCAGGGCGTGAGGATGGTCGATGGGCAGGTACTCGGTCAGGGCAACGGCTTTCATGGCAGGCTCCTAGGGTGAGGGCGAGCGCCGGGCAAGTGAAGCAAGGCGGCGTGCTCAGGCATCGATCGACGCCTCGGGATAATCGATATAGCCCTCGGCCCCGCCCCCGAACAGGGTTGCGGGATCGAAGGTGCTCAAGGGAAGGCGGGTCGCCAGGCGGCGCGGCAAGTCGGGATTGGCGATGAAGGGGCGCCCGAAGGCCACCAGGTCCACCCATCCCGAACGCAGCAGCGTCTCGGCACGGTCCCGGTCGTACTTGCCGGCCACCATGATGGCGCCCGAGAAGGCGCGACGCAGGGCGATCCGGAAGTCGTCGGGAATCTCGGGGGCGTCTTCCCAGTCGGCTTCCGCCAGGTGCAGATAGGCCAGGCCCTGCCGCTGGAAGGCCTTGGCGGCCGCCAGGATCGTCGGGATGACCTCGTCGTCGTGCATGTTGCGTTGGGTAATAAAGGGCGAGAGCCGCACGCCGGTCCGCTCGGCCCCGATCTCGTCGGCCACGGCCTCGACGGTCTCGAACAGGAAGCGCAGGCGATTGTTGCGGCTGCCCCCGTAGCGGTCGTGCCGCCGGTTGGCCGAGCGACGCAGGAACTGGTCGATCAGGTAGCCATTGGCGGCGTGAATTTCGACGCCATCGAAGCCGGCCTCGCGAGCGTTGGCGGCGGCCCGCCGATAGTCCTCGACCAGGGCCGGTATCTCCTCGGTGGCCAGCGCACGCGGCACCGGACAGGGCCGCATGCCTCCCTCACCGGTCTGCGGATCGACTACCCAGACGCTGGCGTCCGGCGCCAGCGCCGAGGGCGCCACCGGTAGGCCATCGGCATGGAAGCTCTCATGGCTCATGCGCCCCACGTGCCAGAGCTGCAGCACGATCCGACCATCCCGGGCATGCACGGCGTCGGTCACCCGGCGCCAGCCCGCGACCTGCTCCTCGCTGTGGATGCCCGGGGTGAAGGAGTAGCCCTGTCCCTGGGGCGAGATCTGGGTCGCCTCGCTGACGATCAGGCCGGCACTGGCCCGCTGGGCGTAGTACTCGGCCATCATAGCCGTGGGCACGTTGCCCGGTTGGCGGCTCCTGGCACGGGTCATGGGCGCCATCACCAGACGGCTGGGCAGCCGCAGCGCACCGAGATCGAGGGGGGTGAAGAGGTCCGTCATCACGCTCTCCTGGCAGTCATGGGATTCATCGACCGGCTTGCCGATCGCTCCGACCGCCTTTTTACACCTCCTGGACTTGCCGGATAATCTAGCCTTTCCCAAAAACACTATTTGGAAAAGCCGAACAATGATATTGGAGCATCTGCGGGTCTTCCTGCGTATCGTCGAATGCGGCGGCCTGGCCGCTGCCGGGCGCGAACTGGGGCTCTCCCCGGCCACCGTCTCGGAGCGCCTGGCCACCCTGGAGCGCCACTTCGGCGCACGTCTGCTCCACCGCACTACCCGCGCGATCAGTCTCACCGAGGAGGGACGCGAGCTGGTGGAAGGCGGGCGCCGTCTGCTGGCCGAGACCGAGGAGCTGGAAACGCGGATCCGCTTCGGGGTCGAGCGCCTGGCCGGCCCGATCCGCCTCAGCGCCCCGCTGGACCTGGGACGCCAGCGCATTTCCCGGCTGCTCGACGAGGTGATGGACGCGCACCCGGAGATCAGCGTCGAACTGACCCTGCATGACGGTTACGTGGACCTGGCCGCCCAAGGCATCGACCTCGCGGTCCGCCTCGGCACCCTCACCGACAGCTCCCTGAAGGCTCGCCGGCTGGCCGACAACGCCCGGATCCTGTGTGCCGCTCCGGACTACCTGGCACGCCATGGCGTGCCCGAGCACCCCGAGGCGCTTCGCCACCATGACTGCCTGTGCATGCGCTTCGGGGACACCATCGAGGCCAGCTGGCCCTTCGTGATCGACGGCAGGACCCGCCACCTGGCCGTCCGGGGCCGTCGCATCGCCAACGACGGAGGCCTCGTGCGGGACTGGGCCGTGCGCGGCCTGGGCATCGCCCGCAAGTCGGAGTGGGACATCGCCGATGATCTCGCCGCCGGGCGGCTGGTACCGCTGCTGCGGGAATACGAGGGCGCCCCGGGAGCCCTGCAGGCGGTCTACCCCTCGGGTCGCGCCCCGTCGCGGCGCGTGCGCTACCTGCTCGACACGCTGGTAGCGGCCTTCGCTAGTGAACCCTCTCCGGCGGATCTGGCCAGGCACAGCGGATAACACCTTGTGATTTAATCGGTTGATTAATACACTCTCGGGACGCTTACGACTCCGTCGCCAGGCCCGATCGAGGATCGCCGCCATGCCACTACGTTCCATCCCCCTCGCGGCCATCGCCGCCGTCGTCCTGCCCTGGCTGCTGACGGGCTGCTCGCCGGAGGCCGCCCCCCCCGCCGAGTCGCCCCGGGTGGTGGAGGCGCATGTGATCCAGCCCGATAACGGGGCCGCGGCCACCCGCCTGACCGGGCGGGTGCGTGCCGCCGAACGCAGTACCCTGAGCTTCGAGCTGCCCGGCCGGGTGGCCCGGCTCGAGGTGGAGGCCGGCGACCGCATCCGCGCCGGCGAGCTCCTGGCCCGCCTGGAGGACGAGCGCTACCGGTTGGTGACGGAGCAGCGCCGCGCCGAGCTGGGCGAGGCCGAGGCGCTGCTCGAGGAGAAGCGCCAGGACTACCGGCGCCATGCCCAGTTGGCCGAGCGCGACTATGTCAGCGCCACCCGCCTGGACAGCGTGCGCGCCGCCCTGGCCAGCGCCGAGTCCCGCCAGGCCACCGCGGCGGCGGCCCTGGCCCTGGCCGAGCGCGACCTGGCCCTGACCACCCTGACGGCGCCCTTCGATGGCTCGGTCGGCGCCCGCCGGGCGGAGCCGGGGGAGCGGGTCACCGCCAATCAGCCGGTGCTCGAGGTAATCTCCGACCGGCAGGGCTTCGAGGTGGAGACCCGGGTGCCGGAGACCCTGGTGGGCGCCCTGGCGGTAGGCTCGCGCCATGTCGTCACCCTGCCGGCCCTGGGCGACCGCGAGCTCGTCGCCACCCTACGTCACCTGGGCACCCAGCCACGCTCTTCCAACGACTACCCGGTGATCCTGAGCCTGGCGTCGCCGCCCCCGGGGCTGCGCTCGGGAATGACCGCCCAGGTGGCGCTGACCCCGCGGCGCAGCGACGCCGAGGCCGGCCTGCCGGTGCCGCTGACCGCCCTGGTGTATGGCGACGACGGCGCGGCTCATGTGCTGCGCATCGAGGACCAGGCGCGCCTGGCACGGGTCGCGGTGGAGGTGATCGATCTCGGCGACGGCTGGGCCCGAGTACGCGGCGACCTGGCCCCGGGCCAGCGCCTCGTCGCCCGGGGCGTCGAGTTCGTCCGTGACGGCCAGCGGGTCAGCCTGCTCGGCGAGGGACCGGAGCGCTACCACTGATGAACCTGAGCCAGATCGCCTACCGCCGCCGCCCCGTGCTCTTCCTGGCCACCCTGCTGGCCATGCTGCTCGGCGTCTACAGCTACTTCACCCTACCGGCCCGGGAAGATCCGGAGATCCTGATCCGCGAGGCGGTGATCACCACCGAGTTCCCCGGCCTGCCGGCGGAGCAGGTGGAGGAGAACATCACCAAGACCCTCGAGGAGAGCATCCGTACCATCGGCGAGATCAAGGAGCTGCGCTCCACCTCCCTGCGCGGCCGCTCCATCATTCATGTGCAGATTCAGGATCGCTACTTCGATCTCGAGCAGATCTGGGACGAGGTGCGCCACAAGGTGGCCGCGGCCCGCCCGCGGCTGCCCGAGGGCACCCGGGACCCGGTGATCAACACCGACTTCGGCGACGTGGCGGTGATCACCGTGGCCCTGACCGCCCCGGATTACCCCCAGGCCGACCAGCAGGAGATCGCCGAGCACGTGCGCGCCCTGCTCTACGGGGTGGAAGGCACCAAGAAGGTGGAGCTGCTGGGCAGTCAGGAGCAGCGCATCTTCATCGATATCGCCGAGGCGCGGCTCGCCGAGCTGGGCCTGACCCCGGGGGACCTGGCGGCCCAGATCCAGCGCCGCAATATCTTCCCCCCCGGCGGCGTCATGGAGGTGGGCGAGCAGCGCCTGGCCCTGGAGGTGAGCGGCGAATTCGGCGACCTCGCGGCCCTGGGCGACGCCGAGCTGCGCCTGCCCGAGGGCGGCACCCTGCGCCTGCGCGACCTGGGCGAGATCCGCCGCGGCTATCAGGACCCCGCCGAGCGCGGCGCCTACTTCAATGGCGAGTCGGCCATCGTCTTCGCCCTCTCGATGCTCGACGGGGCCAACGTGCTGGACTACGGCGAGGCCGTCCAGGCCACCCTGGCGGCAGTGCGTCCCAGCCTGCCGGCGGGCTACCGGCTGGAGATCATGACCTTTCAGCCCGAGCAGGTGGCCAACGCCGTCTATGGGGTGACCCAGAGCGTGATCCAGACCCTGGCCATCGTGCTGGGGGTGGTGATCCTCTTTTTGGGCCTGCGTACCGGACTGATCGTCGGCTCGATCATCCCCACCGTGATGCTGGTCACCCTGGCGATCATGGGGCTGATGGAGGTGAGCCTGCAGCGCGCCAGTCTGGCGACCCTGGTGATCGCCCTGGGGCTGCTGGTCGACAACGCCATCGTCGTCGCCGAGGACTTCAAGACCCGCCTGGAGGCGGGCCTGGACCGCGACCAGGCCCTGGAGCAGACCGGCCGCGAGCTGGCCCTGCCGCTGCTGTCGTCCAGCCTGACCACCATTCTGGTGTTCCTGCCGCTGATGCTCGCCGTCCACGCCGCCGGCGAATACACCCGCTCCATCTCCATCGTCATCGCCATCACCCTGCTGAGTTCCTGGTTCCTGTCGCTGACGCTGACCCCGGCCCTCTGCCATCGCTTCCTCAAGGCGCCTTCTCGCGGCATGACCGGCGAGGCGACCGACGGCCCCAATCTCTCCGATCGGGCCTTCAACTGGGTATCGCGGCGCTATGGGCTGCTACTGGTGCGGGTGCTGCACCATCGGGCGCTATTCCTCGGCCTGATGGGCCTGGCCCTGGTGGCGGGGCTGGCCATGATGCAGGCGGTGCCCCACAAGTTCTTCCCCGACTCGGACCGCAATCAGGTGCTGGTGACCCTCGACTTCCCCTCGGACAGCGCCGCGGGGGCCACCGACCGACGAGTCCAGGCGCTGAGCCGGGAGCTCGGCGAGGCCCCCGGCCTGGCCGCGGACGTCACCGGGGTGGCCGCCTATGCCGGCTTCGGCGGGCCACGCTTCGTGCTCTCGCTGACGCCCATCGACCCGGCCCCCAACAAGGGCTTCATGGTGCTCAACGTGGCCGACCGCGAGCGGGTCGCGGCGGTGATCCAGGCCACCCGGGACTACCTGGGCCGCCACCATCCCGACCTTTCGCCCCAGGTGACGCGGATGTTCCTCGGCCCCGCCGACAGCACCCTGCTGCAGGTCCAGGTCAAGGGCCCGGACCGGGAGGTGCTCTTCGCCGGCGCCCGGGACATCGAGGCCCTGCTGCATGACATGCCAGGCAGCCGCGACGTGCGCCAGAGCTGGGAGGCGCGCATTCCCTCGCTGCGTATCGCGGTGGATCAGGCCCGGGCGCGCAACGCCGGCATCACCTCCGAGGACATCGCCCAGTCGCTGGCCGGGGCCATCGACGGCTATCGCCTCAGCCACTACCGGGAGGGCGACGACATCATCCCGGTGATGCTGCGCTACGCCGATCAGCAGCGCCATAGCCTGGAGCGACTCGCCTCGCTGACGGTCTACCCCCTGGGCGAGCCCGGCCCCGGCGTGCCCCTCAACCAGGTCGCGGAGATCCGCCTCGACAACGGCTACTACCGCATCGACCGGGAGAACCTGGTACGCACCATCACCGTGGAGGGGCGTCACGACACCCTGACCGCCGAGGACATGGTGCCGCGCCTGGAACCGGCGCTGCGCGAGCTGGAGGCGGGCCTGCCGCCGGGCCACTGGATCGAGTTCGATGGGGTGGTCACCGATTCGGCGGAGGGTCAGGCGGCGCTGCAGGCCAACCTGCCGCTGTGCATCGGCCTGATCTTCGTGCTGCTGGTGGCCCAGTTCAACTCCTTCAAGCGCCCCCTGGTGATCGTCGCCACCATCCCGCTGGTGATCGTCGGGGTGGCCCTGGGGCTGCTCGCCTCCCGGGCCGATTTCGGCTTCATGGTGCTGCTGGGCATCTACAGCCTGGCCGGCATCATCATCAATAACGCCATCGTGCTGATCGACCGCATCGATATCGAGCGCCAGAACCCTCTGCTCTCGGGCCGCGACGCGGTGATCCGCGCCTCGGCGCGGCGCCTGCGGCCGATCCTGATGTCGGCCATCACCACCATCCTCGGCTTCCTGCCGTTGATCCTCGGGCGCGACCCGCTGTTCTACGGCATGGCCGCCGCCATGGCCTTCGGCCTCGGGGTAGGGACTATCATGAGTCTGGGCGTGGTGCCGGTGCTCTACACCCTGTTCTTCGGCATCGACACCCGCAAGACGCCGCGGAGGAGCGCGCCATGAGCCAGGCCAGCGTCGAGACCCGGGAGCGGCTGGTCCAGGCGGCCATCCGCCAGTTCGGCGAACGGGGCTACGAGGGCACCACCACCCGCCAGTTGGCGGAGGCCGCCGGCGCCAATATCGGCTCCATCGCCTACCACTTCACCAACAAGCATGGCCTCTACCTGGCGGCGGCGGCGCATATCGCCGACGAGCTGAAGCGGCGCCTGGCCCCGCCGCCGCTGCCCGCCCCCACGGATCGGGCGGGCGCCCTCGCGGCCCTGCGCGCCCTGGTCGCGCGCATGGTGCACACCTTCACCGAGGACGACGACTGCCGCCAGTGGCTGCTGCTGGTGATCCGCGAGCAGGTCGACCCCGGCGAGGCCTTCGAGCTGCTCCAGTCCCGAGCCTTCGCCCCCATCCAGATGACCCTGAGCACCCTGATCGCCACCCTGAGCGGGCGTCACCCCGACGACCGCGGAGTGATCCTCGAGACCCATACCCTGGTGGGCCAGATCATCTTCTTCCTGGTGGGCCGCGAGCCGCTGCTGCGTCGCCTGGGCCTGAGCGCCTACGACCCGGCGACGGTGACGGAGATCGAGGCCCTGATGGCGGCCCAGTTGGCCCGCTACGGCTGAGGCTCGAAACGCCGCGGGCGGACCCAAAGGCCCGCCCGCGGCTGGCGTTACCTCGCCGGCGCTACCCCTTGGGTCCCAGTAGCAGCCAGGCGATCAGGCCGATCAACGGGAAGAACAGCAGGATCAGGATCCACAACAGCTTGACCACCGGCCCCGCGCCACTCTTGGCCACCTTGACGATGGCCCAGATAACGATGATCAGCCAGATCAGCCCGAACAGGCCGGCCACTTCGATCCCCATGGTCACACTCCTTCGTGGGCGCTTGTGAAGCCCCAGAAGTAGCACGCTTTCGGCGTTAGGCACAATCGCGCCCCGCCCCCGGCTTGGCAATCCCGGCCCCGGCCGCCATTATCATCCCCTCGACTCACCACCACCGGAGCCCCTGACCTTGGCCGTCGACCTGCTGCTCAATGCCGCCATCTTCCTCGCCGCCGCCGTACTGATGGTGCCGCTGTTCAAGGCCCTGGGGCTCGGCGAGGTGCTGGGCTACCTGGTGGCCGGGGTGATCATCGGCCCCTCGATGCTGGGGCTGGTACCGGACGCCGAGGGGGTGCTGCAGTTCTCCCAGGTGGGTATCGTCTTCCTGCTCTTCGTGATCGGCCTGGAACTCAAGCCGGCGCGCCTCCGGGTCATGCGCCGAGCGGTGTTCGGCTTCGGCAGCCTGCAGGTGACCCTGACCACCGCCACCCTGGCCCTGGTGGCCTGGTGGCTGGGGCTCTCGCCCCTGGCGGCCCTGGTGGTGGGCTTCAGCCTGGGGCTCTGCTCCACGCCCCTGGTGCTGCAGCTGCTCGGCGAGCGCAAGGAGCTGGCCTCCCGCCAGGGCCGCCACGGCTTCGCCCTGCTGCTGTTCCAGGACCTGGCGGCGATCCCGGTGCTGGCGGCCATTCCCATCCTCGCCGCCGGCTCGCTGCTGGCGGCGGGCCCCGGGGTGCTGGTCAGGGAGGCGACCCTGGCGCTGGGCGCCTTCCTCGGGCTGATCCTCGGCGGGCGCTACCTGCTGCGTCCGCTCTTCCATCTGGCCGCCCGCACCAAGAGCCGTCAGGTCTTCACCGCGACCACCCTGCTGGTGGTGATCGGCGCCGCCTTGCTGATGGAGCTGGCCGGCCTCTCCATGGCCCTCGGTGCCTTTATCGCCGGGGTGCTGCTGGCGGACTCCGAGTATCGTCACAGCATCGAGGCGGATATCGAGCCCTTCCGCGGCCTGCTGCTGGGGCTCTTCTTCATGGCGGTGGGGATGATGGCGCAGATCGGCCTGTTGGCGGAGATGCCGCTGACGGTGCTCGGCCTGACCCTGGGGCTGCTGCTGCTCAAGGGCGCCAGCCTGGTGCTGGCCAGCCGCCTCTATGGCGGCACCTGGAAGGAGGCCACGGGCCTCGGGGTGCTGCTCTCCCAGGGCGGCGAGTTCGCCTTCGTGCTGCTCACCGCCGCCGCCACGGCGGCCCTGCTCGACCGCGAGCTCACCGAGCTGCTGGTGCTGGTGATCTCGCTCTCCATGGCCACCACCCCGCTGCTCTACGGCGGCTATGCCCGCTGGCTACGGCCGCACTTCGCCACGTCCCGGAAGCGGCCCGGCTACGATACCCCCGAGGACGACGCCCCCCAGGTGATCATCGCCGGTTTCGGGCGCTTCTGGCAGATCCTCGGCCGGGTGCTCCAGGGCCTGCAGATCCCCTATACGGTGCTGGATATCAATGCCGAGCAGGTCGATTTCGTGCGCCGCTACGGCAACAAGGTCTACTACGGCGACGCCGCCCGCCTCGACCTGATGGCCGCCGCCGGTGCCGACAAGGCGCGCGTCCTGGTACTGGCCATGGACGATATCGAGGCATCCATGCGCATCGCCGAGCGGGTCCGGCGGCGCTTCCCCCGGCTGCGCATCTTCGCCCGGGCCCGCAACCGCTACCACGCCCACCTGTTGATGCGCGCCGGCATCCATGACCTGGTCCGCGAGATGCTCCCCGCCAGCCTGGAGCTGACCCGCGAGGTGCTGGTCGCCCTCGGCCTGCCCCCGGCGCAGGCCGACCACGGCGTGGCCACCTTCCGCGAGCACGACGAGCAGACCCTGCTGCGCCAGCTGGAGGTATTCGGCAACGAGAGCCAATATATTCAGACGGTCCAGGAGGCGGCCCGGGAGCTGGAAAGCCTCTTCGAGGCCGACGAGGAGATCGCCACCCCCGCCGGAGGCCCCCATGCGAAAAAGCGATAAACAGCTCGACAACCGCTTGCGCGGCGCCCTGATGGAGGTCTGCGAACTGGCCCTGGAGAGCGTGCCGGGCTTTCGCTGGCTGACCCACCTGGCCGACTATCGCCGCTTCACCGATAGCCTGCGCATCGTCTGCGTCTTCGACAGCGACGACGCCCTGACCCAGGCCCGGGAGGCCCGGGAGGACGACTACCTCTGCCAGCTGCTCCAGGCCAAGCTGGCCGCCGCCGCCATCAAGCCCGCGGCACTGCGCCGCCAGGTGCACTTCGACAGCGAGGAGGCCTGCCAGCGGGAGCACCGGGGCAACTGGAAGCGACGCCTAAGCCAGTAGCCGTGCCGGCGAGCGTCTCGGCCCAGGGCGCCCGCGTCTTCCCTCTTCCTTATCTCCACCACTCGGGCAGCAGGGCCCGCACTTCCGGGCGGGCGAAGCGCTCGTCCATCAGCACCACCACGCCCTCGTCCTCGGGACCGCGGATCACCCGGCCGGCGGCCTGCACCACCTTGGTCAGGCCGGGAATCCGGTAGGCGTAGTCGTAGCCGCACCCGAAGCGTGCCTGGAGCCGGGCGCGCAGCGCCTCGTTGAAGGGATCCGAGGGCGGCAGCCCCAGGGTGACGATAAAGGCGCCGATCAGCCGCTCCCCGGGCAGGTCAATACCCTCGCCGAAGGCCCCACCCAGCACCGCGAAGCCGATGCCTCGGCCCCCGGGCGCGAAACCCGACAGGAAGGCCTCCCGGGCCGCCTCATCCATGCCGCGGGCCTGGTGGCGCTGGGGAATCTCGGGATGCGCCGCGGCCAGCGCCTCTCGGGCCGCCTCCAGGTAGGCGAAGCTGCTGAAGAAGGCCAGGTAGTGCCCCGGGCGGCGCCGGTACTGGTCGGCCAAGGTGGCGACGATGGCCCCCAGGGAAGCGGGGCGATCCGCCAGGCGGGTAGAGATATCGCTACGCACCCGCACCTCGAGCTGCTCGGCGCGAAAGGGCGCGGGCACCGTCTGCCAGACGCTGTCCTCGGGCAGCCCCAGCAGGTCGCGATGGTAGGCGGGCGGGCTCAGGGTCGCCGAGAAGAGCACCGCGCAGTGGGCGGCGGTGAAGCGCGGCGCCAGGAAATCCGCCGGCACCAGGTTGCGCAGCCCCAGCCGTGCCTTGCCCCGGCCGCGGCGCTCCAGGTCGCACAGGGAATGGTCGCCGAAGCGCTCCGCCAAGCGGCCGAAGGCCAGGGCCTCGAAGAGCAGCTCCTGCCACTCCCCCCGGCCGGGGTGCTCCACCAGGTAGTCGCCGAGGCGCGTCACCAGCCCCTGCAGGGCTCCCAGCAGGCCGCCGGGCAGGCCCTCGAGCACCGCGTAGGCGGGGCGCCGCGGCGAGCCTTCCTCGAGGCCGCTCTCCCGCACCAGGGCCTGCCACTGGCGGCTCAGCCGCGCCAGGGGCCCCTTCAGGGGCGCGGGCGCGTCTCGCTTGAGGCGATTGAGTCGTGCCTGATCCAGCTCGGCGCTGTACATGCCCCGGGCGCGGCCCACCAGGTTATGGGCCTCGTCGACCAAGAGCCCCAGGCGCCAGCCGTCCGCCTGGGCCAGGCCATGCAGCAGCGCCGTCTCGTCGAAGTAGTGGTTGACGTCGCCGACGATCACATCGCACCAGCGGGCCAGCTCCTGGCCCAGGTAGTAGGGACAGACCCGGTGGGCCAGGGCCAGCTCACGCAGCGCCTGGCGATCCAGCCAGCCCCGGGCCACCGCCGCCCGGCGCGCCGCCGGCAGGCGATCATAGAAGCCCTCGGCCAGGGGGCAGGCCTCGCCCTGGCAGGGGGTGCCGGGATGCTCGCAGGCCTTGTCCCGGGCGATCAGCTCCAGCACCCGCAGCGGGGGCTGCCCCTCGGCGGCGCCCAGGCTGGCCAGGGCATCCAGGGCCAGACGCCGCCCCGGGGTCTTCATGGTCAGGAAGGCCAGGCGATCCAGCCCCTGGCGGGGCATGGCGGTAAGCAACGGGAAGAGCGTGCCCAGGGTCTTGCCGATGCCGGTGGGGGCCTGGGCCAGCAGGCAGCGGCCGGTGGCGGCGGCCTTGTAGGCGGCCTCGGCCAGGGCCCGCTGCCCGGGGCGGAACGCCTCATGGGGGAAGCGCAGCCTGGCCAGAGCGGCATCCCGGGCGCGGCGGTGGGCCGACTCCTGGCGCGCCCAGGCCAGGAAGTCGCGGCAGCGGGCGACGAACTCCGCCTCCAGCTCGGCGGCCGACACGCTCTCGTCGAGGCGGGTCTCCTCGCCGCTGGTGATCTCCAGGTAGACCAGGCGAATCGTCACCCGGGCCAGCCCCTCGGCGCGACACAACAGGGCCGCGTAGGTGCGCGCCTGGGCCCAGTGCAGGGCACGCTGGTTGGCGGCCTGACGGCTCAGGTCGCCGCGATGGATCTTGATCTCCTCGAGGCAGGCCTCCCCGGGGGCATAGCCGTCGGCGCGACCGCGTACCACCAGGCACAGACCCGCCTCGCGAAACTCTCCCGCCAGGGGCAGCTCGGCACGATAGTCGGCGCCGCGCCGGGCCACCACCCGGGCATGGCCGGCGATGCCCTCCCGGGCGCTGGGCGCCGGGGTGAAACGATGGTCGAGGTCGCCGCGCCGGGCGGTGAAGTCGCATAGCGCCCGCACCGCCACCCGATAGGTCGACGCCGCCTCGGTCATGCCCAGCGCACCCGACACACCGCCGCGGGAATGCCCCGCTCCTGGAAGAAGGCGAGCCAGCGGCGCTGGTTGTCCTGGAGGCGATCCCCTGGCCCCTTGACCTCGATCAGCCGGTAGTCGCCGCGCCCGGGGAAGCACTGGATCAGGTCCGGGAGGCCGGCCCGGTTGGCCTTGAGATCCGCCAGCAGGCGCTCGAAGCAGGCGCGCAGATGAGCCGGCGGCAGGCTCGCCAGGGCCAGCTCGAGGAGCTCCCGATCCAATAGCTCCCAGGCCACGAAGGGCGAGGCCAGGCCATGCTTGGCCGCCCAGGTGGCACGGATCGCCTGCCGATAGTCGCCGCTGTCCAGCCGCGCCAGGCAGGCGTCGAAGCGCGCCCGGCGCCGGCTCACGAAGTCGGGGCGGTAGAGGTCGGCGGGACCGCTCTGGAAGGGGTGGAAGAAGGCGCCGGGCAGGGGCGCGAAGATCGCCTCCCAGCAGAGCAGGCCGAACAGCCCGGTGAGCAGGCCGTTCTCCACGTAGCGCACCGGCGCCTCGGGCGTGGCCAGGTGCTCGGCCACCGCCCGCTCCACCCCTCCGCCGGCCGCCTGGGGCAGGGTCAGGGTCAGTTGCTCGGGGGCGGGCTCCGGCGACGACGGCGTGACCATCAGGCCCAGGCGCTTCTCGAGGCGCGGCACCAATCGCGTCAGGGCCTGGCGCTGGGCTTCGCTGGCCGGGGCGTCCAGGCAGGGCCGTGCCAGATCCAGGGCGCGCCGATGCTCGCCGAGGCGCTCCAGCAGGCGCAGCCGGCGCACCAGTGCCTCGTCCTCGCCGCCCTGGGCATAGAGGTCGAGGGCCAGCGCGACCTCGCCCTGGCGTTCGGCCTCCCGCCCCAGGCGCAGGGCCAGGCGGCGGCGTCGCGCCGCCAGCCAGGGATTGGCCGCGGGCGGTGGCAGACTCTCGGACAGGGCGTCGGCCAGGTCGCTCACCGCCTCCCCCGCCGCCAATCGCTCCCCCAGCGCATGCAGGGCCAGGTAGGCGTCCAGCTCCTCGGGGTACCGAAAGGCCCGGGACTCGGGGCCGAAAGGCACCGTCTCGAAGCGCTGGTGACCCAGCTCCGTCAGCACGAACTCCGACCAGTCCTGGCGCAGGTTACCGAAGAACATCAGGCGTAGCCGTTCACAGGTCGCCATCGCCGTGAGGCGTATCAGTCGATCCGGGGCCTCGGGCCACCAGGCGGAGTAGCGCCGTGGCGCCGGCATCAGTTCCGGGAGCCGCGTCGTCAGCTCACCCTTGGTGGCCCGGCCCAGTCCCGCCTCGGCGAGCGCCTCCGCCAAGGCCTGACGCAGCTCCGCTAGGCGCAGCTGCCGGCACAGCTCCTCGACGCCGAACGCCGGGTCCGCCGCCACCAGGCCCGAGGCGATCAAGGGCGCCAGGGCGGCATCGGTGTCGCCGATCTCGGCATACTCGAGCCGCGAGGTGCGAAAGTGCTCGCCGCGGCGCATCACCAGGCGTACCAGCAGCGCCTGGGCGGCCTCGGGCAGGGCGGCGAAGCGCGCCAGGAAATCGCGCTCCTCGTCCCTCAGCAGGTCGTCGTAACGCGCCACCACCCAGTCCAGGGCGGCGCGAAAGTTGGCCAGGTAGTAGCGGGGATCGCTCAGGGGGGCGATGGGTAGCGGCATCATGGCGCCATGGTAGCAGTTGGCCTCGTGGCTGGCAGGTCGTAGGCTGTAGGCGGCAGGGCAATCGCCGTCAGCAGGTTCTGCTCGAGGCCCCGGGGCTACCCTGGGGACAGGCCGTCGGTCATTCCAACGGCGATTGCCCCGCCGTCAGCGAGTCGCCGGCTTGAGCGACCCAAGGGAATCACCCCCGATCGACAAGGAGCCCCCATGTCACTGCCCCGCCGATGGTCCTTCCCGCTGCGCTATGGCGCCTATGCCGCCAGCTGGCTGGGGCTGGCGATCACCCTGATCGCCTGGCCCCTGGGCGCCCCCTTCTGGTGGACCCTGCCCTTCCTCGGCCTGGTGGCCCTGGGCAGCTGGGACCTGCGCCAACGCTCGCGGACCCTGCGCCGCAACTACCCGATCCTCGCCCACTTCCGCTACTGCCTGGAGAGCATCGGCCCGGAGATGCGCCAGTACTTCATCCAGTCGGATACCGAGGAGCGGCCCTTCTCCCGGGAACAGCGCAGCGCCGTCTACCAGCGCGCCAAGAACGTGCTCGACAAGAAGCCCTTCGGCTCGGTGCTGGACATGTACGCCGAGGGCTACGAGTGGATCAACTCCTCCCTAGCCCCGGCGGCGCCCCTGGACGACGCCTCCCTGCGGGTGGAGGTGGGCGGCGAGCGCCGCCACCCCTACAGCGTCAGCCTGCTGAATATCTCCGCCATGAGCTTCGGCGCCCTCTCCGGCAACGCCCTCCAGGCGCTGAATCAGGGTGCCCGGCGCGGCGGCTTCTACCACGATACCGGCGAGGGCGGCATCTCGCGTTATCACCTGCACGGCGGCGACCTGGTCTGGGAGATCGGCTCGGGCTACTTCGGCTGCCGCGATGCCGCGGGAGCCTTCGATCCCGAGGCCTTCGCCCGCAACGCCGCCCGCCCCGAGGTGAAGATGATCGAGATCAAGCTCTCCCAGGGCGCCAAGCCGGGCCACGGCGGCATCCTCCCCGGCGCCAAGGTCACCGCCGAGGTGGCCGAGGCGCGAGGCGTGCCGGTGGGCCAGGACGTGGTCTCCCCGGCCAGCCACTCGGCCTTCTCCACGCCCCTGGAGCTGATGCACTTTATCGAGCGGCTGCGCGAACTCGCCGACGACAAGCCGGTGGGCTTCAAGCTAGCCATCGGCCATCCCTGGGAGTGGTTCGGGCTGGTCAAGGCGATGCTGGAGAGCGGCATCCATCCCGACTTCATCGTCGTGGATGGCGGCGAGGGCGGCACCGGCGCCTCGCCACTGGAATTCATCAATCGCCTGGGCATGCCGCTGCTGGAGGCGCTGGCCCTGGTACACAGCAGCCTGGTGGGTGCCGGCCTACGGCCCAAGATCCGCCTGGCCGCCGCCGGCAAGATCACCTCCGCCTTCCAGATGGCCCGCGCCCTGGCACTGGGCGCCGACTGGTGCAACGCGGCGCGGGGCTTTATGTTCTCGCTGGGCTGCATCCAGGCCATGAACTGCCACACCGACCGCTGCCCCAGCGGCGTGGCCACCCAGGACCCGCGGCGCGGCCGCCACCTGGACGTGGCCGACAAGCGCGAGCGGGTCTACCACTTTCACCGCAACACCCTGCGTGCCCTGGCGGAGATGCTCGCCGCCGCGGGCCTGGCCCATCCCAAGGAGCTGCGCCCGGCGCATATCATGCACCGCGTCTCGCGCCACCATATCAGCTCCTATGCGGAGCTCTATCCCTGCCTGGCCCCGGGGGAGCTGCTACGCCATACCCCCGACCATCCGCTCTTCCAGCGTTTCTGGGAGGAGAGTCGCGCCGACCGCTTCTGCGCCCCCGCCAAGGTGGTGGCGCTGCGTCAGAGCGCCTAAGGCGTCCCCGCGGCCAGTTGCCGGGTCAGCTCGGCGGCGGGGATCTCCCGGCAGCCGGTCACGTTCTGGCCGGCCCCAATAGAAAAGCGCGAGTCGCCGCGATAACGCCGTCCCCGATATGGTGCCCGGCCTAACGGCAGCCTTCCGCTAACTGCCGGGTCAGCTCGGCGGCGGGGATCTCCCGGCAACCGCCGACATTCTGGCCGGCTCCAATAGAAAAGCGCGAGTCGCCGCGATAACGCCGTCCCCAATATGGTGCCCGGCCTAACGGCAGCCTTCCGCTAACTGGCGGGTCAGCTCGGCGGCGGGGATCTCCCGGCAGCCGCCGACGTTCTGGCCGGCCCAGAGCGGCGAAAAGTCGCCGCTGCCCCGGGCCTCGGCGGTGCCGCGCAGGGGCGCGATGGCCGCGGTGGCCAGGGGGAAGGATGGCGGGGCGTCACTCAAGGGGCCCAGCTCGCGCATCAGCCGATTGACGATGCCCCGGGCCGGACGCCCGGAGAAGAGGTTGGTCAGGGCGGTATGGCGAGCCGCCTCGCCGGCCAGGGCGGCGCGATGCACGGCGCCGGTGGTGGCCTCGGGACACAGCAGGTAGGCGGTGCCCACCTGGACGGCGCCGGCGCCCAGCGCCAGGACCGCCCGCACGCCCCGGGCGTCGGCGATGCCGCCGGCGGCAATCACCGGAATCTCCAGGGCCGCCACTAACTGGGGCAGCAGGGCGAAAGTGCCCGACTGTTTCGAGAGGTCGTGGTCGAGGAAATGGCCGCGATGGCCGCCGGCCTCCAGCCCCTGGGCGATCACCGCATCGACGCCCCGGGCCTGCAGCCACAGCGCCTCCTCCAGGGTGGTGGCGGTGGAGAGGATCCGTGCGCCCCAGGCCTTGACCCGGTCCAGCAGCGCCGCCTCCGGCAGGCCGAAGTGGAAATTCACCACCGCCGGGCGATGGGCCTCCAGCACCTCGCAGGCCGCCGCATCGAAGGGGCGCCGCCCGGGGCCCGCCGGTACCGCCTCGATATCGAGATCCAGTTCTCGATAGTAGGGCGCCAGGGCCCGGCGCCAGCGCGCCTCGGCGGTCGCGTCCGGGGTCGGTGGCTCATGGCAGAAGAAGTTGACGTTGAGGGGCCCCGCCCCCTCCCGGCGGTGCCGCGCCAGGGCCGTATCCAGGCCCTCGGCGTCCAGCATGGCGGCCGGCAGCGCCCCCAGGCCGCCCCCCTCGCCCACCGCCAGGGCCAGTTCGATGCCCTGGGAGCCCGCCATGGGCGCCTGGAGGATCGGCCCCTCGATACCCAACTGCTTGCAGAAGTCGTTCATCCCTGTCTCCTTATCGAGTCCAGGGAGAGCCTAGCGCGAATCCTCGCGCCACCCCAGGCGACCTTGGGCGGGCCGCTACCAGGCAGTGCCGCTACCAGGGCAGCGCTTCGCCGCTGCTGTGCCAGAAGCCGCCGCTGGTGCGCAGGGTCAGTTCCTCGATGCGCTGGGCGATGCCGGCGGCGGCCTCCTCGGCGTCGATCAGGCCGCCGAAGTTGACCATACGGGTCTTCACGTAGCCGGGGTGGATCTGGGCCACGGCGATGCCGCGGGGCTTGAGGTCCACCGCCAGGGACTTGCCGAAGGCATTGAGGGCAGCCTTGGAGGCGCGATAGCCGTAGCGGCCGCCGGAGTCGTTGTCGGCGATGGAGCCCATGCGGCTGGTGATATTGGCGACCTTGGCGCCCTCGCCCAGGTTGCCCAGCAGCGCCTCGGTGACCCGCAGCGGCGCATAGGCGTTGATCTCCATCTGTTCGCGAATCGAGTCGAAGTCGATCTCCCCCAGCACCTCGTCCTTGAGCAGGCCGGCGTTGTTGATCAGCAGGTCCAGGCGGCGCCCCACCAGCTCCCGCTGCAGCCGGGCCACGTCCTCGGGACGGGTCACGTCGATGCCCTCGATCAGCGTCTCGGCGATCTCGGCGAGTTCGGCGGCCGCCTCGCCGCCGCTGCGGCAGACCCCGATCACCGCCCAGCCGGCGGCATGGTAGTGGCGGGCCAGGGCCAGGCCGACGCCGCGATTGGCGCCGGTGATCAGTACGGTGGAAGTCATCTCAACTCCGGGGTGGGAAAGTGGGCGATGCCTTAAAGGTGGGGGGCGCGGCGCGCCAGTTCAACCCGCCGCCCCCTGTCATGCCCCTTGCTTCTTAGCCGACGTTATAACCCAGCACCCGCGGCAGCCAGAGCGCGATCTCGGCCGGAACAAGAGGCGCGACTCTTGGCCTTAGCCAACGTTATAACCCAGCACCCCCAGCAGCCAGAGGGCGATCTCGGCCGGAACAAGAGGCGCGACTCTTGGCCTTATTAGCCAACGTTATAACCCAGCACCCGCGGCAGCCAGAGAGCGATCTCGGGAAAGATCGCGACGAGCGCCAAGGCAGCGCCCATGGCCGCCACGAAGAGCAGCGCCCAGCCGACGGTCTGCTCCAGGCGGATCCTGGCCACCTCGGTGGTCACCATCAGATTGACCGCCACCGGCGGGGTGAACTGGCCGATGGCGATATTCATCGCCAGCAGGATGCCGAACCACACCGGATTCCATTCGAAGTGCTGCATCACCGGGATCAGCACCGGCATCAGGATCAGGTAGATGGAGATGGCGTCCAGCAGCATGCCGGCGGCCAGCACCGCCAGCATGATCAGGATCAGCAGCAGCACCCCGTTGTCGGTGAGGCCGATGATCCATTCGGCCAACCCGCGGAAGGTGCCGAGCATGGTGCCGGCCCAGGCGAAGATGCCGGCCAGGGCGATGATCAGCATCACCACCCCGGAGATCGCCGCCGCCTCGCCGAATAGCGCCCAGAGGTCGCGCCAGCCGAGCTCGCGGGTCACGAAGAGGCCGATCACCACCCCATAAGCCACCGCCACCACGGCGGCCTCGGTGGGGGTGAAAAGCCCCGAACGCAGCCCGCCGAGGATCAGCACCGGGGCGAACAGCGCCGGCAACGCCTGCTTGAAGGTCTCCCCCACCCGCAGCCGCTCGGCGCCCTGCACCGCGCTGCCTCCCTCCCAGCCGAAGCGCTTCACCACCAGCAGCGCCGGTACCAGCAGCGCCAGGCCGGCGAGGATACCGGGGAAGAGCCCGGCGGCGAAGAGCGCACGCAGGTCGACCCCGGGCACCACGATGGAGTAGAGAATCAGCGCCACCGAGGGCGGGATCAGGATCGCCGTGGAGGCCGAGGCGGCGATCAGGGTCGCCGAGAAGGGTTTCGGGTAGCCCGCCTTGGTCATGCTGGGCAGCATCACCATGGCCACGGCGGCGGCATCCGCCGGCCCCGAGCCGCTCATGCCGCCCATGATCATGCACACCAGCACCGCCACCAGCGCCAGGCCGCCGTGACGGGGACCGATCAGCGCCTGGGCGAAGCGCACCAGGCGCAGCGCCACCCCGGAACGCTCGAAGATCAGGCCGGTGAGGATAAACAGCGGGATGGCGATCAGCGGGTACTTGGCGATGCTGTTGTAGGTGTTGGTGCCGAGGGTCGCCAGCATCATCGGCGGCAGGCCGCTCAAGATACCCACGGCCCCGGCCAGGCCCAGGGAGAAGGCCACCGGCACCCCGGCGATCAACAGGCCGGCGAAGGCCAGCAGCATCCACAGATCAGGACTCATCGTCGAGCCTCCCGCGCAGGCGGTCTCGGGTCTGCTGGGTCTGGCGGATCAGCATCGCCGCCGAGAGCAGCGGCAGCCAGACGATATACCACCACTGGGGCAGGCCGAGCCCCGGCGACAGCGACCGCCACTGATACTCCTGCCAGGCCAGCTTGGCGCCGAACCAGGTGATCAACCCCAGCAGCGTGATGGCACAGGCCCATTGCAGGAGGATCAGGGCCCGGCGGGGACCCCACGGCAAGGCCCGTTCCAGCAGGCCGATACGAATATGGCCGTTGCGGCGCAGCGCCACCGCGGCACCGCCGAAGGTCAAGACCACCAGCAGGAACACCGAAAACTCCTCGGTAAAGGCCAGGGAGCCACCGCTGAGGTAGCGGGTGACCACATTGGCCAGGCTGATCAGGGCGATGATCGCCAGGGCCAGGGACGCCAGCCAGCGTTCCGGCCGCGCATCGGGGGAAGGTTTCATGACGACCTCATGCAAAAGGCCGGCCCTGGGGGCCGGCCGGAACATTCCGTGTAGAACAGGACGACGACTCAGCGCGCCTCGACGGCCTGGCGCGCGGCCTCCACCAGCGCTTCGCCGATCTGCGGCACCCACTCCTGGTGGACGCTCTCGGTAGCCTCAACGAAGGCCTGGTACTGGGCCTCGTTCAGCTCGGTGACCTCGACGCCGCGCTCGCGGATGGCGGCCAGGCGCTCGGCCTCCTGCTCGCGGGTCATGGCGATCTCCCACTCGCCGGCATCCACCGCCGCCTCGCGCAGGATCTCGCGGTCCGCCTCGTCCAGCGACTCCCAGACCCGGCGGTTCACGGCGAAGATCAGCGGATCGTTCATGTAGTTCCACAGGGTCAGGTGTTCCTGGCCCACCTGGTCGATGCGCGCCACGTCGAACACCGACAGCGGGTTCTCCTGGCCATCCACCGCGCCGGTGGTCAGCGCCGGCTGGGCGTCGGTCCAGCTCATCTGGGTGGGATCGGCCCCCAGGGCGCTGAAGGTGTCCTGGAAGAGCGGCGACCCCACCACGCGGATCTTCAGGCCTTCCAGGTCTTCCGGGGCGGCGATGGCGCCACGGGAGTTGGAGAGCTGGCGGAAGCCGTTCTCGCCCCAGGCCAGGGGCACCACGTCCCGCGACTCGATGGCCGCGAAGATCGTCTCGCCGGCCGCGCCGCCGGTGACCGCATCCACCGCCGCCTCGTCGGGCAGCAGGAAGGGCAGCGAGAAGAGGTTGAGCTCCGGCACCTGGGGCGACCAGTTGATGGTGGAACCCACGGCGGCATCGATCAGCCCCGAGCGCATGGCGGAGAACTCGCGGGTCTGGTCGCCGGCCACCAGCTGGGCGTTGGGATAGACCCGCATGGTGAGGCGCCCCTCGCTGCGCTCCTCCACCAGCTCGGCCCATTTTTCGGCGGCCTGGCCCCAGGGGAAGGCGTCGGAGAGCACGGTGGAGATGGAGAGCTCGCGGGCCTGGGCCGAGAAGGCGGCGCTGAGCAGGGCGGCACCGGCCAGGCCGGCGGCGAACTTGGTAAAGACGGAGGTGGATGACATGGCGTGTCCTTGCGAGGAAGACCGGCCGTGCTTCCCGGGCCGGTGGATTATTTTGATCACCGCCATATTGTATGGCAACTAACGTTGAAAAAAAGCCACACCCCATCACGCCCGTGGTTCGCTTATCCGGCACCGCCGCGCAAGACCTCCCGTACCCGCGCGAACTCCCGATCGGCGGCCCCCTCGGCGGGGCGCGTCAACCAGTAGCCCTCGGCCATGGGCAGCTCGGCCGAGCTCAGACGGCACAGGCGGCCCCCGTCTAGCGCCGCCTGGCACAACGGCAGCGACCCCAGCAGCACCCCCGCCCCCGCCTCGGCGGCGCGCAGGGCCTGGACGAAGGTATCCAGGCGCAGCGCAGGCGCCGGCCCTGGGGCCTCTCCCAGGCACCGCTCCCACTCCCGCCAGCCCAACCGCGGCCCGGCCACGGCGATCCGCGGCAGGCTTCGCCACTCGCCGTCGGAAGCCAGCAGCGCGGGGGCCGCCATGGGCGTCAAGACCTCGCCGAACAGGCGATGGGCCTCGCGCCCGGGCCAGTCGCCGTCACCGAAACGGATCTCCAGGTCGGCCTCGGCCTGGGCATAGTCGGGCCAGCGATGCATGGTCGCGAGCACCAGCTGCCGTCCGGGCAGCCGGGCGCGCAGCGCGGCCAGCCGCGGGATCACCCAGAGCTCGAGCAGCGACGCCGAGGCCATCAGGCCGAGGCGACTCCGCGGCGCCGCGAAGAGGCTGTCGGCACTCTGGGTCAGGCGCTCGATGGCCTGCTGCACATGCGGCAGCCAGGCCTCGCCCTGGACCGAGAGGGCCACCCCTCGGGCCCGGCGCTCGAACAGCGCCACCCCCAGGCGCTCCTCCAGGTGGCGAATCCGCTGGCTGACGGCGGCCTGGGTCAGTCCCAGTTCCTCGGCCGCGGCGGTGAAGCTGCCCAGGCGCGCCGCCGCCTCGAAGACCCGGACCCACTCCAGGGAAGGCAGCAGGGCGGTGGATTTAGCCATAAGTTTTTTGACCCTCTCACCCTAAAAACCATTGATTGTTCTTATGTCACGACGAACGTCAAATGACCCGGCATTCCCTCACTGGAGAGCCCCATGTTGGAGAGCCCCATGCTAGAGACCGCCGACGTGATCGAGGGCGGCGACGCCGTCCTCCTGACCTTTCGCCAGGGCATACGGCGACGCTTCCACGCCATCTGGCTGCGCGACAATGCTCAGGATGCCGCCACCCGCTCGCCGGACAATGGCCAGCGGCTGATCGGCCTGGCCGATATCCCCGCCGCCCTGCGCCTGAGCGCGGCACGGGTCGAGGCGGGTCGCCTGATCGTCGCCATGGCCCCGGAGGGCCGCGAATTCGCCTACGACGCCGCCTGGCTGTGGCAACATGCCTACGATCGCGAGCCGCCGCGCCAACGCGGCTGGCTCGATGCGCACCGAGCGACCTGGGACGCCTCGTTGGCCGAGCGCCTGCCCAGCGCCGACATCACGGCCCTCGGTCGCGACGACGCCACCAAGCGCCGGTGGCTCGCCGACATTCGCCGCTACGGCATCGGCAAGCTCACGGGCGGCCCGATCACGGATGGCGCCCTGCTCGAGGTGGTGGCCCAGTTCGGCTTCGCCCGGGAAACCAACTACGGCCGCGTCTTCGAGGTGCGCAGCGAGATCGCCCCCAGCAACCTGGCCTTCACCGGCCTGGGCCTGCCGGCGCATACCGATAACCCCTATCGGGATCCGGTGCCGACCCTGCAGCTGCTCTACTGCCTGGAGAACTCCGCCGAGGGCGGCGACAACCGGGTGGTGGACGGATTCCGCGCCGCCCAGCGACTGCGCGAGGAGTCCCCCCGGGGCTTCGAGCTGCTGGCCGGCTACTGTGCGCACTTCGAATACCGCGGCCGCGGCGAGGTCTGCCTGCGGGCGCGGCGCCCGATGATCGAGCTGGCCCCGGACGGGGAGCTGATCGGTATCCGCTTCAACAACCGCTCCGCCGCCCCCTTCCGCGACGTGCCCTACGCCGACATGGCCGACTACTACGCCGCCTATCGTCGCCTCGGCGAGCTCCTCGAGTCCCCCGAGATGGGCGTGACCTTCAAGCTCGCCCCGGGCGAGGCCTTCCTGGTCGACAACACCCGGGTGCTGCACGCCCGGACCGCCTTTTCGGGCGAGGGCTCGCGCTGGCTGCAGGGCTGCTACGCCGACCGCGATGGCCTGCTCTCCACCCTGGCCTGCCTGGAAGCCGCCGCCACAGGAGACGACGCATGACCGCGACGCCGGATACCCTCGTCGAGACCCTCGCCGCCCTCTTCGCCGACCAGGGCGCCAAGAGCTACCTGGGCGAGGCGGTCACCATGGCCGAACATATGCTGCAGGGTGCCTGGCTGGCCGAGCAGCTGGGCGAGGAAGACGAGATCGTGGTCGGCGCCCTGCTCCACGATATCGGCCATTTCGCCGGCGATCGCGGCACCTTCGCCCTGACCGACAGCGAGGATCGCCGCCACGAGGCTAGCGGCGCCGCCCTGGTGGAGCAGCACCTGCCGCCGGCGGTGGTCGCCTGCATTCGCGAGCATGTGGCCGCCAAGCGCTACCTCTGTGCGGTCGACCCGACCTATGTCGATACCCTGTCCCGGGCCTCGCAACACTCCCTGCGCCTGCAGGGCGGCCCCATGAGCGCCGAGGAGGCGGCGGACTTCGCCCGCCACCCGCACCTGGAGGCGATCCTCAAGGTGCGCCACCTGGACGACGCCGGCAAGACGCCTGAGCGCTGGACGCCGGACTTCGCGCACTTCGCGCCGCGGCTGCGGCGACTGATCGAGGCCCACCGGAAAAGCGACTCAGGGCAGCGCCACCGTCCATAGCCCGACCAGCATCAGCGCGGTACCGAGCCACTTGATCGGCGCCGCGCGCTCGCCCAGCCACACCACGCCGAGCACCACCCCCAGGGGAATCGAGAGCTGGCGCATCGCCACCACCAGGCTCACCTCCTCGGTACGCGCCATGGCCACCAGCACCAGCCCATAGGTGGCCAGCACCATGATCCCGGTCAGCGGCATGGCGGTGCGCTCTCGTGCCCAGAGACGCGGCAGGCGACGCCGCTCGGCGGGCAGCAGCAGCACCGTCGGCAGGCCCCAGGCCAGGGTCATCAGCGCCTGGAGCACCATGAAGGTGGCCCCGGCGGTCAGGCTGGAGTGGCCGGCGGCGAGCATCAGCGCCAGGGCCTGCTTGTCGATCAGCGAATAGCCGGCGGTGGCCACCGCCGCCAACAGGGCGAAGCCCAGCGCCGGGGTCAGATAGCTCGACGCCCGCCAGCCCCGGGGACCGGCCAGCGGCAGGCACAGGGCCCCGCTCAGGATCAGCCCCATGCCGATCAGGTCCAGGGGCGTCAGGGCACGACTACCGAGCAGGCCCAGCGAGACCAGGGGCACCAGCACCACCGGCAGGGCCCGGGCGATGGGATAGAGCACGCTGACCTCGCCCCGGGCGTAGGCCCAGGCCAGGCCGCCCATATAGAGCATCTGGCACAGCCCCGAGGCGGCCAGCCAGCCCCAGAAGGCCGCCGGCAGCCGCGTCGGCGGCGGGCCCAGCCACAGCAGCGGCGAGAGCACCAGGGCGCCGCTGCCCATGGCCAGCACGAAGAAGGCCAGCGACGGCGTGCGCCGCTTGCCGAGCAGGTTCCAGCCGGCATGCAGGCACACCGACAGCAGCACCAGGCCCAGCGCCAGGGGGCTCACGAGGCGAGCTTGTCGGACTTGCCCGCCGCCGCGGCGAAGCCGGCCAGCCAGTCGTCCCAGGGCCGCGGCCGGCGCTCTCGGTCCTCGGCGCGCTCCTTGCGGCGAATGGCGTTGCGCACCATCAGCGAGCCCAGGTAACGCGCCGGCTCCGGCGGGAAGCGCCCCAACGGCCCCCGGGCCAGCGGCGAACGACTCCAGGCATTGTCCTGCCCCAGCACCAGGGCGCTGAGCAGCTTGGCGCCCATCCGCGTCGGCCCCACGCCGTTCCCCGAGTAGCCGAGGCCATAGACGATATTGGCGTGCCCCGGCAAGGCGCCGAAGAACGGCAGCCCGGTCACCGAGCGATCCGAGGGGCCGGTCCAGCTGGCCGCCAGCGGCACCCCGGCGAGACTCGGGAAGAACGCCGCCAGGCGCCGGGAGAGCGGCTCCCGATAGCGGGACGGGCGATCGAAGAGGTCATGGACGTGCCCGCCGAAGGCGAAGGTATTGCCGCCCTTGCCGAGCATCAGCCGCCCCGCCGGGGTGCTGCGGTAGTAGTGCACGAAGGTGCGCGAGTCGAGCACCGAGACGCCATCGGCCAGGCCCGTGGCCGCCAGCGCCTCGGGGGCCGGCTCGGTGATCACCATGTCGCTGGAGACGATGGCGATGGTGCGCCGGAACTCGGGGAACAGCCGCGCCATCCAGGCGTTGGTGGCCAGCACCACGCGCTCGGCGACGATCCGTCCGCCCGGGGTGATCACCCGCGCCGGGCGGCCCCGCTCGAGGGCACGCAGGGGCGTGCCCTCGAACAGTTCGACGCCCTGCTCCCGGGCCACGCGGCGCAGGCCGCGCACCAGCTTGGCCGGCTGCACCGTGGCCGCGCGGGGCGAGAACCAGCCCTGGCGGTGGCACGACGAACCGCTGCGCCGCTGCACCTCGGCCGCCTCCAGCGCCGCGAAGCTGCCGATGCCGCGCTCGGCCAGGCCATCCATCAGCGGCGCGATGGCCGCCTGCTGGGCGCGATTGGTGGCGGTGAACAGGGTGCCGTCGTGGCGAAACTCGGCGTCGATGCCGTGCTCGCGGCAGAAGTCGCCGATCTCCGCGGCACAGCGTTCCGATTCGGCCACCAGGCGCAGCGCCTCCGCGTCGCCGAACAGCCGCTGCAGGGTCGGGTACTTGCTGGCCCAGCCCAGCACGCAGCCGCCATTGCGGCCGCTGGCGCCGGCCCCGCAGATGTCCGCCTCGATCAGCGCCACGCTCAGGCAGGGGGCCTGGCGACGCAGTTCGAGGGCGGTCCACAGGCCGGTGTAGCCGCCGCCGACGATGCAGACGTCGACGCGTAGCTCCCGATCCAGGGGCGGCGCCGGCGGCTCCGGCATCGTCTCCAGCGCCTGGTTCAACCAGAAGGGTCGCATGACACGCTCCTCGCGATAGGGGCCACGCCGGAGCGACGCCGGAGTGGCAGGGATCCGCCCCCCTTGCCCCGAGGGCGAGGCAAGGGGGTACCGCTCAAGTCCCGCGTCAGGGGCGCTCGCCCCGCGCCAGGCGGGCATCGATCTCGGCCACCACCGCCGGCAGCTCGGCGATGGTATCGATCATGAAGTGCGGCCGGGCGGGGGCGAACTGTGCCTCGATGCGCCCGCGACGCTCGGCCAGCTCGGCGTCATCCAGGTCGCGATAGGCGGCGTAGTCGAGCCCCAGGGCGTTGCCCGAGCAGGTCAGTGCCACCGTCCACATGCCGGCACTGCGCCCCTCGAGAATGCCCGGCGCGGTGTCGTCCACCTTGACGCAGGCGGCCACGTCGCTCACGCCCAGGGCGATCACGTTGGCCAGCGCCTGGGCCGGATGCGGGCGGCCGTTGGGCACCTCGTCGGTGGCGACGACATGATCGGCCACATAGCCGTTGGCCCGGGCCCGGGCCACCACCTGCTCCATCACCACGGCGGGATAACCGGAGCAGGAGCCGATCGTCAGGCCCCGCTCGCGCAGCGCGGCGATGGCCTCGAGCGCCCCGGGGATCAGCGCCGAGTGCTCGCCGATCTTGGCGATCTGCAGCGGCATGAAACGCTCGTAGAGGGCCGTGACGTCCTCATCGCTGGGGGCATGCCCCACCGCCGCCTCGAAGCGCGCGGCGATGGCCGGGACGTCGCAGAGGGTGCGGATATGGTCCCACTTGCCCATGCCCATGGGCCCGCGGGCCTCTTCCAGGCTGAGGTCGACGCCCAGCTCGGCGAAGGCCTCGACGAAGATCTGGGTGGGGGCGAAGGAGCCGAAGTCCACCACGGTGCCGGCCCAGTCGAGGATGGCGCATTGCAAGCGGTCGGGGGATTGATAGTGCATCGGGATCTCTCCGGTGAGTCAGGCGGCGGGACGGCAGTCGTCCACGCCCAGGGTGGCCAGGGCGGCGTCCACGGCCTCCAGCAGTCGAGCGATCACGGCGACATCGAGGCGGCCGATGCTGCCGATGCGGAAGCTCTCCACCTCGGTGAGCTTGCCGGGGTAGATGATGAAGCCGCGAGCCTTGAGCTCGGCGTAGAAGCGCGGGAAGTCGAAGCCGGGATGGGCGGGGCTGAGGAAGGTGGTGATGATCGGCGACAGCCAGCGATCCTCCAGCAGGGTCGCGAAGCCCCGTCGGCGCATGCCCGCCACCAGGGCATCGCGATTGGCGGTATAGCGGGCCAGGCGTCCGGCCACCCCGCCCTCGGCATCGTGCTCGTCGAGGGCCTGGCGGAAGGCCGCCACCACATGGGTGGGTGGCGTATAGCGCCACTGGCCGGTGCGCTCCAGGTAGCGCCATTGATCGTGTAGGTCGAGGGAGAGCGAGTGACAGCGCCCCGAGGCGGCCGCCAGGGCGTCGCGACGGGCGATCACGAAGCCGAAGCCGGGCACGCCCTCGAAGCACTTGTTGGCCGACGAGACCAGCGCCAGGAAGGGGGTGCGCCGGGCGTCCACCGGCACGGCGCCGAAGGCACTCATGGAATCGACGATCAGCTCGCGTCCCTCGGCGGCCACCGCCTCGGCGATGGCCGCCAGGGGGTTGAGGATGCCGGAGCTGGTCTCGCAGTGGATCACCGCCACATAGCCGATGGCGGGATTGGCCTTCAGCCGCTCGGCGACCGCTCGGGGGCTGGGCGGGGCGGTATCGCCGCTGTCGAGCACCTCGAAGGGGCGCCCCATGCGCTCGAGCAGGGCGGCCAGGCGTTTGCCGTAGGCGCCGTTGCTCAGCACCAGGGTGGTGCGCGCCGGGTCGATCAGGGTGCCGAGTGCCGCCTCCACGGCGAAGGTGCCGCTGCCCTGCAGCGGCACGCAGGCATGGCTGTCCCGGGCATTGGCGTGGGCCAGCAGGCGCCGGCAGATCTCGGCGGTCATGGCATTGAAGTCGCTGTCCCAGGAGCCCCAGTCGCGGCGCATGGCGGCCTTGACGGTGGCGCTGGTGGTCAGCGGCCCCGGGGTCAGCAGGTAGGGGTCGGTCATGGCATCAAGCATTGGTCTATACCAGTGGATCTGATGAAAATTTTTTGGAGGTGGCGGGCCTAGCCCGCCTGGCGCCACGCCTGGGCGCGAGTCAACAGCAGATGGCTGAGTGCCGCATGGGCGAGCTTGACCGCCAGGGAGGTGAAGAAGATCAGCACCGCCATGGCCGCCGCGCTGGCGAAATAGCCGGCCTCGTCCAGGTGCATCACCGCCACCGAGGCCAAGCGGGTGTCGCTGGTGTAGAGGAAAACCACCGCCGACACCGTGGTCATGGCGTTGACGAAGAGGTACACCGAGATATCCAGCACCGCCGGCAGCGAGACCGGCAGGGTCACGCGGCGGAAGGTCACCCAGAAGGGCACCTTGAGGGAGGCGCCGACCGCCTCGAACTCCGGGTCGAGCTGCTTGAGGGCGGTCACCGAGGTGAGGTGGCAGACGGTGTAGAAGTGCACCAGGGTGTTGAGCACCAGGATCGCCAGGGTGCCGTAGAGCCAGTTCAGGGGGTTGCCGGCCTGGTTGAAGAAGAAGATATAGGCCAGGCCCAGCACCATACCCGGCACCGCCATGGGCAGCATGGCCAGGAAGTGCAGCCCCTGACGCAGCACCCGGTAGCCGTCGCTCTTCTCGATCAGCCAGGCATTGAAGAAGATCACCAGGGTGCCGATCAGCGCCACCGAGAAGGCCAGCTTCAGGGAGTTGAACCAGGATGCCCAGCCGCCCCCGGCCAGCATCTCGAAGGCGTAGTGCTCGAGGGTCAGCGACAGGTTGTAGGGCCAGAACTGCACCAGGGAGGCGTAGATGGCGGTGCCGATCACCAGCAGGATGGCCGCCCCCACGGCGTAGCAGAGCCCCGCGAAGGCCCAGTCGCGCAGTGGGCTCGGCGTGGGCCGCCAGGGCACCGCCCGGGCGGAGAGCTGAGCCACCTGACGGCGCTGGATCCAGCGATCCACCACGAAGGAGGCCAGGGCCGGCAGCAGTAGGATCACGCTGACCACGGCGCCCATCTGGAAGTTCTGCTGTCCCACCACCTGACGGTAGACGTCGGTGGCCAGCACGCTGAACTGGCCGCCAATGATCTTGGGCACGCCGAAGTCGGTGATCGCCAGGGTAAAGACCACGAAGGCGCAGGAGATCAGCCCATAACGGGCCCCGGGCAGGGTGATGGTCAGAAAGCTGCGCCACTTGGGGGTGCCCAGCGCCTCGGCGGCCTCGTAGAGGCGGGCGTCGCTGGTGGAGAGCGCCGTGGTCAGGATCATCAGCGCATGGGGGAAGATCCAGAAGCACATGCCCAGCACGATGCCGATGGGGCCGTAGATGCTCTGTCCCATCAGTACCTCGCGGAACCAGCCCTGGTTGCCGAACAGATAGACCAGGCTGATGGCCGGCAGCAGCGAGGGCGCCAGGATCGGCAGCACGGCCAGCATGCGGAACAGCCGCTTGCCGGGCATGCAGGTGCGGGTGATGCCGTAGGCGCAGAGGAAGGCCAGGCCCACCACCAGGGCGGTGCTGGTCAAGGCCACCGTCAGGGAGTTGACGATGGAGCCCACCAGGGCCGGCGTCTGCACATAGCGAGCGAAGTTGGCCAGGCCGACGAAATCGCCGGCGCGATCCTGGAGGCTCTTGACCAGCATGCTGGCCAGCGGGAAGAGCAGGCCCACCACCAGCAGGGCCAGGGCCGCCAGCAGCACCAGCAGGCGCACCAGCGCCTCGCCGGAGAGCCACCGCGCCCCGTGCATCACAAACGCCCCCCTCATGCCCGCGCCTCCCGGCCCGGATAGAGGCGCAGCGCCTCGCTGGGCAGCAGGACCCCCAGACTCGCACCGGGCGCCAGGCCCAGGGCCTCGGCGTCGCGCACGGCGATATCCGCGACCAGCGCCTGGCCGGTCTCCGTCAGGGTCAGGCCGACGCGCAGGAAGGCGCCCAGGAACTCGACATGCTCGACCCGGGCCGACAGCCCCTCGTTCGCGGCACACAACTTGACCGCCTCGGGGCGGATGGCCAAACGGGCGCGGCTATCGCCGGCGCAGTCATGGGCCGGGCAATCCAGGCGACGCCGGCCCAGGCGCAGGGCGTGAGCGCCGTCGGGACGCACCTCGAGGAAGTTCATGCTGCCGATGAACTCCGCCACGAAGGCGCTGGCCGGTCGGCGGTAGATCTCGGCCGGGGTCCCCACCTGCTCGATGGTGCCGTGATTCATCACCACGATGCGGTCGGCCATGGCCAGGGCCTCCTCCTGATCGTGGGTGACCATGATGGTGGTCACCCCCAGGCGCGCCTGCAGGGCCTTGATCTGGCCGCGCAGGTGCACCCGCACCCGGGCATCCAGGGCCGAGAGCGGCTCATCGAGCAACAGCAGGCCCGGCTCGGTGGCCAGGGCGCGAGCCAGGGCGACCCGCTGCTGCTGGCCGCCGGAGAGCGCCGCCGGGTACTTGGCCTCGCTGCCGGCCAGGTCCACCAGGGCCAGCAGCTCGGCGACCCGCGCGCGGATCCAGGCACGGTCATCGCGGCGGTTGCGCAACCCGTAGGCCACGTTGTCGAACACCGTCAGGTTGGGGAAGAGCGCATAGGACTGGAAGACGATGCCGAAATCCCGGGCCTGGGGCGGCAGCCGCGAGATATCGCGGCCGCGCTGGATGATGCGCCCGGCACTCTGGGGCGCCAGGCCGGCGATGGCCCGCAGCAGGGTGGTCTTGCCGCAGCCGGAGGGGCCCAGGAAGCAGACGAATTCGCCCTCGCGGATGGCCAGATCGATCTCGCGCAGGGCGGTGAATTGGCCGAAACGCTTGGTCAGGCCACTGATCTCGAGATGCAGCCCCGCCTCGGCCACGGTGGCCCGGTCGGTGCCGGCCGCGGGAGACAGGGGAGCGGTCAGGGTAGGCATGGGATAACTCCTGGCCCCGGCGCCGAACGCCGGGGCGTTGACGACGGGACTTACTGGCTGTCGGACTTGCCGTCGTAGCGGCGCTGCCACTCCTCGAGCAGGCGGTCACGATGATTGGCCGCCCAGGCGAAGTCGGCGTCGATCATGCGCTCGGCGATATCCTCGGGGTAGTTGTCGATGGGCTGGGCCACGCCGGGGTAGGCGACGACCGCATAGCCCTCGTTGTAGAGCGCATTGGCCTCTCGAGAGACGGCCCAGTCGAGCAGGGTCTCGGCGGCCTCGCGGTTATCGCCACCCTCGATGATGGCCGCCGCCTCCATGTCCCAACCCAGCCCCTCCTCGGGGAAGATCACCTCGACGGGGGCGCCCTGGGACTTGAGCCGCGCGCCGCGGAAGGCGAAGGAGACCCCGACCACCGCCTCGCCGGAGGCGGCCAGGTTGCAGGGCGCCGAGCCGGAGTGGGTGTAGCGGGCGATGTTGTCGTGGAGGCGATCCATGTAGTCCCAGGCCCCCTCCTCGCCCCACAGCTGCATCCAGCTGGCCACGTCCAGATAGCCGGTGCCGGAGGAGCTGGGATTGGGCATGATCACCTGGCCCTGGTATTCGGGACGGGTCAGGTCCTCCCAGGAGGTGGGCATGGGCACGCCCTGGCGCTCGCCCTCGATGGTGTTGTAGCAGATGGCCGCCACCCAGGCGTCCATGCCGACCCAGGCCGGATCCTGGCCGTCGCGGGCCGCCGGATCGACGAACTTGGGATCCAGCGCCTCGACACCCTCGGGGGCATAACGGGCGAGCATCCCCTCCTCTTCCAGCACCAGCAGGCTGGTGGCGGCCAGGCCCCAGACCACGTCGGCCTGGGGGTTGTCCTTCTCGGCCAGCAGGCGCGCGGTGATCACCCCGGTGGAATCGCGCACCCAGTTGATCTCGATCTCCGGGTGCGCCTCGTTGAAGCGCTCGGCGTACTTCTGGAGATCGTCGGACTCCACGGCGGTGTAGACGGTCAGCTCGGTGGTGGCCTGGGCAGCGGTGGTCATGGCCAGGGCGACGGCGCCGCCGAGCAGGGAACGGGTAAAGGGTGACATGGTGGCTCTCCGGGTCGGGTGAGTAACAACGACTGCTGATCTGGTATAGACCAGGAGTCTGACGACCTCGGATGACAAGCCGGTGACGATTAGTTGAAGGCTGGATGAAGCGGGAAGCAAGAAGCCAGAAGGAAGCGAGGGCCCGCCCCCGCGGCCATCGGTGGCTCAGGCGGGCCGGCGACTCGCCTTCCTATGCCTTGCCGTCCAGCTCCACGGTGATGCACAGGGCGTCGTGTAGCCAGTGCTCCTCGTCGTACTCCACCGGGCGACGGCGTTCATCGAAGATGGTGCGGCGCACGCTGAGCCCGGCGGTGCCGGCGGCCACCCCCAGCTCGGCGGCCTCGCGCTCCGGCAGGGCCTCGGAGTAGAGGCGCAGGGAGCGGTGGGTCAGGCTCAGGCCCCAGCGGCTGCGCAGCTGGCCCCACAGGGAGTGGGAGGCGTAGTCGCCCTCCAGCAAGCCCGGGGCGCGCTCCGGCACCACCCATAGCGACTCCGCCAGCACGGCGCGATCGTCGACGAAGCGGCGCCGGCGAATATGACAGAACGGCTGGTCGGCGGGCAGGCCCAGGGCCTCGGCGGCGGTGGGATAGGGGCGCGTATCGGTCAGCAGCACCTCGGTACGCGGGCGGCGCCCCTGGGCACGCACATAGTCGTTGAAGCCGGCGTCCCGGGTCGGGTCATAGTCGAGGCGCGCCGGCGAGACGAACCAGCCGCGGCGATTGCTGCGGTGGATGCGCCCCTCGCCCTCCAGTTGGGCCAGGGCCTGGCGCAGGGTGACCCGGGTGGTCCGGAAACGCTCCGCCAGGGTGCGTTCCGCGGGCAGGCGGCCCTCCTCGCAGGCATGGGGATCGCTCAACAGCTCGCGCAGGCGATCGGTGAGACGCAGATAGTAGGCATCGCTCATGCCAGGCTCCCTGTCGGACGCGGGTGATGGCGGCGGTCGACGAAGAGGCTGTTGCCGGGGCGACGCTTGGCCTGGGCCTTGAGCTCGGAGAGCTCGGCGGCCAGTTGGGGCGGCGCCAGCGCCTCTCCTGCCGCCACCGGCCGCGCCGCCAACGACAGGCTGACCAGCGGATGGAAGACCGACTCGCCTCGACGATTCTCGCACACCAGGCCGCCGGCGGCGCGATGCTCGGGGCGATAGAAATCGGGCACCAGGGCGGCGAAATCGGCGAGGATCGCCTCGCAGGTGGCCCGCCAGTCGTCGCCCCCCAGCAGCAGCATGAAATCGTCGCCGCCCACATGGCCGAGAAAATCGTCGGCATCGCTCAGGCGCGCCAGCAGCAGCCGCGACAACGCCAGGATCATCCGGTCTCCCTCGGCGTAGCCATAACCGTCGTTGTAGGCCTTGAAGTTGTCCAGATCGGCGAAGACCGCCACCAGGGCCTGCCCCTGGCTCAAGCGCTCGGTGAGGGTCTCCTGGATCAGGATATTGCCGGGCAGGCCGGTCAGGGGATTGGCGTTGCGCGCCTGGCGCACCTGGATGGCGGTGATCTCCCGCAGCAGGTCGATGATATTGCCCATGCCCCGGTAGCGGCCCTCGCCGTCGACGATCACGAAGTCCTCCTGCTGCAGGCCGCGGACATCGGTGATGCGCTGACTCAGCGATTCCAGAGGCGTCTCCTGGGTCACGCCGAGCCACTGGCGGTCGGCGATCTCGCCCACCTTGCTGCGGGAGTGCAGGGCATGGCTATAGGGGTTGGTGAAGAGGGTCAGGAACTCGTGACGGCGCACTACCGCCACCGGCCGGCCCTCCTCCACCACCGGCACGCAGCGCAGCGCCGGCTGGGCGCGAAAGCGCTCGGCCAGGGTCAGCACCGGCAGCGACGGGGCGACCGGCGCGATGTGTTCGACGATGGCGCTGGCGCGGCGCCGCGGCGAACGGGCCGGCAAGCCATGGCTAGGCAGCAGCGGCGATACCCGGCGGGGCGGCTCGGCACAGGGGCGGGCGAAATAGTAGCCCTGCAGCAGCACCAGGCCGCGATCCAGCTCCCACAGGCAGCGCTGCTCCTCGGCGGTCTCGACGCCCTCGGCGATCAGTTGGCAGCCCAGGCTGCGTGCCACGTCCAGCAGCGAGCGCAGGAACTCACGCTTGTCCGCCGAGGCATCGATGCCGGCCACGAAGTGGCGATCCAGCTTGACCATGTCCGGGCGCAACTCGGCCCAGTGACGCAGGCTGGAATGGCCCGCCCCCAGGTCGTCCAGGGCCACCCGGAAGCCCATCTCCCGATAGTGGTCCATGGCCTGGCGCATCGCCTGGTAGTCGGCGATGGGCAGGTGCTCGGTGAGCTCGATCACCACCCGCTCCGGCGCCAGGCCGGCCGCCTCCAGATAGGCCAGGGTCAGGCCCTCGCGGAAGTCGCGTTCCAGCAGCGTGGAGGGCATCACATTGAGAAACAGCTTGCCTTCCAGCCCCAGGGCCACGAAGCGTTCGATGGCCAGGCGCCGGCACAGCAGATCGAGCTCCACCAGGCGTCCGGCCTGCATGGCGACCTCGAAGAGCCGCTGGGGCGAATGCAGCGGCGACTGCTCCGGGCCGCGAATCAAGGCCTCGTAACCGTGGATACGGCGCCGCCCCATATCGACGATGGGCTGGAAGTAGGGGGTCAGTTGCTCCCCGGCGATGATCGCCTCCAGCAGGTGTCGCTCGCTCGATGTCATGCCCGAACTCGTTGCCATGGAAAACCACGAGGATGCGGCAAGGCGATGGCAAAACCATGACAATCAAGGTGTTGGCATGCGCTCACCGGCTAGCCGGTGAGCGCCATGGGGGTGCGCCAATCGAGCCGCGGCCAGCCCTCGGCGCGGGCCACCTCGGCCAGCACCGGGTCGGGGTTGACCGCCACGGGGCGATCCACTCGATTGAGTAGCGGCAGGTCGTTATGGGAGTCGGAATAGAAGCTGAGGTGGTTGGCGGGACGCCCCTGTTCCGCCAACCAGGCCTCCAGCCGGGTCACCTTGCCGCCGCGATAGGAGAGCACCCCACGAGTCGCCCCGGTATAGCGCTCGCCGTCCATCACCGGCTCCACGGCGATCACCTCGGCGATGCCGAGTGCCGCCGCCACCGGCGCCACCAGGTGCCGCGACGAGGCGGAGACCACCAGCAGACGGTCGCCCCGGGCGCGGTGCTCCGCCACCCGGGCGCGGCCCTGGGCGAACAGCCGGGGGGCGATACGCGCCTCGACGAAGGCTTCCACCTCGGCGCGCACCTCCGCCTCACGGCGCCCGGCCAGGGGCGACAAGGTCAGGGCCAGGTACTCCTCCAGGCGGAGGCGGCCGGCATGATAGGCGGCATGCATGGTCTGGGTGCGCATCAGGAACTCCCCCGGCGCGGCGATCCAGCCACGCTCGATCATCCAGGCGTTCCACAGCTCGCTGCAGTCGCCGTCCAGCAGGGTATCGTCGAGGTCGAAGAGGGCGAGGCGCATGGCATCCTCCAATGGCCCGGGTGTCAGTGGAGGCCGTAGCCTGCGCCAAGGGTGTGACAGCGGCGTGACGCCCCCCGTGTCCTTGTCCTTAGATGGGCGTCCGCTGGAACCGAAGCCGGGCGTGCCGACCATTTATCCGCTTTCCCCTCCCAGCCCTTCTCGCCATATCACCAGCCGGTTCCTGCCGTCACGCTTGCCGGCGTAGAGTGCCTGATCCGCTCGCGAGATCAGGGCCTCGAGATCCGCGCCTTCGTCGTCGGCGATCGCGATACCGATGGTGACACTCAAGCGCCGTTCGTCCATCCCTTCCTTTAATGGCAGCTCGGCGACCCTGGTCTTCAAGCGCTCGGCCACCCGTTGGGCGTCCCGCGGGCCGGTGTCAGGCAGGGCGACCACGAATTCCTCGCCACCGAAGCGGCCAATCACATCCGTGGGACGCAGAGAATGCGCACAGGCCTCCGCGATCCTGGTCAGCACCCAGTCCCCATGACCGTGCCCCCAGGTGTCGTTGATGCGCTTGAAATAGTCCACATCGATCATGAACAGCCCGAGCGGCCGCTTTTCCAGCCGCGAGCCCTGCAGCAGCGCCCTGGCCCGCTTCATGAAATGGCTGCGACTGTTTAACCCCGTCAGGGCATCCCGCTCGGCGACCATCCGCAATTGTTCTTCCAGCGATTTCCGATGCGCTATTTCCTTGAGCAGCTGGTGATTTTGATTGCGTTCGTCGTGGAGCAGCACGAATTGCTTTCTTTGCAGCCGCTCTAAGCGCAGCAGCGCAAAGAATCCCACCGCGTTGGCCATGATCAGCAGTAGTGACAAACGCAGTGCCTCTACCGGTGATATCTCGGAAAAAAGCACCGCGGCGACCAGGAACCCGGCACTCAAATAGAGGCTGGCGAACGTCACCACCGTCAGCAGGTTAGGGATCAGCAGATAGAACGCCATGATCGCCACGACCACCGCGGTCACCTGAGTGGAGAGGCTTTCAGGACGCAGGGGGACGATCAAGATGATGCCCGTCGCGAGGATCCATAGTGGCATGGCATGCAACCAGACTTTACTGGAATAGCTGCCCCAGCGAAAAATGGTAAAGGCTAGCATCAGGCAGAGACTGACCACCACGATACGCATGGCAATCAACAGGTAATACTCTTTCGTCAAGCCTAATAGGTAGTAGTCAGACACGGAAAACATGCCAAATATCAAGGCCGCCACCGTCAGCGAAAGGCAGGTTTCCATCCGTACCCTCGCCTTGATAAACCTACGATACCTTGACTCCCTACCCTCCTCGCTAAGCTGACCGGTCAGCCAGTGTACCTGGCATTGTGTTTTTTGTGATGACAAGGCCCCATGCTCCCTGTGTAAAGCGGTGACGTCTTTTAATATCTCGGCCAACCCAATGACTCCACGACAGCTTGGCCGAAGAGAGGCCTCTTGAAACATCGCCACCGATGCATTTTTTATAGAACCCACATTTTTTCACATCAACGTCATCACTTTTCACTCACGGTCTGCAGTGACAACACCGGGCACCTGCGGAGGACTTGGAAGCACACGACCGGCGTGATTGCCTTTTATGCTCATCACGCTGGAGTATTGGTCGCCCCCGTGTCGGCCCCCTCACACTAGCGTAATCGGCTTGGGGCTGCTATCACCCGGGTATCGGTCAATGCCGCCCGGCGCGGGGCGTCGGGTCTTGAAGGGAGAGGGGGATACCGGCGAGGCAGAGGATGCCTCGCCGGAGAGCGCTCAGCGCTCGGCGTTGAGGCGGGCGCGCATGTGCTCGGCGCGGTCACTCGATCCTGGATGGGAGGAGAGAATGGACCCCTCGCCACCATCGAGACTGGCGAGTTTCTCGAAGGCGGTGACGAGGCCCTCACGGGGAATGCCGCGTTCGCCCAGCAAGTCGAAGGAGAAGTTGTCGGCCGCCGTTTCCTGGCTCTGGGAGAACTGGGCGTTGATGAATTTCTCGCCCAGATCGCCCAACTGAGAATCGGTGAGCATGGCCACGGTGGCGTTACTGGAGGACGCCAGGGCACCGCGTGCCGCCGAGGCGGCATAGGCCGTCTGCATGGTCGTCTTGCTATGCCCCAGCGCCACGTGGCCCAGCTCGTGCCCTAGGACGCCTTCGACCTCGTTGTCGGTCATCATGTCCATCAGGCCGCTGTAGACGCGCACGCAGCCATTGGCCATGGCCCAGGCATTGGGCTCATCGATCAGGTAGACCTGGTAGTCGACCGGGACACCGTCGATCTGGTCGCCGAGGTTAGCGGCAATGGTTGCCAGGCGCTGGCCGTAGACCGAGTCGGGGCTGGCGATGGGCGCCTCGGCGTCCATCTGGGCACAGGCCTGATCCGACATGCTCCTGACTTCCTCGTCACTGAGGGTCGCGGCCTGAAGGGATGTCATGCCGGCCTGCAGCATGGCATCGGTAGACAGGGTTTCACAGCCGGCGAGTAGGGTAGTGCTGCACAGGGCAGCGGCGGTAAGAGTGGCACGTAAGCGCATGGCCATCGTCCTTGTTGATGATTGTCCATATCTCCCTGCCAGCCAGCACGGCTGGCTACGGCGATACCGTCTCCGGCACGGCCTGGCATAACGAAGGGGGCATCGAGAAGCCCCCTCCGAGGCCGGCGTGCCGAACGGGCCATAGGGTGCTGCAGGCGGACAGCAATCGCAATGCCCTAATTTAACTTATTGCAGATTATAGGGCTGGCCATCAGGCGCCATGATAGCCGTCTTCCTCGGGGTTCTCGTGGGCCCCCTTGGGCAGCTCGCCGACCCATGCCATGGCGGCGGCATAGTCGCGACCCGGGAAGGTGCGAATCTCCATGGCCTTGAAGAGGCGATCCTCGAGGTGGGCGATATGCTTGATCCACTCCTTGTCGGTGATCACGGCGGCACGGTGGTAGCGCTTGAGGTCACCGAGCTGGGTCAGGCCGTAGCCGATGTCCTTGAGCAGCGCGGTCAGGGTCATCCAGCGCATATCGTCGAGCTCGGCCAGCAGGCTGATCCTAGGGTGGTTGCGCTTGGCGGCCTCGATGGCGTCGATGGCCTGCTGCAGCTCCGAGGCGGTGACCACGCCGCCGATCTTGATGGCCACGACATGCTCCGCCGGATGGGACATGAACTCCAACATGAAGGCTCTCCTTGGATCACGGGAGGACGGGACGCCTCGCTCGCTTTCAGCATAGCGTGCCCCGGCGAAGCCACCGCCCTGTCACCGCCGCGTCATGGCACGGGGCGAGGATAACGCCTGCCCCTCTCGCCATGCAGGTCCGCCATGAAGCTGCTGATGCTCTCGGACGTCTACTTTCCCCGCGTCAACGGCGTTTCCACCTCCATCGACAGCTTCCGCGGCGCCCTGGAGCGCCAGGGCCATCGGGTCACGCTGATCTGCCCGGACTACCCGGTGGGCCAGGTGGACGAGCCGGGGGTCCGACGCATCGCCTCCCGCGGCGTCCCCGGCGACCCGGAGGATCGCCTGATGCGCTACCGGCGGGTGCTGGCCCTGGCCGAGTCCCTGGCCCTGGAGGGCTTCGACCTGATTCATGTGCATACGCCCTTCGTGGCCCACTATGCCGGCCTGGCCCTGGGCCGTCGCCTCGGGATTCCGGTGGTGGCCAGCTACCACACCCTCTTCGAGGAGTACCTGCACCACTATGTGCGCTGGCTGCCCCGCGCCTGGCTGCGCTTCGCCGCCCGGCGCCTCTCGGTGCGCCAATGTCGACAGCTGCGCGCCCTGGTGGCCCCCTCCCGGGCCATGGCCGGGGCGCTGGCCGACTATGGCGTCACCACGCCCCTGGCGGTGATTCCCACCGGCCTGGCCCTGGAACCCTTCACCCAGGCCGGACCGCCGGGCGACTTTCGCGCCCGCCATGGCCTGCCGCAGCGGGCGCGTCTGCTGCTCTTCGTGGGACGCACCGCACACGAGAAGAACATCGATTTCTTGATCGCGATGCTACCGAGGGTGCTGGCCACCCATCCCGAGACGCACCTGGTGATCACCGGCGAAGGTCCGGCCCGGGAGTCGCTGGCCCGCCAGGCCGAGGCACTGGGCGTGGCCCGGGCGGTACACTTCCTCGGCTACCTGGGCCGTCACGGTCCCCTGCAGGCCGCCTATCGCGCCGCCGATGCCTTCGTCTTCGCCTCGCGCACCGAGACCCAGGGACTGGTGCTGCTGGAGGCCCTGGCCCTGGGGACGCCGGTGGTCTCCACGGCGGTGATGGGCACCCGGGAGGTGCTGGTCGAGGGGGAAGGCTGCCTGATCGCCGAGGAGGACCTCGAGGATTTCGCCGCCAAGGTCAACCGCCTGCTGGCCGACCCGCGCCTGGCCGGCGAGCTATCGCGTCGCGGCCAGGCCCAGGCGCGACACTGGCACGAGGACGCCAAGGCCGCCGAGCTGGCGGCCTTCTATCGCCGTTATGCCGGCGGCTCGGCGCGTACCGAAACGAGCCTGAGCTAGGAGGCGTCGGCGAGGGGCTCGGCGGGGATCACCAGGCCGGCCTCGACCAGCCCCGCCAGCAGGGCGTGCAGGTCGCGGGCCAGCGTCGTGCGGGGGCGGTCGAAGTGCTCCGCCAGGCAGTCGGCGAGTGCGTCGAGGGAAAGCGCCTCCTCGGCCAGCAGCGCCCAGACGGCGTGGCCGCTGGCGTTGAGGCGATGGATGCCGCCGCTGGGGCCATGGATCAGGAAGAGCTCGTCGCCCAGTGGATAGGCATGGACCCGTGGCGCAGGGCGCCAACGGTGGCTCGGCACCAGGGGGCCCCCGCGGCTCGCGACCATCCGCCCCGCCTCACGCGCCGGGACCTCCACGCCGGCTCGCAGGACACGGGCCAGCTCGCGGGCCGCGGCCAGGGGCTCGGCATAACGCAGCAGCAGGCAGGGCAGGCGTTCCATCAGCGGCAGCAACCGGGGCATCAGGGCCGCGTCGTCGCGCTCGTCGGCAAAGTTCTGGCGCAGTAACTGGGCCAGCCCCTCCCCCGGGGAGAGCCGCACCACCTCGGCGGCAGCGAGGCCGGCGTCGCGCTCCAGCAGGACGATGGCCGCCAGCGGGCGGGTCTCGCCATGGGCAGCGAGACGAGAGGGCCGCAGGAAGCGATAGCGGCAGTCCCCGGGGCCGGCATGGCGATGGAAGTAGGCCAGCAGCTCCGGGGCCAGGCCCTCGGGTAGGGGCAGGCGCAGCCGCGGCGCGATGCCCAGCGCCATGCCCTCGCCGGTGGGCGTCAGGCCCAGGACATCGTCGCCGAAGAGCCGATACCCCGCCGCGGCGAAGGCCAGGCTCAGGGTGCTCTTGCCGGCCCGGTGGGCCTCGGGAAAGATCGCCAGCCGCCCATCGATCTCCACGCTGGCGCAGTGCAGGCCGAGCAGGTCCTGGTTGCGGTCGGCAGCCAGGACCTCGCCGGCCAGGTCGGCGATCAGACTGGAGGCCGCCGCCGTGGCCGTGGGCAGGTCGAGTCCCCCGGGCAGCGCCGGGGCGTACTGGCGATAACCGGCACCGCAACGATAGAGGCGAATGGCCGGGGCACCGCCTCGGGCCGGGCAGACGCTGGGGGTCCAGCCGGGCAGGGTCGCCACCAGCGTGCGGGTCACCTCGGGGGCATCCACCAGGCGCAGGCAGCGTCCCAGGCCGGGCAACGAGAGATCCAGGGCCGCCATTACCAGCGTTCCGGCGGGTCGAAGATCAGGTCCTCCACCAGCCGTACCGGGTCATCCCGGTAATCCTCGACCCGCCGATAGACATGCCGGTCATAGCGTTCGTGGCGGCCCCAGTAGCGACGATCCGTAGGGTGGCGGCGATGGCCGTGATAGCGACTGGGCCGACTGCGGCTGGGGCGCGAGTAGCTGGGACGGCTGCGACTGGGGCGCGAGCGGCGGTCACCATGCCCGTCCCAGGCCTGGGCCTGGGCCTGGCCGAGGCTGAACAGGGTCGGCGCCACATAGGCGCCGGCGAGTCCCAGGCCCAGGGAGGCCAGCAGCTTGCGGCGCTGGCGCTTGGCCGTATCGCCGGGAGTGGTGGGATCTGGGGCCGTCATAGGGGGGCGTCCTCCAAGGTTATCGAACATTGTTCAGATTAGCCCTGGCCCGCCCGGCCCCTCCAGCCGTTCGCCAGTGTTGTCGATTTGTTCCTCGCGCTGTTGCCTCCCGGCGACAAACCCACTAGACCGCCTGGGCGTCGAGGCTCTCGGGCGCGAGCACGGCCTCCCCCTGCCCCAGCACCAGGCGCCGGTCGCAGAGCCGTTCGATCAGCGCCGGGTCGTGGCTGACCAGCATCACCGCGCAGTGACGCTCCCGGGCCAGCTCCACCAGCAGCGCCAGGGTATCGCGCTGGGTGATGGGGTCGAGGCGCGAGGTGGGTTCGTCGGCGAACAGGAAACGCGGCTCCATCAGCAACACCCGCAGGATGGCGAAGCGCTGCAGCTCGCCGCCGGAGATCTCGCCGGGACGACGCGCCAATAGCTCCCGATCCAGCCCCAGCCGCGTCATCAGCGGGGCGATGGCGGTGCGATCCAGGCGGTGGCGGCGCACCAGGTCATCCAACAGTCGGGCCAGGGACCAGTGGGGTGAGAAGGCCGCTGGCGGGTCCTGGTAGAGCTTCTGGAAGGCCAAGCGGTGGCCCGCGGCGCGCTTGACCTCCCCCGCATCCGTCCCGGTCAGGCCCAGCAGCAGGTCGCCCAGGGTGCTCTTGCCGCAGCCCGAGGGCCCCACCACGCCGACGATCTCGCCGGGCCTCAGGCTCAGCGCCAGGTCGCGGAACAGCGCGCGGCCGCCACGCCATTTGGCTAGCCCCCGGGCCTCGACGACGGGCTCTCCACACGTGGCCGGGGGCGGCGGCGGGGCCGGCCAACGGCTCGGCTCCGCCTCCAGCAGGCGCTTGGCATAGTCGCTGCGCGGCGCGCTCAGCAGCCGCTCGGCGGGGCCTCGCTCCACCACCCGGCCCCGGCGCAGGAGGATCACCTCGCCGCCCAGGCGCCGGGCCACCTCGATATCGTGGGTGATGGTCAGCAGGGCCCCGCCCCGCTGCGGAGTGGCGGCCAGCAGCCGCACCACGGCATCGCGACGCGGCGCGTCGAGCCCCTTGGTGGGCTCATCGGCGATCACCAGGGGCGCGCCGCCGGCGCTGGCCGCGGCGAAGGCGACTCGCTGGGCCATGCCCCCGGAGAGTTCGCCGGGCAAGCTGCCCTCGGCGTCGGCCAGGCCCAGGCCCAGGCCGACCAGATCGCGCCGGGCCGCCTCCCGGGCCCGGCGGCGCCCCAGGCCGCGCAAGTATCGGTGACTCTCGGCCACCTGGGCGCCGGAGGCCATGGTCGGGTCCAGGGCGTGCCAGGGCTCCTGGGGCAGCAGTGCCAGGCGCCGCCCCCAGAGGGCGCGGCGCGTGGCGCCCTCGGCGGCGGCATAGGCCTGTCCCTCGATCGTCAGCTCGCCGCTGGCGGCGAGGCCGCTTGGCAGGGTGCCCATAATGGCCTGGGCGATCAGGCTCTTGCCGGAGCCGGTCTCGCCGAGCAGGGTCAGGCGACCGCCACGGGCCAGGGAGAAATCGACGGGGGCGATGCTCACGCCCTCGCCGTGGACGCCGAGGGCGTGCCCCTCTAGCAATATCTCGCTCATTTCGTCTCCTTTGCCGCCAGCAGATTCAGGCTCAGCACCAGCAGGCAGAGCGCCAGGATCGGCTGGGCCATGGCCCAGGGGGCCTCGTGGTAGTAAGGCAGCAGCTCGGTCATCATCAGCCCCAGCTCGGCGGTGGGCGGACGCAGGCCGACGCTGACGAAGCCCAGAGCGGCCATGGCCAGGATGGCGCTGGCGGCACCGAAGGCGGCCAGGGTCAATACCTGGGGAGCCAGCTCCGGCCACAGGTGGCGGCGGAACAGGTAGCCGGGGCCGAAGCCCAGCAGGCGGCTGGCCTCCAACTGGGGCGAGGCCACCAGCACCCGGGTGCGGGCGCGCACCACCCGGAAGTACTCGATCCACAGCACCAGGGCGATGCCCACGTAGAGGGCCCAGAAGTTACCGGGGGCGATGGCCGCCAGCAGCAGCACCAGCAAGAGCCCCGGCAGCGCCAGGCAGGCGTCGGCGAGGCCGCCCAGCACCCGGTCGCCCCAGCCGCCCCGCCAGCCGGCGATCACCCCCAGCAGGATCCCCGGCACGGCGGCGCTGACCACGCTGAGCAGCGCCATGTCCAGCGACAGGCGCAGGGCCGCGGCGGTACGCGCCAGCATATCGCGACCCAGATGATCGGTCCCCAGGGGTGCGGCCAGCGTCGGCGACTCGAGGATGCGGGTGAGCTGCTGGCGGGCCGGGTCGGCGTCATGCAGCCAGGGCGTCAGCCAGGCCACGGCCAGCAGCAGCCCCAGCAGGACGAGCCCCAGGCGCCGGCGTGTCGAGAGGCGGCGCCACCCATCGGCCGGGGCGGCGCCCAAGGCAAGGGAAAGCTTCATGGCTGACGCCTCCTGGGATCGAGCCCGTGGCAGAACAGGTCCACCCCGGTATTGAGGGCCACGAACAGCAGCCCCATCAGCAGGGCGGTGCCCTGAATCATCGGCAGGTCCCGGGCGACGATGGCATGCACCAGGGCATGGCCGATGCCGGGCCAGGCGAACAGGGTCTCCACCACCACCACGCCCTCGATCAGGGTGACGAACTGCACGCCCAGGTAGGCGACGATGGGCAGGGCGACATTGCGCAGGCCGTGGCGCAGGAAGCTGAGCCGCTCGCCCAACCCCTTGGTGCGCGAGAAGGCGTAATAGGCGGAGCCGGAGACCTCGACCATGGCATGGCGCGCCACCCGGCTGGAGACCGCGGCCAGCGCCAGGGCCAGGGTCAGCGCCGGCAGCACGAAGTGGGCACTCCGACCGTGACCGGCGGCGGGCAGCCAGCCCAGGCTCACCGAGAAGAGCAGGATCAGCAGCAACCCCAGGGCGAAGGGCGGCAGCGCCCGCAGTAGGCTGGCCACGGCCTCGCTGACCCGGTCCAGGGCACCGCCGGGGCGCAGCCCCGCCGCCAGGCCCAGCGGCGGGCCCAGCAGCAGCGAGAGCAGCAGTGCCACCGCGGCCAGGCCCAGGGAGTGGCCGAGCAGGTGTCCCAGCTCCTCGATCACCGGGGCACCGCTGACCAGGGAGCGCCCCAGGTCGAGGCGCAGCAGGTCTCCCAGCCAGCTCAGGTAAGCCAGCAGCGCCGGCTGATCCAGGGCCAGCTCGGTGCGCACCGCCTCGGCGGCGGCGCCGTCGACCATGTCATGACCGTAGCGGCCGGCGGCGATGCGGTAGGCCATGTCGCCGGGCAGGGTGCGGGTCAGCACGAAGGTCAGGGTGCCCACCAGCCAGGCCACCAGGCCGGCTTGCAGCAATCGCGGCAGCAGCACCCGACCCAGGCCAGCGCCCAGGGCCGGGAAGCGCCGAGAACCAAAGCGCCGGGCGTTTATTGCGTCCACGTGAGCGCCTCCAGGCGATAGCTGCGTTCCAGCGGATCGATGGAGAAGCCCTCCAGCTCGGCATTGACCGCGGCGGTCTGCTGATACCAGGCCACCGGAATCACCGGCATGGCCCGATTCAGCCGCGCGGCGACGCGGCCGGCCAACTCCTCACCCAGCTCGGGATCGGCGTCCTGGCGCAGGGTATCGAGCCAGGCGCTGACCTCGGCATCCGACCAGTGCATGGCGCCCCAGTCGCCGCCGGGCTGCGCCGGGTCGCCACCGAAGTCCTCCAGCACCGTGCCCAGGGGGTCGGGCACCAGGCCATAGTTGCGCGCCGCCAGGCCCAGCTCCAGGCTACCGTCCCGGTGCCCGGAGGGGATGGCGCTGGCGTTGCTCACCGCCACCTCCAGGTCGATGCCCAGCTCGCGCCACTGATCCTGCAGGGCGGTGGCCACCAGCGGCAGCTCGGGACGGTCGGCGAAGGTGGTCAGGGTCAGGCGGAAGGGGGTGCCGTCACGCTCGAGGACGCCCCGATCATTGGCCTGCCAGCCCAGGGCCTCGAGCGACGCCCGGGCCGAGGTCGGGTCGCCGCCGGCCTCGCCATCCAGCCCCAGGTGCCAGGGCCCCAGGCTCGCCGGAAAGAGCTCCGGGGCGGCGGCCTCGGGGTCGCGCAGCAGGCCGGCGGCGATGCCGCGGCGATCGATGGCCTGGCTCAGCGCGCGGCGCGCCGCTTCCTCGGCCAGGAAGGGGTGACCGGCATTGACCTTGAGCACGATGGTGCGCGGTAGCGGCTCGGCGTGCAGCGCCAGGCCCTCATCACGGGCCAGGCGGCCGCGGCTGGCGGGGTCCAGGGTAAAGACGATATCGGCGTCGCCGCTCTCGGCCATCAGGGCACGGGTCTCGCCACGCCCCACCGCCAGGTAGCTGACCGCCTCGATGGCCGGCGCCGCGTCCCAGTAGTCGGCGAAGCGCTCGGCACTGAGGCGCTGGGGCGGCGCCAGCTCGGTGAGACGATAGGGCCCGGTGGCGATCATCGCCTCCACCCGACCACCGTCGGCATAGGCGGCGGGGGCCAGGATCTGGGTGGTGGAGTGGGTGAGCAGCGCCGGCAGCGGCGCGAAGGGCGCCTCCAGGCTGATCACCACGGCATCGCCATCGACCTCGATGGCGGTGATCGGCGCCGAGTCGAGCATCCCCGGCTTGGCCCAGGCATGGCGCAGGCTGTCGGCCGCCGCCTCGGCGGTCAGCGGCGTGCCGTCATGGAAGACCACCCCATCGCGCAGCTCGAAGCGCCAGCTCAGGCCCGCCCCATCGACCACCCAGTCGCTGGCCAGCCCCGGGGTCAGGCGTCCCTCGGCGTCCACCTCGACCAGGGTCTCGGCGATGCCCATGCGGCCGAAGATATAACCGGAAGTGGCGGGGTCGCTGCCGGTGATTTCCCAGGGGGCGACCACCGCCAGGGGGCGCGACTCGGCCAGCAGCGGCGGGGAGATCAGGGTGGTGGCCAGGGCCAGGCCGGCGAGCAGGCGTCGTGGGGAAGGCATCAAACGGGGCTCCTTGGCAGGGGATTCGGCAGAATACGCCGCAAAAAGATACCTTATAACATAACGCAAAGATGCCGAGAACAGTTCTCGACTGGCCATCCGGCGAGATGACGCCCTTAAATATCGGAGTGTCGCGAGTCGTGAGGCAAAGAGTGGCTCGGCGAGAGAACGCCAGGACGTCGAAGGACGGCCCCGGGCACGCCGGTGATTCAGCGCCGGGGCGGCGAGAGGATCATCTCCTCGCCACGAATCTGGATATCGAAGTGGTTGAGGAAGCTCATGCCCAGCAGGGCCAGGTCGGGGCTCATGCCGGGATTGATGGCGCCGCGTACCTGGCGGGCGCTGAGCCCGCCCAGGGCCACCTCGTCGAGAGTGGTCAGGTAGCCCCGGCTGCGACCGCTGGCGGTCTGGAACCAGGCGGAGGCGCCCACCGCCAGCCCCAGGCGCTCGGCCAGCTCCTCGGACAGGGCCACGTAGCTGGCGCCGGTGTCGATCATGAACTCCACCGGCTCGCCATTGATGCGCCCGGTGGCCACGAAGTGGCCGCCGGCATTGCGCTTGAGGCGCACCGGCTCGCCGCCGTCGCTGACCTGCACCAGGTGGGTATTGGGATTGCGGCGCTCCTCCAGGTACAGATGAAACCACCAGCTCCCGCTGCCGATCAGCAGCGCCCAGAACAGCAGCATCATGCCCAGACCGAAGCGCCGGGCGGCCCTGTCGTCTCGCATTCGCCTCTCCTTGCTTCGGCGGAGGCCCCGCCCCATGCTGGGAGGGTTACCGACCCCGTACCGCGAGAATCCCATGAATTCCTCACCACTGCACGCCGAGCAGCTCTCCGCCGGCACCCTCTATCGCCTCTTCTCCGGCGCCGTCGCGCCACGCCCCATTGCCTGGGTGTCCAGCATCAATGCCCAGGGCCAGGCCAACCTGGCGCCCTTCTCCTTCTTCAACGTGGCCAGCGTCGATCCGCCGGTGCTGGCCTTCTCGCCGCTGCTCAATGGTCAGGGCGAAGCCAAGGACACCACCCGCAACCTGGCGGCCGGCGCCGAATGCATCATCCATATCGGTGGCGAGCCCCTGGCCGGGGCCCTCAATGCCACCAGCGCCCCACTGCACTATGGCGAAGACGAGTTCACCCACGCGGGGCTGACCAAGGCGCCCCTGGGGGAGCTGAAGGTGCCGCGCATCGCCGAGGCCCGCGTGGCCTTCGGCTGCCGGGTGCGCGAGGTAATTTCCTTCGGCGACCGGCCCCTGGCCGGCAACCTGGTGCTCGCCGAGGTGGTGGTGATCCACGCCGACGAACGAGTCTGGGATGGCCGCCATGTGCACCTGGAGGCATTGCAGCCCATCGGCCGCCTGGCCGGCTCCGATTTCGTACGCTGCAGCGACCGCTTTGCCCTGGAACGGCCCACCTGAGCCCCCGCCTTAGGGTGCCCGACCGTTATGCCAGGCCTCGGCGGCACGCTGGCCACGGGGCTGGTTGACGAACAGGCAGACCAGGATGGCGACGACAAACAGCGCCGCGCAGAGCAGGATGGAGGCCTGCAACCCTACCAGGGACTGCAGCAGGCCCAGGGCAATGATGCCGAAGACCCCGGCCAGCTTGTTGGCCAGGCCCCAGAAGCCGAAGAACTCCGCGGCCTTGGTGGTCGGCGAGAAGAGCCCCACCAGGGCGCGGCTGGCGGACTGGCTGGAGCCCAGGGAGAGGCCCGCCAGGCAGCCCACCACCAGGAAGAGGTGCTGGGCCTGCCAGTCGAGGCCGAGGCGGGCATTGAGCCAGGCGGTCAGCTCGGGGGTGGCCCAGATGGCGAGGATCGCCGCCACCCAGAGCCCCAGGGTGCCGAGGTAGGTCACCTTGGCGCCGATGCGGTCCTGGATGAAACCGAACCCCAGCGCCCCCGCCGCCGCGGTGATCTGCACGATAACGAACATCAGGTTGCGAATCTCGGCGTCCCAGCCGATCACCTGGGCGCCGTAGATAAAGGCGAAGGCGATGACGATATAGACGCCGGCCATGGAGAACAGCAGCGAGACCAGGAAGGTCGCCAGGTCGCGGAAGCGTCTCAGCTCATGCAGGGTGGTGGCGACCCTTGCCCGGGCGATGGCGGCGTAGCCCTGCCCCGACGGCAGGGCGCGAGCGCGCCCACGCTCCTTGAGCCATAGGAAGGTGGGAATCGCGGTGATCAGGAAGAAGCCGGCGGCGAAGGGCCCCACCCAGCGGATGCGCTCGAAGTTCTCGGCGGTGGCCTCGCCCAGCACCACCAGGGTGAAGCCGGCGGCGAAGAGCCCGCCCACATAGCCCAGCGCCCAGCCGAAGCCGGAGATCTTGCCCAGGTCCCGGGGCGGCCCCAGGTCGGGCAGGAAGGCGGCGATAAAGGACTCGCCCAGCGAGTAGGCGGTATTGGAGATCACGATCAGCGCGAAGCCCAGCCATACCTGGCCCGGCGCCACCCAGTAGAGCAGTGCCGTGGCCGCCACCGTGACCAGGTAACTGACGAAGAGGAAGCGCTTCTTGGCCGCCGCGAAGTCCATGATGGCGCCGCATACCGGGCCGCTGACCACCACCAGCAGGTAGCTCAGGGCCAGGGCCAGGCTCCACAGCAGGTTGGCGAAGCGGTAGTCGTCGCCGCGATCGCCGACGATCACGGTGGTGAAGAGCTCGCCGAAGACCACGGTGATGATCAGCAGGGTGTAGGCCTGGTTGGCGAAATCGAACATCGCCCAGCCGAGGATCTCGCGCCGGGGGGCACGCTGCCGGGGTGGGTCGTTGGCGGGCATGGGCTGCATGACGAGGGCTCCCTGGGACGAAGGCGGCACCCCATGTGCCGCGTTTGGGTCATGATACCTTCAGCGGCCGAAATCTCTCCTCCAGGGGGGGCGAAATCGCCGAGAAATTCCCTATAATGCGGGAGTCGAGTCGAGGCTCGCTCCGCCGAGCCGATCTT
>NZ_BJUK01000009.1 GCF_007989625.1 Bisbaumannia pacifica
CCGGCCTGCCCCCAGCGCCCCTCAGCGATTCCGGCAACAAGGCCCTTATTGCTCGCAGGAGCTCAGCCTGAATTGGATGGCAAGCCATGCAGCCACAACCCGCCTTTCTGCTGCATAAGCGCCCCTACCGGGAGACCAGTGCCCTGGTGGAACTGATCACCCTGGACCACGGCCGGGTACGTGCCGTGGCACGCGGCGTACAGCGCCCCGGCAGCCGCAGCCGTGGCCGATTGCAGCCCTTTACTCCCCTGCACCTGACCTGGAGCGGCCACGCCGAGCTCAAGCGCCTGGGGCTGATGGAGAGTCGCGGCGCGGCGGCGCTGCTGGCCGGCGAGGCGCTGCTGTGTGGCTTCTATGCCAATGAGCTGCTGACCCGCACCCTGCCGGTGGAGTTGCCGGTGGCCGAGGTGTTCGCCTTCTATGGCGCATTGCTCGAGGCGTTGCCGTTTCCGGAGCGGCGGGCCCCGGCCCTGCGGCGCCTGGAGCTGGCCCTGCTGGAGGCCCTGGATGCGGCGCCCGTCTATATGGACGAGCAGGGGGCCGAGCTGGATCCCCAGGGTCGCTATGCCTATCGGGCCGAGGCGCGTCACTTCGTGCGCCTGGCCGAAGGCGGCCTGGACGGGCGCACCCTGCGCCTGCTGGCCCAGAGCGACTGGAGCGAGCCGGGGCTGGCGGGTCCCGCCAAGGGACTCGCCCGGGCGGCCCTGGCGCCGCTGCTGGGCAGCCGCCCGCTACGCTCCCGTGAGTTGATGCAGCGCCTCGCCGCTTCCCGGCATGCCGCGGCGTCGCCGGGTGCTTGATCCGGGCTTCCCGCTGTCGGCGTCTGCCTTTACCCTTATGCCCTGATTTCCTTTTTCCTGGAGCCCGTTATGCATCCCCCGCGTATTCTGCTCGGCGTCAATATCGATCATATCGCCACCCTGCGCCAGGCTCGTGGCACCCGCTACCCGGACCCGGTCCAGGCGGCGCTGCTGGCCGAGGAGGCCGGTGCCGACGGCATCACCGTGCACCTGCGCGAGGATCGCCGGCATATCCAGGAGCGCGACGTGCGCCTGCTGGCCGAGGTGCTCAATACCCGCATGAACCTGGAGATGGCGGTCACCGAGGAGATGCTGACCCTGGCCGAAGCCGTGCGCCCGGCGCATGTCTGCCTGGTGCCGGAGAAGCGCGAGGAGCTGACCACCGAGGGGGGACTGGACGTGGTGGGCGGCTTCGCGGCGATCGCCGCGGCCTGCACGCGTCTGGCCGCCGCCGGCTGCGAGGTGTCGCTGTTTATCGACCCGGAGCCGAGTCAGATCGAGGCCGCCGCCAAGGCCGGGGCACCAGTGATCGAGCTGCATACCGGGGCCTATGCCGAGGCCAGCGGCGAGGCGGCACGCCAGGAACATGAGCGCATCGCCGCCGCCGCCGAACTGGCCGGCGAGCTGGGGCTGATCGTCAATGCCGGCCATGGCCTGCACTACCATAATGTCGAGGCCATCGCCGCCATCCCCGGCCTGCATGAGCTCAATATCGGCCATGCCATTATCGCCCGATCCCTCTTCGTGGGGCTCAAGGAGGCGGTGGCGGAGATGAAGCGCCTGATCATCGCCGGCCAGGAGGCGGGTTTCGTGGCGGCCCTGGACGCGCACGACCACGATCATGAGCACTGAGCCGCGCCCGGGGAGACCAATCCCCCGGGCCGGCTATTTCGGCGCGCCGGAGGCGGTTTCCATGGCCTGAGGCGCCTCCTCGTCGCTCCAGGCACGCAGCCGCGCCATGGCGGCATGCAGGGCCTCGACCAGCGCCTCGGTATCGGCCAGGCCGGCGACCCGCAGGCGGGTCTCCAGGGTCTCGGCCAGCAGCGCCAACTGGGGCACGCCACAGTAGCGACAGGCGCCATTGAGGGCATGCACGGCATCCAGGAAGGCGACCTCGTCTTCGGCGTCCCAGGCCTCGCGCAGCTGGCGCTCGGTGTCGTCGAGGCTGGCCAGGAGCATTCCCAGGGTCTGGCGCGCCAGGTCCTCGCGCCCGCCGGCCAACTGGGTGCCCAGGGCCAGGTCCACCGCCGGCAGTTCCTCGTCGGCGGTGGGCGTCGGGCGCCGTCTGGCCACGCGGCGCGGCGCGGCGGCGGGCAGGCTCAGGGCCATGTTGAGATGCTGTCCCAGCAGGCCGACCAGGGCCTCCGCCTGAATCGGCTTGATCAGCACATCATGCATGCCCGCCTTGAGCAGCCGCTGGCGCTCCTCCTCCAGGGCATGGGCGGTCACCGCGATGATCGGGCAGCGTCGCCAGGCATCGCCCAGCTCGCGCAGTGCCTTCATCGCCTCCACCCCATCCATGCCCGGCATGCGGATATCCATCAGCACCAGGTCGAAGGGGCGGGAGCGGCCCCGGGCGAGGGCCTCCTCGCCGCTGGCGGCCTCCTCCACGTCCAGGCCCAGGCCATCGAGCATCTCGCGGACCAGCAGCCGATTGGAGTCGGTGTCGTCGACGACCAGCACCCGCCGGGGGGTAATGGCGGCGGCAGGCGACTCGATCGGGGCGGGCGTCGGGGCATTCAGCTGGCGCTGGATTACCGCCGCGAGGCTGCGCCGCGACAGCGGCTTGCTGATCACCTCGCCGCCATGGGGTAGGGGCAGGTCGGGGATATCGAAGGGCGGCACGTTGGCCATCACGATGCTGGGGCAGCGCACGCCGGCCAGGCATTCCCTCCAGCTGACCATCTCGGCCTTGGCCATCGGCAGCGGCGGCAGCCCCACCAGCAGCAGGTCCGGGGCCGCCTGGGGGGCGTCGCAGGGCGTCGCCTCCTCCAGGACCTGCAGCTCGGCGCCCCAGGCCCTCAGCAGGTGCGCCAGGGCGTGGCGAGTCGCCGCGTGGGGCTCGTAGAGGGCGACCCGCTGGCCGCCCAGGTCCAGCTCCAGGGGGCGCTCCTCCAGCGACTTGGCGCGCAGCGGCAGGCTCAGGGTGAAGGTGGAGCCGCGCCCCGGGGCGCTCTCCACGGCGATCTCGCCGCCCATCTGTTCGACCAGCTGGCGACAGATCATCAGCCCCAGGCCGGTGCCGCCATAGTGGCGGGTATCGCTGTCACGGGTCTGCTGGAAGGCCTGGAAGAGGCGTCGCTGGCTGGCCTCGTCCATGCCGATGCCGGTATCGCTGATCTGCACCCGCAGGATCACCTCGGCGCCTTCGGCCTCCTCGAGCATCACCCGCACCAGGATCTCGCCCTTCTCGGTGAACTTGATGGCGTTATGGACCAGGTTGGTCAGCACCTGCTTGAGGCGCAGGGGGTCACCCTGCAACTGGGCGGGTACGTCATCATAGACCAGCCCCAGCAGGTGCAGCTGCTTCTGCTGGGCCATGGGCGCCTGCAGGCCCAGCACCTCGTCGACGATCACCAGGATATCCAGGTCGACGCTCTCCAGTTCCAGCTTGCCCGCCTCGATCTTGGAGAAGTCGAGGATATCGTTGATCAGCGACAGCAGGTTGTTGGAGGCCTTGTGCACATGGCTGAGCCACTCCTGCTGACGGTCGTCGAGCTCCGAGCGGGCCAGTAGCTGGCAGAAGCCGATGACGCCGTTGAGCGGGGTGCGGATCTCGTGGCTCATGTTGGCCAGGAATTCCGACTTGATGCGGCTCGCCTCCAAGGCGCGGCGGTGGGCCATATCGAGCTCGATGTTCTTGATCTCGATGGTCTCCATGGACTCCTGCAGGTCCAGGGTGGTCTGCTCGATATGCTGCTGCATCTCCTCCTGGGCACGGCTCAGGTAGTCGGCCAGGGCATTGAGTCCGTGGGCCAGCTCGGCGGTCTCCACCGGGCCGCGGGTATCCAGGCGCGGCCGGTAGTCGCCGCTGTTGAAGCGCTCCAGGGCGCGGCGCAGCGACTCCAGCGGCTGCACCCATTGGCGCCCCAGGGCGTAGGCGAGCAGGAAGAGCGCCAGCCCCAGCACCAGGCAGCCCAGGCCGACCAGGGTCAGGTGGCGGTAGAGCGCCAGGCGCAGGGGCGTGGGGTCGAGCTCCAGGTCGACCCACAGGGGGCGCTCCAGGTCCGGCAGGGGCGTCAGCAGGCGCCACTCCTGCCAGGTGGCCGTGCTGGCCGGGTCGGGGCGCAGCGACTCCTGTCCCTTGCCCAGATGCAGGGGGGTATCGCCCTGGGAGTCACGCAGGCTCAGCGCCTGGACCGGTGGCTCGTCCATCAGGCGCTGGGCCAGGCGCTCCAGGCGTGGTTCGTCGCCCGCCTCGATGGCCTCGGCCAGGGAGGGGGCCAGCAGGCTCACGGCACGCTCCAGGCGCTGCTGGACGGCCTGCTGCTGCTGGTGTTCGAGGTAGAGGAGGCTCGCCACGGCGATGCCGCTGATCAGGATCAGCGGCATCAGGAAGACGAGCAGCATCAGGCGGGTTCGCAAGGACATCGGGGCTTCCCTTGGCACCAGGAGTTGGCGGACAGTATGACATAGCCGGGGATCATCACTGTCACCCGGCCGGTCCCACGGATATAATGGAAAAAACGTTTCCATAAGGAAAGTTAGATGCAGTTTCCCACCCTCGAGGACGTGGTCGGCAACACGCCCCTGGTGCGCCTGCAGCGCATCGGTGCCGGCCGCAACAACACCCTGTTGGCCAAGCTGGAGGGCAATAACCCGGCGGGTTCCGTCAAGGATCGTCCGGCCCTGTCGATGATTCAGCAAGCCGAGGCCCGCGGCGAGATCCGCCCCGGCGATACCCTGGTCGAGGCCACCTCCGGCAATACCGGCATCGCCCTGGCCATGGCCGCCGCCATCAAGGGTTACCGCATGGTGCTGATCATGCCCGAGAACGCCTCCGAGGAACGCAAGCAGGCCATGGCCGCCTACGGCGCCGAGCTGATCGGCGTCAGCAAGGAGGGGGGCATGGAGGAGGCCCGGGACCTAGCCGAGGCGATGATCGGCCGGGGCGAGGGCAAGGGGCTCGATCAGTTCGCCAACCCCGATAACCCCCTGGCCCACTACCAGGGCACCGGTCCCGAGCTGTGGCGCCAGACCGAGGGGCGGATCACCCACTTCGTCAGCTCCATGGGTACCACCGGCACCATCATGGGCGTCTCCCGCTACCTCAAGGAGCGCAACCCCGAGGTGCAGATCGTCGGCCTGCAGCCGGAGGATGGCGCCAGCATCGCCGGCATCCGCCGCTGGCCCGAGGAATACCTGCCGCGGATCTATGATGCCAGCCGCGTCGATCGGGTGCTGGATATCGGCCAGGAAGAGGCCGAGGTGCATATGCGCCGCCTGGCCCGGGAAGAGGGCATCATGGCCGGCGTCTCCTCCGGCGGCGCCCTGGCCGGGGCCCTGCGTATCGCCGAGCGGGTGGAGAACGCGGTGATCGTCTTTATCGTCTGCGACCGCGGCGACCGTTACCTCTCCACCGGCCTGTTCGGAGCCTGACATGGCGATGCTTGGCAAACGTCGCCCCCCGCGGCGGCGCTCCGGCGTGTCGGGACTCAGTGGCCGCGCCGCCACGCCGGCGCCCGCACCCGTCGGCGACGAGGGTGGCGTGGTGATCGAGCGTCTCGCTCACGATGGCCGTGGCCTGACCCATGGCGCCGATGGCAAGGCCTGCTTCGTCGAGGGCGCCCTGCCCGGCGAGCGAGTGCGCCTGGCGGTGCACCGCCAGCGCAAGCGCTTCGACGAGGCCCATCTGCGCGAGCTGATCACGGCCTCGCCGGAGCGAATCGAGCCCCCCTGCGCCCACTACGGCAGCTGTGGCGGCTGTGACCTCCAGCATCTGACCCCGCACGCCCAGCGTCGCCACAAGCAGGCGGTGCTCGCCGAGCAACTCGGCCGTCAGGGCGTGGCCCTGGAGGCGCCGTTGCAACTGCTGGCCGGCGAAGGGCTCGGCTATCGGCGCCGGGCACGCCTCGGCGTGCGGCTCGATGCCGAGGGGACCCTGCACCTGGGGTTTCGCGGCCGGCGTAGCCACCACCTGGTGGATATCGCCGCCTGCCCGGTGTTGACCCCGTCCCTCGACCGGCTGCTTCCGGCCCTGCGCGAGCATCTTCCCAGCCTGGAGGCACCCCGCCAGGTGGGGCACCTGGAGCTGATCGACAGCGATGCCGGCGTTGCCCTGGTGGTGCGCCAGCTGCGCGACAATCCCCGCGACGCCGAGCGCTGGCGGGCCTTCGCCGAGCGCCAGGGCGTGCACCTGGCCTGGCTGCTAGGCCGCGAGGCGCCGGTGCTGCGCTGGCTCGGCGAGGCACCGAGCCTGCACTATGCCCTGGGCGAGCTGCGGGTCCACTTCGCCCCGGGGGACTTCATCCAGGTCAATGGCGAGGTCAATCGTGCCCTGGTGGAGCATGCCCTGGCCTGGCTGGCGCCGGCCCCGGGGGAGGCCGTGCTCGACCTCTTCGCCGGGGTCGGTAATTTCAGCCTGCCGCTGGCCGCCGCCGGGGCCCGGGTCACCGGGGTCGAGGGCAGTCCGGCGATGGTCGAGCGCCTGGCCGATAATGCCCGGGCCAATGCGCTCTCCCTCGCCGCGCGTCAGGCAGACCTCAACGACCCCGGGGCGGTGGCGCGATTGCTCGACGAGGTGCCGGCGACGGCGGCACTGCTCGACCCGCCCCGGGAGGGCGCCGAGGCGGTATGTCGCGCCCTGGCCAAACAAGGGGCGGTGGAGCGGCTACTCTATGTCTCCTGTGACCCGGCGACCCTGGCTCGGGATGCCGCCATCTTGGCGGCGGGGGGCCTGCGGCCGGTGCGTGGCGCCGTGGCCGATATGTTCGCCCAGACGGCACACCTGGAGTCGGTACTGCTATTTCGCCGCGGGGAAGGTTAGTCGGGGATACGCCATTGGGAACAAAGGGGCGCTGGGGGTAGGTCGGAGCAAAGCGTCTTTATCATGGACGATAAAGTCGAGCTTCCATGGAAGGATTCACAGCGTCTTTGCGGAGTGCCTACCCCCAGGTTAGCCCCGGGACCTGGCCAGGCTGGTGGGCCAAGATGCCATCGTTTGCCTTGGCGAGGTTGTTAGAACAATTAGCGGGCCGTCGGCCGGCGGCCCGGGGTGGAATCAAGGAGCGCCAGGAGATGGTGAAGGTTCGTGAAGACCAGCCGCTGAACGGCGAGGGCCGGGTCGATATCGACCAGTGGCTGGTGCGCCTGCAGGAAGACGTGACCCTGAGTGACCCGGCGAAGCTGCGCCGAGCCTGTGAGCTGGCACAGCGCCTGGCCGCCGATAACGCGGGCAGCCACAAGACCTGGCTGCCCCAGGACACCAGCTTCCGCATGGGCCTGGAGATGGCCGATATCCTCGGCGAGCTCAAGCTCGACCAGGCCGCGCTCGAGGCCGCGGTGCTCTACCGCACCGTGCGTGAGGGGCTGCTGAGCCAGGAGCAGGTCGCCAAGCAGTTCGGCGACGAGGTGGCGCGGCTGATCGACGGCGTGCTGCAGATGGCCGCCATCAGCCAGCTGACCCCCAGCCACGGCATGCAGCAGCACGACCAGCAGGACAACCTGCGCAAGATGCTGGTGACCATGATCGACGACGTGCGCGTCGCCCTGATCAAGATCGCCGAGCGCACCTGCGCCCTGCGCCAGGTCAAGGACGCCCCCCGCGACAAGCGCCTGCAGGTGGCCCGGGAGGTGTTCGATATCTATGCCCCCCTGGCCCACCGCCTGGGCATCGGCCACCTTAAGTGGGAGCTCGAGGACCTCTCCTTCCGCTACCTCCACGAGGAGGACTACAAGGCCATCGCCAAGCTGCTGGCGGAGAAGCGCCTCGACCGGGACCGCTATATCAGCGATGTGGTGGGCACCCTCGAGGAGCTGCTGGAGGCCCAGGGCATCACCCGCTACGCGGTGGACGGTCGCGCCAAGCATATCTACTCCATCTGGCGCAAGATGAAGCGCAAGCGCATCGACTTCTCCCAGGTCTATGATGTCCGCGCGGTGCGTATCCTGGTGCCGGAGGTGGCCGACTGCTACACCGCCCTGGGGCTCGTCCACTCCCGCTGGCACCATGTGCCCCACGAGTTCGACGACTATATCGCCAACCCCAAGAAGAACGGCTACCAGTCCCTGCACACCGCCGTGCTGGGGCCGGAGAACAAGGTACTGGAGATCCAGATCCGCACCTTCGCCATGCACGAGGAGGCGGAGCTCGGCGTCTGCGCCCACTGGCGCTACAAGGGCCACGACACCAAGGCCAAGAGCTCCAGCTACGAGGAGAAGATCGCCTGGCTGCGCCAGGTCCTCGAGTGGCAGGAGGAAGTGGGCGAGTTCGGCGACCTGCGCGAGGGCCTCAACAGCGACGTGGCCCCGGATCGCATCTACGTCTTCACCCCCGACGGCCACGTCATCGACCTGCCGCGCATCGCCACCCCCATCGATTTTGCCTACCGGGTGCACACCGAGGTGGGGCATCGCTGCCGGGGTGCCAAGGTCAACGGCCGCATCGTGCCGCTCACCTACAAGCTCAAGACCGGCCAGCAGGTGGAGATCCTCACCGCCAGCAAGGGTGGCCCCAGCCGCGACTGGCTCAACCCCAGCCTCGGCTACGTGCGCACCTCCCGGGCCCGGGCCAAGATCCAGGCCTGGTTCAAGCAGCAGGCCCGGGGCCAGAACCTAGAGGAGGGCAAGGCGCTCTTCGAGCGCGAGATGAAGCGCCTCGACCTCGAGGACATGGACCTGGAGACCCTGGCCCACAAGGTCAATTATCAGGGCCCCGACGACATGTACGCGGCGCTCGGCGCCGGCGACCTGCGCATCGGCCAGGTGCTGCACCAGGCCCAGCAATTGTTCGGTGAGTCCGACGATCAGGAGCGGCTCGACCGGCTGCTGGCCAAGCCCCGCAAGGCGCCGCCCAAGGGGGGCAAGAGCGCTATCACCGTGCTCGGCGTGGGCAACCTCAAGACCAGCATGGCCAACTGCTGCCACCCAGTACCCGGGGAGGCCATCGTCGGCTTTATCACCCAGGGGCGCGGGGTCACCATCCACCGCCAAGAGTGTCCGAATATCCTCCAGCTGCGCCTCGACGAGCCGCAGCGCATCATCGAGGTGGAGTGGGGCGAGCGCCCCGGCACCCAGTACCCGGTGGATATCGTCATCGAGGCCTGGGACCGCTCCGGGTTGCTGCGTGACGTCACCGGCCTGTTGGGCAACGAGAAGGTCAATGTGCTCTCGGTAAACACCCGCACCGACAGCGAGGACGGCATCGCCCGGCTGGCCATCACCCTGGAGGTGGATAGCCTGGAGACCCTGGGGCGACTCTTCTCGCGGATCCAGCAGTTGCCCAATGTGATCGACGTCAAGCGGTTGCGCACCGGCAAGGGGGGCAAGGCATGAGCGAGCCCCGCTACGGCCTCGATGACCTGCTGACCCTGATGGCGGTGCTGCGCGACGCCGACCAGGGCTGCCCCTGGGACCTCAAGCAGGACTGGGACAGCATCGTGCCGCATACCCTGGAGGAGGCCTACGAGGTGGCCGACGCCATCGAACGGCGCGCCTATGCAGAGCTGCCCGGGGAGCTCGGCGACCTGCTCTTCCAGGTGGTCTACTACGCCCAGTTCGGGGCCGAGGAGGGACGCTTCGACTTCCACGATGTGGTTCACGCCCTGACTGCCAAGATGCTGCGCCGCCACCCCCATGTCTTTCCCGAGGGCAGCCTGGCCTCGCGGCGGCCCCCGGGGGTGAGCGCCGAGGCGATCGAGGCCCGCCAGGTGCACTCCCGCTGGGAGAGCCTCAAGGCCGAGGAGCGCGCCGAGCGGGATGCCCGCTCGGTGCTCGACGACGTGCCGAGGACGCTGCCGGCCCTGTCGCGGGCCGCCAAGCTGGCCAAGCGCGCCGCCCGGGTCGGCTTCGACTGGCCCGACGAGACCGGGGTGATCGCCAAGATCCGCGAGGAGCTCGCCGAGGTGGAGGCCGCCCTGGCCGCCGGGGACCGGGATCACGCCGCCGAGGAGGTGGGCGACCTGCTGTTCGCGGTGACCAACCTGGCGCGCAAGCTCAAGGCCGACCCCGAACGGTGCCTGTGCGGCACCAACGCCAAGTTCGAGCGCCGCTTCCGCCGCGTGGAGGCGGCCCTGGCCGAGGCGGGGCGGGATCTCGCCGACGCCAGCCTGGACGAGATGGAAGATCACTGGCAGGCCGCCAAGCGCGAGGAGCCGGCCGCCGCGCATTCCGAGGAGGGAGCCAAATGAGTCACGACCTGCACGAATCCCTGCGCGACAACGTACGCATCCTGGGCGATAGCCTGGGGCGCACCATCGCCGATGACCTGGGGGAAGCCTTCGTCGATCGTATCGAGGCGATCCGCGCCTTCGCCAAGCGCGGCCGCTCCGGCGACGCCCAGGGCCGCCGCGAGCTGATCGAGTACCTGCGCCGGCTGCCGGACCGCGACCTGCTGCCGGTGACCCGGGCCTTCAACCAGTTCCTCAACCTGGCCAATATCGCCGAGCAGCACTACCGGGCGCGCTTCCGCCGGGTGGAGGACTACAAGCCCGGCAGCCAGCCGGTGCTCGGCGAGCTGCTGGCCCGGGCCCGGGCCTCCGGCTACTCCGCCCAGACCCTGGTGGAGACGCTGGCCAGCATGCGCGTGGAGCTGGTGCTGACCGCCCACCCCACCGAGGTCATCCGGCGTACCCTGATCCAGAAGTACGATGCCATCGACGACTGCCTGACCACCATCGAGGCCTCCGGCGAGTACCCGGAGCGGGCCAGCCGCGCCCAGGGACGCCTGGAGGAGCTGATCAGCCAGGCCTGGCACACCGACGAGATTCGCCACGAGCGCCCCTCGCCGGTGGACGAGGCCAAGTGGGGCTTCGCGGTGATCGAGAACTCCCTGTGGCAGGCGGTGCCCGATTTCCACCGCGACCTGGACAACCTGCTGCTGGAGGAGGCCGGCGAGCGACTGCCCCTGGACGCCGCGCCGCTGCGCTTCGCCTCCTGGATGGGCGGCGACCGCGACGGCAACCCCAATGTCACCGCCAAGGTCACCCGGGAGGTGCTGCTGCTGGGACGCTGGATGGCCGCGGACCTCTACCTGCGCGACCTGGAGCAGCTCAAGGCGGAGCTCTCCATGTGGAAGGCCAATAGCGCGCTGAAGGCCGAGGTGGGCGAGGTGGCCGAGCCCTACCGGGCGCTGCTCAAGCGCCTGGCCGCCCGGGTCGAGGCGACCCGCGACTGGGCCAAGGCGTGCCTGGACGGGCGCCCCTACGAGGGCGGCCCGATCATCGAGAACCGCGACCAGCTCTATGCGCCCCTGCTGACCTGCTACCGCTCCCTGTGCGACGTGGGCCTGGACACCATCGCCAACGGCGTGCTGCTCGATACCCTGCGCCGGGTGGCGGTATTCGGCGTCACCCTGACCAAGCTGGATATCCGCCAGGATGCCGCCCGTCACGCCCAGGTCTTCGAGGAGCTTAGCGACTACCTGGGGCTCGGCAACTACCGGGAGTGGGACGAGGCCCGGCGCCAGGCCTTCCTGCTCGAGGAGCTCGCCTCCAACCGGCCGCTGATCCCGCGTCGCTGGGAGTGTTCCACCGAGACCCATGAGGTGCTCGATACCTTCCGGGTCATCGCCCGGGAGCAGCGCGAGGCGCTGGGTACCTACATCATCTCCATGGCCGGCCAGCCCTCCGACGTGCTGGCGGTGGCGCTGTTGATGAAGGAGGTGGGCGGCGACGTGCGCCTGCCCATCGCCCCGCTGTTCGAGACCCTGGCCGACCTGGACCGGGCCGGCGAGGTGATCGACCAGCTGCTGGCGCTGCCCGGCTACCGGGCCCTGGCCGGCGACAGCCAGGAGGTGATGATCGGCTACTCCGACTCCGCCAAGGACGCCGGCCAGTTGGCCGCCGCCTGGGCCCAGTACCGGGCCCAGGAGACCCTGGTGGCGGTCTGCGAGCGCCATGGCGTCGACCTGACCCTGTTCCATGGCCGCGGCGGCACCGTGGGTCGCGGCGGCGGCCCGGCTCACGCCGCCATCCTCTCCCAGCCGCCGGGTTCGGTGAACGGCAGCCTGAGGGTCACCGAGCAGGGCGAGATGATTCGCTTCAAGTTCGGCCAGCCGGATATCGCCCTGCGCTCCATGGAGATCTACGCCTGCGCCGTGCTGGAGGCCTCGCTGCTGCCGCCCCCGGCGCCCAAGCCCGAGTGGCGGGAGGAGATGGATCGCCTGGCGGGCATCGCCCACCGCGGCTACGTGGGGGTGGTGCGGGAGAACCCCGACTTCGTGCCCTATTTCCGGGCGGTGACCCCGGAGGGCTCCCTGGGCCGCCTGCCGCTGGGCTCGCGGCCCACCAAGCGGCGTCAGGACGGCGGCGTGGAGACCCTGAGGGCGATTCCCTGGATCTTCGCCTGGACCCAGACCCGCTTGATGCTGCCCGCCTGGCTGGGCAGCGGCGAGGCCTTCGCCACCCGGCTGGCGGAGCAGGGCGGCCTGGAGCGGCTGCGTGAGATGCGCGCCCACTGGCCCTTCTTCGGCACCTACCTGGACATGCTGGAGATGCTGCTGGCCAAGGCCGATGTGGAGATCGCCGCCTACTACGAGCACCGCCTGGTGGACGAGCCGGCGCTGCTGGAGCTGGGGGGCGCCCTGCGCGAGCGCTTCGGCCGCTTGCATCAGGGATTGCTGGAGATCCTCGATCAGCAGGAGCTGCTCGAGGGCACGCCGCTGATTCGTCAGGCCATCGAGGTGCGCAACCCCTATATCGACCCCCTGCACGGCCTCCAGGCGGAGCTCCTGCAGCGTAACCGGGACGCCGACGGCGCCATCAGCCCCGAGCTCTCCCGGGCGTTGATGGTGACCATGGCCGGTATCTCGGCCGGGCTGCGCAATACTGGCTAAGAGGGACGTCGCTTTGACCTGGGTTGAAACGCCTGATGGTGGCTCTCTATCCATCGGCCGGTATCTCGGCCGGCTTGCGCAATACCGGCCACCTCACCTTCTCTTGTGATACCGATAATGGATACCGGGGCCTTCGCCCCGGTTTTTTTGGTAAAGTTGGTTGCGGAACAGACGAAATAACCAAATAACCGGTGTGTCGCAGGGATACGTGACCCCGGGCCCCTTCTCGGTACCCAAGGTGACCCATGCATTACCAGGATTACTGCCAGCTGGTGGCGGGCTGGCAACAGCTGCTCGGCCGTTTCACGGATAGTCTGCGTCGGCAGGTGGAGGCCATCGTGGCAGCCAACACGGAGGAACTGGCCAGCCACTTCTACGCCACCATGCTGGAGGACCCCCACGCCTCGCTGTTTCTCTCCAACGAGCAGGTCAAGCAGCGCCTGCACCCCTCCATGCAGCGTTGGCTGACCAGTCTCTTCGCGGTGGGCAATACCGCGGGCGAGGCCCTGGAGAGCCTGATTCGCCAGCAGGAGCAGATCGGCCAGGTGCATGCCCGGGTCGATATCCCGGTCAACCTGGTGCTCAGCGGCGCGCGCCACCTCAAGCAGCGCCTCTATGAGTTCTTCGCCGAGCAACTGGTCGATCCCGCCCTAGGCGGCCAGGCCGCCATCTACGCCTCGGACAATATCGATATGGCCATGGAGATCATGAGTCACGCCTACTCCCTGGCCAATGATCGCAACGCCCGCACCGAGGAGGCCTACCGGCTCTTCTCCCTGACCCAGAACCTGGGCAGCGAGCGGGAGCGACAGCGCGCCGCCCTGCTGGACTGGGAAAACAACCTGATGTTTGCGGTGGCCGCGGCGCAGGACACCGAGGCGCTGCCGCGCCTTGGTGCCTCGGAGTTCGGGCTCTGGTATCACCACAAGGCGATGCATGCCTTCGAGGGCGTCCAGGAGGTCCGCGCCATCAGCGAGACCATCGCGCGTATCGACCAGTCGCTGTTGCCCGCCATCGCCGGCGAGGACCGCCAGCAGGCCATGGCGCGTCTTACCGAGATTCGCGAGGGGACCCGTTCCATTCATCTGCTGCTCAATGGCCTGCTGGAGCGCGCCGCCGGGCTCGAGGCCGGGCGCGATGCCTTGACCAAGCTGCTCAATCGCAAGTTCCTGCCGGTGGTGCTCAACCGCGAACTCGAGATGAGTCGGGCGGCCGGCAAGACCTTCGCCTTGCTGATGGTGGATATCGACCACTTCAAGCGCATCAACGATACCCATGGCCATGAGGCCGGCGATCAGGTGCTGCAGCAGATGGCGGCGCTACTGGATCGCAATACCCGCGGCGGCGACTACCTCTTCCGCCTGGGGGGCGAGGAATTTCTGATCGTGGTGGTGGATACCGATGCCGAGCGCGCTCGGCTGTTTGCCGAACGCCTGCGGCGCCAGGTGGAGGCGGAGGACTTCCTGGTGGCGGCGGATACCCTGATCGAGGTCACCGTCAGCCTGGGCCTGGCCCTGCATCACGGCCACCCCGACTACCAGCGGCTGATGCGCAGCGCCGACGAGGCGCTCTATCAGGCCAAGCACGGCGGCCGTAACCGCCTGGTGATCGCCACCCCTTGATAGCGCCGACGAGCCGGCTCTCTCCAAGTCCAGCCAAGCATGGTGGCCGTAATCGCCTGGTGATCGCTTAGGTCGGCTGTTGCATAAGGCCTAGGCCCTGGATCAGTGGTAGCGGTCCAGGCCGCGGTAGGCCGCCAGCAGGCCGTCGTGGGGGAGGCCGTGGCGGCGGGCGGCCTCGAGCAGCGGGCCGAGGATGGCGTCACGCTCGGTGGGACGCCCGGCGCTGGCGTCCTGAAGCATGGAGGCGCGGTTAGTGGCGGTGCCCTCGATCACGCCCCATACCAGCGCCGCCCAGCCCGGTTCGGGGGCGGGAATCCCCTCGGCGGCGAGAATCGGCGCCAGCTCATTGAGCATCGCCTCGACCATCGGCCGGAAGGGGCGGTCGCGAAGCTGGCCATTGCGAATCCCGAAGCGCGCCACCAGGGGATTGATGGCGGCGTTCACCGCCAGCTTGTGCCATAGCCGCTGGCGAATATCGGCGACCGCCGTGGCCGGCAGGCCGGCGCGGCTGAGGCGCTCGGCCAGCGCCGTCGCCAGCGCGGCGTGCTTCCCGTCGAGGCTGCCCAGCCAGGTATGGCCATGGCCGGCGTGTACCACGCCATCCTCCACGACATAGGCGCCCTCGCTGGTGCTGGCGCAGAGCACTGGCCCCGGCCAGGCATCGTGCAGGCGTGGCTGGACCTCATAACCGTTCTGCCAGAGCACCAGGGGCGTCTGGGGGGGCAGGACGAGCGATGCCAGGGCGGCCTCCGCCGACATCGACTTGGTGGTCAGGTGCAGGGCAGTGACGTCTTCCGGCAGCGCCGCCTCGCCGCTCAGGGCGCTATCGATCTCACGGTACAGGGTCTCGCCCTCGGGGGTGGTGAGCGCGAGTCGGGCCGACAGAGGACGGCGCCCCAACAGCTTGACCGGTTCCAGGGGGGCGAGGCGCAGGGCCAGCAATCGCCCCAGGGCGCCGGGGCCGAGTATCAGCTGGGTCATCAGGCGTCTCCCTTGGCGCGGCGTGCTCGGCCGCCCGTGGTGCGGGGTGTCGAGGCGCGTCGATTCGAGGTCTTGCTCCCCTTGCCGCCGCGCTTTCCTGCGCTGCCGCGACGCCCCTGGGTCGCGCGCCGCGGCGAGGGTGTCGGCGCCTCGATGGCCTGGCTCGCCGCCAGGGTCTGGCGCAGGGTCTGGGCGTCGGCGGCATTGAGCAGCCGGCGCAGGTCATCCACCAGGGCGCTCAGGAAGGGGGCCGGCGCCTCGTCCCGTTCGGCGATGGCGGCCAGGCGCTGCTCCCAGAGGGCGGTGCGCTCGGGCCGGCTCGCTGCCTCGGGCAGGGCGTTGATCAGCGCATGGCCGGTGCGACTGGCCCGCAGGCTACTCTTGTCGCGCACCAGATAGCCCCGTTCCACCAGGGTCTCGATGATTCCCGCCCGGGTCGCCTCGGTGCCCAGGCCATCGGAGTCGCGCAGGGTGCGCTTGACCGCCGGGTCGCTCACATAGCGGGCGATATTCATCATCGCCTTGATCAGGCTGGCGTCGTTGAAGGGCTCCGGGGGCCGGGTCTCGCGATCCTCCACCCGGGCGTCGAGGGCTCGGGCGGTCTCGCCTTCCACCAGGGGCGGCAGGGGCGGCGTCTCCTCCCGGGTGGTAAATAGCGGCTTCCAGCCCGCCACCTTGAGTTCGCTGCCCTGGGCACGGAAACGCTCGTCGAGAATCCGAAATTCCGCCTTCACCTCCCGGGTCTCCAGGGGCGGGTAGAACTGCGCCAGTACATTACGCACCACCAGCCGATAGACCCTGGCCTCGGCGTCGTCGAGGCGCGAGAAGTCCGGGGCGCGGCCGGTAGGCGCCAGGGCGTGGTGGGCGCCCACCTTGGCGTCGTCCCAAGCCCGGGAGCGCCGTGACAGGTCGGCGCCGGCCAGCCACTGGCCCAGGGTGGCGTCGCCCTGGCAGGCCCCGGCCAGGGTGCGTGGGGCCAGGGCGTGATGCTCCCGGGGCAGGTAGCGGCAGTCGGAGCGGGGATAGGTGATCAGCTGATGACGTTCGTAGAGGCGCTGGCAGATATCCAGCACCGCCTTGGCCGGGAGCTTGTAGCGCCGCGCCGCGTCCACCTGCAGCGCCGAGAGGGAGTAGGGCAGGGGCGCCGCCTGGCGCTTGTCCTGGGTCTGGAGTGCCACCAATTGACCCTCGGCGCCGGGCAGGCGCGCCGCCAGGGCCTCGGCGGGGAGCCGGGCCAGTAGCCGGCCCTGATCATCCAGGGGATGAGCCTCGCCGGGCTGCCACCAGGCCCGCAGCTGGCCGCCGGCCACCTGCAGGTCGGCCCACAGCACATGAAAGGGGCGCGGTTGGAAGGCGGCGATCTCCGCGTCCCGGCGCACCACCAGTCCCAGCACCGGCGTCTGCACCCGGCCCACCGAGAGCACGCCGTCGTGGCCCGCCTGGCGACCCACCAGGGTCCAGGCCCGGGTCAGGTTGATGCCGTACAGCCAATCGGCCCGGGCGCGCGTTTCGGCGGCACGGTACAGCGCCTGGTAGGCGGCGTTATCCTCCAGGCGGCCGAGGGCCCGCTCTACCGCCGGGCGGTTGAGGTCGCTGATCAGTAGCCGCGCCACCGGGCCCTTCCAGCCCAGGTGCTCGATCACCTCCTGCACCAGCAACTGCCCCTCCCGGTCCGGGTCGCCGGCATGTACCACCTCGCGGGCCTCCTTGAGCAGGCGGCGCAGCACCGCCAGCTGAGCGCGGGCCTTGGGGCGTGGCGTCAGCCGCCAGGGCTCGGGCAGGATCGGCAGGTGATCGAGCCGCCACTGCTTGTAGGCGGGATCGTAGGCATCCGGGGACGCCTGCTCCAGCAGGTGCCCCAGGCACCAGCTGACCCGGGTATCGCCCACCTGCAGGTAGCCCTCCTGGCGCTGGCTGCGACCCGGCAGGGCCTCGGCGATGGCCCGGGCCAGGCTGGGTTTCTCGGCGATGATCAGGCGCATGGGGCTCCCCTGAAAAAGCGGTATCTATGGATATTTTTCCAGTATTCCCGGCGCCTCGCCAGGTGTAACCTGTCAATAAATCCGTATAAGGTTTGTATCATTATGCGTGAGCGCGGCAGAACACGACGATTGCTGGGGCTGGGGGCACGGGCCGGCGGGGCCGTGCTGCGCACCCGCCTCGGCGGCGAGGCCGACTGGCAGGCCCTGGGTGAGGCCCTCTTCGAGGGACTCTCCGAGCTCAAGGGGCCGGCCATGAAGCTGGCCCAGATCATGTCCCAGTGGGATGACCTCTTGCCGCCGGCCCTGGCCGAGGAGCTGGCGCGGCTGCAACGCCAGGCCGAGCCGATGCCCTGGGAGCGGATCCGCGCCACCCTGGCGGCGGAGTATGACGACCTCGAGGCGCGCTTCACCGAGATCGAGCCGCGGCCCTTCGCCAGCGCCTCCATGGGCCAGGTGCATCGTGCCTGGACGCCGGCGGGGGAGGCCCTGGTGCTCAAGGTGCAGTACCCGGGGCTCGCCGAGGTGCTGGAGGGGGACCTCTCCCAGGTCAAGCGGCTGATGCGCCTGGGGCGTTGGCTCAAGGTGCCCCAGGCGCGCCTGGATGCGCTCTTCGAGGAGCTGGCGGAGAGCCTGCGCGGCGAGCTCGACTATCGCGCCGAGGCCGCGGCCCTGGCGCGTTATCGCACCCGTTATGCCGGCTGGCCCGGCCTGGCCTTTCCCGAACCGGTGGAGGCGCACTGCACGTCTCGGGTGCTGGCCATGCGCTACCTGCCCGGCACGCCGCTGCGGGAGCTGGAGGGTGACGACGGGGCTCGCCGCCAGGCGCTGGCGACGCAGCTCGCCGACTGGCTCACCGAGGAGCTCTTCGTGCATGGCGAGCTGCACGCCGACCCCCATGCCGGCAATTTCGCGGTGGATGACGCCGGACGCCTGGTGATCTATGACCTGGGCGCGGTGATCCGCGTCGCCGAGGCGCGCCTTCGGCAACTGCTGGCGCTGCTCGAGGCGACCCTGGCGGGGGATGCGTTGGGCATGGAGACGGCGGTGCTGGCGATGGGGGGGCGCCAGGGGCAGGGGGCGCCCCTGGCGCTCTATCGTGAGTCCGCCGAGGCGGTGGCGCCGCTGTTCGCTCCCGGTGAACAGGACTTCGGCGATGTGCGGGTACATCGCCGCCTGCGGGCGCTGAGCCCCAAGGTGTGGGCGGCCATGGATCGCCTCCAGCCGCCGGCGGATACGCTGCTGCTGGCGCGCACCCTCAATGGCCACTACTGGAACCTGGTGCGCCTGGGAGCACGGCTGAACATGCACGAGCGCAGCCGGCCACTGCTGGCCTGGGGGCGGGGCGAGGTCGGCGTTGCTGCGCTTAGCCGGGCCCCGACCGCGCCGGTATAGCCTAGTGATCTAATGCGCGGCGGGCGGTCACCAGCGCCCGATACCAGTCGCGCTTCGGGGCCCCCACCGCTGGCGGGCGCTGGCTCAGGTAGCTGACGTTGGCGGTCTCGCGAGCGCCGCCGCCCGAGTGACTGGCGTGGTAGTTGGAGAGCATGGTCAGGGTGGCGTGACGGGCCCCATAGTGCTCATGCAGGAAGTCGATGGCCGCGGGTTCGAGCTCCACCTGGTAGTGGCGCACCAGGGCCAGCGCCAGTTGCTCCGCGGGCCGCGACAGGTCGACCCGAATCTCCTTGACCATGGCGGCTCCCAGGGCCGCCTTGGCCGCCGCCGAGAGGTTGGGCTCCAGCTGGCCGAAATCGGCGGCATTGGTGCTGTTGATGGCGCGCTGCACCTCCGGGCGCGAGAGCTGGATATGCGGCTCCAGGGCCAGGGCGATCTCGATGGCCAGGCGCTTGGAGGCGTCCAGATTCAGCGGGGCGCACACCGGCTGGCCCGAGCTCAGGCGCTGCGGTGAATCGATTCCCGCCTCGGCCAGGTGGCTGGCCAGGTGCTTGCAGACCCGCGCCTTGGCCTCGTCGTCGAGCTCGATCACATGCTCGCGGAGTCGCAGGCCGCGGCGCCCAGGGCCCAGGCGCAGCCGGGTCTGGTCATCCTTCTCCTCGCTGATGCGCTCCCAGCGCTCCAGCATCTTGAGCAACTGGGCGTGCTGGCGCCCGACCTGCTCATAGGCCGCCGAGACGCTCTTGTAGAGGCGCAGGGCGTTGGCCAGCACATCCGATTGCCGACGCAGGCGGGTGCGCTGGCCGGGGGCCGCCGCCAGGCGCGGCAGCTCCTCGGCCAGGGCGTCCATGGCGGCCTGGGAGCGCTCCAGCAGCACCTCGGCGCGCAGCCCCGAGGCGGCGTCCTCCACCAGGGTGTCGGACTGCTCGGCCAGGTAGACGGTCAGCGCCTTGAGCCGCGACAGCCCGGTGGCCTGGGCGATGCGATGGCGAGCGCGGGCCTGTTCCAGGGCATCGAAGGCCTGGGCCAACTTCCAGCGGCCCTTGTATTCGAAGGTGAGCATGGGGATCTGGCGGCCGCTGATCAGCTCGAAGGCCAGCACCAGCATCTCCTCCACGTCCTGCAGGGTCATCAGCAGCTCGTCGTCCTGCTCGATGGCCGCCAGCACCCGCTCGATGAAATGCTCGTCGCGCACCACCCCCTGGCGCAGGTCCGGGGCCTCACCGGCAAAGCGGGCCCGCAGCAGGTCGGCGGCGCCGGGGGCCACCTCGGTCAGGGTCTGGAACTGGGGTTCCAGCAGCTCGCCGTAGAGCTGCTGGAGGTCCTGGATGCGGGCGTGCAGGCCGACCCGGCGATAGATATCGATCTGGCCGATGATCCGCGCGCTCTCCCGGTCGTCGAGCAGCTCCAGGGCGGCCAGCTCCACCCCCTCCGGGGAGAGGTCCTCCTTGCGCAGCAGCATGGCGGCGGCCTCGCGGCGCCGGGCCTCCCCCTCCAGGGCGTCGACGATCAGGTTGCGGGTGGCCAGCAGCAGCTCCGGCAGGGCCTTGATCACCCGCTCGATCTGGGCGCTGGTACGCGCCGCCTTGCGCGCCCCGGTGAACTGATGCACCAGGTTGGCCGCCACCCCGGCCACGCCGGTGATCACCGTATAGGTGATAAAGAAGATGTAGTTCTGCGCGCTGGGCGCCTGCCCATAGCCGAGCAGATAGCCGCCCCAGGCTCCCAGCAGGGTCACCGGTCCCGCGGTCCACAGGATCTGCAGCAGGCTCACCGACCAGGGCACCCGCTCCACGGCCCGGGTGATGCGCTCGATTTCGTCGCGGCCCTGGCGCTCCAGGCGCACCCGGGGGGCCTCGTCATCATTGGCGGGAGGGCGTCGAAAGGGCAGGCGCAAGGCGGGACTTCCTGTACTGGAGGCGAGCAGCCACACCCTAGCACCTCGCCCCGGAGCTGGCCACGCCGCGGATGAGTCGCTCGGGCCCGACGTGCTAGAATATGCCCCTTTTCCTGGCGGAGATTGTCATGCTGTCGGTATGGGTGGAACAGCTGCTGGGCTACGCCTCGGGCGCCCTGGTGGCGATTCGCGACGATGAACACTATCCGTCGCTGGTGGGATGGGCCCGCACCGAGGGCGCCGATCGCCTGGGGGGCAACCTGGCGCTGGCCCAGGCCCTGGCCCCGGAACTGTGGTCCCAGACGCCCCTGGAGCGCCTCGATTTCGAGTGCGAGCGGCTGGCGCGCCCCGGGCGCAACGAGCCCTGCTGGTGCGACTCCGGGCGCAAGACCAAGCATTGCTGCGGCGCCGTTCAGGTACCGGGGCCGGTGCCCAGCCACCTGATGTGGATGCTCTCGCTGCGGGAGTGGAAGGGCGATGCCCTCAAGGCGGCCCTGGCCAGCGGCAAGGCTCCGGCCCAGGCGCTGCTGGAGGCGGGGCTGATCGCCGCCGAGAGCGGCCAGCGCGGGCGCGCCCAGCAGATCCTCGAGTCGCTGTTCGACGAGCAGGGCGACTGGTCGCGACTCCCGGATCAGGCGGAGCCCGCCTTCGAGCTGTTGATCGATCTCTATCAGGAGCGCGGCTTCCTGCGCAAGCGCGAGGCCTTGCTGGATGCGGTGCTCGACCGCGGGCCGCTGTTCCTGCGTGGTGTGGCCCTGGAGCGACTCTGCCTGTTGCACCTGGACAACGACGACCTGGCCAGTGCCCGGGAGGCCTTCGTGCGGGCCCAGCAGGCGCTGCCGGACTCGCCCACCCTGGCCTATATCGAGGCGATGCTACTGCTCCACGAGGGACAGGAGGAGGAGGCGGCCCAGCGCGCCCGCTTCTGGTTGCGGCGCCTGGCTCGCCAGGGCGACATGGACCCGGAGCAGCTGGAGTTCCTGGGCGAGCTGGCCGAGAACCCCGGCGCCACCCTGGCCGAACAGATGGTCAACTCCGAGGAGAACCTGGCCGGTCCCCTGGTGGCCCTGCAGAGCCTGCTGGCGGAACTGCCCACGGCGCCGGTGCTCGGCGTCACTCAGGGCGAGGCGGGCGCCATCGTCTACGCCAGCTCGGCCCGGGAGGACACCCTCTATGCGGCCTGGCGGGCCCATTTCCCGACCCGTGTCGACGAGGAGACGGTGCTGGGCTTCGAGGCCGACCCCTGGGGGGAGGCGGAGGCCTGGCTCAGCGAGTTGTGCGCCAACCCCGAGTGGCTCGACAGCCCCCGCGTCCACCAGGACCTGGCCCTGGCATTGACCAGCCGCTTCGGTAGCCTGCCGTGGATGGCCCCGAGCCTCTTCGAGCCCCTGGCCGAGCGCCTCGAGCGCTGGCTGACCCAGCTCGATGGTCAGGGCGAGCGGCTCGCCTGGGACGACGGCGACAACGCCGTGCTGCTGCGCAGCGGCCTGGCCCTGGTGGTGGGCATGGAGCGCGGCGCCCGCGAGCGCTCCCGGCGCCTCGCCGAGCGCCTGCTGGCCCTGGACCCCGAGGATAGCCTGGGGCTGCGCGAGCTGGTGCTCGACCAACTACTCAGGGAGGGACGCAACGCCCAGGCCCTGGAGGTCAGCGACGTGGCCCTGGAGACGCCGCTGCTCGGCGTGCTGATGGGCCGGGTGCTGGCGCTGCTGCGCCTGGAGCGCTTCGACGAGGCCGCCGAGGCGCTGCAGGCGGCCGTCGCCGTCAATGGCCATGTGGTGGCCATGCTCTGCGACGAGAAGGTGCGTCCCATGGCGCTGCCCAGCGACCAGGCGCCGCCCGCGGGCAGCCGCGCCGAGGCCTGGCAGTATCGCACCCTGATGCGTGACCAGTGGACGGCGACCCGGGGGGCCCTGGCCTGGCTGCTGGAGCAGCGCAAGGGCTAGGAGCACGGCCTTCTCCCCTGGGGGAGGGGCGCGCCGTCGGCATGGCCAAGGGGCGCTGGGGGCAGGGCGGAGCGGGGTCCTATGCCAGGGATGGCATCGGTAGCGCCCAGGGACGGGTTCACAGCGCCCCGCGAAGGCCTGCCCCCAGGGTAGCCCCGATCTCACCTAGTGGCGTGTCGACGCCTTATCCGGCCCGGGGCGCCGGCACCAGGTCGCGATCGCGACTGATCCAGAGGGCCAGGGCGATCGCTGGCAGCCCCAGCAGGGTGGAGATCAGGAAAAAGGTCGCATAGCCCTCGGCGGCCACCACCAGGCCGCCGAAGCCGCTGAGGAACTTGCCGGGCAGGGTCATCAGCGACGAGAAGAGCGCGTACTGGGTCGCGGTATAGGCCTTGGAGGTAAGGCCGGAGAGGAAGGCGATAAAGACCGCGCTGGCCAGGCCGTTGGCCAGGTTGTCGCCGACGATGGCCATCACCAGCAGCGGCAAGCTCTGGCCGGAGAGCGCCAGGGCGGCGAACAGCAGGTTGGTGAGCGTGGCCGCCGCCGCGCCCAGCACCAGGATGGGGCCGACGCCGTAGCGTGCCACCAGCAGGCCACCGAGCAGGCCCCCACCGATACTCATGGCGATGCCGAACACATTGGTGACATTGGCGATGGTGGCGAGCGAGAAGCCCAGGTCGATATACAGGGGGTTGGCCATGGAGGCCATGGCCAGGTCGCTGATCCGGAACACCGCAACGAACAGCAGCAGCCACAGCGCCTTGCGCCGGTGCCGGGTAAAGAAGTCGGTAAAAGGGCAGACCACGGCGCCGATCGCCCAGGCCAGCAGGCGTCGCAGCCAGCGCGGTCGGCCGCGGCTGGCGCGTAGGAAGGCACGCACCCGGGGTTCATGGATCAGTTGGGCGGCCAGTGGCAGGCGCGCCGGCTCCGGGCGCACCAGCACCGTGACGACCCCGATGCCCACCAGGGCCGCCATGCTCAGGTAGGCGGCCTGCCAGGAGAGTAGCGAGGCCACATAGAGGGCCCCGGCGCCGGCGGCCAGCAGGCCGCCCCGGTAGCCGATGATATAGGTGGAGGCCATGGCCGCCTGCATGTCCTCCGGGGCCGATTCGATACGAAAGGCATCGATGGCGATATCCTGGGTGGCCGAGCCGAAGGCCACCAGCAGGGCACAGGCCGCCACCAGTGGCAGGTTGCCCTGGGGCTCGAGGCTGGCCAGGGCGGCCAGGCCGCTGGCGATCATCAATTGCGCCAGCAGCATCCAGCCGCGGCGCTGGCCGAAGTGGCGGGTCAGTAGCGGCAGGGCCAGGCGATCCACCACCGGGGCCCAGAAGAACTTGATCGAGTAGAGCATGCCGATCCAGGCGAAGAAGCCAATGGCGGCGACTTCGACCCCGTCGCCGCGCAGCCAGGCGGAGAGGGTCGAGAAGACCAGCAGGAAGGGCAGGCCGGCGGAGAAGCCCAGGAACAGCATGGTGATGACCGGCGCGCGCAGGTAGATGGCGAGGGCGCCGCGCCAGCTGCGATGGGCGGTGGGTTGGGGCATCGAGAAGGCTCTCCCTGGCAGGGCGATGACGGACAGTCGCCGCCGACGATGATAAACTGGGCCACTTGCCGACAGGCCGTGCGGTGATCCGACCGGCATGGCCAGGGTCGATTGTTACAGAGCCGCCGCTGACTGGGAACCGCCGCCGCGGGGTTTCTGGCCGGCGGCGCCACTCGGGCAAGTCAGGAGAGTCATGCACCACGCCATCGATGCGCGCGCCAAGCCCGGGACCGCCCGCTGGTACGTGATCCAGTGCAAGGGAGGCGAGTCCTTCCGCGCCGCCGAGCACCTGGTGAACCAGGCCTACGAGGTCTTTCATCCGGTGCTGGAGGTGCAGCGCCGGCGGCGCGGTCGCCTCCTGTGGGTCGAGGAACCGCTGTTTCCCCACTACCTCTTTATTCGTCTCGATCGCCTCGCCAGCGACTGGCGACCGATTCGTTCCACCCGCGGCGTGTTGCGCCTGGTGAGTTTCGGCGGCGAGCCCCTGGCGGTGGATGACGGCCTGATCGAGGCCCTGCGCCAGGGCGCCACCCACCAGGCTGCCGAGGCCAATCACTACTTCCGCGCCGGCGAGCCGGTGACCATTACCGAAGGCCCCTTCCAGGCCCTGACCGCGGTATTCGAGCGCCATAAGGGCGAGGAGCGTGCCATCGTGCTGCTCGACCTGCTGCACCGCCGTCAGCGCCTGGAGATGCCGGTGGCCCGGCTGCAGCCCCAGCGCTGAGCCTCGCCCGCGCCCCGTCATAGGAGAGAACTCATGAGCCAGATCGCCCCCCAGCGGGTCGTGACCCTGCACTATGTCCTCGAGGACGCCGCCGGGCAGGTGCTCGACGATTCCCGGGCCCGCCAGCAGCCCCTGGAGTACCTCCATGGCCACGACAATATCGTCGCCGGCCTGGAGCGGGCCCTGGATGGCCAGGCCGAGGGCGCCACCCTCAGCGTGACGCTGATGCCGGCGGAGGCCTATGGCCTGCGCGACGAGGCCCTGGTGCAGGAGGTGGCCCGCGCGTCCTTCCCGTTGGCGGAGCTGTCCCCGGGCATGCGCTTCCAGACGCCGGGGGAGGCGGGCCCACAGATCGTCACCGTGCTCGAAGTGAACGAGAGTCGGGTGCGCATCGACACCAACCACCCGCTGGCCGGCGAGACCCTGCGTTACCGGTTGGAGGTGCTGTCGATCCGCGAGGCGACCCGCGCCGAGCTGGCCAAGGGCCATCCGCTGCCGCCGGGCACCGAGGCGAGCAGCGTGGAAGACCGCAAGGTGCTCTGAAACGTGCGCCGACGCCCCTTCACTGCCCCTAAAACCTGACCTGGATCAAGGCTCCCCCCGCCCGATGGCGGGCCCCGCACCGAGACTTGATCCAGGTCAGTTCTCCCCCTCCCATCTGCCGCTAGAGTGAGGCCATACATTCACGGCGGGAGAGACGATCATGTACTGGGACGATGCCGTTATCTTCGGGTTGGTGACCGTCGGGCTGATGATCAGCTTCCTGGTGGGCTGGGTCGGTTTCATCATCCATGACCACAAGCACAAGGGCGGCAAGAAGTCCTGAGCTTCCGCCAGCGTATCGCGGAGCCCGGCGGTCGCCGGGTGTCCATAGTCGTCAGGGGAAGGGGGGCAACCCCCATTTACGCCGGCCTTCGGGCCGGTTTTTTCTTGTCCGTTCGCCGGCGCCTCAGGCATCCGCCTCCGGGGTGGCGGCCTGGGCATCCAGGCGGGCGAGGAAGGCCTCGGGGGATTCCGGGCGCGCCAGGTAGTAGCCCTGCAGCAGGTCGACGCCCTGACGGCGCAGGAAGTCGAGCTGGTGGGCGCTCTCCACGCCCTCTACCACCAGGCGCAGGCCCAGGGTGCGCACCAGGGCGATGATCGAGCGGGCCAGGGGGGCGTCATCGGCTTGGTGCAGGGGGTCGATAAAGGCCTTGTCGAGCTTGATCTCGTCGACGCTGAGCTCCTGCAGGTAGCGCAGCGAGGAGTAGCCGGTGCCGAAGTCGTCCAGGGCGATCTCCACGCCCAGGTCGCGTAGCCGCGCCAGGCGCGTTTCCATGCCCGGTGCCAGCAGCAGGGACTCCACCACCTCCAGTACCAGGCGGCCCGCGCCGACCGGATAGCGCCGGAGCAGGGCCTCGAGTTGCTCCACCAGGGTGTCGTCGTGGAGCTGCTGCACCGAGACATTCACCGACAGGTTCAGGTGGCTATCGCGCAGCGGCCCGGCCAGCAGGGCGAGGCTCTGTTCCAGCAGCCAGCTGCCGATGGGACGAATCAGGCCACTGCGCTCGGCCACCGGCACGAAGTCCCCCGGTGCCAGCAGGCCCTGGTCGGGGTGCTCCCAGCGCAGCAGCACCTCGGCACCCCGCAACACGCCGGCGGCATCGAACTGGGGCTGCAGCAACAGGCGCAGCTCCTCCCGGGGCAGCGCCTGGCGCAGTTGCTGGGTGAGCTGATCCTGGCGCTGCATCCAGCGCCCGAAGCGCGGGTCGAAGAGCGCCAGCGGATGATGGGGGTGCTCCCGGGCCTGCTTGACCGCCAACTCCGCCTTGAGCAGCAGGCGGTCGAGCTGGCGATCGTCCTCGGGGTAGCGGGCCAGGCCGAGGAAGAAGCGCAGGTGGTAGGGGGTCTCCGGAGCCAGCCAGCGCTGGGCATTGAGGGCCGAGAGCAGCTCCGCGCCCAGGGATGCCACCTGGGCGCGATCCAGCCCTCGAGCCACCAGGGCCAGGCGGTTGGAGGGCAGGCGGGCGAGGTGAGCCTCCAACTGGCGGCGCTCGCCCCAGTGGCGCAGGAAGAGCACCAGCTCGCGCAGGGCACGATCGCCGGCGGCGAAGCCGAGGGTCTCGTTGAGGCGATGCAGGCCGGTGATGCGCAGCACGCCGAGGGTGAAGTCGCCCTCCTGGCGGGCCAGGTGGGCCATCAGCTTGCGCAGGGTGGGCAGGCCGGTGGTGTCGTCGAACTCCAGGCGGCGCTTGAGGTGTTGCTCGGCGACGCGGCGATGCAGCGACTCGCTGAACTGGGAGAGCAGCCCCGACAGCGCCGTCAGGCTGCTGATCTCCTCGCTGCGCCAGTGGCGAGGGCGTGACGATTCACAGCACAGGATGCCGCGCAGTTCGCCGCCGTCGAAGATGCCGATATCCAGCAGCGAGACGATGCCATGCTGGCGAAAGTAGTCGTGCATCTCCCGCAGGCGGGGATCCGCCTCGACCCGGCTGACCGCCAGATAGGGCCCCTGCAGCAGGGCCTGGCGGTAGGCGCCGAGGGGCGCCAGATCGAGGGACTCGCCGTGCTGAGCGGGCTCCAGGCTGGCCCGGCAGATCAGCCGCTGACTCTCGGGGTCCAGGCGCCAGATACTGATGCAGGCGTCGCCCAGCAGGCGCTCGGCGTGAGCCAGGACCGCGGCCAGGAACTCCTCTTCGTTGCTGCCGCGGCGATAGAGGGCGCGCAGCGCCTGCCAGGCCTGCTGCTGGGCCGCCAGCCCCGCCTGGGTGGCCTGGAGCTCCTCGCCGATGGTCCGGCTCTGCTCGAGCTGGCGGGTCAGACGGCGGAAGAGACCGGCGGTCAACAGCGCGAAGCCCCCCATGACGCCGGCCAACCAGGGCAGGGCGGCGAGCAGGATCGCGCGTCCCGGGCGCTGGGGAGACCAGTGGAGCCAGGCCAGCTCGCGGCCGTGGGCATCGTGCATGGCCAGGCGCTGGCCCAGGCTCGGTGTTTGGGTGAGCGCCAGGTCGGGGAGGCCGGCGGTCTTGCGCAGCTCCTCCAGCAGGTCGCCCTCTAGCCGGCGGGCGAAGAGCAGGCGGTGGGGGCGGGCGGCGGGCGCCAGGTGCGGACTCTCGGGGCGAATCTCGGCGATGGCCAGCAGCATCGGTTGGTCCTGCCAGCGCGCGTAGGCGATACGGGCCCCGCGAGAGGCCCTGGGCGGCAGGGGGTGGGGAGGCTGGGTGATCGCCTGCCAGGGGGCTCCCGCTTGCATGGCGTAATCGACGCCGCCATCCGGGGCGATCAGCATGGCCAGGTCGATGGCCAGGTTGTCGCGCAGGCTGCTGCCGAGTTCCTGGGCCAGCCAGTGGGGATTGAGCGCCGGGCGCAGGTGCACCTGTTCATGGCTGGCGTCCCACAGGGCGTAGTCGAGGACCTGGCCCCCCAACTGGCGGCCGAGCTGTTCCAGTTGGGTCTCCAGGCGCGTTAGTTCGCGCTCGGCCTGCTGAGCATTCTGGGTCTGGGCCGACCACAGCAGCACCAGCAGACTCAGGGTCAGGGCGGCCAGGACCAGCAACACCAGCTGGCGTCGGATGCTTCGGTAGGCCCGATCGATCAGGTGCAGTGGGGGGTCGAGACTCTCCGCCATGGGGGCGTGGCGCCTTCCTTCGTTGTGGTGGCCAGGCTCAACGCTGGGCGGTGTCCCGGGGCAGGTTGTCCGGACCGGGGATGTGCCAGCGGCCGAGCCAGGCCCGCATCACCCGCTCCGGATACCAGGTCTCGCCATGGCTGCCGTTGTAGCGCACCAGGGCCCGCGTCACGTCGCCGTGCTCGGCGTCCAGGTAGTGGGCCAGAATGGTACAGCCATAGCGCAGGTTGAGCCAGGGATCGAGGAGGTCGTCCTGGGCGCGGCCCAGTTCGTCGACCCAGAAGGGCATCACCTGCATCAGGCCACGGGCCCCGGCATGGGAGACCGCCTCCGCCTCGAAGGCGCTCTCCACCTGGATCACCGCCATCACCAGCGCCGGCGGGAGTCCCGCCAGGGCCGCCTCGTGATAGACCCGTTCCAGAAGCCGCCGACGCAGGTCGGCGTCGCCGATAAAGCGCGCCAGGCGCGGCTCCATGCGAGTGACCCACTGCCGGGCGGCCCAGATCGCCTCGGCGCTGCGGGGCGCCTCGACCACCGCCTCCAGGGTCTGGGTGAGGCTCGTTGGCAACGTGTCGGCCTGGGCCAGGGGCGCCAGCGAGAGGCTCAGGCCCAGTAGCAGGGGCGCCAGGTGGCGCCCCCGGCGTCGCCTAGCGGCGAATGGCTTCGTCCAGGAAGTCGAACAGGCTGTCGGCGGGTACCATGGTGGCCTCTTCATCGCGGCGCCCCTTGTATTCGAGCTCACCCTTGTCGAGGCCACGATCGCCGATCACCAGGCGGTGCGGAATGCCGATCAGCTCCTGGTCGGCGAACTTGACCCCCGGCCGGGTATCGCGATCATCGAGTAACACATCGTAACCCCGGGCCGTGAGCTCAGTGTAGAGGCGTTCCGCCTCGTCGCGCACGCGCTGTGACTTATGCGCATTCATCGGTACGAGGACGATATGGAAGGGCGCGATGGCATCCGGCCAGATGATGCCATTGGCGTCGTGGTTCTGCTCGATGGCGGCGGCCACCACCCGGGTCACGCCGATGCCGTAGCAGCCCATCCACGGGTGGGTGCCCTTGCCGTTCTCGCCGAGCACGGTGGCGTTCATCGCCTCGGAGTACTTCTTGCCCAGCTGGAAGACGTGACCCACCTCGATGCCGCGCTTGATGGACAGCGTCCCCTGGCCATCCGGGGAGGGGTCGCCCTCCACCACGTTGCGCAGGTCGGCGACCTTGGGCAGGGGCAGGTCGCGCTCCCAGTTGATGCCGAAGTAGTGCTTGCCGTCGACATTGGCGCCGGCGCCGAAGTCGCTCATCAGCGCCACCGAGCGGTCGATGACGATGGGCATCTCGAGGCCCACCGGCCCCAGGGAGCCGGGGCCGGCACCCGCCGCGGCGCGGATCTCTTCCTCGGTGGCCATGGTCAGGGGCTCGGCCACCTCGGGCAGGTGCTCGGCCTTGATCTCGTTGAGCTCGTGGTCGCCGCGCACCAGCAGGGCCACCAGGCCGCCCTCGCTGCCCTTGACCATCAGGGTCTTGAGGGTCTTCTCGATGGGCAGGCCATGCTGCTCCACCAGGGCGGCGATGGTCTTGGCGTTGGGGGTGTCGACCAGGCGCAGCTCCTCGCCGGGGGCGGGGCGCTGCGCCTTGCTGCCCAGCGGCGCCGGCAGCGCCTCGGCCTTCTCGATATTGGCGGCGTAGTCGGAGTCGCTGGAGAAGACGATGGCGTCCTCGCCGGAGTCAGCCAGCACGTGGAATTCGTGGGAACGGTCGCCGCCGATGGCGCCGCTGTCGGCCAATACCGGGCGGAAGCCCAGGCCCAGGCGGGTGAAGATGCGCACATAGGCGTCGTACATGGCCTGGTAGGTCTGCTTCAGCGAGGCCTCGTCGATATGGAAGGAGTAGGCGTCCTTCATAATGAACTCGCGGGAACGCATCACCCCGAAGCGCGGCCGGATCTCATCGCGGAACTTGGTCTGGATCTGGTAGAAGTTGGCCGGCAGCTGCTTGTAGCTGTTGAGCTCGCGGCGCACCAGGTCGGTGATCACCTCTTCGTGGGTGGGGCCCACGCAGTAGTCGCGGTCGTGGCGATCCTTGAGGCGCAGCAGCTCGGGGCCATACTGCTCCCAGCGCCCCGACTCCTGCCACAGCTCGGCGGGCTGCACCGCCGGCATCAGCAGTTCCTGGGCGCCGGCCCGGTCCATCTCCTCGCGGACGATGCGCTCCACCTTGCGTAGGGTGCGCAGGCCCATCGGCAGCCAGGTGTAGAGGCCGGAGGTGAGGCGGCGGATCATCCCCGCCCGCAGCATCAGCTGGTGGCTGACCACCTCGGCGTCGTTGGGCGTTTCCTTGAGGGTGGACATCAGGAGTTCACTGGCGCGCATGGCTTGGGCGTATCCTTCGAAGCGTTAACAGGCGGGGCTGCGGCTCGCAGCGTCTTTGTCGCGCATTGTACGGCAAGCCGGGGTGGCGGCAAAACGTCGGGTCGGGAGATGGGGCATGCTGAGGGGCGCTGGGGGCCGGTCGGAGCAAAGCGTCTTTTTCAGGGGTGAGGAAGACCCTTCCGAACGGGTAGGCCATGGATGGCCTACCCCGGTCCTGAAAGCGAAGCAGGATAGCGTAGCGTCTCAGGAAAAAGTCGAGCGTCCAGGGAGGGATTCACAGCGTCTTTGCGTGGGGCCGGCCTTCCGAAGTGCCTGCCCCCAGAATAGCTCCGGGCCGCAAGAGAGGGCATGTTGACGGTTTAGCACTGCTGCCTCCAGTGCCCCTCGGCTATTCCTCGGTAAGTCGCATAGCCTCGACGCCCAGGGCGAGGCGCTGCGGTTGCAGCGCCCAGTCATGGTAGTTATTGACCTGGCCCTGCTCGCGCAGGGCGCGAATCAGCGGCAGGTCGAGGCGGGCCAGTTGCCAGCCCGGGGTGGCGTCCTCGCCCCGGGTGAGGATGCCATCCGGCGGGAAGCCGTGATCGCAGGGGGTATAGATGGCGGCATGGCCGGTATTGATATCCACCGCCGGCGACCAGAGCGCCTCGCCCACGGTGGGGGCGTGGACGATGGCCACCTGCTGCTCGATGGCGCGGGCCTGGGCCGAGAGGCGCACCCGGTGGTAGCCGGCGGGGGTGTCGGTGCAGCTGGGTACCAGCAGCAGGTCGGCACCGGCCTCGACCAGGGCCCGGGCCAGGTCGGGGAACTCGCTGTCGTAGCAGATCAGCACGCCGAGCCGCCCCGCCGGGGTATCGAAGAGACGTAGGCCGTCGCCGGCGGAGACGCCCCACTCGTCGTTCTCGAAACGGGTCATGATCTGCTTGTCCTGGTGGCCCAGGCGGCCGTCCGGGGTGATCAGCCAGGCGCGATTGACGTAGCGGCCATCGGCCAGGCGCCAGGGCAGCGACGGGGCGAGCAGGGTGACCTCATGTTGCATCGCTAGGCGCCGCCATACGGCCAGGGCATCGTCGCGTAGCGGCTGCAGCGCCTCGAGCTGGGCCGAAAGGTCGCCGATCACCGCTTCGGGCAGCAGGGAGGTGAGCTCCATGCCGCCATACTCGGGGAAGACCAGCAGGTCGGCGCCGCGGTCGGCGGCGTCCTTGACCCAGCGGCTCGCCTTGGCGACGAAGTCGTCGAAGTAGCGGAAGCGGTCGATGGGGTACTGGGCGGCGGCCACCGTGACCGTCATGGGGTCAGCTCCTTGAGCCAGAAGACCATGGGCTTGTCGCTCTCCTCGGCCTCGCCGAGATCCTTCCAGACAAAGGTGGTGGCGAGTTCGCCCCGGCGGCGGTAGCCGCGGCTCGCCCAGAATCCGTGCAGGGGGCGATAGCCGGCGGGCTTGCGGGGGTGGTCGTCGGGGCGTTCCACGGCACAGAAGGCGGCGAGGGCGAAGCCCGCGTCGCGGGCATGGGCCTCCCGCTCGGCCATAAAGGCCTTGCCGATGCCACGGCCCCGGTACTCGGGCAGCAGCAGCGACTCGCCATAGTAGAAGACCGTGGCGGGATCGATGCCGGCGGCGGCGAAGGGGGCGCGGAATTCCGCCACCTCATCGGCCAGGGGCTGGCCGGTGGCGGCACCCACCAGGGCCTCGCCGTCGAAGGCCAGCACGAAGCGGCTGGCCGGGTTCTCGGCGTAGCGGCCCAGGTAGGCGGCCTCGTAGGCGGGATCGCCGTCGTAGAGGTAGGGAAAGTCGCGGAACACCCGGATGCGCAGCCCGGCGAGCGCCTCCAGGTAGGGGGCGATGGTCGGCCCCTGGCGGGTGGTCAAGGTCAGCCCGGTCATGACGCCTCTCTGCGGCCGGTGAAATGTCCGAACCCTAGCAGGCCGCGGGGCCGTCGCCAATTCTCCCGGCGACGCGAGACTAGGCCTTAGCGCCGCCAGGCATGCAGCCCCAGCATGGCCATTCCCGCCAGCAGGCCCCAGAAGGCGGCGCCGATGCCCAATAGGGTGACCCCGGAGGCGGTGAACAAACAGGTGACCAGGGCGGCGTCGCGCTGCTCGGGGTCGGCCATGGCGCCGGCCAGGCCATTGCCGATGGTGCCCAGCAATGCCAGGCCGGCCAGGGCCATCACCAGCTCGGCGGGGAAGGCGGCGAACAGGGCGGTGACGGTGGCGCCGAAGATCCCCAGCACCAGGTAGCCGGCCCCGGCGGCGACCCCGGCGGTGTAGCGCCGGGCCGGGTCCTCGTGGGCCTCGCGGCCCAGGCAGACCGCGGCACTGATCGCCGCCAGGTTGAGGGCGAAGCCGCCGAAGGGCGCCAGCACCAGGGTGGTGGCGCCGGTCCAGCCGATCAGCGGCGAGCTGGGGGCCGGGTAGCCGGCGGCCCGCAATACCGTGATGCCGGGCAGGTTCTGGGTGGCCATGGTCACCACGAAGAGCGGGATGCCCACGCCGATCAGGGTCGAGAGCGCAAGGCTCGGCGCGGTGAAGACCGGCAGGGTCGGGGTCAGGGCGATACCGTCCAATTGGAGCTGCCCCTGGGCGGCGCTGATCACCACCCCGGTGAGCAGCACCAGGACGATGGCGTAGCGGGGCACGAAACGCCGGCCCAGGGCATAGGCCAGCAGCATGGCCAGGGGCAGCGGCCACTGGGTCTCGAAGGTAGCGAAGAGGTCGATGCCGAAGCGCAGCAGCACCCCGGCCAGCATGGCCGCGGCCAGGGCCGGGGGAATGCGCTTGACCAGGGCGCCGAACAGGCCGGTGACGCCGCACAGGGTGATCAGCGCCGCCGAGAAGAGGAAGGCGCCGATCGCCTCCTCCATGGGTACGCCGGGCAGGCTGGTGGCGAGCAGGGCGGCCCCGGGGGTCGACCAGGCGGTGAGCACCGGCATGCGGTAGCGTAGCGACAGTCCCAGGGAGGTCATCCCCATGCCGATGCCCAGGGCCCACAGCCAGGATCCGATCTGTGCCTGACTGGCGCCCGCCGCCTCGGCGGCCTGGAAGATGATCACCGCCGAACTGCCATAGCCCACCAGCACCGCCACCAGGCCGGCGGTGACGGTGGAGGGGCTGAGGTCGCGCCATAGCGAGCGACGCGATGCCTCGAATCCTTGAGTCTGGGGTGGCATGCCGATGTCTCCTGACGCCGGGGCGTCTGCCTGCGATGTGCGTTATAGCGTACAATGGCGGCACTCTAGCATTGTGCGCTATAACGCACAATAGGAATAACTCTCATTGGAGGCGCTGATGCAGGAGATCGCCAACCATCTCGCCACCCGACTGCGCGGCCTGCGCAAGGCGCAGGGCTGGAGCCTCGACCGTGCGGCCCGGGCCACCAGGGTCAGCAAGGCGATGCTGGGGCAGATCGAGCGGGGCGAGTCGAGCCCCACGGTATCGACGCTATGGAAGATCGCCAGCGGTTTCGCGGTCTCCTTCTCGTCGCTGTTCGCCCCGCCGGGGGCGGACGCCGAGGAGGGGCCGGCGGCGGAGACCCGCTGGGGGCGCGATGCCGCGGGTATGCAGGCGCGGGTGCTTTTCCCCTTCGACCCGCTGCTGGGCTTCGAGATGTTCGAGATCGAGCTGGCCCCCGGGGCGGTCAGCGAGTCGTCGCCCCATGCCCGGGGGGTGGTGGAGCATATCGTGGTGGTCGAAGGCACCCTGGGGCTGACCCTGGAGGGCGACGAGGCGCGGCGCCTGGAACCCGGCGAGGGGCTGCGCTTCCATGCCGACCGTCACCATGTGATGCGCAATCTGGGCGAGGGGCCGCTGCGCTTCCATGATGTCATCCACTATCTGCCGGGCGCCGCCTCCGGGGACGCCTCGGTATAAGGCGTTAGCGCCTCAAGGGCCTCGGGGTGGTAGCGCTCCAGCAGCGCCCAGAGCATCGCCGCCGTCTCGGCATCCGGCCGGCCGCGGTAGTCGGCGGGACGAAAGCGCATCTGGAAGGCGCGTAGCACGGCGCGGGTCGGAGCATCGAGCTCGCCGCTGACCTCGAGGGGGTAGCCCCAGGCCGCCAGGGCCCGCTGCAGGGTGGCGGTGTCGGGGGTGGCCGCGGCGAAGCGCGCCCGGTAGTGGGCCACCCTGGCCGCCTCGGGCCAGACGCCGATGCCGGCCGCATAGAGTCGCTGCCAGGGGAAGGCGGGGCCCGGGTCGATCTTGCGGGTCGGGGCGATATCCGAGTGGGCCACCACGTCGCTGGGACGGATGCCGTGGCGTGCGATGATATCCCGGGCCAGGCGGATCAGGGCGTCGATCTGCGCCTCGGGGTAGGGCGCCCAGTGGATGGCAGGGGCGACCTCGGGGGCCGCCTCCAGGGCGGCTTCCACCTCGGCGAAGGAGCGGTCGGGGCCAAGGTTGACGACCTCGATGCCGATGGAGGTGTCGTTGAGGTTGGTGCGTCCCCGCCAGGCGCTGGCGCCGGCGTGCCAGGCGCGTCGGGACTCGTCCACCAACTGGTAGACCAGCGGCTCGCCGTCGTGCCGGCGAGCCGGGAGCGGCAGCACATAATGGGCGCTGACATGGGGACCGGTCAGTGTCGCCAGGGAGCGCGCCTCGTCGCTGCTGGTGTAGTGGATCACCAGGTGGCGCACCCGGCTGGTATGGGACGGGGCGCCATGGGTGTGATCGACAAGATAGCCATGGCGCCGCTCCAGCATGGATGGGGCGGTACACCCGGTCAGCAGGAGCAGGGAAGCGGCGACAAGCACCGTCAGGGATCGCCACATCGGCTTAGCCCTCCAGCAGCCGTCTTAGGATCAAGCCCAGGGCCAGGGTCGAGGCGACGCTGAGCAGGGTGCCCAGCAGCACATACTCGGTGAGCTTGCGGTCTTGGGCCTCGCGCAGGTCCCCGAAGCGCAGCACCGACTTGGCGGCGAGCAGGAAGCCCACCGCCGTGAGCTGGTCGAGCAGCACCAGGGTCAGTACCAGGAAGCGCTCCAGCATGCCGATCCTCGCACCCGCCGCCGCCAGGGTCCCGGTGGCCTCGAGCTGGTCGCTCCAGCGCCGCATCACCAGGGCGATGGCGATGGAGAGCGGACGCGACACCAGCAGGTAGGCGCAGGCCAGGCCCAGCACCCGGGGCGTGGCGAGCCAGGCAACGGCGGCCCCGAGCGGCTGCCAGCTGCCGACCCAGGCCAGCCAGACCCCCACCAGCACCAGCCCATGAAGGGCCTGATCGAGCAGGAACCAGCGCAGCCGGTGAGGCGATAGCCATGACTTGGCCAGGTCGATCCACCAGTGGCTGATCGCCACGACCAGGACGCCGAAGAGCACCGCCAGCGCCCCCCGTTGCGCATCATGGGCGGCGGCGATGACCAGAACGGCAAGGGTGAGGGCCGCGTGCACCAGGGCATGCTGCCAGAGGTGCGGCGAGCGGTGCCCCAGGCGATAGCGCTCCTCGACCCAGGCGCGTGGCTGGAGCAGGAAGTCGCCGGTCAAATGGGCCAGCCACAGCGCCAGCAACAGGGAGTCGGGATTAGTCATGGGCCGGGGTCTCGTCCTTGAGGCGCCGTTCCAGGTAGCCGAGGGTCTCCTGGAGCAGCGACCAGTGAGCCGTGCGCAGGCGTTTATGGACGGCGGGTTGGCTGATGCCGAGCCGCTCGGCCAGGGCCTGCTGGGATTCAGGATGACACAGCAGCTCGGCGATGGCCTCCGCGGCGGCGGGGGTCCAGGCGTCGAGCAGGGCGTCCAGGTGGCGTATCAGCAGGGCCAGGCAGGGCGCGTCGCCCGACGTCAGCCGCAGGGCCAGGTGGTGGTCGCCGTCCAGGGCATCGAGTGTCTCGCCGGAGGTCACGAAAGGCGCCGAGCTCGCATCGGCGATGCGCGCCTCGTCCCGCCATGGGTCGTCATGGCCGATGGCGATGGCCAGGCGGGCATCCCAGCGCTGCCGGGGCCGGGAGTGGCGAATCAGCTCGGCGCGCAGCAGGACGGCGGCCGATACGCCCTGCCAGGCCTGGGGGAGGACGAGCTGGAAGCCGTCGCCCCGGTAGCGTTGGCTGATCGCGCCGAAGCGAGTGGCCAGTCGGGACAGGGCGTGATCGAGGACCGCCGAGAGCCGCTCCGCGGGACCCAACCGGCGCGAGGCGATGATATCGCCGGTGATGACCGCAATGGTGGGGGGCATGGCTATCTCCCGAACGGGCCTGCCGCGGGGTCACGGTAGGCATCTGTCCTCAATATAGCCTCTATGAGTTATTTTTCCAGATAATAACTATATTTGGTTATTATCTCCGCCGCGCCAGTTCGACCATCGCCGCCTCCAGCCCCGCTAGGCTCAGGGGATACATGCGATCCTCGATCAGCTCGCGGATCAGCTGGGTGGAGTGGGTAAACTCCCAGGCCCGGGGCGGCATGGGATTGAGCCACACCAGGCGGGGGAAGGCGTCCACCAGGCGCCTGAGCCACACCGCCCCGGCCTCGTCGTTGAAGTGCTCGACGCTGCCGCCGGGGTGGGTGATCTCGTAGGGCGACATGGCCGCATCGCCGACGATCACCACCTGGTAGTCGCGCCCATAGGTATGCAGCACGTCCAGGGTCGGGATGCGTTCGTCATGACGCCTGGCGTTGTCCCTCCATAGGCCTTCATAGACGCAGTTATGGAAGTAGTAGGGCTCCAGGTGCTTGAACTCGGCCCGGGCCGCCGAGAAGAGTTCCTCGCAGGTGCGGATATGGTCGTCCATGGAGCCGCCCACATCGAGCAGCAGCAGCACCTTCACCGCGTTATGCCGCTCGGGGCGCATCTGTACGTTAAGCAGGCCGGCGTCCCGGGCCGTCTCGCGGATGGTGGCATCCACGTCGAATTCCGCCGCGGCCCCCTGGCGGGCGAACTTCCGTAGCCGGCGCAGGGCCATCTTGATATTGCGGGTGCCGAGCTCCAGGGAGTCGTCGTAGTCGCGGAAACGTCGTTCATCCCACACCTTCACCGCCCGGCGGTGGCGGGAGCCGTCCTGGCCGATACGGATGCCCTCCGGGTGGTAGCCGTAGGCGCCGAAGGGGCTGGTGCCGCCGGTGCCGATCCACTTGTTGCCCCCGGCGTGGCGCTCCTTCTGCTCTTCCAGGCGCCGCTTGAAGGTCTCGATCAGCGCCTCGAGCCCGCCGAGGGAATCGATCTTCGCCTTCTCCTCCTCGCTGAGCCGCTTCTCGAACTCGCGGCGCAGCCAGTCGTCGGGGATCAGCGCCTCGATGGCGGCATCCAGATTCTCGAGGCCCTCGAACCAGGCGGCGAAGGCGCGATCGAAGCGGTCGAAGTGGCGCTCGTCCTTGACCATGACGGTGCGCGCCACCCGGTAGAAGGCCTCCATGTCGGCGAACACCACGCCGCGTTCCACCACCGCGTGGAGGTCGAGCAGCTCGCGCAGGGAAACCGGCACCCCGGCGCGCTTGAGGGTCTCGAACAGGCCGATAAACATGACTCAGCGACTCTTGCGGCGCAGCATAAAGGCCAGCCGCTCCAGCAGTTGGGTATCCTGCTCGTTCTTGACCAGGGCCCCGGCCAGCGGCGGGATCGCCTTGACCGGATCGCGCTGGTAGAGCGCCTCGCGGGCCAGGTCGTCGGCCATCAACAGCTTCAGCCAGTCGACCAGCTCCGAGGTGGAGGGCTTCTTCTTGAGCCCCGGGGCCTGGCGCAGCTCGAAGAACACCTCCAGGGCTTCGCTGACCAGTTTCGGCGCGATCTCCGGGAAGTGCACATCGACGATGGCCTGCATGGTCTCTCGGTCGGGGAACTCGATGTAGTGGAAGAAGCAGCGGCGCAGGAAGGCGTCGGGCAGTTCCTTCTCGTTATTGGAAGTGATGACGATGATCGGCCGGTGCCTGGCCTGGATGGTCTCCCCGGTCTCATAGACATGGAAGGCCATGCGGTCGAGTTCCTGAAGCAAGTCGTTGGGGAACTCGATATCTGCCTTGTCGATCTCGTCGATCAGCAGGACCACCCGCTCGTCCGCGGTAAAGGCCTCCCACAGCTTGCCGGGCTTGATGTAGTTGGCGACGTTCTCCACGCCTTCCACGCCCAACTGGGAGTCGCGCAACCGGCTCACCGCGTCGTACTCGTAAAGGCCCTGGGCCGCCTTGGTGGTGGACTTGATATGCCAGGTGATCAGCCGGGTGTTCAGGGCGGCCGCCAGCTCCTCGGCCAGCAATGTCTTGCCGGTGCCCGGCTCGCCCTTGATCAGTAGGGGGCGTTCCAGGGTCACGGCGGCATTGACCGCCTGCTTGAGGGCCTCGGTGGCCACATAGGTGGAAGTTCCCGCGAATGCCATGGCTGTCTCGCTCGTCGAAAGGGTCACTGAAGATCAAACAAGTGTACGGAAGGCGGCGGAGGGGAACAATCGACAAAAGGGCCCCGCCAGGATGGCGGGGCCGCAGGAGAGGGGGTGAGAGAGCGGTGAGAAAGGGCGGCGAGAGAGGGCGGCGAGAGAGGGCAGTGGAAGACGCGGATCAGTCCCGATAGGCCTCCACCAGGATCGCCGGGTCCTGCTCGGCGTGGCCGCGTTTGGCGTGGGCGCGCATCAACTGGGCGGCCAGGCCGCTCATCGGGGTGGCGCTGCCGGCACGCTGGCTCTGGGCCACCGCCATGTCCAGGTCCTTGAGTAGGGTACGCAGGTGCCAGGGCGGGTTGGCGAAGTCGCCGGCCGCCATGCGCGGGGTGAGGATCTGGAACGGCTTGGAGTCGGCGAAGCCGCCGGAGAGCGCCTCGGTCAGGCGCGTGGCGTCCACGCCGCTGGCCTCGGCGAGCGCCACCATCTCGGCCAGCACCGCCGCCTGGCAGCCTACCACCATCTGGTTGCATACCTTGGTGACCTGGCCCGCGCCCACCGGGCCCATATGGGTGACCCGGGCGGCCAGCGGCGCCATCAGCGGTCGGCAGGCGTCGACCGCGTCGGCGTCGCCGCCGCACATGATGGCCAGGCTGCCCGCCTCGGCGCCGGCCACGCCGCCGGAGACCGGGGCGTCCACCCAGTCCATGCCGCAGGCGGCCGCGAGGCGGGCCGCGAAGTCCCGGGTCGCCGCCGGGTCGCTACTGGAGAAGTCGATCAGCCGCTGCCCAGGGCGGCCATGGGCAGCCACGCCCTCCTCGCCGAAGACCACCGACTCCACCACATCGGTATTGGCCAGGCAGAGCATGATCACGTCGACCTCGGCGACCAGCTCGGCGATGGAGGCGGCGAGACGGGCGCCGGCCTCGCCTAGCGGCTCGGCCTTGGCGGGAGAGCGGTTCCAGACGGTGACATCGAAGCCGGCCGCCAGCAGGCGGCGGGTCATGGGGTCGCCCATCAGGCCGATGCCGATAAAGCCGAGGCGGGGGTGCGTCATCAGGGAATCTCCGGCGGGATAAGGTGCCGGCAATGATGCGTTATGGAAAGCCTTTCCATCAACATCATGGGTGGATGGATGTCCCGACAGGGGGATTAAGAGAGTGCCGATTTACATAGCTTATGCCTAAAGGCAGGAAATATCACCAGAGATAAGGACGATGATAGAGTGATGCACAAGGATGAGGCAGATCGAGTAGAGAAAGCCCCTTAGTGGTGCGGCGCCGTGAGCCTGGGGGCAGCACCAGACTGAGTATGGCATGGAGGTTGTTTTTTAACTGATTGATAGTAAAGAAATTCTAGAGAGGGTGGCATGGATTTCGAATAGGTAATCATAGCCAGATGCCTCGGCCGAGAAAACCGGTCGAAGGGCAAGGAAGAAATTACGGGATCGACGCGGGGCGTCCGAGAGCAATAACAACGAGAAGAGAGTGACGAGTCGCAACATCGTCGGATAATGGCGATACACAGAGTGAGCTGGCGTGCTCCACCTGGCCTCCTTCGGGGGGCCTTTTTTATGCGTATCTTATTCTTGTTGTTGCCGCGACGCTTTTTATGGTGGCTCTTGTTGTTATTGGTTGTCTTCGCGCTATGCCGTGCATCATGACAGCCTGAGCGGTGCGAACAATCCGACTTTGGTGGAGGGCAGCGATGAGGCTCGTCAATCTCTTTGCCTCGCCAGCCGAGGCGCTCCCCGAGGAAATCGTCGACGTCCTGGCCCGGGGCCAGGACGTGCGGGTAGAGCGTATCGTCTCCCGGGGACACGTTTCCGGCTGGTACGATCAGGCCGATCACGAATGGGTCGCCTTGCTGGCCGGTGAGGCGCGCCTGGAGTTCGAGGACGGCGAGAACCGCCAGCTGTTGCCGGGTGACCATCTGCTGATCCCCGCCCATCGTCGCCATCGCGTGGCCTGGACGACGCCGGAGTGCGACAGCATCTGGCTGGCGGTGCATTATCGGGCGGCGTCGGTCGAGGGCCGCCCGGCTTGAAGATACCTGCCTCGGCCTCCATCTCCTGGGTTATCACCTCGAGGAGACTCCCATGTCCGATGCCCTGACCCTGGGTTGCCCCCATTGCCATGCCGTCAATCGCGTTAGCCGGGCGCGCCTGAGCGATGCGCCACGCTGCGGCAAGTGCAAGCAACCGCTGTTCACCGGCGAACCGGTGGCGCTGACCGCCGAAAACTTCTCCGCCCTGGTGGCGCGCAGCGAGCTGCCGGTGGTGGTGGACTTCTGGGCCGGCTGGTGCGGCCCCTGCCAGATGATGGCGCCGATCTTCGCCCAGGTCACCCGGGAGCTGGAGCCGCGCATGCGCTTCGCCAAGCTGGATACCGAGGCGCAGCAGGCCCTGGCCGGACGCTTCGGCATCCGCAGCATTCCCACCCTGATGGTATTCCGCGAGGGTCGCGAGTTGGCGCGCCAGGCCGGGGTGATGCAGCCGGCCCAACTGGCCCAGTGGCTCAGGCAGCATCTGGCTTGACGGGCCACGGAGGCCATTGGCGTCGGGCCGTCTCCAGCGTTGGCGAGGGCGGCCCGACGCATACCGAGATGCCTTATCGAGGGCGATCCGGCGAAGCTTGGCACTTTGGCGATCATGCTGACCGAGGAGAACGACATTGCTGACGCAGGCCTTGGCCAGTGGCAATTGACCGACCGAGAAAGGGCCAGTAGGGCGTCGGCGTTACCTGTCTGGAATCGATGCCAATCAGCCCTCTTTCAGCTTCTTTCCTGCCAGTCGTTTACCTGTTGTGTATCGCTTCTAAAGCACATGACACGAGTCGTTTTATCACGTTATCGATAGATACCGTAGGGCAGCTAGCCTCTCGTTACTCTTCCTAATCATGCTGATGATCCCCGAGATGACGGTGCATCAGGAAATGCATGCCGAGACAGAGTGCCAGGGGCAGCAATAGCCAGGCTCCGCTGGCCAGCGATTGGCCGCGCCACATGAAGAGCAGCACGGCGCCTCCCATTAGCATCAGGCAGGCGGTCATCATCCATTTATGAAGCGCCCTGATATGTGGTGATGGTGCCTTCTGCGGCTCGATCTTTTTTGTGGGGCGTTTGGGGGGATGTGGCTGTGTCATAAGAGGTCGCCTTTGTCTTAGGACTGAGACGATTGGGCAGCAGTCGATGGCTCGCGGTGGGATTGCTCGCGGGCGTAGCGCCGCTTGAGGCGCAGCGAGTTGCCGATCACCGACAGCGAGCTGGTGGTCATGGCGATCACCCCGATCATCGGGTGCAGCAGGCCGATGGCGGCGATGGGGATGGCGGCCACGTTATAGGCGCTGGCCCAGATCAGGTTCTGGACGATCTTGCCGAAAGTGGCCTGAGACAGATGCATGGCATCCACCACCCCGGTGAGCTCGCCGCGCACCAGGGTCACGTCTGCCGCCTCGATGGCAACGTCGGCGCCTGCGCCGATGGCGATGCCCACGTTGGCCTGCTTGAGCGCCGCGGCGTCGTTGATGCCGTCGCCGACCATGGCCACGTGGTTGCCGTGCTTCTCCTGAAGCGCGCGGATGGCCTCGACCTTGCCTTCCGGAAGCACGCCTGCCTGGACCTCGTCGATGCCCACCTCGTCTGCCACGGCGTGGGCGGCGCGTTCATTGTCGCCGGTGATCATCACCACGTGCAGGCCGAGGTCGTGCATGCCGCGAATGGCCTCCACCGACTCCTGCTTGAGGGTATCGGCCACCGCGACCAGCCCCAGCGCCCGGCCGTTGGCGGCGACGATCACCACGGTGCGACCCTTGCCCTCGAGCTCGCCCATGGCGTCGTCCAGGGCCTCGAGGCCGGTCACGCCCTCCTCCTCGAGCAGGCGTCGGTTGCCGATCAGAACGCTCTCCTCGCCGACCTTGCCCGAGACGCCGCGCGCCCCAGTGGAGCGGAACTCGCTGACCTCGCCGGGTTTCACGTCGCGCTCCCGGGCACCGTCGACGATGGCCCGGGCGATGGGGTGCTCAGAGGCATTCTCCACGCTGCCCGCTAGGGTGAGCAGGTGGCTCTCATCGCTGCCCTCGGCGGTCACCACCTCGGTGAGCCTGGGCTCGCCCCGGGTGATGGTGCCGGTCTTGTCGAGCACCATCACCTTGACGTCCTTGAAGGTCTGGATCGCCTCACCGGAGCGGATCAGGATGCCGCGCTCGGCGCCGATGCCGGAACCGACCATCAGCGCCGTGGGGGTGGCCAGGCCCAGGGCGCAGGGGCAGGCGATGACCAGCACGGCGATGGCGGCGAGTATCGCCAGCACCGGCGTGGCGGCCCCGGGGGTCACCCAGGGCAGGAAGCCGGCGCCCCAGTCGAGGATCGGCCGCAAGGCTTCCGGGAACAGCGCCCAGGCCGCGAGGCTCGCCAGGGCGATGGCCAGGACCGCCGGCACGAATCGTCCGGTCATGCGATCGGCGAACTCCTGGATGGGCACCCGTGAGCCCTGCGCCTGGTCGATCAGGCGCACCACCTGGGAGAGGAAGGTGTCACCACCGACCCGGGTCGCCTTGACCCGCAGGCGTCCCTCCTTGTTGAGGGTGGCACCGATCACCTCGTCGCCGGCGCTCTTGTAGACCGGTATCGATTCACCGGTGGCGATGGACTCGTCCAGGTGGCTCTCGCCCTCGACCACCTCCCCGTCGGTGGGAATCTTGTCGCCCGGTCGCACGATCATGATGTCTCCGGTGGCTAGCTCCTTCACCGGCACCTCGACCTCCTCGCCATCGCGCTCCACCCGCGCGGTCTTGGCGCCCAGGGTCAGCAGGCGGCGGATGGCCTGGGAGGCGCGCCCCTTGGCCAGGACCTCCAGATAGCGGCCCAGTAGGTGGAAGGTCATGATGGTGGCGGCCATCTCGATGAACGAGGTCATCGGATAGACGAAGCCGACCAGACCGATCAGGTAGGGCGGCAGGCTGCCCATCGAGATCAGCACGTCCATGTTGAAGGTGCCGTTCTTCAGCGAGCGCCAGCTCGATCGATGGGTGGCGGCCCCGCCCTGGAGGAACACCACCGGGAAGGCCAGCACGGCGATGATGGCGAGATACCCCGGGATCGGCTGCCAGAACATGTGCGGCATCATCAGCAGCATGATCAGAGTGGTGGGCACGGCGGCGATGATCAGCCGCTTGCGGGCCTGGCTCAGATAGGCTTCCTCGATCTCGGCGTCGCTGTCGGCGTCCTCCGCCTCGTCGCTCTGCACGGCAGCCACGTCATAGCCGGCGCCCTCGACGGCTTCCTTCAACATGTCGCTGTCGGGCCCACCTTCATCGAGCGTCACGCTGATATGGTGGTTGGCAATATTGGTCTGGATATCGCCCACGCCATCGAGGCGTTCGAGTGTCTTGCGCACGATGCCGGCACAGTGGTCCGAGCCCATGCCGGGGACCGTTAGGGTGATCGTTCTTGTCGCGGTGTCTCTCATCGCGTATCTCCTGCTGGAGAAGCCGAAGGGGCGGACCTTCTGTGGCCGCCTGGACGTTCTGGCGCTTCAATCGAAGTGATTCAGTGATGCTCGTCGTGGCCGTCTGGATCGACACCACCCTCCGGGTTCGCCTGTTGCAGCTGCTGACGTTGTTCGTCGGTCATGAGGTCATGCATGGCATTTCGCATGCGCACCATCTCGGACAGCATCTCCCCGTGCAACTCGGCCATACGAGCATGGTGTTCCTGCACGGCCGCCGGGTCGGGGCGCTCCTGGTGCATCTCCGCCATCAGGTCATCGCGCAGGTTCATCAGGCGTCCCATACGCTCGAACTGTGCCGGGCGATGTGCCTGCATCAGTTCACGCATCTCGTCGCGCTGCTCCGACTCGAGCATCTCCTGCATCATGCCCATGCCGGCGTCGCCCATCATCGGGCAGGGCATGGTCCCGCCGCCTATCATTCCACGCATCATGCCGGGGCCCATGCCGCCCTGGCCGCCACCCATCATTCCCCTCATCATGCCGGGCTCCATGCCGCCCTGGCCGCCACCCATCATTCCCCTCATCATGTCGGGCCCCATGCCACCCTGGCCGCCGTTGCCACCCATCATGCCGCTTCCCTGACCGAACTGATTGGTCGGCATGCTCTGAGCGAGGACAACACCGGTACCACTGGCACCGAGTACCAGGGCGAGTCCGAGGGCGAGAGTCTGCTGGCGAATTTCCATGATCGTTCTCCTCAAGCTATTGAGCCGATTCGGGACTTTGCTTGCATTATTTCGGCGACGTGCTGCACACAGGCTAATCCCATGCAACAGCGGCTGGGGTAACGCCTCCAGAAGATGGTTCCGGTGCAGCACCGCCCTACAGGCCCCTGGCCCGGTTGGAATGCTGGGCCAGGCGCATTGCCTCGAGTTTCAGGAGCTGGTCAATCAGGTTGCGGGTTTCGGGGATCTCGGCGCGTCCTTCGAGGTAGCGGTATAGCGCGATGATCTAATCATGCAGCGAGAAGACTTCCCGGCAGATGTCATCGAAGCTCATCTCGGCATAGGGGAAACTACACGCCTAACGCATGACTGCGGGCTCATGGGTATCAGTATGAGTATTCTGTCTGAGCGTAGCCTGAATCTAGTCGGCCTCACCCTTGACTCAAGTCAAGAAGTGAGCGCTTTCCAGGTGAAAGACGCCACCTTGCGGTGACGTCGATAACGAGGCAGGGACGCAGATCAGAACATCAGCCTGATCCCGGCGACGACGCCGGTATCCTCGCTGCGGTCGCCGTCGGCGCGGGCCAGGTCGGCGGTTTCCCCATAGCGTTTCTCCCAGTAGGTGCCGAGATAGGGGGCGACACGCCGGGTGATCTCGTAGCGCAGGCGCAGGCCCACGCGTACCGAGTTGAGCCCCTCGCCGACGCCGAATGCTTCGGCCTCGTCGGCGGCCACGGCGATCTCGGTGCGTGGCTGCAGGTAGAGGCGTTGGGTCAGGCGCAGGTCGTATTCACCCTCGAGGCTGGCCGAGACGTCGCCCTCGTCGCTGACTTGCAGCGCCAGGTCGGTCTCGATGCCGTAGGGCATCACGCCCTGGAGGCCGATCACGGCGTAGGTGCGCTCGGCATGGTCGTCGGAGAAGACCCCGCCCTGATAGCCGATGCCACCCTGGAGCTCCCAGAAATCGGCGACAAGGTGACTGTATAGGAACTCCAGCGATTCGAACTCGGCATCCTCACCGTCGCCCTGGACGCTCTCGCCCTCGGACTTCAGGTAGAGGCGGTTGACGTCACCGCCGTACCAGGCCTGAAAGTCCCAGATTAGTGCTTCTTCGCCCTTGTCGGGTACGGCGTATTCCAGCCGCTCGAACAGCGCCATGGCCATGTTGTGTTCGACCATCGGGGCGGGCCAGTCGGCCGGGGCATCATAGCCGTCCTCCGCCTGGGCAGTGGGGAGCGTGGCCATGGCCAGCAGGGCGCCGGCCACGGTTAGTGAGATTCGGGGATTCATGGTTTCTCCTTACGACACCTCGACGACACGGAACATGCCGGCGTCCATGTGGTAGAGCAGGTGGCAATGGAAGGCCCAACTGCCCACGGCGTCGGCGGTGATCAGCGCCGAGACCCGCTCGCCGGGCTTGACGTTGAGGGTATGCTTGCGGGGAATCAGCTCGCCCTGGCCGTTCTCGAGCTCCATCCACATGCCGTGGAGATGGATGGGGTGCTCCATCATGGTGTCATTGATCAGGATCAGGCGCAGGCGCTCATCCTTGGCGAAATGAATGGGGCCGCTTACCTCACTGAATTTCCGACCATCGAAGGACCACATATAACGTTCCATGTTGCCGGTGAGGTGCAGTTCCAGCTCGCGGCCCGGTTCGCGACGATCCGGCCAGGGAGTAAAGGCCTTGAGGTCGCGGTAAACCAGCACGCGGCGTTCATCGGGATCGATGCCGATGCCGGCCTGGTCGTAGCGGGAGCCCGGTTGTGCCGCGCCTGCCGCCAGCATGCCACCGGCGGCGATCCTGTCCTGTTCCCCCGAGATGCCCGGCCTATTTGAATGATCCATTCCCGGCATATTGGAGCGGTCCATTCCCTCCATCGAGGAGTGATCCATGCCTCCCATGCCGGAGTGGTCCATTCCCTCCATCGTGGAGTGATCCATGCCTCCTATGCCGGAGTGGTCCATTCCCTCCATCGTGGAGTGATCCATGCCCGCCATGCCGTGGGCGCCCATGGCCTCCATGCCGCGGTCGGCGATCCGGCGACGCTCGGGGAGCTCCGCGGTCATCCCCTCCCGGGGCGCCAGGGTGGCACGGGCATAGCCGCTGCGGTCCATGGACTCGGCGAAGAGGGTATAGGCGGTGTCGTTCTCGGGGGCCACCAGGACGTCATAGGTCTCGGCCACCGCGATACGGAACTCGTCGACGGGGACCGGCTGCACCGGCTGGCCGTCGGCGGCCACCACGGTCATCCTCAGCCCCGGGATGCGCACGTCGAAGTAGCTCATCGCCGAGCCGTTGATGATCCGCAGGCGAATCCGCTCGCCGGCCCGGAACAGCGCCGTCCAGTTCTCTTCGGGCGAGTGACCATTGATCAGGTAGGTGTAGGTACTGCCGGTCACATCGGCGATATCCCGCGAACTCATGCGCATGCGTGCCCACATGCCGCGTTGTTCGGCCGTCGCGGCGAAGCCCCGCTCGCGCACGTCGGCGAAGAAGTCGGCGACGGTACGCTCCTGGAAGTTGTAGTAACCCTCGGCGGTCTTGAGGTTGCGGAACACCGCCATGGGCTCCTCGAAGGTCCAGTCGGTGAGCAGCAGCACATGCTCGCGGTCGTAGCGGAAGGGCTCGCGCTCGGCGGCGTCGATGATCAGGGGACCGGCATGACCGAGCTGCTCCTGCAGGCCGGAGTGGCTGTGATACCAGTAGGTGCCGTTCTGGCGCACCGGAAAGCGGTAGGTGAAGGTCTCGCCGGGGGCGATGCCGGCGAAGCTGATCCCCGGCACGCCGTCCATCCCGGGGGGCAGGATCAGGCCATGCCAGTGAATGGAGGTGGGCTCGTCGAGCAGGTTGGTGACCCGCAGCACGGCATCCTGGCCCTCCCTGAGGCGAATCAGCGGCCCGGGGCTTCCACCGTTGATGCTGATCGGATGGGCTTCCTGGCCGGCGATCGGCAGCGATTCCCGACGGATCGCCAGGGACACCTCGGGCCCCTCCTCGATGCCCTTGGCATAGGTGCTGGTCTGGCCCCAGGGGTCGGCCCAACTGGGGCGAAGGCCCAGGGCGGCCGCCGATCCCAGGCCGAGGGCCGCGCCGCCTTTCAGGAGCTGGCGGCGGGACAGTGGCTGGGTGATGACTCTCGAACTTGCCATGCAGGACTCCCGTCAGTGTCTGGTCGGAGCCATCTTGACGGGGCAAGCTGAATTCGCCCTGAAAAAAACTGGCCTTACTCCGACCGTAGGGGAATCGTCAGCTCGACCCTCAGGCCGCCGAGCGGGCTGGTGGCAAACCGAGTCTGTCCCGAGTAGCGCGATACCAGTTGCGTGAGAATCGACAGGCCCAGCCCGTACCCGGGGTGGCGCTCATCGAGACGCATGCCCCGCCGGCCGAGACGGCACAGGTCGGCCTCGGCGACGCCGGGCCCATCGTCCTCGACGAGGATACGCAGGCCGTCCGTGAGCGTGATGTGGCAGGTCACCTCGCGGGTGGCCCATTTCCCGGCGTTATCGAGCAGGATGCCCAACATTTCGGAGAGATCCTGGGCCTCGATGGGCACGCGTTGGTCGCTGGCCTGCGGCAGGCGCAGGGTGAACCGTCGATCCGGGTAGAGGGCGCGAAACAGCTCGATCAGGCGGGTGCCATCCCGGTGCGGGTCACTCATGCGCCCGGCATGGGGGCCGGCGATGCGTGAGTGCCGCAGCTGGGCATCCAGTTGGGCATGCACCTCCTCGAGGCGCCGCACCAACTTCTGGCGACGCTCGTCGTCGATGGGACGCGCGCCCCTCAGTACCTGGGTGACCGCCGCCAGCGGCGTCTTCAGGGCATGGGAGAGGTCGGCCGATGAGTCGCGGGAGCGCTGCAGGCGAGCGTCGATCTCGTCCATGAAATGGTTGAGCTGCATGACCAGGCTATCCAGCTCCGAGGGCACGTCCGGGGAGAGGCGTTCGCGTTTCCCGGCTTGCAGTTGGCCAAGTTGGTCGCGCAACCGAGACAGTGGGATAAGTCCTCGGTTGACAGCGAGAAGGTTCAGGGTGACCAGTAACAGCAACAATCCGGCGGCGATGCCGGCTACCCACCAATGCAGCTGCGCCAATCCGGCCTCCACCTGTGCAAAGTCTTCGCCCACCAGCAATACGCCAGCCTCTCCATTCAGGGTGAAGTGGCGTCGATAGACCAGCAAGTGCTGTTCGTCCGCCCTCACCTCGACATGAGCCTCAGGCGCCTCATCGAGCAGCGGCGCCAGCACATCTTTCCAGCGCTCGTCCGACGCGGAGATATCGCCTCCGAGGCGCAGCACATAGAGATGGTGGAAGATTTGGTAGCTCTGGCTCGCCGAGTCCAGCACGACGGGTAGGGATTGGCGATCTTGCTGTAGTTGTTCGATCGCGCTTCGCGCTTCGCGCTCGAGGCGCTCTCCGAGAAAGTCGCGTGCTAGGTCCTCCAGCAAGATGCCGTGCAGCAGCCAGGTGGTGCCGGTCACCAGCAGGGCGATGCCGGAGAGCCAGGCCAGCAGGCGAATGCGTAGGCTGCGTCGATCAATGCGAAACAAGTCGGTATCCCTGGCCACGGCGTGTATGGTTCACGAATTTACCAAGATAGCGTCGAGGGCGGGCGAGATACACATCGACTTCGTAGAGTCTGACCTTGAAGTGAGGCAGAGCTAACGTAACGACAAGCTATCTTAGGCTTCGGTTTTCGTTCAAGCATGGCGAAAGACCGGCAATCGCAGCACAGTCAAGGCCGAGCCCCGCCCCGTCGAAGTCATGGCTTCGTCCGGCAAGCGCGCCGGGAGTGCGTCGCCGAGCCTCAGGCTTAATTTTCTTCTCCGTGAGGCCAAGCAGGCTAGCCGAAACATGTCTTGATCTGTTTAGTGAGTGCCGGTTTCTTGAGATCCGATGCGCTCTTGTCGAAGGGTGGTTCTCACTAAGGAAGGCCAGCTCCCGTCTGGCCTTCTTGATTCATGCCAATAGTTAAATGGGGTCAATAGGTGGCATGTAATTCATACCGATTGCGTAGATCTGCCGTATTGCCGCCTGGCGACCATCCAGAAATTTCCAGTAAATAGTTTCCGGGCCGCAATTGACGCTGGATCAGGAAGTGCCCATTAGGGCTTGAGGCCTCGGCAATACGCTGGCCAGAAGCATCATAGAGGGTCCCGGTGATATGGCTACCCTGGCTTGATATGCCGGGAAAGTGCTCGCTGGTGACATTCAATGTGGTGGGCTGGTCAATATTAACCTGTAGGCGTTTCGGGTGCCCATTTGCCAGAATCTGCGTAGATGAAATCCCTTTTTCCAATATGGCGGGGATGCTGTTGTTGCCTCCCATGCTGGCCATGGTCGGCGTTGAGATGGCGCTTGCCAATGCGATTCCGAAGGTGACGATTTTTAGTTTCATGAGAGTTTCCTCTGCTTTGATGACACTCTCAGCGTAGCGAGATAACTTGAAATAGAGCTGAAAGCCCAATCGTGAATTGTAAAAACTTGTACAGTGACCATATCGAAAAACGACAAGATCACAGCCTCGGCCTTTCCTCAGCGACGACACCGCTAATCTTCAGTCGTAGTCGCCCTTCGCGCGGGCCAGCAGGCGCATCCGCAGGCTGCGTCGATCAATGCGAAACAAAGCGATACCCCTGGCCGCGCCGGGTCTCGATCCGCGACCTGCCGAGGTGGCGCCTCAGCCGCCCGATATAGACCTCAACCAGGTTGGGGGCCGCCGCGTCCTGATCCAGGGCATAGAGCTGATCGAGCAGATGCGCCTTGGAGAGGATGCGATCGGGGTGGTGCATAAAGTAGCGCAGCAGGCGAAACTCGGTACTCGTCAGGGTGCGCCAGGGGCCCCCGTCGACGCTGACGCTCTGGTTGGCCTCATCCAGGCAGACGCCGTTGAGCGAGAGCTGCAGGGAGAGGTGGCCGGAACGTCGCCGCAACAGCGCCTTGATCCTGGCGATCAGCTCGGGCTCGTGGAAGGGTTTGGTGAGGTAGTCATCCGCGCCGCCTTCCAGCCCCACGACCTTGTCTTCCCAGGTGTCGCGGGCGGTCAGGATCAACACCGGCAGGTCGCGACCCTGCTGGCGCCACTGCCTGAGCAGCGCCAGGCCCGATCCATCCGGCAGCCCCAGGTCGAGGATGGCCAGCGCATAGGTTTCGGTGGCCATCAGTGACCTGGCCGTCCCCAGAGAGGTGGCCAGGTCGGTGCGGTAACCGTTGTCTTTCAGGCTCTCGGCCAGGCTCTCGGCGAGCAGGTCGTCATCCTCGAGAAGCAACAGTTTCATGCGGCAAGCTCATCCCTGGAACTCGATGGTCCCGGACATGCCGGCCTCATAGTGGCCCGGGATATTGCAGGCGTACTCCAGGTCGTCCACATTCGCCGGGGCCGTCCAGACCAGCACCGCCGTCTCGCCCGGCGCGATGGTCACCGAGGGCATCTGACCGCCGTGTGCTCCCTCGGCCATATCATGGCCGCCGTGTTCGCCATGGCCATGGCTACCGCCCATCTCCAGCATCATCCGGCGATGAGCCTCCTGAGCCTCGGCATCGCCGATGACGAATTCATGCTCGAGATGACCGGTATTGGTGATCTCGAAGCGGAGGGTTTCGCCCGGGGCAATGTCGAGCCCCTCGGGGGCGAACCACATGTCGCCCGCCTCGAAACGAATGGTGCGATCGATATCGGCCTCACCGGTGGCGTCATGGGAGCCGCCGTGTTCGCCGGCGGCGAAGGCGGTGGTCGCGGTCAGGCCGAGGAGCAGGGCTAGCAGCGTCTTGCGCATGGTGTCACCTCTTGCGTGGTGTCTGGGGAGGCTCATTTATAGCGCACGAACCTGAAATGAGCCTGAACCCGTGGCGCCAGCGAGGGCACCCCACGCCGCCTATCCTAGCAGCCGGATGTCAGCCATGGCAGTGGCGCGTCTAGGGTGGGCCAAGCTTCGCCCCAGGAGCCCTATCCAGGAGCCCAGGAGGCTTGACCTTGGGGCTACCCATAGGTGCTAGGTTCAGGCCGTTATCCCGGCGGCGCCTCGCCGGGGCCTGCCTCGGGAGTCGTGTCATGATGAATGCCGATTGCTTCGCCCTGATGGGAGCCATGGGGTGGTGGGCATGGCTGATGCCGCTCGCCTTCCTGCTGCTGCTGGGCCTGGGTATCGCCGCGCTCGTCAAATACCTTTTCCAGTCCCACAAGGGGGATCGTCGATGAACCGTCACCTGACCGCGCTGCTTGCCGGTGGCACCCTGCTGCTGGGGGCCGCCACGGCCCAGGCCGCCTTGCCGGAGGAGGCCACCCTCTACAAGAACCCGCAGTGCGGCTGCTGCGATGCCTATGCCCGCCACCTGGAAACCCTGGGCATCGCGGTGACCGTGGTCGATGATATCGAGCTGGGCGAGATCAAGCAGGCCGCCGGGGTGCCCTATGGCCTCGGTGCCTGCCATACCGTGTCGCTGGGCGACTACTGGATCGAGGGCCATGTGCCGCTGGCCGCCGTCGAGTCGCTGTTCGAGGAGCGCCCCGCCACGGCCGGCATCGGCCTGGCCGGCATGCCTCTCGGCACGCCGGGCATGCCGGGCCCCCAGCGCGAACCCTACGAGGTCTATCGGTTCGAGGATCATCAGGCCACGCCCTATCTGACCCTCTGACGTCACCGCCCCGCCGCCCCTGCCATCGGCGGTCGCCGTTCAGAGCGTCGGCATGCCGATGGCGCTAGAATGGCCCGAGAGTCATGGCATAAGGGTGGGTAGTGATCACACGGCAGGGGTTTTTGCTGACGCGGCACTGGGAGGAGGGCGCGGCAGGCACGTGGGTAAGTTTCTGGCTGGCCACCGACGAGGGGCCCCTGAGGGTCACCCTGGCGCCCCGGCCCTCGGTGGCCTTCCTGCCCGCCGCGCAGCGCCACCTGGCCGAGCCCTTGTTGTCGAGCGTGCCGGCCGGCGAGGCCGAACTGTGCCCCCTTGAGCTTCGCGACTTCCAGCGGCGTCCGGTGCTCGGCCTCTATTGCCCGCAGTATCGCCGGCTGCTGCGCCTGGTGCGGCGCCTGCGCGAGGCCGGCATCGACTGCTACGAGGCCGATATCCGCCCCCCGGAACGCTACCTGATGGAGCGCTTTATCACCGCCCCGGTGGAAGTCACCGGCACCCCGGATGGCGAGGGCGGCCTGATCGATGCCCGGCTGCGCCCCGCCCCGGGCTATCGCCCGCCGCTTAGCATGGTGTCACTGGATATCGAGACCAGCGGCCGCGGCGAGCTCTACTCCATCGCCCTGGAGAGCGGTGCCGAGCGCCGGGTGCTGATGCTGGGGCCGGCCAATGGCGAGGACGGGGCGGCGCTCGACTTCGTCCTCGACTACTGCGCCAGTCGCGGCGAGCTGCTGGCGCGGCTCAATGCCTGGTTCGCCGAGCACGACCCCGACGTCATCATCGGCTGGAACCTGGTGCAGTTCGACCTGCGCCTCCTCCAGCAGCATGCCGAGGCCCTGGGTGTGCCGCTGCGCCTGGGGCGTGAGGGGACGGCACTGGAGTGGCGCGCTCATGGCAGCCAGGAGAACTACCACTTCGTCGCTGCCCCCGGGCGGCTGATCGTCGATGGCATCGAGGCCCTGCGCGGTGCCACCTGGCAGTTCGCTTCCTTCAGCCTGGAGCATGTGGCCCGGACCCTGCTCGGCGAGGGCAAGGCCGTCGATAATCCCTACCAGCGCCTCGCCGAGATCGAGCGGCGTTTCGCCGAGGACAAGCCGGCGCTGGCCCGCTACAACCTCAAGGATTGCGAGCTGGTCACGCGGATCTTCGAGACGACCGAGCTGCTGGCCTTCCTGCTCGAGCGGGCCAGCGTCACCGGGCTCCCCGCCGATCGCAGCGGCGGCTCGGTGGCCGCCTTTACTCACCTCTACCTGCCGGCCATGCACCGCCTGGGGTATGTGGCCCCCAACCTGGGCGAGGGGCAGGCGGCGGAGAGCCCCGGCGGTTTCGTCATGGACTCCCGACCCGGCCTCTACGACTCGGTACTGGTGCTCGACTTCAAGAGCCTCTATCCGTCGATCATCCGTACCTTCTTGATCGACCCGGTGGGGCTGATCGCCGCCGAGGACGAACCCGATGCCGTGCCCGGCTACCTGGAGGGGCGCTTCTCGCGGCGCCAGCATGCCCTGCCGGCCATCGTCGAACGGGTCTGGGCCGGCCGCGAGGCCGCCAAGGCCACCGGCAATGCGCCGCTCTCTCAGGCCCTGAAGATCATCATGAACAGCTTCTACGGAGTACTGGGTTCCAAGGGCTGTCGTTTCTTCGATGCCCGCCTGGCCTCGTCGATCACCCGCCGCGGCCATGCCATCATGCATCGCACCCGGGAGCTGATCGAGGCCGAGGGCTATACGGTGATCTACGGCGATACCGACTCCACCTTCGTATGGCTGGGGCGGGCCCGCGAGGAGGCCGAGGCAGCGGCCATCGGCCGGCGCCTGGTGGCCCAGGTCAACGGCTGGTGGCGCCGGCACCTGGACGAGGAGCTGGGCCTGGAGAGCGCCCTGGAGCTGCAGTTCGAGACCCACTACCGGCGCTTCTTGATGCCCACCATTCGCGGCGCCGAGGCGGGCAGCAAGAAGCGCTACGCCGGCCTGGTGCGCGACGCCGCGGGGCAGGCGCGGGTGGTCTTCAAGGGCATGGAGACGGTGCGCAGTGACTGGACGCCGCTGGCCCAGGCGTTCCAGCGCGAACTCTACCGCCGCGTCTTCACCGGCGAGCCCTACCGAGACTATGTGCGCGAGGTGGTCACTCACACCATCCGAGACTGCGTGGCGCGGCTAGAGGCGGGGGAGGAGGACGATCGGCTGGTCTATCGCAAGCGGTTGCGCCGGCGCCTCGACGACTACCGGCGCAATGTGCCGCCCCAGGTGCGCGCGGCGCGGTTGGCCGATGCGCATAACGCCCGCCTGGGCCGGCCACCCCAGTACCGGAACGGCGGCTGGATCCGCTATGTGATCACCACCGCCGGCCCCGAGCCCCTGGAGGCGCGGCACTCGCCCATCGATATCGACCATTACCTGAGCCGCCAGCTCAAGCCGGTGGCGGACGCCATCCTGCCCTTCGTCGGCGACGACTTCGACGCCCTGATCGACCGTCAGCTGGGGCTGTTCTAAAAGTGGCCTGATCGACCGCCAGCCGGGGCTGTTCTAAATCAGCGCTGCTTGAGCTGTTCCTTGAGCTGCTTGGGGACCTGCTTGATGATCAGCCGGTCGCTGGTCTCGTCGTATTCCACGCTGGAGCCCAGCAGGTGGGAGTCGAAGCTGATCGAGACGCCGCCGGCACGGCCGGTGAAGCGACGGAACTGGTTGAGGGCCTTCTTGTCGGGCGGGATCTCCGGGGAGAGGCCGTAGTCCAGGTGGCGGATATGCTCGTAGAAGGCCTTGGAATCGTGGTCGTCGACCACCTCGGAGAGGGCCTCCAGGGTGATCGATTCGCCGCGGCGCGCCTGGTCGCTGGCGTAGTCGAGCAGCGCCTCGGTCTTCTCCCGGGCCTGGTCGTCGGCGAGGTCCTCCTGCTCCACGTAGTCGCTGAAGGCCTTGAGCAGGGTACGGGTCTCGCCGCCGGCGTCGATGCCTTCCTCGGCGCCGAGCAGTTCGGCGAAGGCCTCGGCGAACTTCTTGCCGCCGCGGTCGCGGAGCCAGGAGAGGTACTGCTTGGAAGGCGTCTCGGCGCGCCACTGGTGGATATCGAGGCGCGCCGCCAGCGATAGCTGGGCCAGGTTGAGCTGATTGGCGGCGACGATGGCGCCGTGCTCGTCGATGCCCCAGCCCTCGCGATGATGCAGCAGTGCCAGGCTGAGGTACTCGGCGTCGCCGTGGCGGTAGTGGGCCAGCAGCAGGTGACCGCCCACCGAGAGGTGCTCGCCGAGCATCTCGGTCAGCCGCTGGGCCAGCTCGCGGCTGACGCTGACGAAGTCCGTCTCGCCGTCCAGGTAGGCGCCCAGGGAGGTCGCCATGCGACTGCCGGCGCCGAAGTGGCCCCAGGCCTTGGTCTTGCCGTGATAGGCGCTGTTGACCCCGGCCAGCAGCTCGTCCAGGGCCGGCGAGGGCGCGGCCTCGGCCTCTGCGGCCACCAGCCGGGCCGGCTGCTCTCCCGCCAGATCGATGCGATGGATGATGCTGTGGAGTATCGGCATGGAGCCCCCCGGTGACGAAAGCGAGATCACGAAAGCGAGGGGGCGATCATACCCGCCGCAGGCCCCCGGTGGTACCGGGTGATCAGGGCTTGAGCCGATAGCCGCTCTTGAAGATCCAGCCCACCAGGCCGATGCCGATGACCAGGAAGACACCGATCATTCCCAGGCTGGCGGCGAGGCTGACGTCGCCGATGCCGTAGAAGCTCCAGCGGAAGCCGCTGACCAGGTAGACCACCGGGTTGAAGAGGGTCACCGCCTGCCAGAAGGGCGGCAGCATCTCCAGCGCGTAGAAGGTGCCGCCGAGGAAGGTCAGCGGGGTGATGATCAGCAACGGCACCAGCTGCAGCTGCTCGAAGCCATCCGCCCAGATGCCGATGATAAAGCCGAGCAGGCTGAAGGTGACGGCGGTTAGCACCAGGAAGAACAGCATCCACAGCGGGTGGGCGATCTCCAGCGGCACGAAGAGGCTGGCGGTGGCCAGGGCGATCAGCCCCAGGGCCACCGCCTTGGTGGCCGCCGCCCCCACATAGCCGATGACGATCTCGGCGTAGGAGACCGGCGCCGAGAGCAGCTCGTAGATGGCGCCGGAGAAGCGCGGGAAGAAGATCCCGAAGGAGGCGGTGGCCACGCTCTGGGTCAGCAGCATCAGCATGATCAGCCCGGGCACGATAAAGGCGCCATAGCTGACGCCCGCCACCTCGCTGATGCGGGTGCCGATGGCGGCGCCGAAGACCACGAAGTAGAGCGATGTGGAGATCACCGGCGAGACGATGCTCTGCAGCATGGTGCGCTTGGTTCTGGCGAGTTCGGCCAGGTAGAGGGTGCGTACGGCCTTGAGGTTCATAAGTCGGGTCCTGTGTGCGAGGCATCCATGTCGGCCGGGTTGGGCCGGGTAACGGGGGCGTCCGAGCCGGTATCAGGGCTCCTTGACCAGACTGACGAAGATCTCCTCCAGGGAGCTCTGGCGGGTATGCAGGTCGCTGTAGCGGACGCCGGCCTCGCGCAGGGCGCCGAGCAGCTCGGCGATCCCCGAGCCTTCGCCGTTCCCCGCGCTGCTGTCGTAGCGATAGATCAGCGCCTGGCCGTCCTCGCTCAGCGTCAGGTGGTAGGGCGCCAGGGCCTCGGGCACCGACGCCAGAGGCGCCTTGAGCTGCAGGGTCAGCTCCTTGCGGCCCAGTTGGCGCATCAGCGCCTGCTTCTCCTTGACCAGCACCAGCTCGCCGCGGCGGATCACCCCGATGCGGTCGGCCATCTCCTCGGCTTCCTCGATGTAATGGGTGGTGAGGATGATGGTGACGCCTTCGTCGCGCAGGTCGCGGACGATCTGCCACATCTCGCGACGCAGCTCCACGTCGACCCCGGCGGTGGGCTCGTCGAGGAACAGCACCTGGGGCTGGTGTGAGAGGGCCTTGGCGATCAGCACCCGGCGCTTCATGCCGCCGGAGAGGGCCATCAGGCGATTGTTGCGCTTGTCCCATAGGGTCAGGGCGCGCAGGATGCGCTCCAGGTAGGCGTCGTCCCGGGGCTTGCCGAACAGCCCGCGGCTGAAGCGCACCGTGTCCCATACCGTGGAGAAGGCCTCACCGGTCAGCTCCTGGGGCACCAGACCGATCAACTCCCGGGCCGCCCGATAGTCGCCGACGTTGTCATGCCCATCCACGGTGACCGTGCCGCCGCTGGCGTTGACCAGGCCACAGATGATGCTGATTAGCGTCGTCTTGCCGGCGCCGTTGGGGCCCAGCAGGGCGAAGATTTCGCCGCGATTGATGGTCAGGCTCACTTCCTTGAGGGCCTGGAAACCGCCGCGATAGGTCTTGGAAACTCCGTCGATGCGGATCATGGGCGTGCCCAGGGCGGCCTGAATAGGACTTGGCGCGAAGGCGGTGGTCATGGGCGCTCCTTACCCGGGGCGGCCTGGATAGGACTTGGCGCGAAGGCGGTGGTCATGGGCGCTCCTTACCCGGGGCGGCATGGATAGGGCTTGGCGCGAAGGCGGTGGTCATGGGCTGTCCTTATCAGCGGGCCGGGTCGTTGTGGGGCTACGTCACTCGAGGCGGGCGGTGCGGCCGAGTTTTCGACCTCTCCAATGACGAAGGCCGCGGCGACTCGCCGCGGCCTTCTCGGTGGCGCCAAGGCGCCGCTCACCCGGGGCGATCAGCTGCGGCTGGTGACTTCCAGCAGATGGTAACCGAACTGGGTCTTCACCGGGCCCAGCACGGTGTTGAGCTCGCCGGAGAACACCACCTTGTCGAATTCCGGCACCATCTGGCCGGGACCGAAGGCGCCCAGGTCGCCGCCCTGGCGGCCGGACGGACAGCTGGAGTGCTCGCGAGCCACCTCGGCGAAGTCGCGGCCGCCTTCGATCTCGGCCTTGAGGGCCAGACACTTCTCTTCACTCTCTACCAGAATATGACGCGCGGTTGCCCTGGCCATAATACACTCCTCGATGGATGGCTATCGGGCCGGCCAGACGGCCAGCCGGTTTCTCGGCCGAGGATAGCATGCCCGGCGCGGGTGGGGCAGCCAGGGAGGCATCGACACGGCCGGGTCGGGTTCCCGAGCCGGCCGTGTCGATGCGTCGACGCTGTTCGAGCGCCCGGCCGGTCAGGCCTCGGCGCCGGGCAGCGGGTACTCGGCCATCGCCGCTTCGATCTGCGCCATGCTGCGGCGCTGCGCGGGCCGCTGCTCCAGTGCCTGCCAGTAGCGCTCGAACTCGGGGCGCCGGTCGATGGTGCCGAACTGCATGCCCCAGCCGAGATGGGAACCCACATAAACGTCCGCCGCCGAGAAGCGCTCACCGGCGATATAGTGCCGCCCCCGAACCGCGTCGGCCAGCACGTCCAGCACCGTCTCGAGGCGCCCACAGCCCAGCTGCATTTCCTGGTCGGCGCTCATCTCCACCTGGCAAGCCTTCAGTCCCAGGGCGGCCTCGAGGGGCCCGGCGACGAACAACAGCCAGCGGTAGTAGTCGCCCCGCTCGGCCGGCGGAGGGGCCAGGCCGGCCTCGGGAAAGGCGTCGGCCAGATAGGCGCAGATCGCCGCCGCCTCGGTGACCACCACCTCGCCATGCCGAATGGCCGGCACCTTGCCCATCGGGTTGATGGCCAGGTAGTCGGGCGCCTTCATCGAGGTGCCGTATTGTAAATATTCCACTCGGTAGGGCACCCCGATCTCTTCCAGCATCCAGTGCGCGATGCCGCCACGCGAGTAGGGGTTGGTGTAGAGGGTAATCGTCCGTTCCATGTCGCACTCCTAATGTCCGTTGGGGTGCCTCAGCATAATCGAGCAGGCTGACAGCTTTTGTCAGCAGTCTTGGAGGGTCGCCAGCCATTCCCGACGCAAGACATGGCGTCGACGGGGATAGTGCTCCGCCAGGGGCGTCGCCGATTCGATCCGGTCGGCACGGAAATGCCGATATGCCCGACGCAGCTCACACCAGGCGGCCAGGATCCGGCTCGACTCGAAGAAGGTCAGGCTCACCGGCCAGATGAGCCGCGTCGACGCCTGGCCGGCTTCATCGTGGTAGTCGATCCGCAGCTTGCGCTCCTCACGAATGGCCTGGCGCAGGACGCTTAGCGCGACCGCCTGGGGTTTCTCCCAGCCGGGACCCACCAGCAAGGCCTGGTCTTCCAGGTGCGCATGGAGGGCGCGTGGCAGCACCGCCGAGACCTTCGCCAGAGCCTCGGCCGCGGCGGCGGCCAACTCATCGTCGGCTCGGCGCTCGACCCAGGTCAGTCCCAGGGCCAGGGCCTCCACCTCGTCGGCGGAAAACATCAAGGGGGGCAGCAGGAAATCCGGTCGGAGCACATAGCCCAGGCCGGGCTCACCGTCGATCTGGGCACCGATCGCCTTGAGGTCGGCGATGTCGCGGTACAGGGTGCGCAGGGACACGCCCAGTTGCTCCGCCAGCAGCTGGCCGCTCACGGGGCGCCGATGGTGGCGCAGCAACTGCATCAGATCGAATAGCCGGGTCGTGCGCGACATGGTGATCTAGGCTCCATTCGCCAGGAGAGGTAGTGCGGCACCTTAGCCGGTTCGCCCGGCTTTCGAAACTGGCCAGGCCATGAGGAGCCCTGCGTGCGCCAATGCCAGCGTCACCGCCGTTCGTCGCGGGTGGCGCGCAGCAGGACCCGGTCCATGCCGCGGCTGCCGAGCAGGCGCTTGAGGCAGGCAAAGAGGTGGGTCGGCAGGGTCACCGCATAGCGGGCCCGGGGGCGGGGGCTCTCCAGGGCATGCACCAGCTTGGCGATCACCGCCTCGGGGCCCAGGGTGAAGGGCGCCTTGCCTGCCTGGCTGGCCAGGCGCGCCTCCACATGGCGATAGGTCTCGGCATGGGCGCTGTGCCGGGTGTCGATGCGGGCCCGGAAGGCGCGGTGGGCGCTCTCCCGGAAGCGGCTGCTGATGGGGCCGGGCTGGATCAGGCTGACCTGGATGCCGCTGCCGGTGAGCTCCTGGCGCAGGGTATCGGTGAGGCCCTCCAGGGCGAACTTGGAGCAGACATAGGCGCCACGATAGGGCAGGGCGGCGAAGCCTAGCACCGAGCTGTTCTGCACGATGCGCCCATGCCCCTGGGCGCGCATCGCGGGAAGCACCCGGCAGGTCAGCTCATGGGTGCCCAGCAGGTTGGTCTCCAGTTGGGCGCGCAGGGTCGCCCGGCTGAGGTCCTCCACCGCCCCGGGTTGCCCATAGGCACCGTTGTTGAAGAGGGCATCGAGGCGCCCGTCGGTACGCTCCAGTACCTCTTGTACCGCGGCGGCGATGCTGTCGCTGTCGTCCAGGTCCAGGCGCAGGGCCTCCAGGCCCTCCGCCTCGAGTCGGGCCACGTCGTCCGCACGGCGCGCCGTGGCGAAGACCCGCCAACAGCGGGCGCTCAGGGCATGGGCGGCGGCATGACCGATGCCGCTGGAGCAGCCGGTGATCAGGATGGTGCGTGGCGAATCGGACACCCGGGTTCTCCCCTGACAAAAGCCGCACTGTGGCGCTTTCGTTCCCTCGGGGCAAGGCCGGGAGCGGGTGCCCCGTGATAGGAGATAGAGGTTACCGATGGACGGGGGCCGATCTACCCACAGCGAGAAGAGGACGTGTCGCCCATGCCCCAGGCCATGCGCCCCGGGTTGGTCGGTATCAGCTCGCGAGGGCAGTTGAGGAGGCCGCCGTCGGGTCCGATCACCATCGCCCTGGAGGTGGGCGGCGTTGTCGCGCAGCACGGCATGCGGCTCTGCGGACAACGGGGACGTCACGCCCCTGTCGCTCGATACGCCCCGGCCTGGGGGGAATGGGCTAGTGTGAAGGAAGGGGGCCGGGAGCCGCGTGGCGGTGCCCTCGAGGCCCGACGAATGGCGCCAGGGCGCCAGGGCAGGAGAACATGGAACCGCATCGCTTCGCCGAGTCGGCCCTCGGCTTCACCCGCAGCCCGCTGGGCATCATCGCGCTCTTTATCGTCCTGGTCTACGGCTTCGCCTCCCTGGTGGTCGGGCTCGGCAGCAACCTCGCCGAGCGGGTGGTGCCGCTGATCTATTTCATGGTCGGCTTCCCGGTGCTGGTCTTCTTCGGTTTCCTGTGGCTGGTCGCCCGACACCACAACAAGCTCTATGGTCCCGCCGATTTCGAGGACGAGGAGAACTTTCTTCGCGCCCAGGTGGCCACCGCCGCCTCCCTGGCGGCGGCCTCGATCAAGCATCCGGGGGACGAGGCCGACGCCGGCGAGAGCCAGGTGAACACGATCGTCGAGACCCTGTCGATGATGCCCCGCGGGCGGATGGAGCCCTGGCGCCAGCGCCTGCTATGGGTCGACGACCACCCGGAAAACAATATCTTCGAGCGTCGGGCCTTCGCCGCCCAGGGCATCGATGTGGTGCTGGCACGCTCCACCGACGAGGCCCTGAGGCTGCTGGAATCGCGGCGCTACGCGGTGATCATCTCCGACATGGGGCGGCGCGAAGGGCCGCGGGAGGGCTATGCACTGCTCGAACGCTTGCGCGCCCGCGGCGATACCACACCCTTTCTGATCTATGCCGGCTCGAATCGCCTCGAGCACAAGCAGGAGGCGCACCGGCGTGGCGCCCAGGGCTCCACCAATCGGGTCGAGGAGCTGTTTCGCCTGGTGATGGAGGCCCTGTGCCGCGATCGCGATGTGCCCGGCCCTAGGCCTTGCTGACGCGCACCGCGGTACCGGTGGCCACCAGGAAAAGCATCGACTTGCCGCCGCCGGAGATCTCGCTGTAATCGAGGTCGACGGCGATCACCGCATTGGCGCCCAGGGATTCCGCTTCCCGGCGCAGCTCGTCCAGGCAGGCCACCCGCGCGTCCCGCAGCGCCGCCTGGGACGACTTGTTGCGTCCGCCGAAGAAGTCGCGGAAGCCGGCGAACAGGTCCTTGAAGACGTTCATGCCGAAGACGCACTCCGCCGAGACGATATCGAGGTGCTCGACGACGCGGTAGCCTTCGAGGTGGGAGGAGGTGGTGAGCAGTAGGCGTTCAGACATGCGACTTCCTTTTCCGAGGTGACGGGGCCCGGCGCCTGGCCGGGACGAAATGCAAGGTACATTCGATCCTAGCCCAGCTTCCCCCGGCTGTAATCCTGCCCATGGGGATTAGACCATGGTCTAGGTCCCGTTTTTCGCTCATTCGTTGACACCCCGTTGTCCTGGCGACTAGGCTCAATGGCGAAAGTTACCGGTAACATTCGGCTCGATATGGAGAGCTCGTTGCATAAGTCTCGTTACCAGAGACCCGTTACCCAGATCCCGAATGCCGCCACGTCGGCGGTATCGACCAACAACAACGCCGATCACGGAGTCACGCCATGACACCTCGTTGGAGCCACGCCGCCGCCCTGACCGGGGCCGCCATCCTCTCCCTTGGCATCGCCCAGGCCCAGTCCCCCGAGCTCTCCGCGCCCCCCGCCATCGACGGTGAGGTGGTGGGAGACCACGGCAGCCATACCATCCGCATGGGCTTCGGCCTCTCGGAGGGCTCGCCCCAGTACCTCTCCAGCCGCTACTTCGCCGATATCCTCGAGCAGCGCAGCGAGGGCCGCCTGACGGTGCAGATCTTCCCCAACAGCCAACTGGGGGACGATGTGCAGATGATGGAGATGCTGCAGACCGGCACCCTGGACATGACCTATCCCTCCAGCTCGGCGGCCACCTCCTATGTCTCCGAGCTGGCGGTCTTCGACCTGCCCTTCCTGCTGCCTAGCCGCGAGGCGGCCATCGAGGTGCTGCAGAGCGAGGCCGCCCAATCGATGCTGGACGCCTTCGAGGGCAGCGGCATCAAGGCCCTGGCCTTCTCCGAGAATGGCTATCGCCAGCTCTCCAACAGCGCCCGCCCGGTGGCCAGCCCCGAGGACGTGGCCGGCCTGGACGTGCGCGGCCTGACCGTGCGCACCATGGAGAACCCGGTGCACCTGGCGATCTGGGAGGCGCTGGGCGCCAACCCCACGCCGATGGCCTTCGGCGAGCTCTTCTCGGCCATGGAGCAGGGCGTGGTGGACGGCCAGGAGAACCCCTGGAGCACCATCCTCACCTCCAACTTCCACGAGGTGCAGGACTATGGCTCCGAGACCCGCCACGTCTACACCCCCTTCGTGATGATGATGTCGGAGCGCACCTGGGATCGCCTGGATCCCGAGTACCAGGCCCTGGTGCAGGAGGCGGCCCGCCAGTCGGCGGCCTACGAGATCCAGATCAGCGCCGAGTATGACGACTGGGCCCGCGACCAGCTCGAGGCACGCGGCATGCAGATCACCCGCCTGGACGACGCCCAGATCGCCGCCTTCCAGGAGGCCGTGCAGCCGGTCTATGAAGAGTGGGCGCCGGAGATCGGCGAAGAGCTAATCACCGAGATCCAGCAGATCGCCGCCTCCGTCGCCGACGACCAATAAGACCGGTCTATGAGGAGTGGGGCCCGCAGATCGGCGAAGAGCTGATCACCGAGATCCAGCGGATCGCCGCCTCCGTCGCCGACGACGAGTAACTTCCCCCTTACCCCGATGTTCGATCCGGCGGGGCCCTCGGCGGCCCCGCCACTCGCCTCAGGAGTCCCGCGATGGACACCCAAGCCACCCCCGATCCCCACGCCTATGTGGAGGATCCCAACCGCCGCCCCCTGGAGCTGGACATCGAACAGCGCCGCGGCCCGGCGCCGTTCCGCTGGCTCACCGTGATCATGGAACAGCTGATCGCGGCCCTGCTGGTGGCGCTGATCCTGGCGGTCTCCGCCAATGTGGTGGGCCGTTCCCTGTTCAATCACGCCCTGCCCTGGGCCGACGAGCTGGCCCGCATGCTGTTTATCTGGCTGGTCTTCGTCGGCGCCGCGGCGGCCTTCGCCCGCTTCGAGCATATCGCCGTGGACTTCCTGGTACGCCGCCTGCCGCCCCGCGGGGCCTACCTGCTTTATCTGCTCCAGCACCTGATCATCGCCGCCCTGATGGGGGTGATCCTGTGGGGCGGGGCGCTGGTGGTCAGCCGCTCCACGGCCCGCACCGCCCTGCTCGGGGTGCCCTGGAACCTGATCAACGCCTCGCTGATCGTCTGCGCGCTCTTTATCGGCGCGGTGGCCCTGTGGCGCGCCTGGCAGAGCCTGGTGCGCCTCCTTTCCCCCACTTCCGGGAGCTGATGTCATGTTGTGGATCTTCCTGGCGATCCTCTTCGCCTCCATCGCCCTGGGCCTGCCCATCGCCTTCGGGCTCGGGGTGGCGGCCGTGGTCATGGCCGTGCTCTCCGATATTCCCCTGTCGATCCTGATCGAGCAGTCGATCCGCGGGGTCAACAGCTTCCCGCTGCTGGCGATCCCCTTCTTTATCCTGGTGGGGGAGGTGATGAGCGCCGGCGGCATCGCCCGTCGCCTGATGGACCTGGCCGGCGCCCTGGTGGGCTTTATCCGCGGCGGCCTGGGTCAGGTGGCGATCACCGGCTCGATGTTTTTCGGCGGCATCAGCGGCTCGGCGGTGGCGGATACCGCCGCCACCGGGGCGATGATGATCCCCTCCATGACCCGCCAGGGCTATACGGCGCCCCAGGCCACCGCCATCAACACCGTCTCCTCGGTGATCGGCATCATCATCCCGCCGTCGATCCCGCTGATCCTCTACGGCATCGTCACCGAGACCTCCATCAGTCGGCTGTTTATCGCCGGCATCGTGCCGGGGCTACTGATCGGCCTGGCCTTGATGGTCACCACCTTTATCATGGCCAGCCTCGAGCACGCCGGGCAGACCCGCAAGTTCCGCCTGGCGCCGCTGTGGCAGGCCTTCAAGGCCGCCTGGCTGGCCCTGGTGCTGCCGGTGATCGTGGTCGGCGGCATCATCGCCGGGGTCTTCACCGCCACCGAGGCGGCGGTGGCGGCGCTGCTCTACTCGCTGTTTATCTCGGTGGTTTGTTACCGGGAGATCCGTCTCGGCGACCTCTGGGGCATGTGCATCCGCACCGCGCGGCTCACCGGCATGGTGATGCTGCTGCTGGCCTTCGCCACCGTGATCGCCTGGTTCCTGACCATCAATCTGGTGCCCCAGACCCTGGTGCAGCAGGTCCAGGCGATTACTCAGGAGCCCTTCCTGTTGCTGCTGATCGTGGCGGCGCTGCTGCTGCTGATCGGCTTGGTGATGGACCTTACTCCGGCCATGGTGATCATGGCGCCGATGCTGGCCCCCATCGTCACCTCGGTGGGCGTCGATCCCGCCTACTTCGGGGTGCTGATGGCCTTTATCCTCGGCATCGGCCTGCTGACCCCGCCGGTGGGCACCTGCCTCTATGTGGGCTGTGGCGTGGGCAAGGTCTCCATGGAGTCCCTGGTCAAGGCGATGCTGCCCTATTACGCGGCCCTGCTGGTGATGCTGCTGGTGCTGGTGGCCTTCCCCGGCCTGGTCACCTGGCTGCCCGACCTGACCGCCGTGCGCGGCAACTAAGACGAGGGATGATCATGACGGCTTCTTGCCCTATCCAGGCCCCCTGGCTGCCTGCTCTGGCCACCCCGACCGCCGTGCGCGGCAACTAAGACGAGGAGCAAGCGTGACTCAGGCTTCCCCCCCCACGGCTTCCTACCGCATCCTGGTGATGGGCGTCTCCGGCTCGGGCAAGTCCCATGTCGGGCGCCTGTTGGCGCGGCGCCTCGGCGCCGATTTTATCGACGGCGATGATCACCATAGCGCCGCCAACGTGGCCAAGATGGCCCGCGGCATCCCGCTCACCGACGACGACCGACGCGGCTGGCTCGATACCCTGGCGGGGCGCTTCGCCGACTACCGCCGCCGCGACGCCTCGGTGGTGATCGCCTGCTCGGCGCTCAAGGCGCGCTATCGCGGGCGCCTGCGCCGCGGCGATCCCGAACTGCGCATTCTCTACCTGGGCGGCGAACGGGCCTTGCTGCGCGAGCGCCTCGGCTCCCGCCGGGGGCACTTCTTCAAGGGCGACGCCATGCTCGCCAGCCAACTCGCCGACCTGGAACCGCCGGGGCCGGACGAGGCTCGGGTGGCGAATATCGCCGAGTCCCCCGAGGCCATTGTCGAGGCCTTTGTCGCGGCGCTGGGGCAGGGGTAGTGCCATTGGAACGGCATAGGGGCGCTGGGGGTAGGCCGGAGCAAAGCGTCTTTTTCAGGGACGAAAAAGTCGAGCGTCCAAGGATGGATTCACAGCGTCTTTGCGAAGTGCCTACCCACAGGTTAGCCCCGTGCTCCAATGGCCCTGTCAAAGCGCGGGAGAGGCATGATTTACCCGGGCAACTCCGCTAAGGTGTTGATCTGATTTCAGCGACGGGCGAGCCATGGTGAAGAAGAAGCGTCCCACCCTCCAGGATATCGCCGACCGGGTCGGCGCCACCAAGATGACCGTGAGCCGTTGCCTGCGCGACCCGGCCACGGTCTCGGAGGGGCTTCGCCAGCGCATCTTCGAGGTGGCCGAAGAGCTCGGCTATATCCCCAACCGGGCCCCGGACATCCTCTCCAAGGCGCGCAGCCACGCCATCGGCGTGCTGGTGCCCTCCTTGACCAACCAGGTGTTCGCCGAGGTGATCGTCGGCATCGAGGAGGTCACCGAGCCGGCGGGCTACCACCTGATGCTCTCCCACTACGGCTACGACCAGGCCCTGGAGGAGCGCAGCCTGGCCTCACTGCTCTCCTATAACGTCGACGGGGTGATCCTCTCCGACAGCCAGCACAGCCCGCGCAGCCTGCGCATGCTCGAGACCGCCGGCATCCCCACGGTGGAGATCATGGACAGCCGCACCCCGCCGCTGCACCAGGCGGTGGGCTACGACAACGTGGAAGCATCGCGGGCCATGGTGGAGGCGATGATCGCCCGGGGCCGACGCCAGGTGGTCTACCTGGCGGTACGCCTGGATGCCCGCACCCGCCAGCGCGGCGAAGGCTACGCGGCGGCCATGGCGGCCCATGGCCTGACGCCGCTGACCCTGCAGAGTAGCCAGCGCTCCTCCTACAGTGTCGGCGCCGAGCTGATGGGCGAGGTGCTGGACAAGTACCCGCAGACCGACGGCCTCTTCTGCACCAACGATGACGTGGCCCTCGGCGCCTACTTCGAGTGCCTGCGCCGCGGCATCCCGGTGCCGCAGCGCATCGCCATCGCCGGCTTCCACGGCCACGACGTCGGTCAGGTGATGGCGCCGCCCCTGGCCAGCGTCATCACCCCGCGCCGGGCCATCGGCGAACGCGCCGCCCGAGAACTGCTGCACCGCCTGGACGGCCGCCCCATCGGCGAACCCACCATCGACCTAGGCTATCGTCTCGCCTTCGGCGGCACCCTCTAAATCCCCCGGGCGTTATAGCGTCTCCCAAGGCAGCGGCGGCGGCGACTCCAGGGCCTCGCGCACCAGGCCTAGGGCCCGCTCGAGCTGGTCGCGGCCGGCGGCGGCGCTGAGGCACAAACGCAGCGCCTGGGGCGCCGGCTCGCTGCCCACGCAGAAGGGCTCGGCGCTGGTCAGCTTGAGGCCGCGTTGGATCAGCGTCGCCTGCAGGGCGGCGCCGCGCAGGCCATTGGGCAGCGGCAGCCAGAGGTTCGAGCCATGGGGCCGCCCCGCCACCGGGAACCCGGCCAGGCGCTCACGGGCCAGGGCCTGGCGGGCCCCCAGTTCCTCGGTCTGCCAGGCCAGCAGGCGCTCGGCGTCCTCGCTTGCCACCCAGCGGCACACCGCTTCCACCATCAACGGCGGCACCATCCAGCTCTGGGCGCGCAGGGTGGCGCCGAGGCGCTCGCCCAGGGCCTCCGGCACGCAGAGGGTGCCGATGCGCAGGCCGCCGGCCAGCACCTTGGACGTACTGAAGATAAACAGGGTGCGCTCCGGGGCCAGGGTCAGCAGCGGGGTACCGCGTTCCGTGTCGGGCAGGTACTGAACCCCATCCTCGACGATCCAGAAGTCGTGGCGACGCGCCAGCGCGGCCAGGTGCTCGCGGCGCGGCTCGCTCAGCGGGCGGCCGGTGGGGTTGTTCTGGTCCGGGGTCACGTAGACCAGCCGCGGCGGTTGCTGGGCGCAGAGCCTGGCCAGGGCCTGGGTGTCCATGCCGTCCTCGTCCAGGGGCACCCCCAGCAGCTTGAGGTGGGCCTGCTGGCAGGCGGCGATCAGCCCGGGGTAGGTGAGGGTATCGGCGGCGACGCGCTCGCCGGGGCGAGTCAGGGCGCGCAGCGCCAGGTCGATGCCATGCTGGCCGCCCTGTGTCACCAGCAACCGCCGCGGGTCGGCGTCGATGCCCAGCAGGCGTTGCAGCCAGGCCGCCAACTGACGGCGATGGGCCGGTACGCCGCGCTCCGACTGGTACTCCACGGCGCGCCGCAGCACCGCCTCGTCGCCGGCCAGCTCGCCCAGCAGGCGGCCCAGGGTGCCGGCGCGCAGCGGATGGGGCGGCGGCAGGCTCATGCTCAGGTCGATGAGGCCGCTATCCAGCGACTCGTCTTCCGGCGGAACGGCCAGGAAGGGTGGGGTGGCCGGGGCCTCGGCATCGCACACATAGGTACCGCTGCCGACCCGGGCGGTGACCCAGCCCTGGCGCTCGGCCTCGGCATAGGCGCGGGTCACGGTGCCCACCGTGACGCCCAGGGCGTCGGCCAGGCGCCGCTGGGGCGGCAGGCGCTGCCCCGGGGCCAGCTCGCCGGATTCGATGGCCCGGGCGATGGCCTCGCCGATGGCGCGGTAGCGGGGCCCTTCCGAAGGGAGAGAGGGAGTCCATATTGTCACGGTGACAATAAAACCTTTGACGAGGAAATTGTGCCCATTATGCTGAATTTAGGCGCGAATGTCGCGCTTCATTGCCCAATAATCGCATAATTGTATGGATGCAATATTATGGAAGCCTTGGCAGTCCTGGGCCCGGCGGCCCTCTATATGATCTCCATGACCATCACCCCCGGCCCCAACAACGTGATGCTCACCGCTTCCGGGGCCAACTACGGCTTCCTGCGCACCCTGCCGCATATCTTCGGCATCCTGGGGGGCTGTTTCCTGCTCTTCGCCGGTATCGCCCTAGGCCTGGGGCTGCTCTTCGAGCGTTTCCCCCTGGTGCAGACCGCGCTGCGGCTGATCGGCAGCGCCTACCTGCTCTACCTGGCCTGGCGCATCGCCAGCGCGCCGCCCCCGGACCTGCGCCGCCGCGGCGAGGGGCGCCCGCTGACCTTCTGGCAGGCCTCGGCCTTCCAGTTCGCCAATCCCAAGGCCTGGGTGATGGGCCTGGCGCTGATGGCGGGTTTCCTCCCCGAGGACGGTGACACCTGGCTCAATGCCCTGCTGCTGGCGGCCTTCGCCGAGCTGGTGGCGCTGCCCTGCATCGCGGTCTGGGCGGGCTTCGGCACCGCCATCGGCCGCTGGCTCGACAGCCCCCGGGCCTGGCGGGTCTTCAATGCCCTGATGGGGGCGCTGACCGCCGCCTGCGTGCTGTTTATCCTGGGCTAAGGGCGCCTTGCCCCTGAGGGAGGGCGCCTGGGCCGGCGGCTCAGGCCCTCCCCGGGTGAAAGGCCTCCCAGGTCTTCTCCGCCAGGCCGATGCCGGCGCCGGTCATGGTCAGGTAGGTCTCGTTGGCGCCGGCCTCGCGCAGGGTCTCCGCCTCGTCGTCATAGAGCGTATTGGCGACGATGGGGCCGCCGAAGCCCAGGCGCCGCAACTGGCGCGCCGCCATGATCTTGCCCTCCATCTCCGGCATGGCCAGGATCACCGCCTTGATGCGGCTGATATCGATGGCGTGCCAGAAGCCGATATCCTCGGCGTCGGCATAGACCACCCGGCGCCCCGCCTGCTGATGCTTGCTGACCTTGTTGGGGTCGGCGTCCAGACCCACCACCCGGGCACGGCGCTCGGCGAGGAAATCGTAGGCGGCGCTGCCGGTACGCCCCATGCCCATGATCAGCAGGTCCGAACGCCCCAGGGAGACCGGTTGCTCGTCGGGGTGCTTGGTCTGACTCTCGAAGCGCCGGAGGAACCCCTCCAGGCGATCGAAGAGCGGGTGGGCCAGGCGATTCAGGGGCGCGGCCACCACGAAGGAGACCGCCACCGTGATGGCCAGGGGCACCAGCCACTCCTCGAGCACGCCGGCGGCGACGATCAGTCCGAATTCGCTGTAGCAGGTGAGGCTCAGCGCGCCGAGGAAGGCATTGCGGGCGCGCAGCCGGAACAGGGTCAGCAGGAAGAAGAACACCAGCCCCTTGAGGGGCAGCGCCAGGCCCATCACCAGGGCGAAGGTGAGCGCCTCGGCGTCGGGCAGGCCGGCCATGCCGATCTGCAGGAAGAAGCCGATCAGCAGGATCTCCTTGATGCCCCACAGGGCCTGGGAGAGCTCCTGGGCGCGGGGATGCTCGGCCAGCAGTACGCCCATGATCAGGGCGCCCAGCTCGGGGCTCAGCCCCACCAGTTCGAAGCCCAGGCCGCCCAGGGCCACCGCCAGGATCATACCCATCAGCACCAGCAGCTCCTCGTGGCCGGCCACGTCCATCAGCCAGTAGAGCAGCGGCTTGAGCAGCGGCAGGGCGAAGACCCCCAGCGCCCAGGGCGAGGGCGTATGGCCACCGGCCAGGCTGAGCACCGCCAGGGCGATCAGGTCCTGGATGATCAGGATGCCGATGGCCACTCGGCCATGGAAGGCGCGCAGCTCACGCTTGGACTCCAGCACCTTGGCCGCCAGCACCGTGCTGGAGAAGGCCAGGGCCACCCCCAGCATCAGGGCGGTCTGTCGATCGAGCTGGGTCAGCGCCAGGATGCCTAGGGCGAAGACGCCGGTGGTGAAGACGAAGTGCAGCAGGGCGCCGCCCAGCACCACCGGCTGCAACAGGCTCTTGATCTTGAGCTTGAGGCCCACGGTGAACAGCAACAGCAGGACCCCCATATGCGCCACGTGCTCCAGTACCGGACCGGCCTCATCGGGCAGGCCCAGGCCGGGACCATAGGCGTTGAGGGCGAAGCCGGCGGCCAGGAAGCCGACCAGCGGCGGCAGGCCGATCTGGCGCACCAGCATGCCGAACACGAAGGCGAAGGAGAGGGGAAGAACTTCGATCAAGGCACTCATGGGATCATCATTGTCTGCGAAAAGGGGGGGGGCGGCGGCGGTGCCGCCCTAGCGGCGATGGCGATCTTTTTCCTCGAGGCGCCAGTGTTTCTGCATTTCGAGGAAGGTGAAGGAGGCGGACCAGGTGATCAGCATGAAACCGGTCAGCGCCTCGCTGCCGTAGAGGAAGCGGATCGGGCCCAGCGGGATGATATCGCCATAGCCCAGGGTGGTGTAGGTGACCGCCGACATGAACACATAGTCGAGCATCACGAAACCGTCGTAGCCGACGATGGTGCCGATGCCCTGGTCCTCCACCAGCCACCAGGCGGTCAGGCCGAACAGCCAGATCTCCGCCACATGGGTCAGCAGCAGCCCGAACACCAACAGCAGAATACGCCCGCGATGTGACAGATGTGAGCGCTCGATCAGGCGCGTTAGGGCCACGAAGGCTTCATAGTGCAGCAACACCGCCACGATCACCGCACCCAGGGTGATGATGGCGACGTTGTAGTGTGCCATGTCCAGCAAGGGCCACTCTCCCGGCAAGCAGCAGTCGACGAGGGGCGCCAGTCTAGCACGGCAGCCCGGCTCGATAGGCGCCGCCATCCCAACGTTGAATTCGCCGCTCGCGGAAGGCGCTAAGGTGGAAGCGAGGCCGAGCGGGGAGGCGCCGATGAATCGATGGGCGGTCGTGGTAGGGGTGGTCATGCTGGCGGTGGTGGGGCTGGCGCTGCTGCCGGCCTCCCGGGCGCCCCTGTCGACGGGCGTCCCGTCGACACCCGAGGCCCTGGCCGAGCGTCGCGGTGCCCTGATCGATCGCCTGGTGTTCACCCAGGAGAGCGACCCGGGGCGGGTCACCGGCCTGCTCGAGACCGGCAGCCATCAGGCCTTCGTGCAGGGCATCGGCAGCATCCCCGTCTACCGCCGCCTGCGCGATGCCCCGGGGGCCGACTATGACCTCTCCTATGGCTCCTCGGTGGAGCTGACCCTCAACCCGGTGGGGCCGACCTTCCGCGACGGCCGCCTCAATCCTTTCCATGTGCCGGCCATCCGCGAGGCCCTGCACCAGTTGGTGGATCGCGACTATATCGCCGAGGAGCTCTACGGCGGCCTGGCGGTGCCGCGCTGGCTGCCGATCAGCACCGCCTTTCCCGACTACGCCCGCCTGGCCGAGACCGCCCGCGCCCTGGAGCTGCGCTATGCCTATGACCCGGCGGCGGCCGAGGCCACCATCGCCCGGGAGATGCGCGCCCTCGGCGCCACCCGCGAGGCGGGTCGCTGGCACCATCGGGGCGAGCCGGTGACCCTGATCCTGCTGATTCGCAACGACGACGAGCGGCGCCGGGTGGGGGACTACCTGGCCAACCAGCTGGAGGATATCGGCTTCGCCGTGGAGCGCCGCTACCGCAACGCCGAGGAGGCCTCGCGGCTATGGATCGCCGGTGATCCCGCCGCCGGCCAGTGGCACCTCTACACCGGCGGCTGGATCTCCATCGTCATCCAGCGCGATCAGGCCCAGAACTTCAGCGACTTCTTCACCCCCCGGGGGCGCGCCGAGCCGCTCTGGCAGGCCTATGCGCCGAGCCCCGAGCTCGATGCCCTGGCCGAGCGCCTGGAACGCCGCGACTACGCCGACTGGGACGAGCGCCAGGCGTTGATGGCCCGGGCCCTGGAACTGGCCATGCAGGACTCGGTGCGACTCTGGCTGGTGGATCGCCTCAGCGTCTCGGCCCGGGCCAGTAACGTCTCGGTGGCCGCGGACCTGGCCGGTGGCCTGGCCGGCTCGGCGCTGTGGCCCTATACCCTGCGCTACGAGGAGCGCCTGGGCGGCGAGATGGTCTTCGGCACACCGGGACTGCTCACCGAGCCCTGGAACCCCATCGCCGGCAGCAACTGGATCTTCGATCGCATGATCACCCGGGCCCTGGCCGACCCACCGCTGCTGCCCGACCCCTATACCGGCCTCTATCGTCCCCAGCGCCTCGAGCATGCCGAGGTGACGGTGGCCGAGGGCGTCACCCTGACCCGCAGCCTCGACTGGCTGAGCCTGGAGCGTCAGGCACGCATCGTCGTCCCCGAGGACGCCTGGCTGGGCTGGGATGCCGGCGAGGGACGCCTGATCACGGTGGGCGAGGCGCATCCCGAGGGGCCGCTCACCGCCCGCACCCGGGTGCGCCTCCACTATGAGGACGGCTACCTGGCCCAGCACTGGCATGATGGCTCGCGGCGCTCGGTGGCCGATCTGCTGCTGCCCTGGATCCTCGCCTTCGAGCGCGCCGACGAGGCGAGTCCGCTATTCGACGCCGCCCACCAGCCCACCTTCGAGGCCTATCGTCAGCACTTCCGCGGCTGGCGCATCCTGAGTACCGAACCGCTGATCATCGAGGCCTACAGCGATCAGGGCTTCCCCGACGCCGAGACCCTGGTGGCGGCCCGGGCGCCTCAGCCGCTGCCCTGGCACACCCTGGCCCTGGGCATCCTGGCCGAGCGGCGCGGCGAGCTGGCCTTCTCCTCCCACCAGGCGGATCGCCGTGGCATCGACTGGCTCAACCTGGTGGCCGGCCCCAGCCTGGCGATCCTCGAGCGCTACCTGGCCGAGGCCCGGGGGCGACACTACCTGCCCTTCGCCGCGGCCCTCTCGCCCTGGGTCGAGGAGGCGGAAATCGCCGCCCGCTATGCCGCCCTCGACGCCTGGGTGGCGTCCCGCGGTCACTACTGGGTCGGCGACGGCCCCTTCGAGCTGGCGGCGGTCTACCCCCTGGAGGGCAGCCTGGTGCTGGAACGCTTCGAGGACTTCCCCGACCCGGCCAACGAATGGCTGTCGCTGAGTCAGGCGGCGTTGCCGGAATTGACCACTCGGGGCCCCCTGGTGGTGCACGCCGGCGACTCGGCCGAGGTGCGCCTGAGCGTGACCCGGCAGGGCGAGCCCTACCCGGCGGCGGCCATCGATGCCATCCGCTACCTGCTCTTCGATGGGCAGGGACGGCTCGCCGGGCGCGGCGAGCCGCGGCCCCTGGGGGAAGGCGAATGGGGGCTGACCCTAGACGCCGAGCGCCTCGCCGCCCTAGGCGCCGGCGCCCATCGCCTGGAATTCATCCTCACCAGCCAGCGGGTGGCCCTGCCCGGCTTCGCCAGCCATCTCTTCGCTACCCTGCCGGCGACAGCCCCGGAGGCCAGCCCATGATGCCGCGTCGTTCCTGGGGCCGTGACCTGAGGTACCTGGCCCTCTACCTGGTCAAGCGCCTGCTGGCGCTGCTGGTCACGGTGCTGATCGGCGTCTACCTGACCATCGTGGTGGCCAATATGGGCGGCCAGGTGGACGAGCTGCGTCGGGTGCAGATCCGCAGCGAGGCCTTCGAGCAGGTGCGCGCCGACCCCGCCTTCCAGGAGATGGCCAGCGCCGAGCGCAACGCCCTGGTGGAACGCCGGGTGGCCCTGGAGGTCGAGCGGTTGCGTCTCGACGAGCCCTTCGTACTGCGCAGCGTCGACTACCTGCAGCGGGCCATGCGCCTCGACCTGGGGCGCGCCGAGCAGATGCACAGCGACGCCGGCTCGCGGCGGGTCAGCGATATCATCGTCGAGCGCCTGCCGGCGACCCTGCTGCTGTTCGGCACCGCCAACCTGCTGGTGTTCTTCGTCGCGGTGGGCAGCGCCCTATGGCTGTCGCGGCGCTACGGCGGTCGCGTCGATCGCCTGGTCATCGCCCTGGCCCCCAGCTCGGCGGCGCCGGGCTGGTTCTACGGCATCTTCCTGATCCTCGCCTTCGCCTTCCTGGTGCCGCTGCTGCCGCCGGGGGGCATGGTAGCAGCGCCGCCGCCGCAGGGGCTGGCCTATGCGATCAGCCTGGCGCGGCATATGCTGCTGCCGGTGGCGGCCATGGTGCTGTCGTCGATCTTCGTCTCCATCTACGCCTGGCGCACCTTCTTCCTGATCCATGCCAGCGAGGACTACGTGGAGATGGCCCGGGCCAAGGGACTGCCGTCGCGGCTGATCGAGCGCCGCTATATCCTGCGCCCGACCCTGGCGCCGATCATCACCAACTTCCTGCTGATGCTGATCGGCCTGTGGAGCGGCGCCATCATCCTCGAGCAGGTCTTCAACTGGCCGGGGCTGGGCTCGCTGCTGTTCCAGGCCATCGGCTTCCGCGATACCCCGGTGATCATCGGCGGGGTGGTGATCTTCGCCTACCTGCTGGCGGTGACCGTGCTGCTGCTGGACCTGCTCTATGCGCTGCTCGACCCCCGGGTGCGGATCCTCGGCGAGGGGAGGGGGGGCGCATGAGCTGGGGCATGGGACGTCGTGAAACCTGGGCGGAACTGCGTCGCTACCCCTCGGCCCTGGCCGGGGTGGCGCTGATTCTGCTGCTGGTCGCCCTGGCCCTGCACACCCTGGCCACCGTGCCCTACGACCAGGCGGTGGCCAGCTGGCGCAGCGGCGAGGCGCGGCTGCCGATCAATGCGCGGCCGGTCTGGAGCGACTGGCTGAACCCCGGCCGGGCGCCACGCAGCCAGAGCCTGATCGCCGAAGAGGTGGCGAGCGCGGCCTTCCCCGGCGGGCGACGCCTGACCCAGCGCATCGTCCTCGACTACGCCTACGACGACTTCCCCAGCGAGCTGGCGCTCTTCCTCACCCCACGGCATAGCGAGCACGCGGCCTTCCTGCGTCTCACCTGGCACACCCCGGACGGGCGCGAGATCGATCTCGGCAGCCGGCGCCTGGTCGGCGAGACCCGGGTGGCGCTCTCCCAGGATCGCCCACTGGAGCGACGCCTGGGGCGGCCGGCGCACCTCGGCCTGCTGGCCGCGACGGACGGCGAGGCGGTACTGCCGGGGCGCCATACCCTGACCCTGGAGGCGGTGTTCTTCGACCCCGGCGCCGAGCTTGCCAGCGAGCTGCTGCTCTATGGCCGGGTGCATGGCCTGGCGGGGACCGATCACCAGCGCCGCGACCTCAGCCTGGCGCTGCGCTGGGGCACGCCGATCGCCCTGGCCTTCGGCCTGGTGGCAGCGGTGGGCACCACCCTCAGCACCCTGGTGATCGCCGCCGTCGGCGTCTGGTACCGGGGCTGGGTGGATGCGCTGATCCAGCGCCTCACCGAGGTCAATATGATCCTGCCGCTGCTACCGATCCTGGTGATGGTGGGGACCCTCTACTCCACCAGCATCTGGCTGATGCTGGGGGTGGTGGTGGCGCTGGGCATCTTCAGCGCCGGCATCAAGACCTACCGGGCCATGCTGTTGCCGATCCGCGAGGCCCCCTATATCGAGGCGGCCCGGGCCTATGGTGCCAGCCACCTGCGCATCGTGATGCGCTATATGCTGCCGCGCATCCTGCCGGTGCTGATTCCCACCTTCGTGACCCTGATCCCCACCTTCGTCTTCCTCGAGGCGTCGCTGGCGGTGCTGGGGCTGGGCGACCCGGTATTGCCCACCTGGGGCAAGGTGCTCAACGACGCCCAGGCCCAGAGCGCTCTCTACAACGGCTACTACTACTGGGTGCTGGCCCCGGCGGCGCTGCTGATGCTCTCCGGGCTCGGCTTCGCCATGCTCGGTTTCGCCCTCGACCGGGTCTTCAATCCCCGGCTTAGGAGCCTCTAATGTGTGATGCGTTGCTCGAGGTGGAGGGACTGACCCTCGACTACCATACCCGCGGCGGGGTGATGCGCGCCGTGGATGACGTCGGCTTCACCGTCGGGCGCGGCGAGGCCCTGGTGGTGCTGGGCGAGTCGGGCTGTGGCAAGAGCTCCCTGGCCCGGGCGCTGATGCGTCTGCTGCCGCGCAATGCCGGCGGCCTGGGCGGGCGGGTGCGCCTGGCCGGACGCGAGCTGCACCCGCTGGATGACGAGACCTTTCGCCGCGAGGTGCAGTGGCAAGGGCTGGCGCTGGTGATGCAGGCCTCGATGAACGCCCTCAACCCGGTGGTCAAGGTGGGCGAGCAGGTCGCCGAGCCGCTGCGGGTGCACCTGGGCTGGGAGCGTCGCCGGGCCCTGGCCCGGGCCGCCGAGGTCTTCGAGCTAGTGGGGTTGCCCGGCGACTTCCTGCGCCGCTACCCCTTCGAGCTCTCCGGCGGCATGCGCCAGCGGGCGGTGCTGGCCATGGCGCTGGTGGCCGAGCCCGACCTGGTGATTCTCGATGAGCCCACCTCGGCGCTGGACGTGCTGACCCAGGCGGGGATCATGAACGCCCTCAAGCGGGTCAAGGCGGAGCTCGGCACCGGCTTTATCCTGATCACCCATGACGTCGCCACCTCCAGCGAGCTGGCCGACCAGGTGGCGCTGATGTACGCCGGCCAGTTGGTGGAGATGGCCGACGCCGCGACCTTCTTCTCCGCCCCGGGCCACCCCTATGCCCAGGCGCTGATGGCCAGCGTCCCCAAGCTTCGCCAGCGCGAGCGGCCCCGGGCGATTCCCGGCGAGCCCCCCAGCCTGCTCGACCCGCCGGTGGGCTGTCGCTTCGCCGCGCGCTGCCCGCGGCGCTTCGCCGACTGCGCCCGGCTGCCGCCGGCCTTCGCCCTGGCGCCGCGCCAGGAAGTACGTTGCTGGCTGCATCAGCAGGATGGTATGGAGGATGGCGTATGAGCGACCTGGTTCAGGCGGATAATCTCTCCGTGCATTTCCATGACGACCGGCAATGGGGCGGGGGTTGCCCCGAGGAGGCGTGCCGATGAGTGCCCTGGTGGAGGTGGCGGATCTGTCGGTGCACTTCGAGGTAAGGCAGTGGGGCTTCCTGCGCCTGGGGGCGGTGCAGGCGGTGGATCGGGTGGCCCTGACGCTGGCGGAGGGGGAGTCGGTGGCCATCGTCGGCGAGAGCGGCTGTGGCAAGAGCACCCTGGCACGCACCCTGCTCGGGCTGCATCGCCCCACCCAAGGCGAGGTGCGCTTCGCCGGGCGCGAGCTCAGCGGTCTGCGGCGGGGCGAGCTCCGGGCCTATCGGGCCAGCGCCGGCTATGTGCAGCAGGACCCCTTCGGCGCCACCGCGCCCTTCCTCGACGTGCGGCGCATCCTCGCCGAGCCACTGATCATCCAGGGTGTCGGGCGCGACGAGCGGGAGGCGCGCATCCGCGCCGCCCTGGAGGAGGTACACCTGACCCCGGTGGAGGAGCTGCTCGGCAAGTTCCCGCATATGCTCAGCGGTGGCCAGCAGCAGCGCCTGGTGATCGCCCGGGCGCTGATCCTCGGGCCGCGGCTGCTGGTCGCCGACGAGCCGGTCTCCATGCTCGATGCCTCGGTGCGAGTGGAGATTCTCGAGCTGTTGCGACGCATCCAGGGCCGGCGCCGCCTGACCCTGGCCTTTATCACCCATGACCTCTCCACGGTGCGCCACTACGCCGAGCGGATCTTCGTGATGTACGCCGGCCGCCTGGTGGAGTCGGCGCCGGTGGACGCGCTGCTCGACGCCCCCCGCCACCCCTATACCCAGGCCCTGCTGGGGGCCATCGCCGACCCGGACGCCGCCAACGCCCGCCGCCAGCGCGAGCTGCCCGCCGGCGAGCCGCCCAGCCTGCTCGATCCGCCCCGGGGCTGCCGCTTCCACCCGCGCTGCCCCCATGCCATGGCCGGGCTCTGCGATCGGGACGATCCCCCGGACTTCGACGTCGGCGAGCGCCATCGCAGCGCCTGCTGGCTGCATCGGGAGTAGCCATCGCCTGGCGTGTCGGCCGCCCATCCCCTCCACTCGCTGACGAGCCTCGCCCCGGGAAGGCGAAGGTGCGTCCTGCTTACTCCCCCAGCGCCGCCAGGATATGCCAGGCCGCCTCGACGCGCTCGCCGTTGGGGTAGCCCTTGTTGGCGAGGATCGCGATGCCTCGTTCCTGGGCCGGAATAAAGGCCGCATAGGCGCCGAAGCCATTGGTGGAGCCGGTCTTGTGGTACCAGCGCGCCGGCCGCGGGTCACCTGTGGTGTCGAGCAGGGTGGCGGGTTGGGGTTCCAGTGCCATCTCGGCGGTGGTGCCGGCCCGGAGGCTATCGAGGGAGACCGGCAGGGCATAGCTCTCCCAGCCCAGGCCCTGGTGCATCTCGCCGATGGCGGCATAGCCGTGTTGCGTCGCCAGGAGCGCCCGGGACATGGGGTCGTCCTGGTGGTAGGCCGCCAGATTGGCCTGGACGAAGCGACCCAGATCGATCGCCGTGGTCTTGATGCCGTAGGCTTGGGCGTCCATGACACCGGGGTTAAGGCGAACCGGGGTATCGTCACGACCATAGCCCTGGGCATAGTCACCGAGCCGGGCTTCCGGTACCTCGAGCCAGGTCTGTTCCAGCCCTAGGGTCGGCAGGACCTGCGCCTGCATCAGCTCGCTGAACGGCTGGCCATGGTGGCGCGCCGCCAGCTCGCCGAACAAGCCGATGCTGGGGTTCGAGTAGAGACGCTGGGCGCCCGGGGCAAACGCCGGCTGCCAGTGTCGGTAGTAGTCGAGGACGTTGTCCTGGCTGATCCCGTCGGGGAATTGCAGGGGGAAGCCGCCGGCGGTGTAGGTGGCCAGCTCGACCAGGGTAGTCTCGCCCACGGGGCTGCCCGCCAGACGGGGTTCGATACTGGCGACGCGGTCGCCCCAGTCGAAGCCCCCCTGCTGATGCACCCAGGCGGCGAGGACGGAGGTGAGGGGCTTGGTCACCGAGCCGATCTCGAAGAGGGTGTCATCCCCCACGGCGAGGCCGGTGTCGCGGGAGGCCACACCGAAATGGCTGACGCACAGCTCACCGTGGTCCACCACCGCCACGGAGAGACCGGGAATGTCATGGCGGCTCATCAGCGCCATGACCTGCTCATCCAGGGTGGGGGAATCGCAGGGGGAGACGGCGGCCTGGGCCGCACCGGCGGCCAGGGTGAGAGCGAGGGGCAGTAGGCGGCCTGGCATGGGGCGTGGCTCCTAGGGTAGATGACAATCCAGTTTATGCATCTTCGGGGTTGATGCGGCTGGATGAGTGTAGAAAGCCACCATGGCTGGCACAATCGATGAAATTTATCATCTGATACAAATATGATTTGTGGCTGAGATGCATCGACACCAACTTCCCCTGAATGCCCTACGCGCCTTCGAGGCGTCGGCGCGGCATGGCAGCTTTACCGCCGCGGCCAATGAGCTCTGCGTCAGCCAGGCGGCGGTTAGCCACCAGGTGCGACAACTCGAGGCGCAACTGGGCGTGGCGCTGTTTCGTCGCTTGCCCCGCGGCCTGAGCCTCAGTGGAGAGGGTGAACGACTGTTTCCGGTCCTCACTGAGGCGCTCGATCGTCTGTCACAGAGCTTGGCGTCGCTGGCCGATGGCGCGCGCCGCGAGATCCTGCGGCTGGGCGTCGTCGGCACCTTCGCGGCCTGCTGGTTACTGCCGCGCCTGGCCGGCTTTCACCGGCGGTTCCCGTTTATCGAGGTGCGCGTCACCACCCACAACAACCGCGTCGAGCTGGCTGCCGAGGGGTATGACATGGCGATTCGCTATGGTGGCGGGGCCTGGCATGGCGAATCGGCGGTACATCTGATGGAAACCCCCTTGAGCGTGCTCTGCTCGCCGCGGGTGGCCCCGGAACTGCACCGCCCCGCGGACGTACTGACGCAGACGCTGTTTCGCTCCTTTCGCAGCGACGAGTGGCAGACCTGGTTGGCCGCGGCGGGAGTCGATCCCTACCGGCGGCTGCCCGAGAGCGTGACGCTCGACTCCTCCCTGGCGATGATGGAGGCGGTGGTGCAGGGCAGTGGGGTGGCCCTGGTGCCGATTCCCATGTTCGAGCGTCACCTGGCCAGTGGGGCGGCCGTCAAACCCTTCGATATCCAGGTGACCCTGGGGAGCTACTGGCTGACCCGGCTGCAGTCACACCCCGAGAGTCCTGGCATGGCGCTGTTTCGGCGCTGGCTGCTCGAGGAGACCCATGCCGCGGATCGCCACTGAAGCCGGCTGGCACGATTCGCCCCTGCCTCGGCCCGTCCACCTCGGGTATCATCGGCGGCCCGTTTCACTTGAGCCTCGCCATGCCGTCTGCCTATGCCCAACGCTTCGCCCGCCTGACCGAGCTGCTGGCCCACTGGCAGCCGCTCTGGGCGCCGGAGCCGTTCCGCTATCGCCGGGCGCCCTGGGGGGCGGCCTTTCCCGCCCTCGAGGCCTGGCTGCTGGGGCTGGACGAGGCCGAGCGGGAGCGCCTCGAGGCGGCCCCCTTCGCCGCCTCGAGGCTGGCCGACTGGCTGCCGGTGGCGGAGCTTGCCGCGCTCAGCGAGGTGGCGCCGCTGCCCGAGGCGGCGGGCACGCCACCGCTGCCCGAGGCCTGGGCCACCCATGTGGGCGGGCGCAAGTGGGCGCAGATCGGCGCCTTCGCCGCCCGCCTGGCCCCGGCGCCGGCCTACCTGGAGTGGTGCGCCGGCAAGGGGCACCTGGGGCGGGCCCTGGCGCGGCGCGATAACGCCCGGGTCATCGGCCTGGAGTGGCAGGCGTCGCTGTGCCAGGCGGGCCAGGCCCTGGCCGAGGCCCAGGGGGCGGATCTCAGCCTTCACGAGCAGGACGTGATGGCCGACAGCGCCGCCGACTGGCTGACCCCGGGGCGCCAACTGGTGGCCCTGCACGCCTGCGGCGACCTGCATGGGCGGCTGGTTCGGCGGGCCGCCGAGGGGCGCCTGCCGCTGACCCTGGCGCCCTGTTGTTACCAGCGCACCGCCGAGACCAGCTATCGGCCGCTCTCCCGCCAGGGCGAGCGGGCCATGGCCGAGCACGGGCTGGCGCTGCCCCGGGAGCAGTTGGCCCTGGCGGTGCAGGAGACGGTGACCGCGCCGCGCCAGGTGCGGCTGAGCCGCGCCCGGGCCAATGCCTGGCGGCTGGGCTTCGACGAGCTGCAGCGGGAGCTGCGCGGCGAGGATCGCTACCTGCCGGTGCCGAGCCTCGCCTATGGGCGCCTGCCCGATGACTTCGCCGGCTTCTGCCGCTGGGCCGCCGCCGAGAAGGGGCTGTCCCTGCCGCCGCATCTGGATTGGGCGCGCTTCGAGGCGGCGGGCGCCACGCGCCAGGCCCGGGTCGAGCGCCTGGAGCTGGTGCGTCACCTCTTCCGCCGCCCCCTGGAGCTATGGCTGGTGCTGGACCGTTTGCTGTGCCTGGAGGAGGCGGGGATGGCGGTGCGCCTGGGGACCTTCTGCGAGCGCTCGCTCACCCCCCGGAACCTGCTGATTCAGGCCCGGTAGGCCTTACTCTTCGTCCCCGGGCGGGGCGAAGTCGACGCCGGGGATTTCGCCAGCGCCGGTCCGTTCTGCCTCCCAGCCACCCACCGCCAGGGTCTCGCCGCTGCCATCCACCACCAGATAGCCTTGCCGGCCATGGTGTCGCCAGCGCCGGGCCAGGGCGGCCAGGGCCTCGGGGCCGTCGGCGCTGAGTAGGGCGATGGGCCGCCCGGGCAACAGCCAGAGCCGGGCCTGGCCCCGGGTGGCCGGTGCCGCCGCGGCGCCATCGATACCGGCCTCGGCGAGCCATTCCACCACCGCCCGGGTATCGCCCACCACCAGGGTCAGGGCGGCCTCGTCGGCGATCGGCGTCTCGCCGATCACCGCCTGGGCGTCCAGGCCTGGGGTCAGCGACGCCAGCCGCAGCGCCGGGGCCAGGGCCAGGCGGCGCAGGATCGATGGCGGGGGCAACCGCCGGGGCAACTCGAAGGCGGGGTCGAGGAGAAGGCGCCGGGGGCGAGTCGCGCTCTCCAGCACGAAGGCCCGGCGTGGCGATTCGAGCGCAACCTCGAAGACCTGTCGCTCGTCCGCCGAGGCTCCCTCGAGCACCAGAGGCACCTCCATGGGCCAGACGCCGCCCTCTTGCACCAGTTCGCCGTCGATCCGCCAGCGACCGTCCTCGCCGCGGGTCAGGCGTACCCCGTCGAGGTGGAGGGCCGGTCGTCCCGGCCGCTCCAGCCAGGGGGTGGCGACGGCCATCAGGGCCTGGCGCTCGGCCTCGTCGCCCGCCAGCGAGGCGATCAAGTCGCTCCACCCCGCCTCCCGGTGCATCCAGGCATCGGCGAAGCGGCGCAGGCCGGCATCAAAGGCGGCATCGCCGAGTCGGCGGCGCAGTTGGTGGAAGAGCAGGGCGCCGTGTTGGTAGCCGATCAGTCGCTCGGCGGCATCCGCGCCGCCCCGGAAGTCGACCAGGGCCGGCGTGTTCGCCTCCGACAGCGCCGCCAGGTCGCGTAGCCAGCGTCGCCGGGTCTTGCTGGCCTGGCCGCGGGCCTCGTCCAGGGCATGGTCGGCCAGGTAGGTGGTCAGGGCCTCGGCCCAATTGCCGGCGGCGTCGTCCACCGCGACCCCGGCGCCCCACCAGCCATGCATCAGCTCGTGGGCCAGGGAGGTGTGGGGGATAAAGGGCAGGGGGATGACCCGCTCGCCGAGCAGGGTGAAGCCGGGGAAGGCCACGCCCAGGGGCGCGGGGCTGGCCGCCATGCTGAAGCTGGCGACGGGGAAGGGGCCCAAGCGCGCCTGGAAGGCGGCCAGGTGATCGGCGGCGGCGTCGAGGTAGGTCTCGGCGAATGCCTCGTCCAGTGTCTCGGGGAAAAGCGTGCGCAGGCGCACCCCGTCGATCACCCGTTCGCGGACGGCCCAGGGACCGGTGGCCAGGCTCGCCTGCGTGGTCAGGGGGTGGTGGAAACGCACGCCCTCCTCGGCGCCTTCCTCCATCAGGCCGCCGCTGGCCACGCCCCGCTGGCCGGCGGGCAGGTGCAGGGTCAGCGTCAGGGGGCCGGGGGACATGGCCTCGGGTTGAGGGTGCCAGGCGATGGCGGCGGGCAGCAGGCCGCCGTCCGCGGCCAGGCCGATGGCGTCTCGGCGGGGCAGTCGCCCCCGCCAGCTTAGGGTCAGCGGGGCCTCGCCCTCCGCGGCGTCGAGACGGTAGCGCCCCGGGGCCAGGCGTTCGACGGCAATCGCGTCCTCGCCCTGACTCGCTCCCTCCAAGCGCAGTGCGGGATGCAGGCGTAACTCACCGGAGACCGGCGCCAGGGTCATCTCGCCGCGCAGGCTCGCGGCCGACGGGTCGAGCCAGACACGCAGCGACCAGGCGTCGTCGTTGCCCCAGGCGGGGGCCAGCGTCGTCACCAGCAGGCCCAGCAGCATCAACCAGCGGTGCATGGCGGGTCACTCCGAGGCGCTGGGGAAGCGGGCCAGCAGTTCCCAGACGCTGCCGTCGCGGCGGATCTCCAGGGGCATCAGGCTGCCCGGCGGCTGGCGGCCGACCAGGGCCGTCAGGTCGCTGGGGCGGCGCAGCGCCTGGCCGGCGGCGCGCAGGATGATATCGCCCACCTCCAGGCCCAGGCGCTCGGCCAGGGAGTCGGGGCCGATGCCCTCGACCCGCACGCCGTCCTCGGCACCATTCACCCAGACCCCCAGGCGCGGTGGCGCCAGGGGCTCGAAGGGCGCCTCGTCACCGAGCAGGAAGTGCGCATCGGCGAGTTCCCGGGGCGGTGGTTCGCAGCTCAGCGAGGCCCAGGGCAGCAGACTGCGCTGGGCCTCGATACCCAGGTCGTGCAACTGATGGGGCACCCCGTGGCCCAGATGGCCCTGGCCCATCAGGCCCACCACCAGGCGCCCCGGGGCGCTGGCCTCGGCCAGGGCCGTGGCCATGGCGCGATCCCAGACCAGTTGGGCATCGATAAAGCGCGCCAGGGCGGCCTCGTCGTCGGCGCCGCTGGAATGGGCGCGGAACACCTCGCTCAGGGTATCCCGGTAGGCCGCCGGGGGCGGAGCCGGGGGCGTGATGGCATGACGCTCGGCGCTGGGTACGGCCTCCCAGCCCTCGCTGGCCAGGCGCTGGCGCAGTGCCGGGGTGACGTTGAGGGCCAGCAGCGGCAGCCGGTGCATGCGCGCGAAGTGCAGGATGGGCAGGTAGAGCCCGGGATCGAAGCCCCAGTGGCGGTGCCAGTCGCTGGCCTCGAGGAAGGCCGTCTCGTCCAGCTCGCCGGCGACCCAGGCGTCGAGGGCCGGCTGGGCCTCGCGCGGCAGCATCTCCAGGCCGATCACCAGGTCGGGCTGGTGGGCATGCAGCCCGGCCAGGGTATGCAACTGCCAGCGGTGATGGGCCAGGCGATCGTGCTGCTCGCCCAGCAACACGACGCGCTGGGTGGCCAGCTCGCTTAGCAGGACTGGCGTGCTGATTGGTGTACCGTCCGTCGCCTGCCACTGCCCCGGGGCGGCGCCGGGGCAGGCGTTGCCATTGGCGAGGGTGGCCGGGGCAAGGGTGATGCCGAGGGCGAGCAGGCAGGAGGGGACCAGGGCGGGAATCAGGCGACGAGGGAGGGGCATGGCGTGCATCCGTGACGACGGCGATGCTCCTAACGTTACCCCCTGGCGCCCGGCAGGCAAAGCTGGTTTCCCCGCCTACTCCTCGAGTAGGGCCTCGCGAAATAGCGCCTCGATGCGTTCCCGGGTGCGGGCGTACCAGGCCTCGTCCTTGGTTACCGCCCTCTGGGTGTTGAGGGGGTGGGTGGGAATATGCAGGCGCATGTCCAGGCCGCTGTCGCGGTGAGTCGTGACCTGCATGGCGGCGGAGCGCCGCGCCGGGCCATAGGGGATATGCCGGGCCAGCTCGGCCTGGCGCTCGCTGCTGGTGGCGAAGCGGATAAAGTCGCGGGCCGCCTCGGGGTGAGGCGCGCCGCGGGGAATCGCCCAGGTCTCGTGCTCCTGGAGCTGGCCGTCCCAGAGGATCTCGATGGGCAGGTCGCGCTCGACCATGGCGGCGAAGAAACGACCGTTGTAGCCGGAGGCCATCACCACCTTGCCCTCGGCGAGCCACTCCACCGGGGTCTCGCCGGCCTCCCACCAGTGGATTTCGTCGAGGCCACGCAGCCGGGCGAAGGCGAGCTCCAGGCCGCGGCGGGTGCTGAGCAGCCGATAGAGCGCCTCCCGGGGCACCCGGTAGGAGAGCAGGGCCCACTCCAGGTTGGCCGCCGGGGTGCGTTGCAGGGCTCGGGGGCCGGGGAAGCGCTGTTGATCGAAGAGGTCGGCGATGCGCGTGGGGCGCCGCCCGGGGAAGGCGTCGCGGCGGTAGGCCACCACGGTGGCGAAGATCGAGTGGCTGATGGCGCAGCGCCCCAGGGCATCGGGCAGGAAGTCCTCCGCCGCCGGGGTGCCGTCCGGTGCCGGGGCCGCCAGGTCCGCGGGCAGCGGCTCCAGCAGTCCCTCCTCACAGGCCGCCATGGCCTCGCTGCGGGTCATGTCGAGCACGTCCCAGGGCACGGCATCGTCCGCCACGGCACGGCGCAGGTCGCTCAGGCCGCCGTTGTAGCGAGCCGCCTCCACCGCGATGCCCGTCGCCTCGGTAAAGGGGGTGAAGAGGGCGCGACGTTGGGCGCGCTCGTAGGCGCCGCCCCAACTGAGTACCGTCAGGGGGCCCGCGTCCTCCGGCCCCTCGGCGACGGCCGAGTGTGGGGAGAGGGCGGCCAGGCTCAGCAGCCCGGCCAGCAGCCGGGCCGGCAACCCCGGTAGCCAACGCCTAGCCGGCACCGTGTTCCTCCCGCCGCAGGGCGTCGCTGTGATGCAGGAAGGCGCGGGCGATGCTCGATTCATAGGCGACCCCCAGGAAGCGTTCCTCGTCGTCCACCACGGCGATGGCCTCGCCGGTGACCTGTTGCAGTCGATGCATCGCCTCCCAGAGCGAGGCCTGGGGGCCCAGCACCGGGCGCGGCGCCTCGGGGCAGTCGGCCAGGGTGCGGGCCGTGCCGGCCTCGCGCCGGGCCTCCAGCTCCGCCAGCGTCACGCAGCCTCGGTAGCGGCCCTCGTCGTCCACCCGGTAGGCCTCGCCGTGGCCCGCCCGGCCCAGCCGCGAGATGGCACGCTCCAGCGGTGTTTCCGGGGCCAGGGTCACGGCGTCCTGGCTGATCAGCTCGGCCAGTCGCGCCTCCTGGAGCACGGCGCGGCCGCGGCCCGCGGAGAGATCCAGGCCACGCTTGGCCAGTTGGATATCGAATAGCGAGCGGCCGAACAGCTGGGCGGCCAGGGGGCTGGCCAGGGTCACGCTGGCCAGGGCGGCGGTGGTCAGCGCGTAGCTGCCGGTGAGCTCGAAGACGATCAGCAGGGTGGTGAGGGGCGCGCCGATCACCGGTGCGGTGACCGCCACCATGCCGCACACCGCATAGAAGATAAAGGTCTCCTGGGCGCCGCCCAGCCCCATCACCAGGGTGCCGGCGAGGGCGCCGAAGAGGGTGCCGATGACCAGCGCCGGGCTGAACACGCCGCCGGCGAAGCCCAGCCCCAGGCACAGGGCGGTGGCGGCCAGCTTGAGCCCCAGCACCAGCAGCAGCTCGCCGCCGCCATAGGCGCCGGCCAGGGTAGCGAAGCGCAGGGTCTCCTGGCCCATGCCGAGGATATCCGGCACCCAGAGGGCGGTCAGGCCGAGCAGGGCCCCGGCCAGGGCCGGACGCAGGCCGACCGGCAGCGGCAGGCGCTGGGCCAGGCGCCCCATGCCGAGGATGGCGTGCATATAGGCGCCGGCCACCAGGGCGCCCAGGCCGCCCAGGACCAGGAAGAGGGCGAATTCCCAGGGGCGAGGCACGGCGGGGTCGGCGATATGGAAGAGTGCCCCTTGGGCCAGCCATTGGGTGGCCAGCACATGGCCGACGATGGCCGCGGCGGCCACCGGGGCGAAGGCGCGCAGGGCGTAGTGACGCAGCACCACCTCATGGGCGAAGACGATCCCCGCCAGGGGCGCATTGAAGGCCGCGGCGATGGCCGCCGCCACTCCGCAGGCGATGGTGATATTGTCCTCCGAGCGGCCCAGGCGCAGCAGTCGCGCCGCCTGGGAGCCCAGGGTGGCCCCCAGGTGCACCAGGGGCCCGTACTGGCCCACCGAGGCGCCGGCGCCCAGCGAGACCAGGGCGCTCAGCGCCGAGAGGCCGCCGGCCCGGGCCGGCAGGCGGCCGCGGCGGGTCTGGACGGCGGCGATGGCATCGGCGGGAGTATGCGGCCGGCCATCGGGCAGGCCGCGATGCAGCTGGCCGACCACCAGCCCGCCCAGGGTCGGCACCAGCAGGGTGGCGAGCACCACCAGGCCGGGGTCGGCGGCCATCATCCGCCCCCGGGGGGAGATCAGCAGCAGGTCGTTGAGCCATACCACCGCATTGACGAAGCAGACGGCGGCCAGGGCGGCCACGCCACCGATCAGTGCGCCCAGCAGTACCAGGCCGAGAAAGCGCCAGACCGCCAGTGCGCGCCGCACCTTGGGGCCGAAGAGGGGGGAGTCCATGCACAAGGTGTAGGCAGGATTGGCGGGGGGAGCAAGCCCTCGCTCAGGCCCCTCAGGGTCGGCAGACGAAGTAGTCGTTCTGGATATCGTGCTCCAGTTGATGGACCTCGATGTCGTGGAAGCCGGCCTCCTCCAGGTAGGCGAGGGCCCGCTCGCGGCCCCACATGGTGCCCAGCCCCTCGCCGCCCTGGGCCAGCGACACCGTCATGCAGTGACTCAGCGACACGGCATAGAGCATGGCGCCCAGCGGGTGCTCGCGATCCAGGTGATGATGGCTCGAGGCGTGGATATCCTGCACCAGGTAGAGGCCGTCCGCGGTGAGGCTGCGGTGGATGCCCGCCAGTAGGCGCCGCGGCTGGGCCTGGTCGTGGATGCCGTCGAAGGTGGTGACCAGCTCGAAGGCCTCGGGCTCGGCGCTGGCGTCGAAGTCGCTAAGGTCGCGGGCCTCGAAGCGCAGGTTGGTCAGCCCGGCCCGTTCGGCCTGTTCGCGGCCCCAGGCGATGGCCTCCTCGGAGAGGTCGTAGCCGACGAAGCGGCTGGCCGGGAAGCGCTCGGCCATGGCCAGTAGGGCCCGGCCGCGGCCACAGGCGCAGTCCAGTACCCGAATGCCGCTCTCGAGGCGCTCGACCAGCCCCGGGGCCAGCGGCAGGATATGTTCGAACAGCGCCGGCAGCACCGTCTGGCCGCTGTCGCTGGCCATTACCTCCTGGAAGCGCGGATAGCGGGAGTAGGGCACGCCGCCACCCTCCTGGAAGCAGCGCACCACCTCGTCCTCCACGCTGCCCAACAAGGGCATAAACTGGGCATAGACGGCCAGGTTCACCTCGCCCTGGCTGGTGAGCAGGGCGGCGCGTTCGTCGGGCAGCCAGTAGCGGCCGGTGTCGGGATCGGTCTCGATGACTTCGGCGGCCACCATGCCGCCCAGCCATTCGCGCACGTAGCGCTCCTGCAGGCCGAGGCGTTCGGCCAGGGCCTGGCTGGTCAGCGGGGGCTGGCCGGCCAGGGCATCGAGCAGGCCGGTGCGGTGGCCGATGGAGGTCAGCAGCAGCAGACCGCCGTGGTTCAGCGCTTGCACCAGGCGCGCCTCGAAATCGTCGGCAGTCGATGCCTGGGGCGTGGAAAGGGGGAGATCACACATGGCCGGGGCCTCTTGTCGTTATGGGGTGAAATCAGCCTACGCCGCCCCAGGGGCGAAGACGCAGGCGTATCACGCCGCAACCGGGAGTTTTCTGCCATGACTGACCCTGACGGCACCGCCGGCATCACGGTCGCCCTGCTGGCGGGCCCGGATGCCACCGCCTCCACCCTCTATGGCATGTACGACATCCTCGGCGCGGCAGGGCGCGACTGGGCGTTGCTGATGCATGGCCAGGCCGGTCAGCCGCTGATCACGCCCTGGATCGTCTCCCGGGACGGGCTCGGCTTTCGCACCGCCAATGGCGCCTGGATCGAGCCCCATGCCGCCCTGGCCGAGCTGCCATCCCCCCGAGCCGTCTGCGTGCCGGAGCTGTTCGTGGCGCCCCAGGCCAGCCTGGCGGGCTATGACGCGGAGAGCGCCTGGCTGCGGCGCTGCCTGCACCGGGGCCCTGCTGTTCGCCGAGGCGGGGTTGCTCGACGACCAGGACGCCACCACTCACTGGGCCTACTGCGACGCCCTGAGTCGGCGTTTTCCCCGGGTGCGGGTGCATGCTCATCGCAGCCTGGTGGTCAGCGGCGAGGGGCAGCGGCTGATCATGGCCGGTGGCGGCACCACCTGGCTGGACCTGGCGCTGTTTCTGGTGGCGCGGCTGGTGGGCGTCGACGAGGCCATGCGCCTGGCGCGGATCAACCTGATCGACTGGCACCACCAGGGGCAGCAGCCCTATGCGGCCCTGACCTGTGCGCGCCAGGTGGAGGATGCCTCCATTACCCAATGCCAGGTCTGGGTGGCCCAGCATTACGACACCCACTCGCCGGTGGCCGGCATGGTGGCCATCAGCGGCCTCACCGAGCGCTCCTTCAAGCGTCGCTTCAAGGCCGCCACCGGCATGACGCCCATGGAGTACCTGCACACCCTGCGCCTGGAGGAGGCCAAGCAACTGCTGGAGAGCGGCGAGGCCCCCATCGACGAGGTGGCCGAACAGGTGGGCTACGCTGACCCTAGCTTCTTCCGGCGCCTGTTCGGGCGCCGGGTGGGGCTGACGCCGAGCCAGTATCGGCGGCGCTTTCGCGCCATGCGGCTGCGCCTGGAATAAGGCGGTCGAGAAAAAATCCGACGCCGCTGTCGATTCTGCGCCGCGTCGGGCGATTCACCGATACCCCGTCGCCGAGCGGCGGGGCGACCCTATCACACGGAGGTACCCGACCCATGCAATATGCCGCCCTGGTCTATTATCAGCAGAGCCTGATCGATGCCATGACCGAGCCCCAGTGGCACGACCTCAACCAGGAGTGCGTGGCCGGCGTGGCTCGCCTGACCCAGGAGGGCCACTTCCTGGGCGGCCAGGCCCTGCAGTCGGTGGACACCGCCACCAGCGTGCGGGTGCGCGACGGCGAGACGCTGATCTCCGACGGTCCCTTCGCCGAGACCAAGGAGCAGTTGGCCGGCTTCTACCTGCTGGAGGCCCGCGACCTGGACGAGGCGCTGCGGCTGGCCAGTCGTATTCCGCCGGCCCGCTTCGGCACCATCGAGGTGCGCCCGGTGCGGCAGCTACCTCCCCTGGATAATCAAGGAGACGACGGATGAGCTATATGGATGGTTTCGTGGCTGCGGTGCCCACCGCCAACAAGGCGAAATATCTCGAGCACGCCCGCATCGCCGCGGCGGTATTCAAGGAGTTAGGCGCCCTCAAGGTGGTGGAGTGCTGGGGCGACGACGTGCCGGAGGGCAAGGTCACCTCCTTCCCCCAGGCGGTGAAGTGCCAGGCGGACGAGAGCGTGGTCTTCGGCTGGATCACCTGGCCCTCGAAAGACGTGCGCGACCGGGCCATGGCCCAGGCCATGGAGGACCCGCGAATGCACCCCGACGTCAATCCCATGCCCTTCGATGGCCGGCGGCTGGTCTATGGGGGCTTCGAGGTGCTGTTCGAGGAATAAGGGCGATGCCTCGGAGGTCGCCGGCATGAATGGAGTGCCCCGGCCTTTCGATGGGTTCGAGGCGGCGGTGTGCTATGACTGCCTGGGGACGATCCACTGGCGAGGTGACTTATGCGGGTTAGGCGCATCGTAGCCAATACCGAGACCCCGGACGTCCATCGGGCGGCGGCTTTTTATCGAGATATCCTCGGCCTCGAACTGCTTATGGACCACGGCTGGTTCCAGACCTACGGCACGGACGAAAAGATGATCGTCCAGGTCAGCTTCGGGAGCGAGGGCGGGTCGGGCACTCCCGTCCCCGACTTGTCGATCGAAGTCGATGACCTGGACGCCGCCTTGGCCAGGGTCAAGGCGGCGAACCTACCCATCGAGTACGGGCCGGCGAGCGAACCCTGGGGCGTACGCCGCTTCTATGTGCGCGACCCCTTCGGCCGACTGATCAATCTCTTGCAGCATGAGTGAGCGGGGCGGCCCCGGCCTGGCTGGGGTGGGCACCCGCCTGCCGGGGGCGGTGCCCGGTTTCGTACAAATTCGTCACCGAGTCGGAGCGGTGTGACATCGGTCTACGCATTGTCTGAACAGCCGGCGAGCGCAGGCAGTTTTCAGACAAAGCGTAAGGGTGAGGGACGCATGCGATTTTCACTAGGATGGAGCGGCATGGCCTTGGCGGGGCTAGCACTCTTCGCCCAGGCGGGGGTGGCTAGCGGCCTCTATTTTTCTCACCATGATTGGGAGCTCGCCTGCGATAACACCCGGACCTGCCGGGCGGCGGGCTACCAGCGCGACGGGGACAGCCCGGCCGTGTCGGTGCTGCTGACCCGCAAGGCAGGCCCCCATGAGCCGGTGGCCGGGGAACTGAGGATCGGCGAGCTGGATGGCGATGCGGCGGATAGTCTGGCGTCGGAGGGCCAACTGTCGCTGCACATCGATGGTGACTTCGTGGGACGGGTCGAGCTCGCCCCGGGGACCCTGAGCGCGGTGCTGTCCGACAGGGAAATGGCGGCCTTGCTGCCCGCCTTAAGGCGCGACAGCGTTATCGAGTGGGTGGCGGGCGACTCCCGGTGGCGCCTCTCCGACACCGGGGCCGCGGCCGTGCTGCTGAAGATGGATGACTATCAGGGGCGTGTCGGCACCCCGGGGGCCATGGTACGCCAAGGCTCGCGCCGTGAAGAGGATGTCCTGCCGCCCTTGCCGGCTCCCGTCATCATCGCGGTTCCCGTGGCGGAAAACGGGGCTGCTGACCGTCCGCTAACGAGTGCGACACTGCAGGAGGTTCGGGAAGTGCTGCGTGCCACCCTGGAGCACGTTGATGAGTGCTTCGGCCTGGCGGCGCCTGAGGACGGTGGGCGGGAGCTGACGGCCAGCCGACTGTCGGGCAGCCGATGGCTGGTCTCGACCTTATGCTGGCAGGCCGCCTACAACATGGGCGAGGGCTACTGGGTCATCAATGACGTGCCGCCCTATGAGCCCGTCCTGATCACCACATCCGGCTCCTGGTACGACGAGGGCACCATCACCGCCGCCCACAAGGGGCGAGGCATCGGGGATTGCTGGTCCCGGGACGACTGGACCTGGGATGGCGAGCAGTTTATCCATACCGCGTCATTCTCGACGGGCATGTGCCGGCTGGTCGCCGCGGGGGGCGCCTGGACGTTGCCGACGCGGGTCACGGAGATCCGTCGGGCGGTGGATGAACGGCCGCGATGACGCTCCATGCGCCCTTCGCGAGTGGCCGTCGCAGTGTACACTCCACTCGAGTCGTCCAGAGAAGGAAGAGACCATGACGGAACCCAGCCACCCCCACTTCTGGCGCGATGCGCGCCTGCCGCACCTGGAGCTGCGCCTGGTCGAGGACGGCCGCAAGGTCTGCTACGCGCCGCATAGCCATCGACACTGGTCGCTGGGGGCGGTGACCGCCGGAGAGAGCACCTTCCACTACCGAGAGGCGCGCCATCATATCCAGGCCGGCAGCCTGGTGCTGATGAACCCGGAGTGGGTGCACGCCTGCAACCCTATCGACGACCGGCCCTGGGCCTACCGCATGCTCTATGTGGATACCGACTGGTTGACCACGCTGCGTCATGGGGCGGGGCTGCTCGTGGCGCCTTGCTGGGAGGACATTCCCACCGCGGTGATCACCGCCCCCGACTGGTATGCCGGGTACCTGCGCATGACCGATGCCCTGCTCGACCCGACCCGCGACCTGCTGGACCAGCAGAGCGAGGTGGCCGATTACCTCACGGCGCTGATGCACCACCTGGCGGGGGAGACGGCCCGGTCGCGGCCGCTGCCTCCGGCCACCCTGCGCGAACTGGCCGCCTACCTGGACGCCCACGCCGCCGAGGAGGTCTCCCTGGACACCCTGTGCGCGCGTTCCGGCTATAGCCCCGGGCACCTGATCCGCGCCTTCAAGCAGTACTTCGGGCTGACACCCCACGCCTACCTGATCAATCGTCGCGTCCAACTGGGGCAGCGGGAACTCAAGCGCGGCACACCCATCGCCGAGGCGGCGCTGAGCGCCGGCTTCAGCGATCAGCCGCATTTCCAGCGCACCTTCAAGCGCCTGGTGGCCGCCACCCCCGATCAGTACCGCCGCTCGCGACTCGAATCCTAGCCGGGGGCGCTTATGAGCGCCCCCGGGGCGGCCGGGCGGCATGGCGCAGCAGGCGCCGAAAGGTCGGGCACTCCAGATGGCTCGGCGCCGTGCAGGCCGCGACATGGCGCAGGCCGTCGCGCATCCTGACGAGGTGCCGAATGCGCTTATCCAGGTCGTCGGCCTGCTCGAGGAGTCGGGCCCGATCGATGGCCGGCCGGCCATCGGCGCCGAACATCTCGGCCATCTCCTCCAGGGTGAAGCCCGCGCCCTGGCCGAGGGCGATCAGGGACAGCCGCTCGAGGACGCTCTCCGCGAACAGCCGGCGCAGGCCATGGCGTCCCGTCGAGCGGATCAGCCCCTTCTCCTCGTAGAAACGCAGGGTCGACGCCGGCAAACCGGAACGTTGGGCGACCTCGGCGATATCCAGCGTCTTCATGCTTGACCTCAAGTGCTCTTGAATTCGTAGAGTGACGGCTTCCGCCAACACAGGGATGGCTCGTCATTATGAACGGAATGCATGCAATGATCTGGCATGGCGCGGTGATCGGCCTCGGCGCCACGGCGGTGATGGACCTCTGGGCCCTGCTCCAGCGGCGCCTGTTCGGGGTGCCGTCACTCGATTATGCGCTGGTCGGGCGCTGGCTCGGCCACTTCCCCCGGGGACGCTTTCGTCATAAGGCCATCATGGCGGCGCCACCGGTGGCGGGGGAGCGGGTCCTCGGTTGGGCGGCACACTACGCCATCGGCATGCTGTTCGCCGCGCTGCTGATCGGGCTCTGGGGGCCGGCGTGGGTGGCCGATCCCACGCCGGGGCCGGCGCTGATCATCGGCGTGGGCACGGTGGTCGTGCCCTTCTTGATCATGCAGCCGGCCTTCGGTGCCGGCCTGGCGGCCTCCCGCACGCCCCAGCCGAACAAGGCTCGCTTCCGGAGCCTGGTGGCACACGCCTCTTTCGGGGTGGGGCTCTACCTGGCCGCGAAAATCAGTGCATTATGGGGCTAGTCGGCAGGGGAGATTGGTCAAATGCCAGCGCTACTCGCCCGCCCCTGAATCACCACCATAGAGAAGAGGATGTCCCCGAGATGGAAGCAAGGATTCGCATCGTGCGCCTGAGCGGCGACTCGCCGCATGTCGCCACCCTGGCCGAATGGACCCACGACGCCTGGGGGCATCTGCAGCCCGGCCGGAGCCTCGAGACCGCCATCGCCCTGCTACGGGAGGAGTGCGGCCCGGCCGGGGTGCCCTCGGTGTTCGCCGCCCTGGACGGCGACACCCCGGTGGGCACGGCCTGCCTGGTGGCCGACGACATGAGCGATCGCCGCGACCTGACGCCTTGGCTGGCCTCGGTCTTCGTGCTGCCCGAGTGGCGGGGTCGGGGCATCGCCTCGCGGCTGGTTCAGCGCGTGGAAGACGAGGCCCGCGCCCAGGGGCACGGTCACTTCTACCTCTACACCCCGGATCAGCAACCCCTCTACCGGCGCCTGGGCTGGCGCGACCAGGAAGAGCGCGACTATCGCGGCGAGGCGGTGACCATTATGCGCCGCGACTTCGTCGCGCCGGGGGCAGACGCCGATCAATCGATCAGCAGATAGACGCAGCTGGCGGCGAGCAGCAGCGCCAGGCTGCGGTTGATGGCGACCAGCACCCCGGGACGCTGCACATGGCGGCGCAGGAAGGCCCCGGCATAGACCCAACTGCCCAGGGAGAGCCAGCAGATGGGCAGGTAGAGGGCGGCGAAGAGCCAGAGCTGGCCCACGTCGCCGCCGGTATAGGCGCCGATGCCCGAGGCCGAGGCCAGCCAGGCCTTGGGATTGAGCCACTGCATCAGCGCCCCCGCCATAAAGCCCGGGGCCTGACGGCCGTCGTCCTCTGGCAGGCGGCCATCGTCGCGAAACAGCCGCAGGCTCAGGTAGAGCAGGAAGGCCACCCCCGCCCAGCGCAGGGCCGTCTCCAGCCCCGGCACCATCGCCAGCAGCGAGTAGAGTCCCAGGCCGATGGCCAGGAACAGCGCGAGAAAGCCCAGGGTGGCCCCGGTGACGAAGACCAGCCCCCGGGGGATGGGGTAGCGGGTGCCGCTGCTCAGGCAGACCAGGTTGACCGGGCCAGGAGAGATGGAAGCGGCCAGGGCGAAGGCCGACATCGGCAGGATCAGGGACAGGCTCATGGGGTTCCTCCTCGAAGAGCAAGCGATGCCCCGAGTCTGGCCACTCCCGCGTTCCCGGTATTGCACAAAATTGCCCTGGGCGAGCGCTGCCGCTTATCGGGCAAGCGCTAGACTGGAGGCGGCGACCCCTTATCGAAAAGGAGATAGCCCCATGCGACTCCAGGGTTCCTGTCACTGTGGCGCGGTGCGCTTTAGCGTCGAGTCGCCGCACCCCTATCCCTACCAGCGTTGCTACTGCTCCATCTGCCGCAAGACCGCCGGGGGCGGCGGCTACGCCATCAACCTGAGCGGGCGCGCCGCGACCCTTGAGGTCGAGGGCGCCGAACACCAGGGAATCTACCGGGCGGTGATCGACGGCGAGACCAGCCCCGGCGAGCGCCACTTCTGCCGTCACTGCGCCTCGGCGTTATGGGTCTTCGATCCACGCTGGCCGGAGCTGGTGCACCCCTTCGCCTCGGCCATCGACACCGAGCTGCCGATCCCGCCCGAGCGGGTCCACCTGCTACTGGACAGCAAGGCCAGTTGGGTAGAGGTCGAGGCCAGAGACACCGACAAGTGCTTCGCCGGCTACCCGGAGGAGAGCATCGACGACTGGCACCGCCGCCTGGGCCTGGAACGCTAAACAATAAGCGAGCCCCGGGACGCAGGAGCTATGCCTTTGAGCAAACTCGACTTTGCATCGATTAGGGGCCTCGCATAGGCTGGACCATCGAGACCCCGGAAGAGGGCCAGGGAGTGGAACATCGCGGCACGCAGGGACTACCGCATGGATGGCAGGACGCCATCGCGACATGCCCAGGTAGGGGCGGTAGCGTGCCTAAATGCCTTACCCAGCCCAGCCATATCCTTGTCCCACCGGCAACCTCCTGCAGGCACCGGCCTTAGCCGACGATATAAAAGGCCATTGACGCTGGGATAGTAGGAGCTTGCTTTAGCAGGCGGTATCCATCAGCTTCGGAGGCCTGTTGTGAGTATCCATAGGGTGGATCTCTTGGGGTGTGGACGACATACCGTATTATTGACCCTGGCAAAGCGCGCAAGCACGCGAATCCTGTATAGGTAGTCGAGCTATAATTACTTTATTTTAAATCAATTGGTTAGGTGCTTGGTGGTAGGCTATATTTGCTGGACAATCGTGCCGGCACGTTGATCCAATCATAGAGCGCACCGTCTAATACCTGTTAGCCACTTCATAGGAGCTGAGATAGATGGATGCGATATGGGCCGCAATTTTAGGCACGCTCGGAGCGTTTGCCACTGGCGTTGCGTACCTGTGTGAACGTAGGCCACGAGTTGCTATGCGCGTTTGTGAATACCTCACTACTATCGCCGTCACCATTGGATTGGTTTCTGGCGGTGGGCTCACCTCATCCATAATCGCAAAAGCGGCTGTTGGTGCATTGGCGGCAGGCATGTACGCCGAAGATTTCGCTATTACCGACGGCGACCCGGGCACGGACAGCAACGAAATTGGCAGGTATGTCGTTAGCCGAATCGCATCTTCGGTTGACCCCATAATCATGATCAACCTTCGCGTTGTCATAGCAGCACTTCTCACATATGTTATTTGTCGTGCCGCAGTTCACTTTTCGCAGGTAGTCCTTGATGATGGAAAGACCGAACACGACAACAATGGCTAACCCTTCGGTCAAGAGGGATGCTCCGCCGGCAGGCCGGTTCCGTGCCCCTTACCTAAAACGTTATGAACTAATAGAAGTACTTTGAGTAGTTGATGCCAGAGATTGAGCCAAACTGGGTATCAGCGGCAGCCACAGCATTCGCCGGGGTCGCAACAATTGCTGCCGCGTTCACTACTTTTCTCGCATACAGGCTGCAGCGAACTTTGACGAGAAGCAGGAATCAACTTTTGAGGGGGGACGCCCTGATTAATAACATTCAATCATTGATCGCCACATTTGCGGATATTCATGCAACTGACAAACAAGGCTGGTCGACTGAAAGAACGGAGAAGCTTCGAGCACTTTCCGAGCATATTCGCTATACCGAGACGGTAATCAAGTCGTTGCACCCGGATATAGGAACCAAGGTCGAACAATGGCGAACCTCTTCAGACAATGAAGGGAGCAGTATTCCTCGTGTTGTGAGTTATATTCTTGGTGGGGTCGGCGCCATCATTGGTGATAAATATGATGAATTCCTGTTTTCAAAGGCGGAAGACCTTAGGAGAATTCAGGGTTACGTTTTCGAAGAGATAAGTGAATAGCCAAGCAATGCACGCGAAAAGCGCGTGATTACGACGTCAGATCCGCTTAATTATAGAGGTGGTAGATGGAAAGAAAACACCAAGTCTTTGTTTCGTCCACTTATAGAGATCTGGTGGAAGAACGAAAAGAAGTAATACATGCGCTGCTTGAGCTGGATTGTATTCCTGCTGGAATGGAGTTGTTTCCTGCCACTGATGAAGATGCATGGTCGTTGATTACAGAGGTAATAGACGGGTGCGATTATTACGTTTTGATTCTTGCAGGAAAATACGGTTCAGCAAATAAAGAGGGCATAGGTTACACAGAAATGGAGTTTGACTATGCGGTCTCTCGAAAAAAGCCGATTCTTTGCTTTCTTCACGAAGATCTGGAGGCACTCCCCGCAAGCAAAATTGAAGGGAGTGATAAGGGAAAATCGAGACTAGAGTCATTTAGAGAAAAAGCTAAAGAAAAGCACTGTAAGTTTTGGACCACAGCTCCCGATTTAGGCGGGAAGGTTTCACGAAGCATGGTCCAGCTCAAGAAAAAACATCCTTCTGATGGATGGGTCCCGGGTAGATTTGCTGTTGACCAAAAAATGGTTGCAGAAATGGAGAGGCTCAGGGCAAGGGTTGCCGAGCTAGAAATGGAGGCCCTAGTTTCCCATTCGTATATGCCAGAGAATGTTGAAGGTTTGGAGGGTGGTAATGATAAATATCCCATCCCGGCAAAAATCATCACAGATGGCGAGGGAAACAGCGAAACAATAATGCTTGAAGTTTCATGGGACAAGATATTCGCGTACTGCGGTCCCGCGTTATCAGGTGAGTGTACAAGCAAGGAGCTGAACGAAAAAATTGAACTCGCATACTTTCACGCTATTCCACAGGATGTTCTGGATTTCAACTCGCGCCGAAATATTACAATCCCATATGTATGTGAAGATCAAATACATGTTCAGCTTCAGGCGTTGGGGTTGATGGAGCCTGGACAGAAGAAAAGAGCTGTTTCCGATACCAACACCTACTGGAAATTAACGCCTTTTGGAGAGCAGTATCTAATACAGATAAAAGCGCTTCGTAAGAAATCTGAAAAATCAATGCAGTCGGCCGCTAAACCGTCGGCTGATTGAGGCGTTATGTGTGAGCGAGAGCGATTCCTGAATGGTCGTCATAGGGCTCCCAAGTCATGATGTTTTCGGCGTATAGTGAGTCTGGTCGACAGGAAATAGAAGCCCTATTTATCCGGACATTCTCTGATTCGGAAGGTCAGTCCGAGGGGAAACTGATTGGGTATTTGGTGCATGAGTTGATGAGCGGGGCCGAAGCAGATGACCTGTTCGGGTTCATCGCTACCGAGCAAGAGCAGATAGTCGGCTGTATCTTTTTTACGCGATTGTCGTTTGGTTCTCCCATAAAAGCTTTTATGCTGTCACCGGTAGCCGTTGATACAGACCACCAGGGTAAAGGCATTGGCCAAAAATTGATTGATTTTGGGATTAAGCGATTGCGTGAATTGGGTGTCGAACTCGTTTTTACTTATGGCGATCCGAGCTACTATTCAAAAGTGGGCTTCGAGCACGTATCTCAAGAGATCGCGGAAGCGCCGTTTAAATTATCCTATCCAGAAGGTTGGCTGGGGCAGTCTTTGGATGGAGGCAGTCTTGAACTTCCACTGGGACAAGCTTGTTGCATTGAGGCATTCAATGATCCTCGGTATTGGTAAACCTATCTGCCGCACCGGGAATCACATGAAAGTTCGCGTAAGGAGGGCGTCCCTGACGGGTCGCCGCTTCGCTCCTCGGGAAAAGGTACTGACTTGGAAAAACTATTAGTAAGTGCCTGCCTGCTGGGAAAGCGGGTCAGGTATGATGGAGGAAGCCTCGCTCTGACGGACCAAATTGTCGAGAGGTGGCTATCCGACGGTCGCATCGTCTCCGTCTGTCCCGAAGTCGAGGCCGGGATGAGCATACCTCGCAAGCCGGCGGAAATTGTCGCAGGCGATGGTGAGAAGGTGTTGAGTGGTGAAACGATGGTTGCCGAAAAAGGCGGGGTGGAGGTGACCGACGAGTTTATCACCGGCGCCCAGGTGGCCCTGGAGCTGTGTCAACGGTTCCACATCAAGGTCGCCGTGCTGGCCGAGTTCAGCCCTTCCTGTGGAAGCTCGGCCATTTATGATGGGAGCTTTTCGGGAAAGAAGGTCCCCGGCATGGGAGTGACGGCGGCCTTGCTACGCCGGCATGGGGTTCGAGTGTTTAGCCAATATGAAGTGGCAGCGGCTGATGAGATGATTCGTTCGCTAGGCGAATGAATTTCTTTGTTGAGGTTTTAGTCTGGGAGTGAAGTAATTGAAATGCGAGCTGGTGGATGTCTTTGCTAGAGAAAAGCTGAATGGAAATGGCTTGACCATATTTTCTGATTGTGATGAGTTGTGTTCAAAGGAAATGTTGGCATGGGCGCAAGAAATGCGTCAGTTTGAATCCATTTTCCTTCAGGTGAAAGCAGATGAATATCATGCAAGAATTTTTACGGTGGAAGAGGAGTTGGGTTTTGCTGGTCACCCACTGCTGGGGTTGACTTACCATCTTCATGAACGATTTGGTAGCGATAGTGAACATGAATGGACTGTTCATATAAATGGTCGTCCTTTAAGGCTTTCGAGCAAAAAGACCGATTCAGAATTTATTGCAACCATGAGTCAGGGTAGACCATTTTATTCATATTCATTGTCTGAGGATGAAGCACAGGTGCTATATTCCTCCCTCAATCTGACCAAGCCGGACGGTCTTTCTTCAGGCGCTGAAGTCATATCAACAGGGTTGCCTTATGTCATTCTTCCAGTGAGGTCTCAGTTAGAGAATATTTCCTTCAATGTCAGGGACCTGAGCCCTCTCATAGAGCCGTATGGTGGGAAGTTTCTTTATGTGCTGGATGTGGATACCCTTGAAGGGCGAACTTGGGATAATAAAGGGTTGTTCGAGGATGTTGCAACGGGAAGTGCTGCAGGTCCGGTTTCAGCTTACTTATTCAAGCACGGCTTCGTTGGGGATGGGGAGGTGATTATAAAGCAAGGTAGATTCTTGGGTCGCCCCAGTGAAGTTAAGGTTCGTGTAGTGACTTGTAGTTCGGAAATCGAAGATTTGCAAGTTAGTGCCAATGTTGTCAAAGTTGCCGACATTGCTATTTTGTGCTAGCCCATTTCTCTGATGGGGTGAAAGCTTCGGAAGGTGCTGAAGGTGCGACCATTAAGGGCATACCCTGTTCGCGGCATTCGATGGGTGTGGCTTATGCTGTGTGATAAGTTTTTTAGCTTTATAAGAATGATGTACTAGGCTGGCATCGCTTTGTGATTTATTTTTTCTCAGGTGCGTTTATGAAAGTTATTAGGGGAAGAGAGTTCGTGGCGGATCGCGCCTGGGGCGCCGAGGATATTGCCTCGATGAATGGCATTTCCACGCGCCTGCATTGGACCGATCAGCCATACAAGTGGCATGTGAACGATGGCGAAGAGGTCTTCGTGGTCCTGGATGGCAAGGTGGAGATGTTCTTCCGGGAAAATGGTGAGGAAGCGTCGGTGACCCTGGGCGTCGGGGATATTTTCTATGCCTCCGTCGGCACCGAGCATGTGGCCCACCCGGTGGGTGAGGCCAGGATATTGGTGGTGGAGAAGGAAGGCAGCGTGTAGTTCGTTACGTCCTTCGGGGGTTCTGGATGCTGGCTGGTGAAGCGCCAGTCACGTTGGGTTTATCTATTGCAGGAAGCATTATGATCGTCGTCTATGGAATCAAGGAATACCTCAATCCTATCAAGGCCGGGCTGTCCGAAGTGATTCACGGCTGCATGCAGTCGGTTCTCGGCATGCCGGAGGACAAGCGGGCGCACCGCTTTATGCCGATGGATGCCGAGGATTTCTACTACCCGGGTGGCAGGACGCCCGCCTATACGGTCATCGAGATCAATATGATGCAGGGGCGTACCCCGGAGACGCAGAAGGTACTGATCAAGGCGCTGTTCAGAGAGATCGAGTCGGAGCTGGGAATCGCCCCCGCGGATATCGAGGTGACGATCAAGGAGCAGCCGGCGCACTGCTGGGGCTTTCGCGGCATGACCGGGGATGAGGCACGGGATCTCAGGTACGCCATCGAGGTGTGAGTCGCGTCGTAGGCCGACGTGGTGCCTGGCGGAGGCGGCGGCCCGGAGGCGGGAGGCTTGGTCGTGGTTGGCGGGGCGCCGGTGAATTTTTAGCCAGCCCACCGAGACGGGCGGCGGGAAAAGCTGGATAATGGCAGGTTACGCGCCCTCGGGGCCCGCCGACATTCATAGATCCGGTGCTTTGTCAATGGAAATCAAGGTCAATTATCTCGATAACCTCCGGCTGGAGGCGAAGTTCGACGACTTCACCGTCATCTCCGACCAGCCGATCCGCTACAAGGGCGACGGTTCGGCCCCGGGGCCCTTCGACTACTTCCTGGCGTCGTCGGCGATGTGCGCGGCCTATTTCGTCAAGGTCTACTGCAACGCGCGGGATATCCCCACCGAGAATATCCGCCTGGCGCACAACAATATCGTCGACCCGGAGAATCGCTACAAGCAGATCTTCAAGATCCAGATCGAGCTGCCGGAGTCCATTTCCGACAAGGATCGCGAGGGCATCCTGCGCTCCATCGACCGCTGCACCGTGAAGAAGGTGGTGCAGACCGGCCCGGAATTCCAGCTCGAGGTGGTGGAGAACCTGGATGAGGATGCCCAGGCCCTGCTGCTGGGCGAACCGCAGGGGGAGGGTAGCACCTGGATCGAGGGCAAGGACCTGCCATTGGAGCAGACCATCGCCAATATGACCAAGATCCTCGCCGATCTCGGCATGAAGATCGAGATCGCCTCCTGGCGTAATATCGTGCCCCATGTGTGGTCGCTGCATATCCGCGATGCCGCCTCGCCAATGTGCTTTACCAACGGCAAGGGCGCCACCAAGGAGAGCGCGCTGTGCTCGGCGCTGGGCGAATTCATCGAGCGCCTGAGCTGCAACTTCTTCTATAACGATCAGTTCTTCGGCGAGGAGATCGCTAATAGCGACTTCGTTCATTACCCCAACGAGCGGTGGTTCCAGCCGGGGCCGAACGACGAGCTGCCTGACGAGATCCTCGACGACCATACCCGTGAGATCTATGACCCGGAGGGCGAGCTGTGCGGCTCGCACCTGATCGACACCAACTCCGGCAAGGCGGAACGGGGCATCGTCTCGCTGCCCTTCGTGCGCCAGTCGGATGGCGAGACGGTCTACTTCCCCTCCAACCTGATCGAGAACCTCTACCTCAGCAATGGCATGAGCGCGGGCAACACCCTGCCCGAGGCCCAGGTGCAGTGCCTCTCGGAGATCTTCGAGCGGGCGGTGAAGCGCCAGATCATCGAGGAGGAGATCGCCCTGCCGGACGTGCCCCTGGAGGTGCTGAAGCAGTACCCGGCGATCCTCGAGGGTATCGAGGCGCTGGAGGCCCAGGGCTTCCCGGTACTGGTCAAGGATGCCTCCCTGGGCGGCCAGTTCCCGGTGATGTGCGTGACCCTGATGAACCCCAAGACCGGTGGCGTCTTCGCCTCCTTCGGTGCCCACCCGAGCTTCGAGGTGGCGCTCGAGCGCAGTCTCACCGAGCTGCTCCAGGGGCGCAGCTTCGAGGGCCTCAACGACTTTATGCCGCCCACCTTCAGCTCCCTGGCGGTGACCGAGCCCAATAACTTCGTCGAGCATTTCATCGACTCCTCCGGGCTGATCTCCTGGCGCTTCTTCAGCAGCAAGGCGGACGTGGAGTTCGTCGAGTGGGACTTCTCGGGCAGCAACGAGGAGGAGGCCGCGGGCCTGTTCGGCATCCTCGAGGAGCTGGGCAAGGAGGCCTACATGGCCGTCCATGAGGACCTGGGCGCGCCGGTGTGCCGCATCCTGGTGCCGGATTTCTCCGAGGTCTACCCGGTGGAGGACCTGATCTGGGACAACACCAACCAGGCGCTGGAGTACCGGGAGGATATCCTCAATCTCCACCGCCTGAACGATGATCAACTGGCCGACCTGCTCGAGCGCCTGGAGGAGAGCCAGCTCGACGAGCACATGGATATCATCACCCTGATCGGTATCGAGTTCGACGAGAATACCGTCTGGGGTCAGCTGACCATCCTCGAGCTGAAGCTGCTGATCAACCTGGCCCTGGGCCAGCACGAGGAGGCCCTGGAGCGGGTCGAGATGTTCCAGCAGTTCAACGACAATACCGTCGAGCGGGGGCTCTTCTACCAGGCGGTGAGCGCGGTGCTGGAGATTGTCCTGGATGACGAGCTGGAGCTCGACGACTTCCTCTATAACCTGCGGCGCATGTTCGGCGAGCAAACCATGGAGGCGGTGGTCGGCTCGGTGAACGGCAGCGTGCGCTTCCATGGCCTGACCCCCACCAGCATGGAGCTGGAGGGGCTGGAGAAGCACCAGCGGCTGATCGAGAGCTACAAGAAGCTGCACGCGCATCGCGCCGCCCGGGCCGGTGTGGCGGGATAAGCCACTCGGTCGCCACGGCACACACCGCGCCCCGGGCCAGCTCACCTGGCCCGGGGCGCGGTGTTTTGGCGTACCGGCCGACTGTTTTCCCACTCTTGCTGGGATGTCGAGATCCCAGAGTCTCGCTCGACTACTGTTCGTGTATTGCCCTCGTTCAGGAGATCGCGATGAGTCAGCTACGCGTGTCATGCATCGGCCTGTCGCTCGATGGGTTTGCCGCCGGCCCGGAACAGAGCCTGGAGCACCCGATGGGCCTCAACGGCCTGGAGAATCAGGATTGGCAGTTCGCGACGGCGACCTTCCAGCGACGCGTGCTGGGTCGTGAGGAGGGTGAGGCCGGGCCAGACGACGACTTCGTGGCCCGTGGCTTCGAGAACGTCGGCGCGTGGATCATGGGGCGCAACATGTTCGGCCCCGAGCGCGGCCCCTGGCAGGACGAGGCGTGGAAGGGGTGGTGGGGGGACACCCCGCCGTTTCACGCGCCGGCCTTCGTTCTGACGCATCATGCTCGCGACCCCATCGAGATGGCTGGCGGCACGACGTTTCACTTCGTCACGGAAGGCATCCATGGGGCCCTGGAGCGCGCCCGCGAAGCCGCCGGGGACAGGGATGTGCGCCTCGGCGGTGGGGTGGCCACGATTCAACAGTACCTGCGGGCACGATTGGTCGACGAACTCCATCTTGCCATCGCGCCTGTTCTGCTCGGCGCAGGGGAGCGCCTGTTCGCCGGTATCGACATGCGCGCCCTCGGCTATCGGTGCGTGGAAAGGGTAGCTACCGACAGGGCTACCCATGTCGTCCTCAGAAGGAGCGCCGAATGACCGACCTGATCCTCGCCACCTTCGATTGGGTCCCCGAGATGCCGCGGGGCTATGTCGCGCGGGGCACGGCCCGCCCGACCTTCGTCAAGGGCCGCGCCGACCAGCTAGCGCATTTCTCGGTGGTGGACTGAGCCAAGGCACCGACTCAAGGCTACCCCGGCGTCGAATCCCTGCACCTCGTATTCAGGCGCACTGGTAAGACGACCCAACACCCCGAGCCAGCTCACTTGGCCCGGGGTGTTGTCGTTTGTGGCCACTGGTGCAAGAGACTGGCGCTACAGCTTGCTGACGATCAGCGCCGCATTGACCCCACCGAAGCCGAAGCCGTTGCACAGCACGTGCCGGGTAGCGTGCTCGCGAGCCGAGCCCGAGACGATATCCAGGTCCTGCAGGTCGTCGTCGACGTTCTCCAGGTTCAGGGTCGGGGGCAGGCGGTCGTGCATCACCGACAGGGCGGAGAAGAGGCTCTCCACGCCGCCGGCGGCACCCAGCAGATGGCCGGTGGCCGACTTGGTGGCGGAGATCGGGATACCGGCCAGAGCCTCGCCGAAGGCGTTGCGCAGGGCGGCGATCTCGGCCCGATCGCCGACCGGCGTCGAGGTGGCGTGGGCATTGATATGGTCGATCGCCCCGGGGGAGAGCCCCGCCATCTTGAGCGCCGCCCGGATGGCCGCCGCGGCACCGCTGCCGTCTTCCGGGCCGGCGGTGATGTGGTGGGCGTCGGCGCTGGTGCCATAGCCGCTGAGAACGGCCAGGGGCGTGGCCCCCCGGGCCTCCGCATGGGCCAGGGTTTCGATCACCAGCAGCCCCGCGCCTTCCCCCATGACGAAGCCATTGCGGGCCTGGTCGAAGGGGCGCGACGCCCTGGTGGGGTCGTCCTGCTCGGTGGAGAGCGCCTTCATGGCGTGGAAGCTGGCCAGCGAGAGCGGGTCGATACAGGCCTCGGCGCCGCCCACCAGGGCCACCTCGGCCTCGCCGCTGCGGATCAGGCGCATGCCATCGCCGATGGCCTGGATGCCGGCCGCACAGGCGGTCACCGGGCACCCCAGTGGCCCCCGGAAGCCATGGCGAATCGAGACGTTACCCGCCGCCAGGTTGGCCAGGAAGGCCGGTACGGTGAACGGGGAGAGCCGGCGGTGGCCGCGTGTCGTCAGGGTGGTCTGTGCCTGGGTGATGGTGGGGAAGCCGCCGATGCCGGAGCCGACGATGGTGGCGGTGGCCAGGCGGTCCGCATCGCTGGTCGGGAACCAGTCGGCCTGGGCCAGCGCCTCCTCGGCGGCGGCCATGGCGTAGAGGCTGAACAGCTCCATCTTGCGACGCTCCTTGGCGTCGACCACCCGGTCCGGGTCGAGGCCGGCTTCGGGGTCGTCGGCAAGGTCGGGCACCGAGCCGGCGACCTTGATCGGCAGATCGCCGGTATCGAAGCGAGTAATCGAGGAGAGGCCGGAGCGGCCGGCGAGGAGGCGTTCCCAGCCTGCCTTGACGCCGCAACCGAGGGGGCTGATCATGCCCATGCCGGTGATGACGAGTGGTGATTGCATGGTAATGTCCTGAACAGCTTGGGGTGAAACCACGCTAGCACCGGGCTTTATATGATCAAGGTAATATTCAGCGGGGAGTCTGAGGTCGCCATGCCCTACTCGGCAAACCACAAGGCGAAATCTCGGGAGCGCATCCTCAAGTCGGCGATCGAGCTGTTCAGTCGCCAGGGCTTCGAGAAGGTCTCCATCGGGCAGATCATGAAGTTAGCCAAGCTGACCCACGGGGCCTTCTACGCGCACTTCGCCTCGAAGGAGGCGCTCTATCATGCCTCGGTGCGGGAAACCCTGGAGAGCAGCCGCGCGGCCAGGCTGGTCAAGGGGCCCCTGTCAGTGCAGCATCTGACGGAGCTGGTCGCCAACTGCTGGAACCTTCAGGAGCTGGAACGCAAGCACAAGCCGGGACCGGAGACGGTGCTGTTCAACGAGATCGGCAACCAGAATGCCGAGGTGCGCACCCTGTTCGAAGCCTCCTACCTGCGCATGAAGAAGATGCTGGAGACCCGTCTTATCGCGCTGGGCCGCTTGAAGAAACTGCCCTTCGAGCCCGACCGCGAGGTCATCGCCGAGAAGTCTCGCGCCATTCTTGCTTCCTTGGTGGGCGCCGTGGCCATCGCCAAGAGCCTGCCCGGTGAGCAGGAGCGTCAGCACATCCTCGATGCCGCCCAGCGCAACATCCTGCAGATGCTCGGCGTCAACGACGGTGGGCCGGAAGGCAGGCCGGGCCGCGCCCACTGGGCCGCCCAATAGGCTGCTCGATAGCCACTCGTTGGAGGCGCCATGAGCAACGACACCGCAGCGATGATCGTCGACTCCGCCGTCTACAAGACGCTGCTGGAGTCGACCCTGGCGATTCCCTGGAAGATCGACTGGGAAACCCTGCGCTTCGCCTACATCGGGCCGCAGATCGAGCGCCTGCTCGGCTGGCCCCAGGGTAGCTGGCTCAGCATCGATGATTGGGTCGAGCGCATGCACCCGGAGGATCGCGAGCGGGTCGTGAACTTCTGCGTCGCCCAGTCCAAGGCGGGGATTGATCATGAGGCGGATTACCGCGCGCTGAAGGCGGACGGCAGCTACGTGTGGATTCGCGATGTGGTGCATGTGGTGCGTGATGACGACGGCGAGGTGGAATCGCTGATCGGCTTCATGTTCGATATCAGCGAGCGCAAGCAGACCGAGGAGCGGCTGCTGCGGCTGCAGCGGGAACTCGAGGCGCTCTCCTATCAGGATGGCCTGACCGGGGCGGCCAACCGGCGTCGGCTCGATGCCGTGCTGGAAACGGAGTGGGCCAGCGGCCGTCGCAGCGGCCGACCGTTGTCGTTGATCATGCTGGATATCGACTGCTTCAAGCAGTACAACGACCGCTTCGGCCACCTGGCGGGCGACGACTGCCTGCGACGGGTGGTAGAGGTCGTCGGCACCTCGGCCCTGCGACCGCGTGATCTGCTGGCGCGATTCGGCGGTGAGGAGTTCGCCCTGGTACTGCCGGAGACGGATCGCGACGCCGCCCTTCGGGTGGCGCAGCGCTGTCGGGCGTTGATCGCCGAGGCGGCCATCGCTCATCCGGCCTCCGAGGTCTCGCCTTTGCTCACCCTCAGCATGGGGGTGGCCACCGCGCTGCCCTCGGATGTGGTAGCGCCGACCTGGCTGCTGGAGACGGCCGATCGGCGGCTCTACCGCGCCAAGCAGGGCGGGCGGGATCGCATCGTCGCGGAGTGAGCCACGGCCGCCTGAGCGGGTCAGTGGTGCCCTGGCAACAGCCCCCGAGCCGGTTCTCCGGCTCGGGGGCGCGTCGTTGTGTCGTGTGATTACTTGGCTGCCAGCGCCACGCCCACCTTGGCCCGGTTGGGGCGGCCGATGGCCTGGGTGATCCAGGTGCCGGTGGCGGCGAGCTTGTCGAGGTCGATGCCGCTCTCGATACCCAGGCCGTTAAGCAGGTAGACCACGTCCTCGCTGGCGACGTTGCCCGAGGCGCCTTTGGCATAGGGACACCCCCCCAGGCCCGCCACCGAGCTGTCGATGACCGCCACGCCTTCCTCGAGCACGGCGTAGAGGTTGGCGATCGCCTGGCCATATGTATCGTGGAAGTGGGCGGCGAGCTTCGCCATGGGGACTTCCCTGGCCACGGCCTCGAGCATGCGCTTGGCCTTCAAGGGCGTGCCCACGCCGATGGTGTCGCCCAGCGAGATCTCGTAGCAGCCCATGTCGAGCAGTGCCTTGCTGACCTCGGCGACCTTGGCGGGGGCGATCTCGCCCTCGTAGGGGCAACCCAGCACGCAGGAGACGTAGCCGCGCACCCGCACGCCGGCCTCCTGGGCGCGGGCAAGCACCGGGGCGAAGCGCTCCAGCGACTCGGCCACCGAGCAGTTGATGTTCTTCTGGGAGAAGGCCTCGGAGGCGGCGCCGAATACCGCGACCTCCTTGGTGCCGCACGCCAGCGCCGCTTCCAGGCCCTTGAGGTTGGGGGTCAGCGCCGAGTAGACGACGCCGGGGCGGCGCTTGAGGCCGGTCATCACCTCGCGGTGGTCGGCCATCTGCGGCACCCACTTGGGGGAGACGAAGCTGGCCGCCTCGATATGGGTCAGGCCCGCCGCGCCGAGGCGGTCGATCAGCTCCAGCTTGGTGGCCGTGGCGATGGGCTCGGCCTCGTTCTGGAGGCCGTCCCGGGGGCCGACCTCGACCAGGCGCACCTGGGTGGGAAATGCCATCGTCTTACTCCTCCGCGGCGAATTCGAGCAGCACATCGCCCTGGCCGACGGTGTCGCCGGCGGCGAAGTGGAAGCTTTCCACCTGGCCGTCGGCGGGGGCGGTCAGGGTGTGTTCCATCTTCATCGCTTCCATGACCATCAGCGGCATGCCTTTCTCCACCGCCTGGCCGGGTTCCACCAGCAGCGCCACCACGGTGCCGTGCATGGGCGCGGTGAGGGTCGATTCCGCCTCGTGGTGACCATGGTCGATACCATCGATGCGCCGCCAGTGCAGGCGGGTCTCGCCCTGGGGATCAACCATCACCACCAGGCTGTTATCCACCAGGCGGGCCTGGAGGCGGCGGCGGTGGCCGTTCAGGGTCACCGCCACGGCGTCGCCGGCCAGCCGCTCGAGGCGGGCGGTGAGGGTCTCGCCGCCGATGGTCAGCTGCCAGGCGTCGGCGTCGCCCTCGCGGCGACCTTCCACCACCACCGGGGTGGCCTCGCTGTCGTTGGCCTCGGCGGGGTCGCCGAGGGCGAGTCGGATGGTGTGGGGGGCGTTGAGGCGGAAGCCGTCGTGGCGGTCCCAGGGGGAGCGGCTCTCGCACTCCCGGGCCAACTGGTCGAGGCCGATCAGGGCGGCGCCGGCGTAGTCCTCCACCCGGTAGGGCTGGGGGGCGAAGAGGCTGGCCTCGTGACGTTCGATAAAGCGAGTATCCAGCTCGCAGGCCTTGAAGGCCGGGTGGCCGGCCAGGCGCTGCAGGAAGCCGCGGTTGGTGACCACGCCTTGCACGTCGAGGGCGGCCAGGGCCCGGTTGAGGGTGGCCAGGGCCTGGTCGCGGTCAGCGCCATGGACGATCAGCTTGGCGAGCATGGGGTCGTAGTGCATGGAGACCTCGTCACCGCTCTCCACGCCGCTGTCCAGGCGCACCTTGTCGGCCGCGAGTCCGGCACCGGCGAGGTCCAGGGCGAAGCGGGTCAGGCGCCCGGTGGCGGGCAGGAAGTCCTGGGCCGGGTCTTCGGCGTAGAGGCGCGCCTCGAAGCTATGGCCACTGAGGGTTAGCTCGTCCTGGGCCAGCGGCAGCCGCTCGCCCATGGCCACCCGCAGCTGCCACTCGACCAGGTCCTGGCCGGTGATCATCTCGGTGACCGGGTGCTCCACCTGCAGGCGGGTGTTCATCTCCATGAAGAAGAAAGAACCATCCGCATCGAGGAGAAATTCGACCGTACCGGCGCCCACATAGCCGATCTCCTTGGCGGCGCGCACCGCGGCCTCGCCCATCTCGCGACGCAGCGAAGCGGTCATGCCCGGCGCCGGGGCTTCTTCCAGCACCTTCTGGTGGCGGCGCTGCACCGAGCAGTCGCGCTCAAAGAGGTAGACGGCGCCGCCGTGGCTGTCGCAGAACACCTGCACCTCCACATGGCGGGGCTGGGTCAGGTACTTCTCGATCAGCATGCGGTCGTCATTGAAGGCGGCGCGGGACTCGCGACGGCAGCCGTCCAGGGCGGCCTGGAAGTCGGCGGCGGACTCCACCACCCGCATGCCCTTGCCACCGCCGCCGGCGCTGGCCTTGAGCAGCACCGGGTAGCCGATCTGGTCGGCCTCGGCCTTGAGCAGGGCATCGTCCTGGTCGTTGCCGTGGTAGCCGGGCACCAGGGGCACGCCGGCGGCCTGCATGCGCGCCTTGGCGGCGGACTTGTCGCCCATGGCGGCGATGGCCGAGGCGGGGGGGCCGACGAAGGTGATGCCGGCCTCGTCGAGGGCCTCGACGAAGGGGCCGTTCTCGGAGAGGAAACCATAGCCGGGGTGAATGGCGCCGGCGCCGGTGCGCCGGGCCGCCTCGATCACCGCCTCGACCTTGAGGTAGCTGTCGCGGGCGGCGGCGGGGCCCAGGCGCACGGCCTCGTCGGCCTCGCGGACATGGCGGGCATTGGCGTCGGCATCGGAGTAGACAGCGACGGTGCGCAGGCCCATGGCGCGTGCGGTGCGCATCACCCGGCAGGCGATCTCGCCGCGGTTGGCCACGAGCAGGGTATCGAAGCGAGAGAGGCTCATGAGGCGTTGTCCTTGTTGGGCGTCCAGCGCGGGGCGCGCTTGTCGAAGAAGCTGGCCAGGCCCTCCTGGCCTTCGGGGCTGACGCGAAGCTCGCTTATCACCCGGCAGCTGTGCTCGCGGGTGGCCTCGGAGTCGGGCTCCCGCGCCACCACGCCGAGCAGCGCCTTGGTGGCGCGCTGGGCCTGGGGCGAGCCAGCCAGCAGGGTGTCGAGCATGGCGGTGACGGCACCGTCGAGTTGGTCTTGGTCTACCACCCGATGGGCGAGGCCCAGCGCCAGGGCGGTGGCGGCGTCCATGACCTCGGCGGTGAGCGCATAGCGGCGCATCTGGCGGGGCCCCAGGGCGCGCTGCACATAGGGGCTGATCACCGCCGGCGACAAGCCGATCTTCACCTCGGAGAGGCAGAACCTGGCTTTCTCGGAGGCGATGACGATATCGCAGCAGGCGGCCAGGCCCACGGCGCCACCGAAGGCGGCCCCCTGCACCCGGCAGAGGGTAGGGCAGGGCAGGGTGTCGAGGCCGTGCATCAGCTGTGACAGCTTGCGCGAGTCGGCCAGGTTGCCCTCGACGTCGTACTCGACCATGCGCTTCATCCAGCCGAGGTCGGCCCCGGCGGAGAAGCTCTTGCCCTCAGACCCCAGCACCACCACGCGCACCTCGCCGCGGGTGGCGGCCTCGTGCAGGTGCGCCAGGTGGGCGTTGAGTTCTGTGATCAGGCCGTCGTCGAAGGCGTTGTGTACAGCGGGGCGGTTCAGCGTCAGCCAGGCCACGCCGCGGGCATCGAGGGTCAGGCTGGAGCAGGGTGTCTCTGACATAGCGATAGTCTCTGCATTGTTCCCGTAGGAGCCGGATTTATCCGGCGATCCGGAGGCCACCGTCGCCCGCTAAAGTGAGCTCCTGCGGGGGATGGTGGCGACGGGGTTCGACTACATCCGGAAGACGCCGAACTTGGTGTCCTCGATCTCGGCATTCATGGCGGCGGCCAGGGACAGGCCGAGCACGTCGCGGGTCTGGGCCGGGTCGATGACGCCGTCGTCCCACAGCCGCGCGCTGGCATAGGTGGGGTGGCCCTGGTGCTCGTACTGCTCCCGGGTGGGTTGCTTGAAGGCCTCCTCGTCTTCCGCGCTCCAGGTCTGTCCCTCGCGTTCGAGCTGTTCGCGCTTGACCTGGGCCAGCACGCCCGCGGCCTGCTCCCCGCCCATTACCGAGATGCGCGCGTTGGGCCACATAAACAGCAGGTTGGGGTCATAGGCGCGGCCGCACATGCCGTAGTTGCCAGCGCCGAAGCTGCCGCCGATTAGCACGGTGAACTTGGGCACTTTGGCGCAGGCCACGGCGGTGACCAGCTTGGCGCCGTGCTTGGCGATACCCTCGTGCTCGTACTTGGAGCCGACCATAAAACCGGTGATGTTCTGCAGGAACACCAGCGGGATCTTGCGCTGGGCGCAGAGCTCGATAAAGTGCGCGCCCTTGACCGCGGACTCGGAGAAGAGCACGCCGTTATTGGCGACGATGCCCACCGGGTGGCCGTGGATATGCGCGAAGCCGGTGACCAGGGTGTCGCCGTAGTAGCGCTTGAATTCGTCGAAGGCGGAGTCGTCGACGATGCGGCCGATCACCTCGCGCACGTCAAATGGCTTCTTGAGGTCGGTGCCGACGATGCCATAGAGCTCCGTCGGGTCGAGGCGCGGGGGCCTGGGCTCCTGCAGCTTGAGCCGGCCGCGCTTCTGCCAGTTGAGTCGCGACACGCAGGCCCGGGCCAGCTGCAGGGCATGGGCGTCGTTCTCGGCGTAGTGGTCGGCCACGCCGCTGAGCTTGGCGTGGACGTCGGCGCCGCCCAGGTCCTCGGCGCTGATCGACTCGCCGGTGGCGGCCTTCACCAGGGGCGGGCCGCCGAGGAAGATGGTGCCCTGCTGCTTGACGATGATCGACTCGTCGGCCATGGCCGGCACATAGGCGCCACCGGCGGTGCAGGAGCCCATCACCACGGCGATCTGCGGGATGCCCTCGGCGGAGAGCGTGGCCTGGTTGTAGAAGATGCGCCCGAAGTGGTCACGGTCGGGGAAGACCTCATCCTGGCGGGGCAGGAAGGCGCCGCCGGAGTCGACGAGATAGATGCACGGCAGGCGATGCTTGCGGGCGATCTCCTGGGCGCGCAGGTGCTTCTTGACGGTGAGCGGGTAGTAGGTGCCGCCCTTGACGGTGGCGTCGTTGGCGACGATGACGCACTCCACCCCCGAGACCCGGCCAATGCCGGTGACCACCCCGGCGGCGGGCACCGGGGAGTCGTAGACCTCATGGGCGGCCAGGGCCGAGAACTCGAGGAAGGGCGAGCCCTCGTCGATCAGGTGGTCGATGCGGTCACGCACGAACAGCTTGCCGCGGGACTCGTGGCGGGCGCGGGCCTTGTCGCCGCCGCCCTGATTGATCGCCGCGGTCAGCTCGCGCAGCGTCATCACCTCGGCGCGCATGGCCGCTTCGTTGGCCTGGAAGGCCTCGCTGCGCGGATTGATCTGGGTGTTCAGGATGCTCATAGCCGATCCTTGTGTTCGATGACCTGGGCCGGTGGCGGTTAGGCGGACTCGGCGAAGAGTTCGCGGCCGATCAGCATGCGGCGAATCTCGCTGGTGCCGGCGCCGATCTCGTAGAGCTTGGCATCGCGCAGCAGGCGCCCGGTGGGGTACTCGTTGATATAGCCGTTGCCGCCGAGCAACTGGATGGCGTCCAGCGCCACCTGGGTGGCCTTCTCGGCGCAGTAGAGGATCACCCCGGCGGCGTCCTTGCGAGAGGTCTGGCCGCGGTCGCAGGCCGCCGCCACCGCGTAGAGGTAGGCGCGGCAGGCGTTGAGGGTGGTGTACATGTCGGCCACCTTGCCCTGCACCAGTTGGAACTCGCCGATCGCCTGGCCGAACTGCTTCCGCTCATGCAGGTAGGGCACCACGATGTCCATGGCGGCCTGCATGATGCCGATGGGGCCGGCGGCCAGCACGGTGCGCTCGAAGTCGAGGCCGCTCATCAGCACTCGCACGCCACGGCCCACCTCGCCCAGCACATTCGCCACGGGAACCTCGCAGTCCTGGAACACCAGTTCGCAGGTGTTGGAGCCACGCATGCCCAGCTTGTCGAGCTTCTGGGCGGTGGAGAAGCCGGGCATGCCCTTCTCGATGATAAAGGCGGTGATGCCCTTGGAGCCGGCGTCCGGGTCGGTCTTGGCGTAGACCACCAGCACATCGGCGTCGGGACCGTTGGTGATCCACATCTTGTTGCCGTTGAGGATGTACTTGTCACCCTCCAGGCGGGCACGCAGCTTCATGGAGACCACATCGGAGCCGGCCCCCGGCTCGGACATGGCGAGTGCCCCCACGTGCTCGCCGCTGATCAGCTTGGGCAGGTACTTGGCCTTCTGCTCGGCCGAGGCGTTGAGCTTGATCTGGTTGACGCAGAGGTTGGAGTGGGCGCCGTAGGAGAGACCCACCGAGGCGCTGGCCCGGGAGATCTCCTCCATGGCGATGCAGTGGGCCAGGTAGCCCATGCCGCTGCCGCCGTCCTCGTCCGGCACGGTGATGCCGAGCAGGCCCATGTCGCCGAACTTGCGCCACAGGTCGTTGGGGAAGGCGTTGGTCTCGTCGATCTCGGCGGCGCGCGGGGCGATCTCGTCGCGGGCGAAGGCGTTGACCTGATCGCGCAGCATGTTCAGTTCGTCGTCGAGGCCGAAGTCGAGGGGCTGGAAGGGCGTGTGCATGACGGGTCTCCGGGATCGAGTGGTCATAGCCAAAGGGGCGTGGGAATGGCTCTAGACTAGGCAAGGTTTACGTTAACGTAAAGTGCCAATCGGCTATACCAAGGTCGCAGGCGAGTCGCGCTGCACCAACGCGGCCGGGATGTCGTCTTCAGCGTAGCGGCTGGCCCCGGTGGGCCGCCAAGACCACAGGCGCCCCGCGGGGCGCCTGTGGTCGTAGGAGGGGAGTCCGAGGTGGATCAGCCGCCCAGGGCGTGGACCAGCTGATAGTAGAGGGGGATGCCGACGATGACGTTGAGGGGAAAGGTGAAGCCCAGGGAGGCGAGCATCGCCAGGCCGATATTGGCGTTGGGGATGGCGGCGCGCATGGCCGCCGGGGCGGCGATATAGGAGGCGCTGGCGGCCAGGGCGGTGAGGATCAGCAGCGAGCCGCTGGGCAGACCCAGGGCCAGGCCCACGGCGAGGCCACACAGGGCCAGCAGCGGCGGGGCGAGGAGGGCGAAGGCCAGCAGTCGCCAGTGACGCCAGGGAATGGGCCTCAGGGTCTCGGCGGCGGTCAGGCCCATCTCCAGCAGGAACAGTGCCAGCACCGCATGGAAGGCCCCGGTCAGCAGGTCGGTGACGTTGGACCCCTGGGCCGGGCCATACATGGCGCCGATCACCACGCCGCCGGCCAGCAGGATCACGCCGCGATTGGTCAGGGTCTCGTGCCATAGGCCGCTCATCGCCTCGCCGGGCTCGCGGCCCTTGTAGCGGCGATAGATGGCGATGGCCACCATGATCGCCGGCAGCTCCATCATCACCAGATAGAGGGTGACCTCGGCGCCGATGGGCAGGCCGCGGCCCTCGGCGAAGGCCAGCGCCACGGCGAAGGTGCCGGCACTGACCGAGCCGTAGTGGGCGGCCAGGCTGGCGCTGTCGGCGGGGGCGAGGCGAACCAGGCGCCGCAGCACCGGCATCAGCGCCAGCGGAATCAGGCCGCCGAGGGCCGCCACCGCGGCCAGCTCCGGCACCAGGGACCAGCCCAGGTTGCCGTAGAGGGCCATGCCCCCCTTGAGGCCGATGGTCAGCATCAGCAGCAGGCTCAGGGTGTCGTAGGCGGCCTTGGGAATGGTCAGGTCGGACTTCACCACGCCGGCCAGCAGGCCGAGCAGGAAGAACATCACCACGATATCGGGCATGGGCGGCATCTCGTCTCGCGAAGGGAAAACGCCGCGCATTGTGCTTAGGCCGAGGTATGGATACCAATTAAGAGTTGGATGATTCATCATAGATAATTATCTATATATCCGCCGAGCGAGGTGCGTCATGAACAGTCGCCATCTGACCTTTCGCCTCTTGCAGGTCTATGCCGCGGTGGTCGGCGCCGGTTCGGTCAGCGAGGCGGCGCGGCGCCTGCACCTGACCCAGCCCACCGTCTCCCAGCAGCTCAAACGCCTGGCCGAGACGGTGGGCGAGCCGCTGCTCGAGAGCCGCCAGGGGCGGCTC